>NZ_LCTH01000001.1:0-3069 GCF_001008275.1 Haemophilus haemolyticus
TCTACGTCTTAGTCTTAAACAACCCTTACAGGTTTATAACCTGGGAGAACTCATCTCTTGGCAAGTTTCGTGCTTAGATGCTTTCAGCACTTATCTCTTCCGCACTTAGCTACCCGGCAATGCGTCTGGCGACACAACCGGAACACCAGTGGTGCGTCCACTCCGGTCCTCTCGTACTAGGAGCAGCCCCAACCAATTCTCCAACGCCCACGGCAGATAGGGACCGAACTGTCTCACGACGTTCTAAACCCAGCTCGCGTACCACTTTAAATGGCGAACAGCCATACCCTTGGGACCTACTTCAGCCCCAGGATGTGATGAGCCGACATCGAGGTGCCAAACACCGCCGTCGATATGAACTCTTGGGCGGTATCAGCCTGTTATCCCCGGAGTACCTTTTATCCGTTGAGCGATGGCCCTTCCATTCAGAACCACCGGATCACTATGACCTACTTTCGTACCTGCTCGACTTGTCTGTCTCGCAGTTAAGCTTGCTTATACCATTGCACTAACCTCACGATGTCCGACCGTGATTAGCAAACCTTCGTGCTCCTCCGTTACTCTTTGGGAGGAGACCGCCCCAGTCAAACTACCCACCAGACACTGTCCGAGACCGCGTTCCGCAATCTTCGTTAGAACATCAAACGTTAAAGGGTGGTATTTCAAGGACGACTCCATAATCACTGGCGTGACTACTTCTAAGTCTCCCACCTATCCTACACATCAAAATTCAATGTTCAGTGTCAAGCTATAGTAAAGGTTCACGGGGTCTTTCCGTCTAGCCGCGGGTACACCGCATCTTCACGGCGATTTCAATTTCACTGAGTCTCGGGTGGAGACAGCCTGGCCATCATTATGCCATTCGTGCAGGTCGGAACTTACCCGACAAGGAATTTCGCTACCTTAGGACCGTTATAGTTACGGCCGCCGTTTACTGGGGCTTCGATCAGGAGCTTCTCTTTCGATTACACCATCAATTAACCTTCCAGCACCGGGCAGGCATCACACCCTATACGTCCACTTTCGTGTTTGCAGAGTGCTGTGTTTTTAATAAACAGTTGCAGCCAGCTGGTATCTTCGACCGGTTCAACCTTCAGGGGCTAGCCCTTACAATCTACGCCGGCGCACCTTCTCCCGAAGTTACGGTGCTATTTTGCCTAGTTCCTTCACCCGAGTTCTCTCAAGCGCCTGAGTATTCTCTACCTGACCACCTGTGTCGGTTTTCAGTACGGTTTAGTAAAACCTGTCGCTTAGTGGCTTTTCCTGGAAGTGTGGTATCAGTTACTTCAGCTCCGTAGAGCCTCGTCATCATCTCTCAGTGTTAAGGAAGTCCGGATTTGCCTAAACTTCCCACCTACCAACTTAAACGCACATATCCAACAGTGCGATAACCTAACCTACTCCGTCCCCACATCGCAGCTTTACCAAGTACAGGAATATTAACCTGTTTCCCATCGACTACGCTCTTCAGCCTCGCCTTAGGGGCCGACTCACCCTGCCCCGATTAACGTTGGACAGGAACCCTTGGTCTTCCGGCGAACGGGTTTTTCACCCGTTTTATCGTTACTTATGTCAGCATTCGCACTTCTGATACGTCCAGCCAACCTCTCGATCAACCTTCATCCGCTTACAGAACGCTCCCCTACCCAACAGTATTGCTACTGATGCCGCAGCTTCGGTGCTATATTTGAGCCCCGTTACATCTTCCGCGCAGGCCGACTCGACTAGTGAGCTATTACGCTTTCTTTAAATGATGGCTGCTTCTAAGCCAACATCCTAGCTGTCTAAGCCTTCCCACTTCGTTTCCCACTTAATATAGACTTTGGGACCTTAGCTGGCGGTCTGGGTTGTTTCCCTCTCCACGACGGACGTTAGCACCCGCCGTGTGTCTCCTGAGTATCACTCTTTGGTATTCGTAGTTTGCATCGGGTTGGTAATCCGGGATGGACCCCTAGCCGAAACAGTGCTCTACCCCCAAAGGTGTCCGCTCAAGGCTCTACCTAAATAGATTTCGGGGAGAACCAGCTATCTCCCGGTTTGATTGGCCTTTCACCCCCAGCCACAAGTCATCCGCTAATTTTTCAACATTAGTCGGTTCGGTCCTCCAGTTAGTGTTACCCAACCTTCAACCTGCCCATGGCTAGATCACCGGGTTTCGGGTCTATACCTTGCAACTATTCGCCCAGTTAAGACTCGGTTTCCCTTCGGCTCCCCTATTCGGTTAACCTCGCTACAAAATATAAGTCGCTGACCCATTATACAAAAGGTACGCAGTCACCCTTTCGGGCTCCCACTGCTTGTACGTACAAGGTTTCAGGTTCTATTTCACTCCCCTCACCGGGGTTCTTTTCGCCTTTCCTTCACAGTACTGGTTCACTATCGGTCAATCAGGAGTATTTAGCCTTGGAGGATGGTCCCCCCATCTTCAAACAGGATATCACGTGTCCCGCCCTACTTCTCGTTAACTTAGTACCACAGCCTGGATGTCGAGTACGGGGCTATCACCCTGTGTCGCTAAGCTTCCCAGCTTATTCCTCTATCTCTGCTGCTATCATTAACAGGCTCTTTCGCTTTCGCTCGCCGCTACTGACGAAATCTCGGTTGATTTCTTTTCCTCGGGGTACTTAGATGTTTCAGTTCTCCCGGTTTGCCTCAACAAACTATGTATTCACTTGTTGATAGTAGATTCTTCATCTACTGGGTTTCCCCATTCGGATATCTTGGATTAAACGCCTCTTATCGACTCATCCAAGCTTTTCGCAGATTAGCACGTCCTTCTTCGCCTCTGATTGCCAAGGCATCCACCTTGTACGCTTAGTCACTTAACTATACAACCTCAAATGTTTTCAACCACTTTAAGTTTTTACTTGAAAGTGCGGTCAATTTGATGCGTATCTTCATTCAACTAAACACTTGATTGCTTTTGTTCAATCAAGATTTTATGCAAAACAGGTTTGCTTTCAGAGTTTCCTTCTCTGTTCCCTCTTTTCACTTTCCTGTCTCGCCTACTCAGACTTTCTCTCGAAAATCTCTTGTTTTCAGCTTGTTTCCAATTTTTTAAAGAACAGT
>NZ_LCTH01000002.1:0-53089 GCF_001008275.1 Haemophilus haemolyticus
TAAGAATAGAAGAACCCCAGTTGGATAACTGGGGTTTTTGTTTTCTCTATAGAATATTAATTCGAATATTTCGTATTTTAAGGTATTATATCTATCATCTAATTTTCTATTTTATATGAATATTTTTAATGAAACCAACCTTTCTAGAATTTAGACATCTTAAAACTTTATTAGCCTTAAAAGAGACAGGGAGCGTTTCTTTAGCAGCAAAACGAGTATATCTAACGCAATCTGCTCTTTCTCACCAAATTAAATTAATAGAAGAACAGTTTGGTTTGCCTTTGTTTGAACGTAAAAGTAATCCACTTCGTTTTACTTCGGCAGGAGAGCGTTTAATTCGTCTTGCTAATGAGGTAATGCCAAAAGTTGTTGATGCTGAACGTGATCTTGCACGCGTTAAACATGGTGATGCGGGTCAGCTGAGAATAGCTGTGGAATGTCATACTTGTTTTGATTGGTTAATGCCTGCTATGGACGAATTTCGCCGGCATTGGGGGCTAGTTGAGTTGGATATTGTATCTGGTTTTCATACGGATCCTGTTGGTTTATTGCTTTCTCACCGAGCAGATTGGGCGATAGTATCAGAAGTAGAGCATAATGATGATGTAATTTTTAAACCGCTCTTTTCTTATGAAATGGTTGGGATTTGCTCAAAAGATCACCCTTTAGCAGAAAAAGAAATTTGGGATGCGGAAGATTTTGCAGATGAAACCTGGGTAACTTACCCGGTTCCTGATGATATGTTAGATCTATTGCGTAAAGTGCTTAAACCAAAAGGAATTAATCCTACTCGCCGCACAACAGAATTGACTATTGCTATGATTCAATTAGTGGCAAGTCGTCGTGGCATTGCGACTATCCCTTATTGGGCTGCGTTGCCTTATTTGGAAAAGGGCTATGTCGTGGCAAGAAAAGTCACAAAGGAAGGTTTATATAGCAACTTATATGCAGCAATTCGCAAAGAAGATGAATCCCTTTCTTATTTAGAAGATTTTTATCAAACCGTAAAGGCTCAAAGTTTTTCAACTTTACCTGGGCTATCTGTTTTAGATTTATAGAAGTAATAAATGAATTTTTCTCAACAAAATCAGCAGCCCCATCCGATTAGTGCAGCGGCTAAAGCTGCTTTTCCTTATAGTGCGCCAATGATTGCAGGATTTTTATTTCTTGGTGTGGCATACGGTATTTATATGAAGGCACTAGGTTTCGGATTTTTATATCCTACTTTGATGGCTTTACTTATTTATGCTGGTTCTGTTGAGTTTATTGCTGCTGGAGCACTTATCGCGCCTTTTTCTCCAATCAGTGTGTTATTAATTACCTTGATGATCAGTACTCGCCAGATTTTCTATGGCATATCAATGTTAGAAAAATATGGGGTATATATTGGTCATAAACGTTGGTATTTAATTACTACTCTTGTAGATGAATCTTTTTCTTTAAATTATATGGCCAAAATTCCACCGCACTTAGATAAAGGTTGGTATATGTTTTTTGTCAGCTTATATTTGCATATTTATTGGGTGGTTGGCGCAGCAATGGGTAACTTATTTGGCTCTGTTTTACCTTTTGATTTAAAAGGTGTGGAATTCTCGATGAGCGCTCTTTTCTTAGTCATTTTTGCAGAAAATTGGATAAAGGAAAAATCTCATGAAAGCTCTCTTTTAGGTTTAGGGATTGCATTGGCTTTTTTACTGATTGTAGGAAAAGAATATTTCTTAATTCCAACATTAATTGGTATCTGGTTAATTCTAACTATGCGTGGGCCTAAATTAGACACAAAATTGGAGTCGCTAAAATGACACTTGCAGAACAGATTATGACTATTGGAATTTGTGTGCTTACTGTACAATTTACGCGCTTATTGCCATTTTTTATATTCCCAGCTAATCGTCCGATTCCACAATATATTCGCTATCTTGGGAAAGTTTTACCTCCAGCTATGTTTGGTATGCTTGTAGTTTATTGCTATAAGAATATTGATGTTTTAACTGGTTATCATGGTATCCCTGATTTTCTTGCTGGCATAGTGGTGCTAGGTCTGCATTTTTGGAAGAAAAATATGTTCCTATCTATTGCCATTGGCACGCTTTTCTATATGCTTTTAGTTCAAGTTGTCTTTATTTAGAATAAAATCATAACTTTCATTTCTCTAGAATTCTCTTGAATCTAAAGTTACTTCATAGTTTATAATCAATCTAATTTCTAGAATGGTAGAAATTGGAATTCTAGTTATTAAAAAAGATAGAACCTCGTTTTATTAAATTCTTTTATTGTTCATAGTACGATCATCTAGATTGCTAAAAGAATTTAGCCGGTGACAAAGTGCGGGTTGAGCGAGCTAATGTTATCTAATTCCCCCAAATTGGATAAGCTTCCCAAGATTTTAGATGTGCGCACTCGTCCCGGCTTTTTATTTGCTCATGATGATAAAAATACCTTTATTCTTTGTAAGGTAAAATAATTTTATCTTGCAATCGGTTGCTTTTTTTTCTGATCTTTTCCTTATTTTAAAAATCTTTTATCATGGCGCCCGTTTTTATTTTTAATCGAAGAGAACAGAATTATGGAATTGAATTTAGTTGAATTATTGGGTTATATCGCAACCTTTTTTGTTGCAGTATCATTTTTGTTTAAATCTATCGTACATCTACGCATAGTGAACAGCATTGGTGCAATTTTATTTGTCATCTATAGCGTAATTATCGCCGCTTATCCTGTAGCATTATTAAATGCATTTTTAGTTGTTGTGAATGTTTATCAACTTTGGCGATTAAGACAAGAAAAACTCTATAAATAAAAGAAAAGCGTTGAATTAAATTTCAACGCTTTTTTTCTGGAAAAGTGCGGTGATATTTCACCGCACTTTGTCGTTTTAATGTTCACGAGTTTTGTAAAAAACGACATCAGGATAACGTTCTTGAGCTAAATTCAGATTTACCATTGTTGGTGCAATATAGGTTAAGTTATCTCCACCATCTAAAGCTAAATTTTGCTCATTTTTGCGCTTAAATTCTTCGAATTTTTTCGCATCGGCACATTCCACCCAGCGTGCGGTTGCAACGTTCACATTTTCATAAATCGCTTCTACGTTATATTCAGTTTTTAGACGAGAAACCACCACATCAAACTGCAAGACACCCACCGCACCTACAATTAAATCGTTGTTCATTAATGGGCGAAATACCTGAACAGCCCCTTCTTCTGAAAGTTGTACTAAACCTTTAAGTAATTGCTTTTGTTTGAGCGGATCTCTTAAGCGAATACGGCGGAATAGCTCAGGCGCAAAGTTTGGAATACCGGTAAATTTTAAAGTTTCGCCTTGCGTAAAGGTATCGCCAATTTGGATCGTACCGTGGTTATGCAAGCCGATAATATCGCCCGCATACGCTTCCTCTGCGTGAGAGCGGTCGCCCGCCATAAAGGTTAAGGCATCAGAAATCACCACATCTTTGCCAATTCGAACATGTTTTAGTTTCATGCCTTTTTCATATTTGCCTGAAACAACACGCATAAAGGCAACTCTGTCGCGGTGTTTTGGATCCATATTAGCTTGAATTTTAAATACGAAACCACTGAATTTTTCTTCTGAACTTTCGACTGTTCTTGTATCAGCTTGACGAGATTGTGGTTTTGGCGCCCATTGTGTTAAACCATCAAGGAAATGATCCACACCAAAGTTACCTAATGCTGTCCCGAAAAATACTGGTGTAAGTTCACCTTTAATAAAGGCATCATGTTCAAATTCGTTACTTGCGCCTTGCACTAATTCCAATTCATCGCGAAGTTGTTGTGCTAAATCGTCGCCAACAGCGGCATCTAATTTGGGGCTATTTAAACCTTTCACAATGCGAACTTCTTGAATGGTTGAGCCTTGACCGGATTGATAAAGATAGGTTTCATCTTTAGCAATATGATAAACGCCTTTAAATAATTTTCCGCAACCAATAGGCCATGTAATTGGTGCACAACGAATTTTCAGAATATTTTCAACTTCATCTAACAATTCCATCGGATCACGAATATCGCGGTCAAGTTTGTTCATGAAGGTGATGATTGGCGTATCACGTAAGCGAGTTACTTCCATTAGTTTAATTGTACGTTCTTCAACCCCTTTTGCGGAGTCGATAACCATTAAGCAGCTATCCACAGCAGTTAAAGTGCGGTAAGTATCTTCAGAGAAATCTTCGTGCCCTGGGGTATCAAGTAAGTTCACAAGGCAATCATTATAAGGAAATTGCATTACGGAAGTGGTAATCGAAATCCCACGTTGTTTTTCCATTTCCATCCAGTCAGATTTGGCATGCGCAGTCGAGCCTTTGCCTTTTACTGAACCTGCTGTTTGAATCGCATTTCCGTATAAAAGTACTTTTTCGGTGATGGTTGTTTTACCTGCATCGGGGTGGGAAATAATCGCAAAAGTGCGACGTTTATTAACTTCTTCTAATGGATAACTCATTGTTTCTTCTTCATTCAATTAAAAATGTGGGCTATTTTCGCTGATTTTAGGTTTTTGCTCAAACGAATTTGTAAATAAAGTGCGGTTGGTTTTTTTAGAAAAATTGGTCTGCTTTGTACAAAGACAAATTTTCGCTTATACTACGCAAGTTTTTTACGCTAACAATATAGGAAAAATTATGGGTTTCTTAACAGGTAAACGCATTTTAGTAACCGGTCTTGCAAGCAATCGTTCTATCGCTTATGGGATCGCAAAATCAATGAAAGAACAAGGTGCAGAACTAGCTTTCACTTATTTAAACAATAAATTACAACCGCGCGTAGAAGAATTTGCCAAAGAATTTGGTTCTGATATCGTGCTTCCTTTAGATGTGGCAACCGATGAAAGCATCCAAAACTGCTTTGCAGAATTAAGCAAATGTTGGGAAAAATTTGATGGTTTCGTACACGCTATCGCATTCGCACCAGGCGATCAATTAGATGGTGATTACGTAAACGCAGCGACTCGTGAAGGCTACCGTATCGCTCACGACATCAGTGCATTCAGTTTCGTTGCTATGGCACAAGCAGCCCGCCCTTACTTAAATCCAAATGCTGCATTATTAACGTTATCTTACTTAGGTGCAGAACGCGCAATTCCTAACTACAACGTCATGTGTTTAGCGAAAGCGTCTCTTGAAGCTGCAACTCGCGTGATGGCTGCTGATTTAGGTAAAGACGGTATTCGTGTGAATGCGATCTCTGCTGGTCCAATCCGTACTTTAGCAGCATCAGGCATTAAAAACTTCAAGAAAATGCTTTCTACCTTTGAGAAAACCGCTGCATTACGTCGCACTGTGACTATCGAAGATGTGGGTAACTCAGCGGCATTTTTATGCTCTGATTTAGCATCGGGTATTACCGGTGAAATCGTTCACGTAGATGCAGGTTTCAGCATCACCGCAATGGGCGAATTAGGCGAAGAATAATTTTTCTTACATTCTTTTTAGGCAGGCTTTTCAGTCTGCCTTTTCTCTTTTTTAAAATATAACTATGTTCCAAGATAATCCATTACTCGCACAACTTAAGCAACAAATCCACGACAGCAAAGAGCATGTAGAAGGCGTGGTAAAAAGCACAGATAAAGCCTATGGTTTTTTAGAGTGCGATAAGAAAACCTATTTCATCGCGCCGCCTTCAATGAAAAAGGTGATGCACGGTGACAAAATCAAAGCCACCATTGAAAAGCAAGGCGATAAAGAACAAGCCGAGCCGGAATCCTTAATTGAGCCAATGTTGACACGTTTCATTGCAAAAGTGCGGTTCAATAAAGACAAGAAATTGCAAGTTTTGGTGGATCATCCAAGTATCAACCAACCCATTGGCGCACAACAAGCTAAATCAGTTAAAGAAGAATTACAAGAAGGCGATTGGGTCGTCGCGAATTTAAAAACGCACCCATTACGTGATGATCGTTTTTTCTATGCCACTATTAATCAATTTATTTGCCGCGCTGACGATGAATTTGCCCCTTGGTGGGTAACATTGGCACGTCATGAGCAATCTCGTTATCCTGTGCAAGGCGCTGAAAGTTATGAAATGTTAGATCAACAAACCCGTGAAGATCTGACTGCACTTCATTTTGTGACGATTGACTCAGAAAGCACAATGGATATGGACGATGCCTTATATATTGAGCCTATCGAACAAAATGGTGAACAAACAGGTTGGAAATTAGTTGTTGCGATTGCCGATCCAACTGCTTATATATCGTTAGATTCTCAAATTGAAAAAGATGCGAAACAGCGTTGTTTCACCAATTATTTGCCGGGCTTTAACATTCCTATGTTGCCACGCGAATTATCTGATGAATTATGTTCGTTAATCGCAAATGAAACGCGTCCAGCCCTTGTTTGTTATATCGAAACGGATCTTGAAGGCAATATCACAGCTAAACCGCATTTTGTTTCGGCTTATGTTCAATCTAAAGCGAAATTGGCTTACAACAAAGTGTCGGATTATTTAGAACTGGCAGATAACGCATCGCAGCCCGAAACTTCAGAAATTGCACAGCAAATTGATTGGTTACATCAATTTACCAAAGCACGTATTCAATGGCGTAAGACTCATTCTTTGTTATTTAAAGAAAAACCGGATTATTCTTTTGTGCTCGCTGAAAATGGCAAAGTGGCAGAAATCAAAGCTGAATATCGTCGTATAGCCAATCAAATTGTCGAAGAATCGATGATTATTGCTAACATTTGTGCCGCGCAATTTTTAGCAGAGCATGCACAGACTGGTATTTTCAATACGCATAGCGGTTTTGATAAAAAATTCTTAGAGAATGCGCACAATTTCTTAATGGCAAATTTAGCCAATGAACAAAATCAAGCTGAACTTGCTGAGCGTTATTCGGTAGAAAATTTGGCAACATTAAACGGTTATTGTCAAATGCGCCATGATATTGAACCAATTGAAGGTGACTATTTAGAATTCCGTTTACGTCGTTATTTAACTTTCGCCGAATTTAAATCGGAATTAGCACCGCACTTTGGTCTTGGTTTAGAAGGGTATGCTACATGGACATCACCAATTCGTAAATATTCTGATATGGTGAACCATCGTTTAATTAAAGCAGTATTGATACAACAAGCTTGTAATAAGCCACAAGATGAAGTGCTGGCCCGTTTACAAGAGGCTCGTCGTCAAAATCGCTTGGTTGAGCGTGATATCGCAGATTGGTTATATTGTCGCTATCTTGCTGATAAAGTCGCAGAAAATGCTGACTTTGATGCGGAAGTGCAAGATGTGATGCGCGGTGGCTTACGTGTGCAATTATTAGAAAATGGCGCCTCAATGTTTATACCTGCTTCAACTTTACATAATAATAAAGAAGAAATGCAGGTGAATTCCGATGAGATTGCCCTTTATATTAAAGGTGAGCGTATTTATAAAATAGGCGATATAGTGAAAGTGAAACTTACGGAAGTGAAAGAAACAACTCGCAGTATTGTTGGCGAAATCGTTCAATAAAATTGTTCTTCTTTAAACCGATTTTCAGTGATTGAAAATCGGTTTTTTCTTGTAGCCAGACGAAAGTCTGACTATAAAAACTATACGTATGGAGGTAAATAGCTTAAGCGATGAACAGAAAAAATCCTCGCTATAAAAATGTGGAGATAGTAGAGGAGCATGTAATGTTAGACTATATCTACATGCTCTTAAAGATTTTACATAAAAACCGCACGTTTTACGTGCGGATTGCTATTTTATAATAGGTTATTCTTCAGAACCGCTTTCTTCCAAAGAATCTTCTTCATCTGCATCACAAACACGCTCTAAACTTACTACATGTTCATCATCTGCAGTACGAATTAAACGAACACCTTGAGTATTACGGCCTACGATGCTTACCTCGCTTACGCGTGTGCGAACAAGTGTTCCTGCATCAGTGATCAACATAATTTGGTCTGTTTCTTCTACTTGAGTTGCGGCAACGACTTTACCATTGCGTTCACTCACTTTAATTGAAATCACACCTTTTGTATTACGTGATTTAGTTGGGTATTCACTTAATTGTGTGCGTTTTCCGTAGCCGTTTTGCGTTGCGGTTAAAATTGCACCTTCACCTTTTGGTACAACGAGAGAAACCACTTTATCGATATTTAAGTCTAATGATGCTTCAGCGTTGTCATCAGAAATATCTTCAATTTCGACCGCACTTTCATCGTCAGAAATATCATTTGTTAAAGACAGTTTGATACCACGAACCCCAGTTGCTAAACGCCCCATTGCACGCACAGCATTTTCTGCAAAACGTACCACGCGACCTTGTGATGAGAACAACATAATTTCGTTGCTGCCATCAGTAATATCCACGCCGATTAATTCATCTTCGTCACGTAAATTCAATGCGATGATACCATTTGAACGTGGACGACTAAATTCGGTTAAGGCGATTTTCTTCACAATACCGCCAGCAGTTGCCATGACTACGAATTTATCTTCTTCGTAAGCAGAAACTGGCAAGATTGCAGTAATACGCTCGTTTTCTTGTAATGGAAGAATATTCACAATTGGACGACCGCGTGCGCCACGGCTTACTTGAGGAAGTTGATATACTTTCAACCAATATAAACGGCCACGGCTAGAGAAGCAGAGGATCGTATCGTGAGTATTTGCCACCAGTAATTTTTCGATGAAATCTTCTTCTTTCATCTTCGTTGCAGATTTACCTTTACCACCACGGCGTTGTGCTTCATAGTCAGTTAATGGTTGGTATTTCACATAACCTTCGTGAGAAAGTGTCACAACCACATCTTCTTGTGCGATTAAATCTTCTAAATCAATATCGCCAGAAGCTGCAGTAATTTCAGTTAAACGATCATCACCGAATTGTGCTTTCACTTCTTCCAATTCTTCACGAATCACTTCCATTAAACGTTCTGCGCTACTTAAAATATGAAGAAGATCCGCAATTTTAACTAATAATTCTTCATATTCTTTTACAACTTCTTCAAAGGCAATGCCAGTTAAACGGTGTAAACGAAGTTCTAGAATTGCGTTTACTTGCGCTGGCGATAAGTAATATTGTTCGCCTTGAATACCAAGATTTTCTTCTAAATCATCAGGACGAGCAGAAACATCAAGAAGATTAATAATATCGCTATGTAACGTCCAAGAACGTGAGCTGATTGCTGTTGCCGCTTCCTCACGGTTTTTAGAGTTGCGAATGATCGCAATCATTTCATCGATATTAGAACGAGCAACCGCTAAACCTTCCAAAATGTGCGTACGTTCACGCGCTTTGCGAAGTTCAAAGATAGAACGACGTGTCACCACTTCACGGCGGTGTAAAACAAAGGCTTCAATGATTTCTTTAAGATTAAATAAACGTGGCTGACCGTGATCCAATGCCACCATATTGATACCAAAGGTCACTTGCATTTGAGTAAGCGAGTAAAGATGGTTTAATACCACTTCCCCTACTGCATCACGTTTAATATCAATTTCAATACGAATCCCTTCTTTGTTTGAAAGGTCAGTAATATTGCTGATGCCTTCGATTTTTTTCTCACGAATTAATTCAGCGATTTTCTCGACTAATTTTGCTTTATTTACTTGGTATGGCAATTCAGACACGATGATTTGCTCGCGTCCTTTTTCGTTGGTTTCTACTGTTGCACGAGCACGAACATACACTTTACCACGACCAGTGCGATAGGCTTCTTCAATCCCTTTACGACCATTAATTAATGCAGCGGTTGGGAAGTCTGGTCCTGGAATATGTTGCATTAATTCATCAATGGTAATTTCATTGTTGTCGATATACGCCAAGCAGCCATTTAATACTTCGTTTAAGTTGTGAGGAGGAATGTTAGTTGCCATCCCTACCGCAATACCAGAAGAACCATTTGCTAAAAGTGCTGGAATACGAGTTGGCAATACATCTGGAATCATTAATTCGCCATCATAGTTTGGCGAGAAATTGACGGTTTCTTTATCCAAATCCGTAAGCAATGCTTGCGTAATTTTTTGCATACGCACTTCGGTATAACGCATTGCAGCTGGCGCATCACCATCAATTGAACCGAAGTTACCTTGCCCATCAACCAACATATAGCGAAGTGAGAATGGTTGCGCCATACGAACGATTGTATCGTACACGGCTGAGTCACCATGCGGGTGATATTTACCGATTACATCACCCACAACACGCGCTGATTTTACATATTTTTTATTGGCGGTATTGCCTTCGCGATCCATTGAGAATAGTACGCGGCGGTGAACAGGTTTTAAACCATCTCGAACGTCAGGTAATGCACGCCCAACGATAACCGACATCGCGTAGTCAAGGTAGGAAGATTTGAGTTCTTCTTCGATATTGACAGGGGTGATAGATGATTGGATTGAATCCGTCATTGGTATTCCTTTTTTGATCAAAAATTGTGGCGGATTATAGCATAAAGGTATGTTTTTTTACATTAGGATTTCGCCTAATGGCGACTTACTTTCTTTTGCTTGTACAAAAGAAAGTAAGCAAAGAAAAGTACCCCCAGTTAAATCGCTGATCTTTGCTTTGTTTCAATTTTCTTTACGGCAATTTTCTAAACTCGCAACTACGTTGCTCAGACAGATGAAAATTGCTTAAAAATTGAAAGTCGCAAAGGCGATTTATATGGGTCCCGAGTTTATCGGAGGATCATTTAAAAGTGCGGTTGGTTTTAGGGCGGTTTTTATAGGTCATTTTATTTGTAGGTAGAATTAAATGGGTTCCCTTCTTTTTCTCCTTTGTTTCATAGAATTTGTAGGAAATTTTCGTCTGTTTGAGCCGTTTGCGGCGAGTTCAGAAAATTTCCGTTAAGCAAATTGTATGAAACAAAGGAAATAAGGAAAAGCAGGGACGTTTTTCTTTTGCCTACTTTTCTTTGGCGAAGCAAAGAAAAGTAGGTCGTACTTTCAAGAATTGAAAGTACGATATAAGCCTAATTTATTTTTGATGTGTTCGCTTTGCTTTCTGCAACTTCCCATAAGCCTCTAGCAACGCTTGATGTTCCTTAAAGTTTTCCAAATTTTCATCACTTGCTGGAAGATTGTAGAACGGATTACCACCTTCAGAGACAGCTGCCCAAGCTTGTTTAACTGCATCTTTACCATACATTTTCTCAAACACTGCACGATATTGTGCTGGGTCGCGATTTTGATCTAAATGTAATTCAATGATGGAAATTAATGCACGGTAATAATTCACACGTTCTGTGGTGAATACGGAGCTGTTCATATTCAGCGTCCAGTTTGCCCAATCTAATGCTTGTTCTAATTCACCTAATGCAAGGTGGAGCATTGATTTTAATTCACCGACGCGTAAAGTTGTCCAGCCGCTATTTTTAGGGGCAACGATACCGATAAATTCACGTACGCGAGTTGCATCGTCAATATCTTGGCCATCTAATTCTTCTAATAACTCTTGATAGGTTTCCGCATCGTGATGCCAGTTTGGTAAATCCAGTAAAATTTCGCGCCAATCCATTCCCATATTGTTGTTGGCGTAAATTAAATCGTCTGCAGGATAAATATCAGACATGCCTGGTACAATAATACGGCACGCATATACATCTAAATGGTTGTAATCCATTACGTAAACTTCTTTTTCATCCGCACGGAAAATCGCCATTAAATTATTGTATTCTTCCTGCGTTGTACCGCTGAAATCCCAATCAGTAAATTCATAATCTGGTGTTTGTTTAAATAAATCCCAAGAAATTAAACCGCTTGAATCAATAAAGTGGGTTTCTAAATTAGCGTGTTCAGCCACATCATCGTTATTGAAAGATGGCGGTGAGAAGACATCCAAATCTTTCAAGCTACGGCCTTGTAAAAGTTCAGTCACCGTACGTTCTAATGCCACTTGGAAATTTGGATGTGCACCGAAAGAGGCAAAGCAAGTGCCGTTATTAGGATTTAATAACACTACGCAAATAACAGGATATTTTCCGCCAAGTGAAGCATCAAAAGCATAAATTGGGAATCCTTCTTCCTCTAATTTTGCAATGGAGGCCTGAATAGATGGATAGCGATCCATTACAGATTTTGGAATTTCCGGCAAGCTGATCGCTTCAGCGATAATTTTGTTTTTCACATAACGCTCAAATACCTCTGACAAGCCTTGCACGCGTGCCTCAAATTTTGTATTGCCCGCAGACATGCCATTTGAGACATAAAGGTTAGCAATAATACTTTGTGGGATGTAAACGGTTTGTTCATCCGATTGACGAACATAAGGCATCGCCACGATCCCGCGATCATAATTGCCAGACTGTAAATCGACTAATAATTCAGGCGTAAGTTCGGCATTAGGATCAAAATAATCCAATAAATAATCATCTAAAATGCCATTAGGCAGTAAAGCATCTTCTTCAATCGGGAACCATTTTTCATTGGGATAATGCACGAAATCGCTGTTTGCAATCTCTTGCCCTAAATAGAAATCAGCAAAGAAATAATTAGTGGAAAGACGCTCAAAATATTCGCCAAGGGCAGAAGCTAACGCCGCTTTTTTGCTTGCCCCTTTACCATTAGAAAAACACTGAGGGCAGTCTTTATCGCGAATATGCACAGACCATACATTTGGCACAGGATTAAGCCAAGAGGCTTCTTCAATATTAAAACCAAGTGCGGTCAATTTTTGCTGAAATTTTGCAATGCTATCTTCTAATGTGGCATCTTTGCCAGGGATAAACGTTTGTTCTGTCATTTTTTGTTCCTAAACGCGAAAAAAGTGCGGTGAATAATAGGGGAGTTTTAATGGCTGGGCAAGATTTTTTCGGCAAAAATAAACCCCGAAACACTTCGGGGTTTTCTACCGAACTTTTAATGTATATTTGATTGGCGTTAAAGTAATGTTGGATTGAACCGCATTTTCAAGGCAATCGTAATGGTGGCGAAAATTTTCTCATCGTTAAGAGGAAAGTTTTCGCGTAAAGTGCGGTGGGAATCAGTTATGTTTATTTGAGCTTGTGATAATTCACCTAGTAACATGGGGAGCGAAAGATTGAGCTGCTCAGCGATTTGTTGAATAGAAAAATGTTCGAAAGTCATCATCAAGCGATCTAAATTGCAGTAAGACGGCATACGATTATGCGTGATGAGATCGGCAAATTGCGTGTTGATTTTTACCCATTTCTTCTTACGGCTATAAAAATGCAGTAACAAACCAAATACGGTAAATCCAGCAAAGAAAAGATGAATATCTAGGGCTTGAGTAAAAGGAAAGCCTAACCACATTGAAATGCCACTTGCAACAACAAAAAGCAAACTTTAGGCTAATCCCCACACTAAGAAAAATTTATAAATTACTTCAAATTTCATTGAATTGTCCTTTTCTACAAAATAACCATAGGAAAATATAGAACACCTAATATTATAGAATTCTTTTAACTCATTTTACTACGTTATATTTGAATTAATATATCGATACTGTAGAATTGGTTGCAATGTCTCGTTTTTAAAAAGTTAAAATGAAAAAACGCTTACCATTTTAACCGCACTTCTCCAGAACTTTTACATCAACATTTGAATAACCACATTGAAAAATCACTATGACTATTTACGACATCAATTTTGCTAAACTTTATCAACAACACTTAATCGCTTGTAATCATTACAACTTACCTCCGACAAAATGGGATAAAAAAGCCGTGAAAATGGCAGAAAATTTGGTTGGCAAACCTTCTGCATATAATCAGCAATTATTGCAAGCTATGAATGTGCAAGCCGATGAAACCGTGTTGGATATTGGCTGTGGCCCCGGTACTTTTGCTGTGCCTCTCGCACAACAAGGCTCAACCGTATATGCCTTAGATTATAGTAATGGAATGTTAGATTGCTTGGCTCAATTCAAGCTGAAATTTGGTTTGCATCATCTCACGACATTTCATAAATCTTGGGCGGATAATTGGGATGATGTGCCGCAAGCTGATGTGGTGTTGGCATCTCGTTCAACCTTGGTGGACGATTTGGAGGATATGATCGAAAAACTCTGTGCCAAAGCGAAAAAACGTGTGTTTTTGACTTCTGTCACACAACGTCATTTCTTAGATGAGGGCGTATTTGAGGCGATTGGCCGTGAAGATATTGGTTTCCCGACTTATATTTATTTACTCAATCGGTTGTATCAAAAAGGCATTCAGGCAAATTTGAATTTTATTGAAACCGAATCGGGTTATTTTCAAGGTGAAAGCTACGAGGATTTATTAGCCTCGGTGGAATTTTCTTTAGGCGAACTTTCCGAAAAAGAAAAACAGGGTTTAAAAGCCTTTTACGATCGTAAACAAGCCAACAATGAACCTATTTCTCACGGACAGAAAAAATGGGCGTTGATTTGGTGGAATGTGGAACGTGCCTAACTTTCAAGATTGAATGCATTTACCGGCTCTAAAAATACCGGTATTTTTGACCGCACTTTTTCTGGGTTAAGAGTTAGTGGATAGATACGTTTTTGCGCAATGATTAACGTGAGTGGCGAAAAGATTGTTGCGCGTTTATTCTTGGTTGCGATAGGGCATTTTTCAATCACTTCAAAATTGAGCAACGAAAGCCAATCCATGACTCGCCAAGCAGGGTAGTGACGCAACGGATAATTTCCCATTTTTCTTTTGAAAATCAGCGGACTTAATGGATTAAATAAAGCAATAAAAATCCAGCCATCGTCAGCTAGTATGCGATGAGATTCACGCAGAATTTGATGAGGATCTTGCGCAAAATTAAGCGTATTCATTAAGAATACGGCATGGATTTCTTTTTGAATGAACGGCAATTCGGTGAGGCTTGTTTGAACCAAGCTATTTTTAGCATGGCAAAGTGCGGCAAGATTTGGCGTGATTTTTTCGCTCAGAATAATCTGGTGGTGCATAGGCAAATTCGTTGTAACTTCGCCACTTAACCCACCGATTTTCAAAACCTGATGACCTAAAATTTTGGGCATCCAAGGCATTAACGTTTGGCGTAAGGCTTGGCAATAATCATCCCCCTTTGGCAAATTTTGCCAACTTTCAGGCTGAATGAAAGGCTTGGTCGCTTTGGCATTCCAGTTTACAATCATTTTATTCCTCCATCACAAATGAAAAGGACGATTATGTTATTTGCTTTGCCTGCGCTGAATGATAACTACATTTGGCTTTATCAACGAGAAAATCTGCCTCTTATTATTGTCGATTTGCCTGAGACGGACAAGCTGTTTACATGGCTAGATAAGCAAAACGCAACGGTTGAAGCTGTGTTGCTTACTCACGAACATGATGATCATACACAAGGTGTGTCGGCATTTAAAAAACGTTATCCAACGGTGCCGATTTATGGGTCGCAAGAATGTGAGAAAAAAGGCGCAACTCAAATAGTGAACAAAGGGAAGATCCTTACCGCACATTATCAAATTGATGTCATTCCGACTGGTGGACACACTAAACAGCACGTTAGTTTTTTAGTGGATAACCATTTATTTTGTGGTGATGCGTTATTTTCAGCTGGTTGCGGGCGTGTTTTCACGGGTAATTACGCACAGATGTTTGAAGGTTTACAGCGTTTGAACACATTGCCTGATGAGACGATTGTTTGCCCTGCTCACGAATACACCTTGGGGAATTTAGCGTTTGCAGAAACAGTGCTGATGGATAAAAGTGCGGTAGAAAAACAACGTATTTTTGTTGAAAAACAACGGTCTGAAAATAAACCTAGTTTGCCGACAACCTTAAAACTAGAGCGAGAAATTAATCCGTTTTTACAAGCAAAAACACTTGAAGAATTTACCGCACTTCGTAAGGCCAAAGATATTTTCTAATATTGGGTGAGGACAAAGTGCGGTGATTTTTTTAATTAGCGGGTTATTTCTTTCTCGCTAACATTGTGGCAAATTTCATTTTAATGCGATTGCCGTTTTCATCGGTTTTGTGTAATTCGCCCATATTTTCGTTATATTCTAAGAATTCCCAATCTTTGTAATATTCTTTTAATTCATTTTCAGCAAAGGTGAAAGAGAACGGAAGTGGGCAAGGCACATCATCTGTGGACATAGCGGCAACGATTAAGTTATACCCGCCAACATTGGTGTGTTCTTGCATATTTTTAATGATTGACGGCACACGTTCACGATTTAAGAACATAAACACCACTGTTGAAACAATAAAATCGTAGTTTTCTTGAATGTTGGCAGAGTTAATGTCGTAAAGTGCGGTAGAAATATTAAGATTTTCTTTCTCTTTGGTTTCATTTAAAAAGGCAATGCTGTTTTCATTGTGATCCCAAGAGGTCACATCATAGCCTAATAAACTTAAATAAAGTGAATTACGCCCTTGTCCGCAACCTAAATCTAATACTTTACAAGGCGAGATAATTTTTGCTGCATCCACTACATCGCCGTGAGTGGCAGTCATGTTGTATTTTTTACTGAAATAATCTTCTTTTTTGCAATAGAAACCTAGCGTACATTCTAAATCATCTGAAAGTGCTTCAACACGATGCCATGCTTGAGGTTCAACAAAAGGAATGTCGCTTTCTGGTGTAAAAATATGCTCGGCAATGACATCGCCATTTTCTGTTAGCTCATAAAATTTGAGCTTACCTTTTAATACGGTTAATTTCCCCCAAGTACCGACTTTTGTATTGTGCTTTTCTTGGAACATTTGTGGCAATTTGTCTTTTGTCCACACTGGCATTTGTTTATAGCAAATTAATTCGTTTTTCATAATATTCTCCAAACAGATAAATAGTTGAGTGTTATAGTAGGTTATAAGTCGCCTATTTTCAACAAGAAAATAAAAGGGCAACGTAATGTTGCCCTCATTTAGATTGAATTGATTATTTTACTTGCATGCCTGCAGTGACACCGCTATCGGCAGACAACAAGAATAAATCACTACCGCCAGTGCCTGCGGATAGAATCATTCCCTCAGATACGCCGAATTTCATTTTACGTGGCGCAAGGTTTGCCACCATAATCACAAAACGACCTTCTAATTCTTTAGGTTTATTGTAAGCCGCTTTAATGCCAGAGAAGACTTGACGAGTATGATCGCCAAGATCTAATTCAAAACGTAAAAGTTTATTAGATTCTGGCACAGCTTCGCATTTCAATACTTTTGCTACACGCATATCAAGTTTAGCGAAATCATCAATAGTGATGGTTTCCGCAATAGGTTCAACAGCAGAAAGTGCGGTTGGTTTTGCTTCAGTTTTTTCGGCGGCTTTATTGGCTGCGGCAAATAAGGCTTTGGTTTCTTCTACAACGGCATCAATTTGTTTTTTCTCTAAACGAGAGAATAAGGCTTTGAATGGTGCAAGAGTATGGCCAAGCAATGGTTGATGAATATTATCCCAACGTAATTCAGCTTGTAAGAAGGCTTCTGCACGTTCTGCCAGTTTTGGAAGAACAGGTTTTAAGTAAGACATCAACACGCGGAAAAGCTCAATACCCATTGAACATACGGCTTGCAATTCTGCCTCTTTGCCTTCTTCTTTTGCAATCACCCAAGGGGCTTTTTCATCAATGTATTTATTGGCTTTATCTGTTAATGCCATAATTTCACGAATGGCTTTATTGTATTCACGGCTTTCGTAATAAGCGGCGATTTGCTCGGCTTGAGCGGTAAATTCTGCAAATAATGTTTCATCTTCCAGTTTATTTGCAAGTTTGCCTTCAAAGCGTTTCGCAATAAAGCCTGCATTGCGTGAAGCCAAATTCACTAATTTGTTTACAATATCCGTGTTTACACGTTGTACGAAATCTTCAAGGTTAAAGTCTAAATCTTCAATGCGATCATTTAATTTTGCCGCATAGTAATAGCGCAAACATTCAGGATCGATATGATTCAAATAAGTGCTGGCTTGAATGAAAGTCCCGCGAGATTTTGACATCTTCGCCCCATCCACCGTGACATAACCGTGAGTGAACACATTAGTCGGTTTACGATAGCCACTGCCTTCAAGCATTGCCGGCCAGAATAGACTGTGGAAATAAACGATATCTTTACCGATGAAATGATAAAGCTCCGCATTACTGCCTTCCGCCCAAAATTCATTGAAATCAATGCCTTCACGATTGCATAGATTTTTGAATGAAGCCATATAGCCGATTGGCGCATCTAACCAAACATAGAAGAATTTATCTTTTGCGCCTGGAATTTCAAAACCGAAATAAGGCGCATCGCGTGAAATATCCCATTGTTGTAAACCACTCTCAAACCATTCTTGCATTTTGTTCGCAATTTCAGATTGAAGTGAGCCAGAACGTGTCCATTCTTTTAACATACCTTCAAATGCAGGTAAGTCAAAGAAAAAGTGTTCAGATTCTTTTACAACAGGTGTTGCGCCAGAAACAGCTGAACGAGGATTAATTAAATCCATTGGGCTATAAGTTGAAGCACACACTTCGCAGTTATCTCCATATTGATCTTCTGCTTTACATTTCGGGCAAGTGCCTTTCACAAAACGATCAGGCAAGAACATATTTTTTTCAGGGTCGAATAACTGAGAAATAACTTTACTCTTAATAAATCCATTGGCTTTGAGTTTATTGTAAATTTCTGCAGTGAGTTGTTTGTTTTCTTCGCTGTGAGTGGAATGATAGTTATCAAAACTAATATTAAAACCTGCAAAATCACGAACGTGATCGGCTTTTGCTTTAGCAATTAATTCTTCAGGTGTAATGCCAAATTTATCAGCATTCAGCATAATCGGTGTGCCATGCGCATCGTCTGCACAGACAAAATGGATTTTATTGCCACGCATACGTTGAAAACGCACCCAAATATCCGCTTGGATATGTTCTAACATATGGCCTAAATGAATTGCCCCATTGGCATAAGGCAAGGCGCAAGTGACTAAAATTTTACGGGGTTGAGTTGTCATTTATTATTCTCTTTTTTAGCATATAAAAACTGTGGACATCTTACCCGATACAGGGCTTTTTTTCTAGTTTGAAAAACTTTAACTTAACATACTGCACTTTCCGTGATTAAATATGCCCGACAAATTTACTCTACTAAACAGGAAGTTATTATGGCAACCTACTTTTCTGATAATTTGACTGCTGAGCAGCAAAATCAAGTTCAGCAGATTATTCAACAATTTCAGCATCCAACTCTGCAAAAGGATTTGATTGCGCTTAATACTTTGAAAAAAGTGGAAAAGGGCGGTGATACTTTACGCATTGAATTGAAATTACCTTTTGCGTGGAATTCGGGTGCAGAACAGTTAAAACAAGCGGTTTCAGATGCGTTATTGAAAGCAACAGATTGCAAAGCAATTAAATGGGCGGTGACTTATCAAATCGCCACACTCAAACGTGCGAATAATCAACCCGCCGTAAAAGGTGTGAAAAATATTATTGCGGTGAGTTCTGGCAAAGGCGGTGTAGGGAAATCATCGGTTTCTGTTAATCTCGCTTTAGCATTACAAGCACAAGGCGCACGTGTCGGGATTTTAGATGCGGATATTTATGGCCCATCTATTCCTCATATGTTAGGCGCAGCGGATCAACGTCCAACTTCGCCAGATAATCAACACATCACTCCAATTAAAGCACATGGTTTATCTGCAAATTCCATTGGCTTTTTGATGAATGAAGATAGCGCAACAATTTGGCGCGGCCCAATGGCGAGTAGCGCATTAAGCCAATTATTAAATGAAACCCTATGGGATAGTTTAGATTATCTTGTTATCGATATGCCACCGGGCACCGGCGATATTCAACTTACCTTATCACAACAAATCCCTGTGACTGGCGCCGTGGTAGTGACAACCCCGCAAGATATTGCTTTGCTTGATGCGGTGAAAGGTATTGCAATGTTTGAGCGAGTCTCCGTACCAGTGTTGGGTATTGTGGAAAATATGTCAATGCATATTTGTAGCGAGTGCGGTCACCACGAAGCGATTTTTGGTACAGGCGGTGCAGAGAAAATGGCTGAAAAATACAATGTAAAAGTATTAGCTCAACTTCCTTTACACATTCGTATCCGTGAAGATTTAGATGCGGGCAACCCAACTGTTGTGCGAGTGCCTGAAAATGAAATTTCACAAGCATTCCTACAACTTGCAGAAAAAGTCTCCACAGAACTTTACTGGCAAGGTTCCGTAATCCCAAGTGAGATTTTATTTAAAGAAGTGAAATAATCGAAAAAAAGATAGGGCTGCATTTGCAGCCCTTAAAATTTATTTTCATCTAATTTACCTTGAATACGATGAAATGATCCTTTTATTTGACATAAACAAATATAAAGCTACACTAGCAGAGTATCATTAAGTGATACATTATTGCCAATAGTTAATTAGTATAAGGAGAGGCTGATTTTTGACTTATTTTTTATTAAAAATAAACTTTTGTCAGCTATATAACGATGAATATGAGATTACAAGTAAAACAGTGGGGAAATAGTAAAGCGATTCGTTTGCCTAAGGACTTTACCGATTCTATGAATTTAGATATGGGGGATTTTTTGGAACTAGAAAAAATCAGCGACACTACAATTAAAGTGATTGTTGTTCCTAATAAACTGAAAAAAAGAAAAAGATTAACCTTAGATGAACGCCTTGCAATGACCTCATCAAAACAATTACCCGTCATTCAAGAATGGGATTTACTTGAGCCGACAGGGCAGGAAATTTGATGGCTAAACAACAATTTAAAAGAGGCGATATTATCACGGTTTGCTTAAATCCCGTTGTAGGAAATGAATTGCAGGGTGAGAAGCGTCCTGCATTAGTATTAAGCGATAATAAATTTCATAATTTGGGATTTATGATGATAGCACCGATTACACAAGGAAATGCGGCGCTTGCCAGAGAAAATGGTTTTGCGGTAACGCTAAGTGGAACAGGCTGTAAGACACAAGGTGTCGTTGTTGCATATCAAGCCAGAATAATTGATTTTCGAGGTAGAGACGCGAAAAAAGTTGAATCTGTACCAGATTATGTTTTATTTGAAGTTCAAGACATTGTTGAAGCGATTTTAAGAGATTAAAAAATGCCCTAGTTTTGCTAGGGCAATTTTTATTTACTTCACCCATCTCACCACTTCATCCAGCCCTTTACGGGATTTTTTCGCAATATCGCGTGAGCGGTAGCCAAAGGTTGCGGCGACAGAAACCGCATATTCTTGAGGATCGAATAATCCTTCTTCGGCGAGGCATTCGTTCATTTTATCGTAATGAAAACCTTCGATAGGGCAAGAATCGATGCCAAGGGCGGCAGCGCCAGTAAGCATATTGGCAAGGGCGATATAAGTTTGTTTACTGCACCAATCAAATAAAGTGCGGTCGCTTTCCAGCAATTTCATATCTTCTTCTTGCAGGGCTTTGTATTTTGCGAGGGCGGCTTGTTGTTGCTCTGCGTTCAAGCCTTTGCGTGCCATCACATCCACAAAAAATGGGCTGTCATAACGGGCATTTTTCTTCGCTAAAATCACCACAAGGTGACTGCAATGATCAAGCTGATTCATCATTCCCCAGCTAAAAGGTTTCATTTTTTCGCGCAGGGTTTTATTTTGAATCACTAAAAATTTCCAAGGCTCAGAGCCTACAGAACTCGGCGATAATCGACCGCACTCTAAAATACATTCAAAATCTTCATCACTGATTTTTTTTGTTGGGTCGTAATAACGTGTTGAGCTGCGCTGATGGAAGAGTTCAAGAACTTGTTCACGAGTAAGTTGAGTCATTTTATTTCCTCTTTTTTAAACAAAATGTGCTGCCATATTAAAGATTAGTTTTTGCTAAAACAAGGGAAAGATTCTAGAATAGTCAGCACTTTTATCACAGAGGGTGAAAATAATGACAAGAATTGCAATTATTCCTGCTAGAGCAGGTTCTAAAGGAATTAAAGACAAAAATTTACAGCTTGTGGGTGGCGTTTCTTTGGTCGGGCGAGCGATTTTAGCGGCGCAAGAATCGGGCATGTTTGATCAAATTGTGGTGACATCAGACGGTGAAAATATTTTAAAAGAAGCCACAAAATACGGCGCAAAAGCCGTGGCACGCCCTGAAAGTTTGGCACAAAGTGATACACGCACCATTGATGCGATTTTGCATTGCTTAGAAACACTCAATATTTCACAAGGCACCGCCGCACTTTTGCAGCCAACCAGCCCATTACGCAATGCTTTAGATATTCGTAATGCAATGGAAATTTTCCTTGGTGGCAAATATAAATCCGTGGTTTCCGCTTGTGAATGTGAGCACCATCCTTATAAATCCTTCACTTTAGAAGGCACCGAAGTTCAGCCTATTCACGAATTAACGGATTTTGAAGCCCCTCGCCAAAAATTACCGAAATCTTATCGTGCAAATGGCGCAATTTATATTAATGACATCGAAAGTCTCTTTGAAGAAAAACGCTTTTTTATTGCGCCAATGCGTTTTTATTTAATGCCAACTTATCGTTCCATTGATATTGATTCCACACTTGATTTGCAATTAGCAGAAAGTTTAATTTCAAAAGAATTTTAAAAAAATTGACCGCACTTTGCGGTCTTTTTTATGCCTATTCTGTTTATTCCCATTTAGAAAAGAGGATTTTTATAATGAAAATCCACTTCAAAGCAGTCTCCAAAACTTGCGAAAAACCTACCGCACTTTTGTGTTAAATGAGAAAATACCAACAGGATTTTAACATTGCATTAGCAATTGTTTTTCAATAATTAGTTTAATAGTTTCAATTACTTACAATATTAACAAATTGAATTGAGAGTCAATCTCAATACCAAATTTTCCCTTCGATAAAAACAAAAAAATTTATGATCTCAGTCAATAAAACAATCGTTTTACTCTAGTCTGGGTAACTCTGAAGGAGTATCCTTATTTTCAGAGTGGTTATTGGACGTTTGGGTGTAATGCCCTCCACTTACTTTCTGTTTCTATCTATTATAATTTGGGGGAAAATATGAACCGTTTTGTTATAGGTGATCCGAAAGATTGCATTGGATGCAATACCTGTATGGCTGCTTGCAGCGAAGTACACAAAGCTTTTGGATTACAATCCTTTCCGCGGTTACAAGTAATGCGCAACGACGATATTACTGTGCCGATCTTATGTCGTCATTGTGATGATTCACCTTGTGCTACAGTATGTCCTGTACACGCGATAAAGCATGATAATGACACCATTCAACTTAATGAAAGTTTATGCATTGGCTGTAAACTTTGCGCCATTGCTTGTCCATTCGGGGCGATTACTCAACATGGTAGCGCGCCATTAGACGCACCAAACCACTACGACAGTTTCTCTTTCACTGATGCGGTAAAACGTGATATTCGCACTGCACCGAATAATACCGATGTTCATAATATGCTTGCATGGGAACCAGGTGTAAAAGCCATTGCGGTGAAATGCGACCTTTGCTATTTCCGTGAAGAAGGTCCTGCTTGTATGCAAACTTGCCCAACAAAAACTTTATTCTTAATTAGTGATGAGAGTATCGAACAAGCAAATCGCAAAAAACGCGAAATGGCAATGATGGGTTCACCTGTCGTGCCAAGATAAAAGTTTATTGTTTGTTTACTCGTTAATCAATGGAGTGAAATTATGAGTTCTTCAATCAGTTTACTCATCACGTCCTTGTTGATTTATGTCGTTGGTGCGTTTATTTCTCTCGCTATGCGAAAAAATGAACAACTTTCAATCAATATATCCGGCGTGACCGGTGTACTTGGTGGCTTGTTAGGCATTGTTGCCTGCATTCCCGTGCTTATCAGCAACGATACGGTCGTTGATGTGTTTTCAACCCCTTTCGACTTCGCCCAATTTTCAATCCGCATTGACGGATTAGCTGCGTTTATGGTGTGTGTCATTTCTTTAATGGTTATTATCACCGCACTTTATTCCTTTTCCTATGTGAAAGAATACATTGGCAAAGGCGCTGGCACGATGGGCTTCTTTATGAATTTGTTTATCGCCTCAATGGTTGCTTTAGTCACCAGCGATAACGCTTTCTACTTTTTAGTGTTCTTTGAAATGATGTCTTTGGCATCTTACTTCTTAGTACTAACCGAACAAGATGATAACGCAACTAATGCGGGCTTATTGTATTTCTTCATTGCTCACGCTGGTTCTGTGTTGATTATGATCGCTTTCTTTATTTTCTATTGCTACGCAGGTAGCTTTGAATTTGAAGCCTTCCGCCACACTGAGCTTTCAATGCCTTTAGCCTTTACGGTATTTATTTTGGCATTTCTTGGTTTCGGCGCAAAAGCAGGGATGATTCCGTTACATAGCTGGTTACCAAAAGCTCACCCAGCTGCACCTTCTCATGCTTCTGCAATGATGTCTGGTGTGATGGTTAAAATCGGTATTTTCGGGATTATCAAAGTCGGTATTGATCTACTTGGCGCACACAATATGTGGTTTGGTGTGATTGTGCTTGCTTTTGGCGCAGTCTCTTCTGTGCTTGGCGTACTTTATGCTTTAGCTGAACATGACATCAAAAAACTTTTGGCGTATCACACCGTAGAAAACATCGGCATTATTATGATGGGTGTGGGTGTCGGTATGATTGGTATGGCAATCCATAATCCTGTACTTGCTATTGTCGGTTTACTTGGCGGTTTATATCACTTACTTAACCATGCGGTATTCAAAGGCTTATTGTTCTTGGGTGCTGGTTCTGTGATGTACCGTTTACATTCAAAAGATATGGATTTAATGGGCGGACTTGGCAAATTAATGCCATTTACTGCTTTCTGTTTCTTGATAGGTACTATGGCAATTTCTGCGTTACCACCGTTTAACGGTTTTGTGAGTGAATGGTTTACTTATCAATCTTTATTCAGCCTAAGCCAACACAATGATGTGGTATTACGTATCGCTGGCCCTGTTGCAATTATTATGCTTGCCTTAACAGGTGCACTTGCCGCACTTTGTTTCGTGAAAGTGTATGGCATTAGCTTTGGTGGTGCACCACGTAGCGAAAAAGCAGCACATGCACGCGAAGTGCCAAAACCAATGGTGATTGCAATGGCAATCTTGGCATTATTCTGCGTACTTTTAGGCGTGGGCGCTTCTGTGGTAACCCCAATTATTGCCAATATTGCAACCGCACTTTCTCATAATGAAATGCTTAATTTAGCTGAAAATGGCGTAGTGGTAGCAAGCAATACACCGAATACTGTGCTTTCTACACCAATGGTGAGCATTATGTTGATTGCATTCTTTGTGTTGCCGTTTATGTATTACGCTTATACCAAAGGCAATCGTATGTCAGATCGTGCCAAAGGCAATCCTTGGGCTTGTGGTTATGCTTACGAAATGGATATGGCAGCCTCTGCGGGTAGTTTTACTCGTCCGCTTCGTATTATCTTCAAACCACTTTATACCTTGCGTCAAGTGCTTGATCCTGCGCCTGCTGGTGAAAAAGGTATCAATGCATTAATTTCAGGTGCGACCAAAACAGAACCATTCTGGGAAGAAAAAGTAACAATGCCGATTGCGCATTTTATCCCATGGTTAGGTCGTAAAATTCAATGGCTACAACAAGGCGACTTCCGCGTTTATTGCGTGTACTTCGTGATTGCCTTGGTTGTGTTATTACTTTCCATTGCGTTGATGTAGGAGGAAATTATGATTTCATTACCTTCAGAAATTTCCACTTCCGCTGGAATGTTCTTTTTAGCCATTGTGCAAGCGTTAATTCTTCTTGCTTTGGCTCCGCTCTTTTCAGGCATTTCACGGATGATTCGGGCTCGTATTCAATCTCGTCGTGGCCCAGGCTTGTTACAAGATTATCGCGACATTGCTAAATTAATGACACGTCAAAATATTTGTCCAGATAATGCGGGCTGGGTATCTCGTGTTATGCCTTATGTGTTAATTAGCACCGTCATGGTGGTTGCGATGAGTTTACCCATGTTTACTCATCACTCACCGTTTGGGGCAGGCAGTGATTTAATCACCGTTATTTATTTGTTTGCGTTGTTCCGCTTTTTCTTTTCAATTGCGGGTTTGGATTCTAACAGTACTTTCTCAAGTTTAGGTGCAAGCCGTGAAGTGACATTAGGCGTACTTGTTGAACCAATCTTAATGTTGGCATTCATTGTGATCGCTTTAATAGCAGGTTCTACAAATTTTGCAGTAATTAGCACCGCACTTTCTAGCCAACCTTGGCAATATCCTGTTGCAACAGTCATTGCCTTAGTTGCCGCCGCTTTTGCGATCTTTATTGAAATGGGCAAAATTCCATTTGACTTGGCTGAAGCAGAACAAGAACTTCAAGAAGGCCCACTTACTGAATATTCAGGCCCTTCTTTCGCCTTATTGAAAGTCGGTTTGAGTTTAAAATCAATGGTGGTTGCCTCTATCTTTGTGAGCGTGCTTTTCCCATTCGGTGCAGCACAAGAGTTCACGGTAAGTGCGGTCATTTTAGGTATCGTTTCTTTCTTTGTGAAATTGCTCGTGGTATTTATCGCTGCATGTGTGTTTGAAAACACATTGGCACGTACCCGCTTTATGCTAACAGGACGTTTAACTGTGGTCGGTTTCGGCATTTCAGTGTTGGCGTTTGTGTTTTACTTCACAGGATTGTAAGGAGAAAATATGGAACGTTTAGCACTAATTACAATCATTTTGCCGTTTGTCGGTGCGTTTATTGTGGGGTTGAACAAACAATCTTTCCCAAAAATTGCCACAATTTTTGCCGCACTTGCTACCCTTGGCACACTTGCTGTGGCGGGGCAGTGGTATGCAAATGGCGCACAATCTGTTACCTATGATTTAGTTAAATTTGGTGATACCGCCATCTTCGGCGTAACCTTAGATGCAGTGAGTACATTAATTGCCTTTGCCGTTGTAGGTTTAGGTTTCTTAATTTGCTTATATTCTTGTGGCTACTTAACCGATAAAAACCGCGAACATCCGCATAACGGATTACCTCGTTTTTATGCTTTCTTATTGATTTTCATTGGTGCAATGGCAGGCTTGGTGTATTCATCTACTTTAGCGGGCCAGTTGCTTTTCTTTGAAATCACTGGGGGATGTTCTTGGGCATTAATCAGCTATTATCAAAGCCAAAAAGCAATGGCGGCTGCGATGAAAGCATTGATTATCACTCACGTAGGTTCATTAGGTTTATATCTTGCTGCGGCTTATTTATTTAGCCAATCTGGCACATTCTCTATCACAGCGTTAGAACATCTTGCGCCAGAAGCGAAAACCATTGTGTTATTTGGTGTGATGTTTGCCGCATGGGGTAAATCAGCACAACTTCCAATGCAAATTTGGTTACCAAATGCGATGGAAGCGCCAACACCAGTCAGTGCGTATTTGCACGCGGCATCAATGGTAAAAGTGGGCGTCTATATTTTCGCGCGTTCCGTGATGTCAGCTGGTGAAATTCCGCACATTGTGGGTGAAGTGGGAATTGTGATGGCAATGATTACATTGATTTATGGTTTCTTAATGTACTTGCCACAAGCAGATTTAAAACGCTTACTTGCGTATTCAACCATTACTCAACTTTCTTACATTTTCATCGGGCTTTCTCTTGCAGCATTAGGTTCTAAATTAGCTTTTGTTGCAGCGATTGCTTATATCTTTAACCACGCCTTTGCGAAAAGTTTATTCTTCTTAGTTGCAGGTTCATTGAGCTATGCCACAGGTACACGTTCAATGCCTCGTTTACAAGGGATTATGCGCACCATGCCTGTTGTTGGTACAGGATTTGGTATTGCCGCATTGGCTATTGCTGGTGTGCCACCGTTTAACGGTTTCTTCAGCAAATTCCCATTGTTTGCCGCTGGTTTCGACCTCGGGCAAGAATATTCATGGGTAACTTGGTTAATGGTGATTGCGTTGATTGAATCTACAGCAACATTTGTTTGGTTGCTTTATAAATTTGGTCAATGTGTTATCGGTAAACCATCTGAAGACGTGCAAAATGCACAACCATTGCCATTCTCTATGACATTTGTTTTAGTGATTTTAATGGTGATGTCTGTGTGTTCTAGCTTTATCGCTGCCTATTGGTTAGGCCTTGCGGGTTAAGGAGAGAATTATGTTAATGATTAATGTATTAGCGAGTTTACTCATCATTACATCGCTTTGTGTCATTATGGCAAAAACCGCAAAAAAATCCGCGTTGTGCTATGGCTTACAGTCTCTTGTATTGGTGGTGTTATTCGTTTATTTGGCATTTGAAATGCAAGCTCACGAACTTTATATGTGGTCCATTAGTGCATTCATCACGAAAGTATTATTAGTGCCAGGAATTTTAATCTTTTCTTTACGAAAAATTGACGAAAGTCAAACTCCTGCAGGAATGAATGTCGCTTGGTTGATCCCGATCACATCTATCATCGTTTGCTTATGTTACTTTGTTGTCATTCCAGTGAACTTACCGTTAGTTGAACATTTAAAACCTGCGTTGTCAGTATCACTTAGCCACTTCCTTTTAGGTTTAGTGTGTATTATGAGCCAACGCAATATTGTGAAGCAAGTTTTCGGTTATTGTTTAATGGAAAACGGTGCGCATTTAACTTTGGCTTTACTTGCCAACAATGCGCCAGAATTAGTTGAAATCGGCATTGCCACCGATGCGATTTTTGCGGTCATCATTATGGTGGTGTTGGTGAATAAAATTTACCGCACTTTCAACACTGTTGATGCCAAACAACTTATGAGTTTGAAGGGGTAACGCTATGTATGAACAATGGATAATTGCGTTATTAGTCGCACCTTTAGTCATCGCTTTTGAAAGCTTTGCACTACGCGGAACAAAAAATCGGACAGTTTGTACCGCATTCCATATTACTGGGTTAATTTTGATGTTGTTCTTTTCCATACAAGTCATTTCTGGCGTGTTGGAAAAAGGCAGTATCAGTGCATTTAACAACTGGGTGTATGTTGATAGTCTTTCTGCCATCTTCTTAGGCTTAATTGCTGTCGTGGGTTCACTTGCTGGTGTGTATTCCATCGGTTATATGAACACAGAATTGGAAGAAGGGCATATTGATTTTAAAACCTATGCTCATTACCACGGTTTCTTACATTTATTCTTCTTTACGATGATTGTGTCAGTTATCACCAATAACTTGATTTTAATGTGGGTTGCCATTGAAGCGACAACATTAAGCTCCGCGTTTTTGGTCGGTACTTACAAACAAAAAACATCTCTTGAAGCCGCGTGGAAATACATCATCATCTGTTCTGTGGGCGTTGCCTTCGGTTTATACGGCACACTTTTAACCTTTGCTAATGCAAATGGCGTGCTTGCCGATCCAAGCCAAGCGATTTTCTGGTCAGCCGTGAATCAACAAGCCACAGGTTTAAACCCAATGTTGATGTATATCGCATTCGCTTTCGTATTGATTGGTTTCGGCACGAAGTGCGGTCTATTTCCAATGCATACTTGGTTATCAGACGCACACAGTGAAGCACCAAGCCCAGTGAGTGCAATTTTATCAGCGGTGTTATTAAACTGTGCAATGCTTGTGGTGTTGCGTTACTACACATTGGTTTCAAAAGCAGTTGGCGCAGAATTTCCACAAACTTTAATGTTGATCTTCGGTTTACTTTCAGTGCTTGTGGCGGCGTTATTTATCATCGTGCAATTTGATATTAAACGCTTGCTTGCTTACTCAAGTATCGAAAATATGGGCTTAATCAGCTTTGCTTTCGGTCTTGGTGGTCCAATTGGGGTATTTGCAGGTTTACTTCACACCATCAACCACAGTCTTGCTAAAACTTTATTATTCTGTGCATCGGGTAATATTCTATTGAAATATAAAACCCGTGATATGAATCAAGTGCGTGGATTATGGCGTGTTGCACCAGTGAGTGCGGTGCTTTTTGCCGGTGGTGCGTTGGCATTGGGCGGTATCCCTCCATTTAACGTATTTGTGAGTGAATTTAGTGTTGTGGTCGCAGGGATTACAGCGGGTAAAACTTGGTTAGTTATTTTATGCTTAATTTTACTCACTATCGTGCTTGCAGGACTTGCCTTAATGCTATTAAAAACAGTGCTTGGTAAACAACCTGACAATGTTGAAGCAGGCGAAGTCAGTGAAGTCTTTTTGGCGGCAATGGCCATACTATTGTTGTTAATGTTTGTAATGGGTATCCATATTGCAGAGCCAATCTTGCAGTTACTAAAAAGTGCGGTAGGAATTGTGCTTGGATCTGAACATGTGTCCTTTGGCGATATGCTAGTTTTACCTTGGCAAAGTTTAGCGAAATGATCGACAACTGGGGGAAAAAATGGAATTAACTAAAAATACATCGGTCGATCCGGTAAAAATGCTCGGCAAAAATTATATTGAAGCCGTTAATGCAAAATTTCCGAATACCATTTTAGATGAGGAGTGGTCTACACCGAATCAAGTAACGTTAACGGTGAAAACTAATATGTTACCTGATGTGGTGGAATATCTTTACTATCAACATGAAGGCTGGTTGCCATTAGTTTTTGGTAACGATGAACGCTCAATTCATGGTCATTATGCAGTGTATTACGTGCTTTCTATGGAAGGTGTCGTCAAAACTTTTGTGACGATTAAAGCACTAGTGGATCCTGTCACACTGGAATTTCCTTCCGTCACACCGAAAGTCAAAGCGGCGGTGTGGGGTGAACGTGAATTATTTGATATGTACGGTTTAAAAGCCGTTGGTCTTCCCGATCAACGCCGTTTAGTGTTACCAGATGATTGGCCAGATGATCTTTACCCATTACGTAAAGATTCGATGGATTACCGTTTGCGTCCAGATCCGACTACGGCAACGGAAACCTATGAGTTTATTAACGAAAAAGGCGAAGCGCGTATTGTGCCTATCGGCCCTCTCCATATTACATCTGATGAACCTGGACACTTCCGTTTGTTTGTCGATGGGGAAGATATTATTGATGCGGACTACCGTTTATTCTATGTACACCGTGGTATGGAAAAATTGGCAGAAACCCGAATGGATTACGATCAGGTCAATTTCTTGGCTGACCGTGTGTGCGGTATCTGCGGTTTTACCCATAGTGTTGCTTATGCTAACTCAGTCGAAAATGCGTTAGGTATTCAAATTCCTGAACGTGCACAATGGATTCGTGCAATTTTGTTGGAAGTTGAACGCTTGCACAGTCATTTATTGAACTTAGGTTTATCTAGCCACTTTACTGGTTTTGATACAGGCTTTATGCAATTCTTCCGTGTTCGTGAAAAATCGATGACACTTGCGGAGGTGCTTACTGGTGCGCGTAAAACCTATGGTATTAACTTAATCGGCGGTGTACGCCGCGATATGTTGAAACACCAACGTGAACAATGCATTAAGCTTATTGCAGAAATGCGTGAAGAGCTTAAAACTTTGGTAGATATTTTACTCAATACGCCAAATATGGAACAACGTACTGTGGGCGTAGGAGTGCTTGATCGTCAAGTTGCGCGTGATTTCAGCCCGGTCGGACCGATGATTCGAGGTTCTGGCTTCGCACGTGATGTGCGTAAAATTCACCCCTTCTCTGGCTATGGCGATGTACCATTCAATATGTTCACCGAACAAGGTGGCGATGTGATTTCTCGTGTGAAAGTGCGGGTAAATGAAGTATTTGAATCCATGAATATCATTGATTATATGGTAGATAACTTGCCTACTGGTGCGATTATCACTGAAGGTTTCAATTACACCCCTGGACGTTTTGCCTTAGGTATCACGGAAGCACCGCGTGGTGAAGACATTCACTGGTCAATGCTTGGTGATAACCAAAAATTATATCGCTGGCGTTGTCGTGCAGCGACTTATGCAAACTGGCCAACTTTACGTTATATGTTGCGTGGCAATACGGTATCAGATGCGCCACTTATCATTGGTAGCCTTGACCCTTGCTATTCTTGTACTGACCGTGTGACCGTGGTGGATGTTCGTAAATGCAAAGCACAAACGGTTTCTTACAAAGAAATCGAACGCTACGGCATTGAACGTAAAAATTCACCATTAAAATAGGGGGCGCACAATGTTTAAATTACTTAAAACCGTATTAAATGCGGGGGATGTTACCACTAAATATCCGTTTAAACCCTATGAAGTTGATCCTGATTTCCGTGGTAAACCAGAACTGAACTCTGATCAATGTATTGTTTGTGCAGCCTGTACAATGGCATGTCCAGCTAATGCGCTTACCATGCGTACCGATCCAGAAACAGGCGAACGTACTTGGTCATTATTTTTAGGTCGCTGCATTTTCTGTGGCCGTTGTGAAGAAGTTTGCCCAACAAAAGCCATTCGTTTAAGCCAAGATTTTGAATTATCAGTCAGCAATAAACAGGATCTTTATCAAGAAACAACCTTTACTACAACGATTTGTCATCAATGTGGTCAACCTTTCGTTTCTCATAAAGAACTTAATTATGCAGTAGATTTATTCAAACAAACATTGGATAACGATGAACTGGTTAAACATAAATTAGCGGTGCTCAACACTTGCCCAACCTGTAAACGCCAAAACAGTTTGGAAAAAACCGCCGATATGGAATCCAATATGCGCGTGAAATTGGCGTTATTTGATCACGTTAGGGAGATTGCAAGATGAACACACAAATCCCAATGCCCGTGAATGGTATTTCAACGCCATTTAGTGTGGATGAAAACATTGCGAAAATGAAACAAACTTTGTTGAAAAATATTCAACGTTCCGCTTATGTTTACCGCGTTGACTGTGGCGGTTGTAATGGTTGTGAAATTGAAATTTTTAGTACTATTACACCAACCTTTGACGCAGAACGTTTTGGGATTAAGGTTGTTGCATCACCTCGCCATGCGGATATTTTATTATTCACTGGTGCGGTAACTCGTGCAATGCGTACACCGGCAATGCGTGCTTATCAAGCTGCACCTGATCCAAAAATCTGTATTTCTTATGGGGCGTGCGGTTGTGGTGGCGGTATTTTCCATGACTTGTACTGCGTGTGGGGCGGTAGCGATCAAATTGTGCCAATTGATGTGTATATTCCTGGTTGCCCTCCAACTCCAGCCGCGACTATTTATGGTTTTGCAATGGCACTTGGTTTACTTGATCAAAAACTCAAAGGTAAACAAGAAATTGCCGATCCTAATGCCGAGGCTAAATTACGTTTCCCAAATATTCCATTAGATTTACGCGTGGAATTAGAACGTGAAGCGCGTCGTTTGGCGGGTTATCGACAAGGTGGAGACATTGCTAATCAATTTATGAGTATGATGTCTGAAAAAGATCGGGTTCCATTTGGTGTTCGCCTTGGCGAATTTTTGGAACGTGAAGCGGATCCACGCTTGAGTGAAATCGTAAACCGATTACATGCAATTAGTATGCCGTTTTCGGGATAGTCTAACGATTGCTAAATAAACTAATAGCTCCGTTTTGATTTCTGCCAAATCTCCCCTTACCCCTCTTTGCTAAAGAGGGGAATAAGAACGGTCAATTTCAATCTAGTTTTCTGTATTAACAACAGAAAATTAAAATCAGAGAGAAGATGCTTTATTGCTAAATAGAAATCCCCCTCTTAGCAAAGAGGGGTAAGGGGAGATTTGGCAGTATTGATTAGCGAAGAAATTACTTTACAAGTTTTATAGGACGTACCATGACAACCCAAGTTTTTTTCTATTTACTCAATGAGCGTTTTGTTGAAAACGATGAGCAAGTTCCAGAGCAAGCCAAGCAAGTAATGTATTATTCCCTTGCGATTGGTCATCATGTTGGTGTAATTGATTGCTTTAAAAAATTACTCATCTGCGATTATGCAGATTACCAACGTTTTGTAGATACCTTCCCTGAAGGGGATGCAAAGCGTAAGTTTGCGGGCTTAATGAAATTTGGTGAAATAGTGATTGATTCAAGTCATGTGAATTTATTGGCTAAGGCACTTGATGAAAATAGAGATAATTTTTCGCCTGAACATCAAAAATGGGTCGATATTTTAATGGACACGCTTGCTTCCATCCAGCGTGAACCTGTGATGTATATTATGGTGAAACGTCGTGATGAATGAAAATGTAATCCTAACTGTTGGTAACACAATGATGGGCGATGACGGTGCAGGCCCTTATCTTGCTCAGCTTTGTAGTGAAAATCCGTTGCCAAATTGGACCGCACTTGATGGTGGTTCAGCACCAGAAAATCTTGTGCATCAGATCCGAGCCATGAAATCAAAGCGTTTAATTATCTTTGATGCCACAGAAATGGAACTTCCCGTTGGCAAAATTCGCATTATCGACAAAGAACTTATCGCCGAAATGTTCTTCGTCAGCACGCATAATTTGCCACTTAATTTTTTAATCGAGCAATTAGAGGAAGATATTCCAGAGGTTATTTTTATTGGTATTCAACCCGATCTTGTTTCTTTTGGTTTTCCGATGAGTGAAGCTGTAAAAAGTGCGGTGGAGTTTTTCTATGAATTTTTGAAGGATGGGGGCGATTTAGGCGAAATTACTCGATTGTAATTGCCTTCATTCATAAAAAGCGATCGCTTAACTTGCGATCGTTTTTTTATATGCGAATAAGAGCATTTGCTTAAATGAATTTAGTATTCGTTAGACAATCTCGCTGCGATCATCGCTTGCCCTAAACTTAATCCGCCATCTCCCATTGGATATTGATGTGCACTTAACACATTAAATTCTGCAAGCTCCTGCTTCAATAAATGACGTAATAATTGGTTATGCATTACTCCGCCTGAAAGTACAATGGTTTTGCAATTGTGGCGTTTTGCTTGCTGACTAGCTAACTCAGCAAAACCTTTTGCCAGAGCATAATGGAAAACAAATGCCTTATTTTCTTTTGAATCATTGTAAGCCAGCCAACTTTGCCAAAATGTGGCTAAATCTAATTGATTATTTTTGATTGGCATTTTAACGTGAATATTGACCGCACTTTTTTCATCTTTGATAAAGTCAGATTTTGTGGCTAGCGCTTCTAAATAACAAGCTGCTTCCCCCTCCCAAGAGAGTTTGTCACCCACAATACCTAACCCATAAGCTACGGCATCAAATAATCTACCAGCCGATGAAATAAGAGGGGAATTAAGATTACGTTCAATGGCATTGGAAAGAGGCTCCCAAGGCAATTTGGAACAAGTTTTAGCCGCAATTTCACGCCAATTGGGTACAAATTTTTGAAGATGAGCAAGCCAATTACGCCAAGGTTGGGTGGCTGCAAGATCGCCTCCTGGCAAAGCAACGGCGGGTAATCCACCTAAATGTTGAGATTGTTCGCCATCTACTAATAAACATTCACCGCCCCAAAGTTGCCCGTTAGCCCCCATTCCAATTCCATCTAAAGCAAGACCAATGACTTTTTCGTCACAATGATGTTCTGCCAATACAGCGGCGATATGTGAGTGATGATGTAACACTTCCACATAAGGTACCGATAATTTTTGTGCGAGGTTTTTCCCCGTTTTTGATGAAAAATAACCTGAGTGAGCATCCACCGCGATTAAATCCGATTTGAATTGATAAATTTGGCAAAATAAGTCGATATTATTTTCTAATTGTTGTTGCACAAGCTCATTGGCGGTATCACCAATATGTTGGCTAACAACGGCTTTATTTTGTTTTAGTAGGCAAAATGTATTTTTAAGATCGGAACCCAACGCTAAGATATTTTTTGTATTTTCCGTTTTCAATAGCATTTCATCAGGAACATAGCCGCGTGCTCTACGTAGCGTTTCCATGCCATCAAAAGAAGATCTCACTAAGCTATCATCAGCGCGTTGCAAAATATCGCGATTATGGCAAAGATAGAAATCTGCCAAATTACTCAATTTTTTCACCGCACTTTCGTTGTCTAAAACAGGTGGCTCACCACTAGGATTGGCAGATGTCATAACGAGCGGTTGATTGATTTCACGTAAAAGCAAATGCTGTAATGGATTACTCGGTAACATTACCCCAATTTCATTTAGATTTGGGGCGATATTTTTTGCCAGATTTGACACTTTATTTTTTTGTAACAAAACGATTGGTGCAGCTGTGCTAGTGAGTAATTTGATTTCGGTTTCTGTTAAATTTTGTAAAAAATCTAAACTTGGCACCATTATGGCAAGAGGTTTGCTCGGACGATGTTTACGATCTCGCAGTAATTGAACTGTATCGAAATTCTGTGCATCACAAGCTAAATGAAAACCGCCGATCCCTTTGATTGCCAAAATTTTTCCTTCTTTGAGCAAAAGTGCGGTTTGTTTTAAGGCTGTTTGATGTGTTGCAAGTTGATGTTCGGTATCTTGTAGCCAAATATGCGGGCCGCAAACTGGGCAGGCATTAGGTTGGGCATGAAATCGGCGATCTGCTGGATTTTTATATTCGTGTTCACAATCTGGGCAGAAAGGAAAATCCGACATCGATGTATTTTTACGATCATAAGGAATTTTTTTGATGATCGTAAAACGAGGCCCGCAATGGGTGCAATTAGTGAAAGGGTAGTGATAACGACGATTTTCAGGATTAAATAAATCTTCTACGCAAGCGGGACAAGTGGCGGCATCAGGCACAATTTGCGTGTCCATTGCATTGTTTTCGCTTTCTCGAATGACAAATTCAGCAAAGTACGGTAGATTTTCCCAGTGTTTTTCATATTGCTGAATATCTGTGATCAGTGCTAAAGGCGGTAGTTTTTCCTGTAAATCTTTTAAAAAATGCGTGAGTGCTTCTTTTTCTGGATTTACAAATCGAATTAATACCCCTTGTCCATCATTATTTACATCACCCTTTAGGCCATATTCATTTGCTAACAACCACACAAAAGGGCGAAATCCCACACCTTGCACTTTGCCTTTAATGCGTAATTCGATTCCGTTCATAACTTGTTCTCTACATCAAATTGAGTGATTTTTATGGTAACCGAAAATATATGTGCAAGCTGTGATTTTCATCAAAGAAGATTCGTTTTTATAAGCAAATTATTGTGCGTAATAGGCTTTCCAATAACCAATCCACTCTTTTAGTAAAACCATATTGCTATTCAACGCACCTAGGTCAGGAACAAAAGATTTTGCAGATAGATTTCCTTTGCTGCCATAGCTTGCCGCTGCAGCAGGAAGCACATCAAATCCTTGTTTTTCAAAAAGGTATTTGGCCCGTTTCATATGCCATTGATTTGTTACTAAAATGATTTTTTGAATATTATCTTTCACTAAAATATTTTTAGTGAAACTGGCATTTTCTTCCGTATTACGGGCTTTATTTTCGATCCATTGCGTTGGCACATTAAAGAATTGTTTCAGTTCTTTTGCCATTAAGTCGCCTTCAGAAATGCCTATCAGAGAATAGCCCGTGGTTAAAATAGGTAAGCCCGTTTCTTTTTGTAAAAATGCCGCATAACGTAAACGTTCTAGTTGCGCTGCGCCAGAAGCCGTTTCTGCATACAGTTCTTTAGTGGGATAAGATCCACCGCCTAATATGACGATGGCTTGAGCTTGTTTATAGTCATCTAGGGCAAGGGCTGGAGAATCATCATTATCTGTTAGCAATAAACCAGTAAAAGGCGCACTCATGACATAAAGCCAAGTGAAACTGATAAGCGCAATAAATTTGGCTAATTTTTTAAAATGAACACGATAAAGAATCGCTGCAATAATCAGTAATACAAAGGTATTGAGAGGTGGTGCGATAAGCGTAGTAAGAAGTTTTCCTAGTTCCAACATAGATAAGATCCTTGATATAGTGCGGTTTCATTATAATGATTAGTCATAGCTTGTCCATGTTGATTTTGTTAAAATGAGCCACTTATTTTTTGATAAACAAACGCTCGAATTTACAAAAAGTGCGGTTATATTTATGAAAGTTTTTAAAGACAGTGTCATTTACCTTGTTGGGGAATTATCGTCAAAGTTAGTTCCTTTTTTACTTTTGCCTTATTTATCGCGTAAATTGGGCGTAGAAGGGTATGGCTCACTTTCTTATTATCAAACTTTTTTAAGTTTATTTTTAATTGTGGTTTCCTTAACTCAAGAGGGCGCAATTTCCCGTTATTTTTATTTTTACGGAAAACGTTCATTAAATTTAGTGGTGAATACTGGTTATGCTTATACCACGATAATTGGCAGTATTATTTTAATTGGTTGTTGGATTGCTCAGTCTGAAATATTATTTTATGCTGCACTTTCCTCAATTTTTCAATCTTTCTTAAATGTTCAGCTAAGTGTAAGACAATGCCAGAAAAAGGCTTGGTCCTATGCTTTTATTCAATTTTCACTCACTGTTACTGGTGCGGTATTTACCGTCGCATTGCTTGAGTATTATCAAAATGATCTTGTTGAAAAAAGAATTTTGGCCATTTTATTGAGTAATTTAGTCGTTTGGTTTTTTTCTTATTTTCTTTACAGAAAGAGTGCGACATCTAAAAAATATCAATTTAAACATTATCAATCTGCATTATTTTATATTTTAGGATTTGGATTGCCGCTTATTTTGCATCATGCGAGCTTTTTCTTAAAAGGGCAGTTAGACCGTATTTTTATTTATCATAAATTCAGTGAAACAGATTTAGGGCTTTATGCCATGGGCGCTCAACTTGCTTTGGTCGTTTCTATTGCGATTCAAGCACTTAATAAAGCGATTATTCCCTATTTTTATGAAGCCTTAAAACAAAAAAAATTAGTGATTCAACAATTACATAAATGGGCGCTATTTTCCTTTTTACTGATACCTATTCCTGCTTTAGTCATGTGGATTATTCCTGAAGATGTGTTAGTTTGGATTTTAGGTAGCCAATTTGTGGGGACGAAATATTATTTTATTTTATTTTTAATTTCTACCACATTAAGTATTCCTTATTTGATTTTAGTTAATTATCTTTTCTATTATGGAAAAAATAAACTTATTTCCCAATGTTCGGTTTTATCTACAATCATTTATGTAGCGAGCCTTGTGGCTTTAACTTTTACAGAAATTAAATATATCCCTTATGCTGGAATTATTGGTTCGCTTTCCATTATTCCTATTCTTTATTTTATGACATCTAAAGTGAGTAAAACCCTATGAATCTCATTCTTTGTTGCACACCATTGCAAGTATTAATTGCGAGAAAAATAATTGAATTACATCCTAACGAGCAATTCTTTGGCGTCATGTTTGGTGGTGTATGGGATAAAAAAAGAACCTTGTATGCGAGTAAATTAGCAGAAGTTTGTAATGATTCGATCAATATTGATACAAGAAAAGATTTAAAAGGTTTCGATTCTCTCAAGTTAATGCGTCAGCTTAAGAATAAAATTACGCATAAAAGTTTTGATAAGGTTTTTCTCGCCAATCTTAATTCATTATGGCTACAAACTTATCTTAGCCATGTTTCATTTAAAGAGCTTTATACCTTTGATGATGGCTCAGATAATATTTTCCCACACCCCAATTTATTGAGAGAGCCTGATACATTTAAATATAAACTGATTAAAGCCTTTATTGGCGATAAATATAGTGTGCATAAATTATTTAATAAAATCAAAAAACATTATACTGTTTATCCTGATTACAAAAATATTGTTTCCAATGTTGAATCAATATCTCTATGGGATAATCAAATAGATTGTGAGATAGATGGCGAGGTCTCATTTTTTATTGGGCAACCATTGTTAAATACAAAAGAGGAAAACATCTCATTAATTAAAAAGTTAAAAGAACAAATTCCTTTTGACTATTATTTTCCTCATCCAGCAGAAGATTACCGAGTGGATGGGGTAAATTATGTTGAATCAGAACTCATTTTTGAAGATTACGTATTTAAACATTTAGCGAATAAAAAGGTGATTATTTACACGTTCTTCAGTTCTGTTGCATTTAATTTATTAAGTCATCCTAATGTAGAAATTCGTTTTATTAGAACGAGTATTCCAAGATGGCAATTCTGTTACGATTCATTTCCAGACCTTGGATTAACGATTTATAAGGAAATTTAAGATGAAAAAAATTGGTTTCTTTATTATGAATATCGAAAGTGCGGGTGGAACGGAGCGTGTTTCCATTAATGTTGCTAATGCTCTTGCTAAACAGGGATATGATGTTTCTTTTATTAGCATTGGCGGCAACAAGCCTTTTTTCCAAGTTGATGAAAGAGTTAATATTTATGCAATGAATAAATTGCCCTATTCATTGAAAAAAGATTATTTTTCTATCACAAAAAAATTAAGAGAATTGGTTAAAGAATTGCAGCTGGATACCTTAATTGTGGTTGATGGTGCGATTATGCTCTTTTCTGCTTTGGCGTTGGTCAATTTACATGTAAAGCATATTTTATGGGAGCATTATTCTTTTAACTTTACTGGTAATCGCCTAGTTCGCACTCTCGGTAAATATTTAGCTTCAACAAGATGTGATAAAGTCGTCACATTAACCGACGCAGAAAAAACGCTGTGGCAAGAAAAATTTAAAACGAACAATATAATCAGTATTGCTAATCCAAATACGCTTTTGCCAAAAAATAAATTAGCAAAATGGGAAAATAAAACTATTTTATCTGTAGGGCATTTATTTTCTTATAAAGGTTTTGATTATTTATTAAAAGCTTGGCAAGTTTTAGCAAAAAATCACCCAGATTGGAATTTAAAAATAGTGGGATCGGGTGAGGAAGAAGGGAATCTAAAAAATCTTGCTAAAGCATTGGATATTGAAGATTCAGTTAATTTTATTCCTCGTACCAATGATGTCGCTTTTTATTATGAAAGCAGTTCAATTTATTGTTTGCCTTCACAAACAGAAGGCTTGCCTTTAGTTGTTATTGAAGCAATGGCATTTGGCTTACCTATTGTTGCCTTTAATTGTTCTCCTGGCGTCAAGCAATTAGTGGAGCATAAAGAAAATGGTTTTCTTTGTGAAAAAAATAATATTGAAGAAATGGTTAACGGTTTAGATTTATTAATGAATCATCCTGAGCTTTATCAACAAATGTCAGACAAATCTCGTGTAATGAGTGAAGATTATGGCATTGAGAAAATTATTGAAGAATGGAAAGCGATTTTATAAGGAATAATTTTATGTTAAAAAAATATTTGATCTCTTTAGATAAAGATATTCAGCGTCGGGAATTATTCTTTTCTCAAAAAAACACTGAGGATTTTCAAATTTTTCCGGCCATTAATACCATGCAAAAAGATTGGGATGAATTAGCTGATATTTTTAATATTGAACAATTTAAAGCACATTATGGCCGTAATGTCACTAAGGGCGAAATAGGCTGTACATTAAGTCATCTTTCTGTGTACCAAAAAATTGTCGAAGATAACGACATCGCTGAAGATAGCTATGCGTTAGTTTGTGAAGATGATGCTTTATTGCACTCAAATTTTCAGCAAAATTTAACCGCACTTTTAGCAGAAAAACTTGAGTCTGAAATTGTATTGGTTGGGCAGTCAAAAATTAATGATTTCAATGATTTTGATTTAGAAATTAATTATCCGACAACCTTTTCTTTTTTATGCAAAAAAACAGGCAATGTAAATTACGCTTTCCCTTATAAAAGTTATTTTGCAGGAACGGTGGGCTATCTTATTAAAAAATCAGCTGCAAGAAGATTTATTCAGCAAATTTCTCAAAACAAACCATTTTGGTTAGCGGATGATTTTTTACTCTTTGAACAGGATTTTAATATAAGAAATAAAGTGGTTCGCCCTCTCATGGTCATTGAAAATCCTGTATTGATAAGCAATTTAGAAAGTGTTCGTGGATCTTTATCCAATAATTTGTTTAAAAAATTAATGAAATATCCATTGAAAAAAATCTTTGCGATTAAGAAAAATTTGGTTAATTAAAGGAAGGAATTATGTTAAGCATTATTGTGCCTTCTTATAATCGAAAAGCAGAAGTGCCAGTTTTATTAGAAGGTTTAACTCAACAAACATCAAGTAATTTTGAAGTGATTATTGTGGATGATTGCTCGAAAGACCCCGTTGAAGTGACACAATCTTATCCATTTGTGGTAAAGGTCATCCGTAACGAAACCAATCAAGGTGCAGCAGAAAGTCGTAATATTGGCGCGCGTGCATCAAAGGGAGATTGGTTGCTTTTTCTCGATGATGATGATCGTTTTATGCCGAAAAAATGCGAAAAAATATTACAAGTGATTGAGCAAAATCCAGATATTAATTTTATTTATCATCCAGCTAAGTGTGAAATGGTCAATGAAGGGTTTACTTATGTGACTCAACCGATTGAACCCCAAGAAATCTCGACAGAACGTATTTTGTTAGCCAATAAGATTGGTGGCATGCCAATGGTTGCAATTAAAAAAGAGATGTTTTTAAAAATAGGTGGATTATCCACCGCACTTCGTTCTTTGGAAGACTATGATTTCTTATTAAAACTGCTACAAGAGCCAAGTTTTACCCCTTATAAAATTAATGAACCTCTAACTTATTGTACTTTCCATACCAAACGTTCAAGTGTGTCTACGGATACTACCAACACACAAAAAGCCATTGATTATATTCGCGAGCATTATGTGAAAACGGTAGAGCAAGCTCGTAATTTTGATATTAACGCGAGCTATATTTTGGCTTATCCCCATATCATGAATTTATCGCGTAAAGCAGCAAAATATTATTTTGATATTTTTAAGAAAACAAAAAGCATTAAACAATTTATTATTACTTTGGTTATTTTAATTTCGCCAAAATTAGCCATTAATTTAAAACGGTTGGGAAAATAAAATGAAATTTTCAGTCCTAATGTCCTTATATATTAAGGAAAATCCTCAATTCTTACGGGAGTGTTTTGAAAGTCTTGTTGCACAAACTCGTCAAGCAGATGAAATTGTATTGGTTTTTGATGGCGCAGTAACGCCAGAATTAGAATCTGTTGTGACGGAGTTTGAAACAAAACTGCCACTAAAATTAGTTAAATTGCCGCAAAATCGAGGATTAGGCAAAGCCTTGAACGAAGGTTTATTGCATTGTGATTATGACTGGGTTTTCCGTATGGATACCGATGATATTTGCGTGCCTGATCGTTTTGAAAAGCAAGTGGCGTTTATTGAAAATCATCCTGAAACCATTATTTTTGGCGGACAAATTGCTGAATTTGGTGAAAATGTAAATGATATTGTGGCATATCGTAATGTGCCAACGTCAGCTCAAGAAATTATCAAATTCACGCAAAAACGTTGTCCGTTTAATCACATGACGGTGGCATATCAAAAAAGTGCGGTCATTAATTGTGGTGGATATGAAGATCTTCAAGAAGATTATTATTTGTGGATAAAACTTGTCGCGCAAGGTTTACATGTCGCGAATTTGCCTGATATTTTAGTTTATGCACGAGTAGGAAATGGCATGGTGAGTCGCCGTCGTGGTGTCAATCAAGCCAAAGCAGAATGGCGTTTATTCAAATTAAAATATCGTTTGGGAATTCAAGGATTGTTATCTGGATTATTTACTTTTGCATTGCGTTTTGGTTCTCGTTTATTGCCAACCTCGTTATTAAAAAACCTTTATCAAACTTTTTTACGTAAATAGGAAATCCAATGAAATTGAATATGTTATTTAAAATTTCTGTATTATCGACCGCACTTTTTTTAGTTGGCTGTTCTAGTTCGTCTGATATTAAGCCTGTAGTTAATAGCACTAGTTATACTAAGCAAAGAACACCAGAAAATTTTAATGATTATGTTCAATTTTTAAAAGGTAAAGCAGCCGCTGAAGGTGTGTCATTATCGGTATTGAATGCTCAAAATAATATTCTCTATATGCAAAAGGCAGTAGATTTAGATCGTGAACAAGCCGGTAAAATTCGTAAAAGAGATCCTAATTCCCCTCCAGTGTCTAATCCGAATGGCACGAGCAATTATCTCAATAGAGTGCTAACTCAAAATAAAGTGAATGTCGCGGCTGAGCGTTATTGGGAAGTGCAAGCGCCATTGCAAAAAGCAAGCCAAAAATATGGTGTTCAGCAGGAGTATTTACTTGCGTTATGGGGAATGGAAAGTAGTTTCGGGCATTATCAAGGTAAATATGATGTACTTTCTGCAGTGGCAACCTTGGCTTTTGAAGGTCGTAGAGAAAAATTATTTATGAAAGAATTTATCTCAGCTATGAAAATGCTTGAAAAAGATCATATTCAACGTGAACGTATGTTAGGTTCATGGGCGGGCGCGATGGGACAAACTCAGTTTATGCCAAGCACTTTCTTACGTTATGCGGCTGATGGAAATAATGATGGCGTAAAAGATATTTGGAAAAACCAATTTGATACTTTTGCTTCTATTGCAAATTATTTGCATACAGTCGGCTGGGATAATAGTTTGCCTTGGGGCGTAGAGGTGATGCTTACGCAACCTATTGATTTGAGTTATTCTGGTACAGAAAGCAATAAAACTCGTTCTTTAAAAGATTGGCAAGCGATGGGGCTAATATTAAAAAGCACCAATCCACAGGAGCAAGCAAAATTAAATACACTTGAAAATGCTCAGCTTTGGTTAGTTCGCCCTGATCGTGAAGCGGGCAGAGCATTTTTAGTTTCAAATAATTTCCGTACTATTTTGGATTGGAATAAATCTAATTATTTTGCGTTGAGCATCGGTATGTTTGCTGAACGGATTAAAGATAACCTAATGAAATGATCAATAGCTTATTTAAATAGTTAATATCTGTAAATTTTAGTTATATTGAGATACAATGCTGCAGAATTTATTTATTATGTTTTAGGTTATGAAAAAAATTACACTCTATTTAGATCCAGCAACATTACCTGCGTTAGCTCAGCTTATCCATTTTTTACAGAATAAAGAGGAAGAGACCTTTAGAATATTTTGTTATAACCGCTATCCATTATTAGAAAATGTGATCAAAAATGAAATGGGGATTGAGGCTTTCTTTTCTGACGTTCCACAAAGTGGCATGTGGGCATATTGCCCTGAAAGTGTTTTAACATTAATTAGTGATTGCGCATTAAAAGAAAATATATCCCTGGAAATTCACGCGAACTTAGGGCATTCGCTAACCCTTATCTCCCCAATAACACAACTCGCTCAAAAAAATAAAAATATTCATATTGACCATCTTCATCTTTATGATGATGGCAGTAAAGAGTACCTCGATTTGGAATCACTCAAACACACAAACTTGCATTATTTATTGAATATAAGCTTAATGGATATGCATGCCTATTTAAAAAAGGCAGGCGTTACTCTTACGAACCCGATTATAGCCCAATACCTTTGGGGACATTTCTATCCCACCACCTATTACTTACTAAAAAAAGACTATTTTATAAAAACTGATTTTATTCAACCTATTTTTCAACAAATTGAGCAAAACTGTCTGTCTATCGATTTTTCAGAACAATCACTTTCTGCACAAAATAAAGATTGTTTATGTAAAATGGTGGGGCTAAATGAGCAACTTCAAAATAAACTTAGAAAAAGTCGTAATGGGTTTATGTTCATCGGTGGAGTAACCTACTATCTAGATGACGTTGAAATTAATTATCTAGATGAGTTATTAAAGATAGCACAAAAATCAACATCTGGTGATTATGATGCGTTATTTTTTAAAGGTCACCCAAGTTATTTATCCGATAAATTTAATTATCCTATATTACAAGCTATTGATAATATTATAGAAATCCCAAAAGAACTTCCCATTGAAGTACTGTTAATAACAGATTTACTTCCTAGCAAGGTTGGCGGAATAAATAGTTCCGTCTTTTTCTCATTGCCAAAAGAGAATATTAATCACGTTGTGTTTACTGATAAAAAATATTATAGCCATGAAATTTCTAACCAGAAGTTTATTGACATATTACTCAGAACTGAATGTGTAAAAGAAGAACAATTATTTTCTTGGAATGATTTTATAGAACGAACTATAGGTTAGGGATCTTTAATTCTCATATCAATGATGTGAATAGCTTTATTTATTTTACTGAGAATAAACTTATTTATAAAGAATAAGTAACTAAAAATATGGTATTGTATAGAAATTGTACAATTGACTTGATGTTCTTATATAGGTATAGTTTATCACCACTATGTAATTTTAGATATATCTCTAACATTATGGAAAAACGATGATGTTTATGATAAAAATTACTTTGTGAAACTTTACATAATGCCGAAAAATAAGAATAAATGGGCGCTATATTAAATAGCGACCATTATAATATATATTATAATTTAGCCATTAAATTATCATGTCTTGTCTTCATATCATGGAGTTTTTCTTTCTCTTCTTTACTAAGTAAATTATAACAAATCATTATATATTCATCTATACTCAATACGTACTTTAGCATTATAGAATAAAGGGATGGAATATTTTCTTTAAAAAAAGCTAATTCTTTATTTACATCTATAAAATTATCAAATAAACTTTTTTGATTCGTTACACTAACATATCTACTGATGGAACCTTCTCTTTCTCTTCTATACATATAAAATGCATTAGGATAAACCGCATAACTATTAATATGTTTAACTAAATTAAAGCTCCAAGGAATATCTTCAAATTTTCTTTCTTTAATAAAATAGAGATTATTATTTACTATAATTTCTCTTTTTATCACTTTTGTCCAAGCAAACCCTAGATAAACCTCTTGAGTAAATAAGAATTCAAAATCGCTATTAAAATCACCGAACTTTTCTTTACAAGGTTCATGAGGAGCAATCCTATCAGGGTAAACCGAAGTAAAGAAATTGATAATTAAGTCAGGGTTAGAATCTTGATAAATCTTAAATAAATCAGATAATATCTCTGTACCATGCCAATAATCATCGCCATCTAGAAAGATTAAGTATTTTCCTCTTGCCAAATGGATTCCTGTATTTCTCGCATCAGATAATCCGCCATTTGGCTTACTTACCAGTGAAATATTTCCATACTGCTTCATATAGTTAGCACAAATATCAAATGAATCATCTGTTGATCCATCATCAACAAGAATTATTTCATAATCATCAAAATTTTGTTCTACAACAGATCTTAGACACTCATCTAAATAATTACTCGTATTATAAATAGGAATAATGATACTAAATAAAGGGGAGGAAGGTATTTTCTTGTATTTTGGTATATGTCCCAATAATTTTTCTGCTTGTGCAATATGACTAATGCTATCAACTAAAGAAATGAAATCAGCAAAATAATCAGCTTTCCAATAAGGCTTTTCTTTTATTGTATATTCAAATAACTTCCTAGCGATACTTTTACGAATAAGATAAAGTGATGCGCCAGAATTATTATAGTTTTCTTTATCTCCATAAACTAATGCATCAATAATATCTCCCTTCTTAAACAAAGTTTCTTGATTATATGTTGGAAAATCACGCTGTAATTTTATTACATTATAAGAAGAATATTTCTTTGCATATTCATTTGATAATTCAATCGCATTTGGTACTAGTATAATATCTGCCTCAGCAACTAGAACCATATCATTATCATCGATTAATTGATTTTCTGAAATAGCTTTCCAACATTGAATATGAGATAGTGTGCGACAAATATCCTTAGTTTTTACTTCTCTATTAAAGATTTCTTGAAACTTTAAACAATTAAAAACGAGAGACTTATCTGAAAAAAAGTCTATTAGTTCAGACGGAGTATTTTCTATTTCAATAAAACCATCTTTAATTGTATTTTGGTAAAAATTTTCCAACTGTTTCGGTTTTTTTTTATCAAACAGTACATATTTTTTCATACTTTTCCACCATATATTAAATAATCTGTAAATCCGCAAAAATCCATCCTTAACATTCAAATCCTGAGTGTTAAAACTAATGCTTTTATCTGGTTTTATAATAATTACGTTTAGGAGTAAATATACCGTTACAATGGATATAGATGCGAGTATATTCAAGATAAGTTGCAATTTCATTATAAAGCTAATATAAAATTACTGGAGAATCTTGACGGTTTATAAAGGAGATAGTATCGTCTCCTGAATATTTAATACATAACGCACCTTTTTGAAAAAGGTCACCATTATCATCAAATTTTATTAAAAGATGTCCATTAGTTTTTGCATAATCTAGTGATAATTTAGCCTGGTTATCACTATTATTTGTCACTAAATTTTACTCTCGTAATGTTATAAAGATATATAATCTTTCGTTTGGAAGGCTTTTCCCCTCTTATAAAAATTATCAGGTAAACGTAATTAATTTATCTTCCCGATTCTTATAATATTAAATCCCTCTACTTGCTCATTTTCTATAAGAAAAAGATGCTGGTTATTTTTTTTAAAGATGGTTTACACCCTAAACAGGCGTACAATTATATTTAGTAGGTAGTATACTTACTTTATTTTCATCATAGGAATAGAGATTAATTAATAATGTATCAATATCGTACTTTATATTAAAATATAAATTTGTATTTAGCTGATATTGAACATACTCTTTATAATTTAAAAAAGCTTTTTTACTTCCTACCCCCCCAACCTGCCATACATGTCCATTTTTTCCTCTAACATATCAATTTTTTTATTAAATTCATCAATTTTATTTTCTGAAATAACATTTGCTAGAAAACTACAACGCCAAGCATCCTAAGCACAATATAAATGATCTTGATGAATAATCTGATAAAAAACAGTTAGTGTTTATGAGGGAAAACAAATATCGGCATCATAAAATGCAATTTGCTCATAAGCATATTTGTCTGCAATATCTGCAATAGAAATATGTCTATCTAAAAGCATTTCACTATAACAATGATAAGGGGTAAAACAAAAAATATTATTTTTCTCTAAAACAGCTTTTTTTCCAAGGAAAGACCATAATCTAATACACCAATATCACCTTTTTTCTCGGTATAGAAATCTGTTTTCTGTAAACTTAATATAAAGGGTAAGAATTGATCATACCAAATAGTATTATTGTTATCTAATGGTGTTAAAATAATTCTTTTCATTTATATTTACCTATTTAAACAACCGCTTTAATTCATTTTCATAAATAGCAAGGTTAATAGGATTATATGGATGTAGCGAAGCTAAATAGTCATTTGCTCTAGCAACATATTCACCATGATGTTTATCATGGTTTTCAATGACATCAATTAAAACTTTTGCACCATCAAAAGCATCAAATTGATCGTAATAATATCCTACACCTTTAGGTAAAAGTTTAGAATTATGAATAAATGGATAACCACCATAAAGCGCATCATTATAAGCATAATTTAAACCGTTTTCCCATTGATGACTAAGAACAATATCTGTATATCGGGCAAGAAAGTCAGGCATTTTAAACCTCCCTTCAACAAATATTTTTCTATTTTTTAATAAATCGGTGTTACCAATAAAACTACTAAAAACTTTGTTTTCTCTTTTATAATATGCATTACAAATAAAAACATCTTCTATTAGATCATTTCTTTCTCTATATGCTTGCTCTGCAATTAATATATTTGTAAAACAGTTTTTTAGGATTATAGTGTTAGATTCAAATGTTGCAATTCGACGAGATTTTTTATCTTTATTTTTAATTTGATAGCCAAATATATTCCCATCTTTTTCTATATCCTTTATTACTTTGTCACAAAATAAAGGAGACCAAATTGCAGGCACTGCTCGAACAGGGCAACGATGCATAATTGAAAAATATGATGAACAAGTATTAATATGTTGTGGAATTAACCAATCAGCATCAAACAGTGTACCATTAAAACTTCCAGAGCCTGGTTTATCATGTAAAAAAGCTTCAATATCATAGATAAAATCATTTCCCATTTTATAGCAAACTAATTTACCACCATTTTTTCTTATAATTTCCGCATGGCGCGGTTCAACGTATAGTGATCCTTCAACCAAAATATCTAATTCTTCAATTACTTCATCAATTAATGCAAATTTTAAATTTAAATCATCTAACATAAACCCTTTGTCTGGTTCCTTTATATTTTCAGGGCCCCAACTTAATAATATAACATCATCAACAATATCTAATGCTTTAAATAGCTGATATAAAAAAACAATATTTTGGTTGATTCCGTTTGCCCAAATATCTTTAATTTTATGTTCTAAATTAAATGTAATGCCTATTTTATATTTTTTCATTTTTTTCTCACTTAAATAAACGTTTTAATTCTCTTTCATAAATAGCTAAATTTACTGGGTTGTAAGGGTTTAATGAATCTAAATAATCATTTGCTTTTTGCATATATTCATCATAATTTTTATCATGATTTTCTATCGCATAAATTAATTTTTTTGCCCCATCAAATGCATCAAATTGATCATAGTAATACCCTACACCCTTTGGAAGCAAGGTCGAATTATGTACTAGAGGATATCCTCCATAAAGTGCTTCATTATAGGCATAGTTCAATCCATTCTCCCATTGAGTGCTGAGGACAATATCCGTATAAATAGATAAGAAATCTGTCATTCTAAAGCGATTTTCCACGCTCATGACTCCATCTTTTACTAGCTCTGTTCTGCCAATAAAGTTATGGAAAGTATTATGTTCTCTTTTATCATAGGTATTGCACATATAAACATGCTCAATCAAATCAGGTCTTTCTCTATATGCCTGTTCTGCAATTAAAATATCGGTAAAACTATTTTTAAAAATAGAAATATTGGGTTCAAATGAGGATATTCTACGCTTATGGTTATGTTTATTTATATTACTTAAATAACCAAAAGATAAATCAGGACGTTGAGCAATTGCAGATTGGCAAAATAAGGCTTCCCAAATAAAAGGAATTTTAATAGATGGACAATCATGCATAATTGAAAAATAAGCCGAATTTGTATTCATATTTTGTGGAATGATCCAGTTTGCATCAATTTTTGCTCCATTAAATTGATGAATAGGAGATTTATTATGTATGGTTGATTCTATATCATAGATATAATCATTTCCCATTTTATAAACAACCGTTTTTCCTCCTCTTTGATGAATTCGATTAGCATAATCAGGTTCAATAGTTAACGTCCCTTCAATTAATACATCCAAGTCATCAATCACATCATAAATATAAGCAAAAGATAAATCAAAATCATCAAGCATAAAACCTTTATCAGGTACAGCGATTTTATTCGGCCCATCACTCACTAAAACAACAGATTCAACACAATCTAAGCTTTTTAATAAATTATAGAGAAAAATGATATTTTGTCCTGCGCCATTTGCCCAAATGTCTCTTATTTTCCCTTCTAAATTAAATGTAATACCAATCTTATACTTTCTCATTCTTTTACTCTTTTATTCAAATAAACGCTTTAATTCAAGTTCATAAACCGCTAAATTTATAGGGTTATGCGGGTGTAAAGAATCTAAATATTCATTCGCACGTTGAACATAAGCATCGTGATATTTATCATGATTTTCAATCACATCAATTAATACTCTTGCTCCTTCAAATGCATCAAATTGATCATAATAATACCCTACGCCTTTAGGTAATAATTTAGAATTATGAATAAATGGATAGCCACCATAAAGAGCATCATTGTATGCATAATTTAGCCCATTTTCCCATTGTGTACTTAATACAATATCAGTATATTCTGATAAAAATAATGGCATGGCAAATCGTTTTTCTACACTCATAATGCCATCTTTAACTAAATTTGTTCTACCTATAAAATTAAAAAAAGTAGGATGATCTTTAATATCATAAGTATTACACATATAAACATGTTCAATTAAATCAGGTCTTTGTCGATATGCTTGCTCTGCAATTAAAATATCAGTAAAACTATTTTTAAAAATAGATATATTAGGTTCAAAAGAAGATATTCGACGAGATTTTTTAGACTTATCCAAATTATTTATATAACCAAATGGTCGATTCAATTCAGCAATTCCTTTATCACAAAAAACTGAAGACCAAATAAATGGAATTTGTCTAGATGGGCAACGATGCATAATTGAAAAATAAGCCGAATTTGTATTCATATTCTGTGGAATAATCCAATTCGCATCAAACTTAGTACCATTAAATATTCTTGTTGCTGATTTATTATGTATGACAGCCTCAATATCATAGATATAATCATTTCCCATTTTATAACAGATGACCTTGCCGCCATTTTTATGAATGATCTCAGCTTGGTTCGGCTCAATAGACAATGATCCTTCAATCAAAAGATCTAAATCTTCAATAACATCATCAATGTGTGAGAATTTAAGATTTAAATTTTCTAACATAAAATTTTTATCTGGTGTTGTTATGCCCTCAGGCCCCCAACAAACAAAGGTAATATTTTTTACAATATCTAATTCTTCAAATAATTGATATAAAAAAATTAAATTTTGATTAACGCCATTAGACCAAATATCTCTAATTTGGCTTTCTAAATTAAACGTAATACCTACGTTGTATTTCCTAGACATATTTTATTCTCAATACCCATATAATAAAAGAGCGGCTATTTTACCAAATAAATGATAAAAATACCGCTCTTTTTTAGTTAATCAACTAATTTAGATTAACTATTTAGTTATTACCATTGGTAACCAATACCAGCACCGAATGTGTAATCACGTTGTGTACTTGCACCTGCTGTCATCTTAATAATAACTCGGTTGCTATCACTTGCTCTTGAGTAACCGACTGCTACGGCACTTTGACCTTTGTAGTTACCTACGCCAAGTGCAACCATGCTAGCTCCAGGGATGGTTACTTGTGGAATGTTTGCAACTGCCACTGCACTTGCAACACCACTACGGAGTTTCTTATCAAGTTTACCAAGTTTATTATTGATACGGTTTTCTACCGCATTGACTTGACCAACATTAGCCGCATCAGTTGGATTCACACCTGCAGCGACATTCGTGATTCGACGTTCATTACCTTGTGAACCGATAGACACTGTATTTGCCTCAGCAGCTACAGAGCCAGTACCAATTGCTACAGCATTTTCAGCGGTTGCTTTCGCACCTTGGCCAATTGCTGTTGCACCTTTTGCAGTCGCTTCAGATCCTTGACCCACTGCAGTTGTATTTTCCGCAGTTGCTTTAGCTGATCCACCAATTGCAGTTGCATTTGAACCGCCTGCGTAGGTTGCTCCACTTCCGATCTTCGTATTTTGACCATCAGTTTCTAAACCTGAACGATTAACAGTTTCTTTCACTGCTTCTGCTTTAGAGTCAGCTGCTGTTGCTTTAGAGTCAGCAGTTGAAGCCGCTGTAGACGCTGCAGTTGCTTTAGAGTCTGCTGCAGTTGCTTTGCTGTTTGCAGTAGATGCTGCTGTAGACGCCGCAGTTGCTTTGCTGTCTGCAGTTGAA
>NZ_LCTH01000003.1:0-18447 GCF_001008275.1 Haemophilus haemolyticus
AACCGATGAATTCCACCCAACACAAATTCTTGCCGACGTACTTACCATGATTGAACATTGCGACAAACCATTAAGCGAAATTAGCTATGTATATATTGGGGATGCTCGCAATAACATGGGTAATTCACTTTTATTAATTGGTGCAAAATTAGGTATGGATGTGCGTATTTGTGGACCTAAAGCATTATTACCAGAAGCAAGTCTTGTGGAAATGTGCGAAAAATTTGCGAAAGAAAGTGGCGCTCGTATTACTGTAACTGAAGATATAGACAAAGCGGTGAAAGGTGTAGATTTTGTTCATACTGATGTGTGGGTTTCAATGGGTGAACCATTAGAAACTTGGGGCGAACGCATTAAATTATTACTTCCTTATCAAGTCACACCTGAATTAATGAAACGCACTGGTAATCCAAAAGTAAAATTTATGCACTGCTTACCTGCCTTCCATAACAGTGAAACCAAAGTTGGTCGTCAAATTGCTGAAAAATATCCTGAATTAGCTAATGGTATTGAAGTGACTGAAGATGTATTTGAATCTCCAATGAACATTGCATTTGAACAAGCAGAAAACCGTATGCACACAATTAAAGCAGTCATGGTAGCAAGTTTGGCATAAGGAGAACGTATGAGAATAGTGATTGCATTAGGCGGTAATGCGTTATTACGACGCGGAGAGCCGCTGACAGCCGAAAATCAACGACAAAATGTTCGCATTGCTTGTGAGCAAATTGCTAAGATTTGGCCAAATAATGAATTAGTAATTGCGCACGGTAATGGCCCACAAGTGGGTTTGCTCGCCTTACAAGGTGCTGCCTATACTAATGTGCCAACCTATCCTTTAGATGTATTAGGTGCAGAATCAGTAGGAATGATTGGTTATATGATTCAACAAGAACTCGGTAATTTAGTTCCGTTTGAAGTGCCATTTGCAACTTTATTATCTCAAGTAGAAGTTGATATCAACGACCCAGCTTTCAAAAATCCAACTAAACCAATTGGCCCTGTTTACACGAAAGAAGAAGCTGAACGTTTGGCAAAAGAAAAAAATTGGTCTATCGCACAAGATGGTGATAAATACCGTCGAGTTGTGCCAAGCCCATTACCAAAACGTATTTTTGAAATTCGTCCAGTCAAATGGTTGCTTGAAAAAGGCAGTATCGTAATTTGTGCCGGGGGCGGTGGCATTCCGACCTATTATGATGAACACCATAATTTACAAGGTGTTGAAGCTGTTATCGACAAAGATTTATGTTCAGCTTTACTTGCAGAAAATCTTGACGCTGATTTATTTATCATCGCAACAGACGTTTCCGCAACTTTCGTAGATTGGGGTAAACCAACTCAAAAAGCAATTTCTGTCGCATCACCTGAAGCCATTTCAGAACTTGGTTTCGCTGCAGGTTCCATGGGGCCCAAAGTACAAGCCGCGATCAACTTTGCGAAACAAACAGGAAAAGATGCAGTAATAGGCTCTTTATCTGATATTGTGGACATTGTGAAAGGAAAAGCTGGTACTCGTATTACGAAAAAAGCTGAAGGCATATCCTATTATGCTTAAATAATAAAAGAACTTTGAGAAATCATTCTCAAAGTAAAAAGTGCGGTCGGTTTAACCGATGTTTTTACCAACCGCACTTTAAACGTTACACATAAGGAGCTCGCTATGGATGCGTCCAAAAAGAAGAAAACGTTTAATTTCCCATCAGCGTTTACCATTTTATTTGCAATCTTAATTCTCGCTGTTGGATTGACCTGGGTAATTCCATCCGGTTCATATTCAAAATTAACATATAACTCCACTGATAATGTTTTTGTGGTCAAAGCTTACGGCGTTGACGATAAAACTTATCCCGCCACAACAGACACTCTTGATAATCTCAATATCAAAATTAAACTCTCCAACTTCACCGAAGGCGTAATCAAAAAACCAATCGCTATTCCAGGCACCTATCAACGTGTAGAACAACACCACAAAGGCATTGAAGACATCACCAAAAGTATGGTAGAAGGCACCATTGAAGCTGTTGATGTCATGGTCTTTATCTTCGTATTGGGAGGGATGATTGGTGTCATTAACCGTACTGGTTCTTTTAATGCTGGGTTGATGGCTCTCGCGAAAAAAACCAAAGGTAATGAGTTTTTTATTGTATTCAGCGTATCCGTCTTAATGGTGTTAGGCGGCACAACATGCGGTATTGAAGAAGAAGCGGTAGCATTCTATCCGATTCTGGTGCCAGTATTCTTGGCTCTGGGATACGATGCGATAGTCTGCGTAGGGGCTATATTCCTTGCTTCATCTATGGGAACTGCATTCTCTACAATTAACCCATTCTCCGTTGTTATCGCATCAAATGCAGCTGGTATTCAATTTACTGAAGGTATTGGTTTCCGTGCTCTAGGTTTAGTTTTAGGGGCAACTTGCGTAATCGCATATCTTTATTGGTACTGTAAAAAAATCAAAGCTGACCCAAGTTTTTCTTATACTTACGACGATCGCGAAGAATTCCGTCAACGTTATATGAAAAACTTTGATCCGAACACAACTATCGAATTCTCAGCTCGTCGCAAATTAATCTTAACGCTTTTCTGTATTGCATTCCCTATTATGATTTGGGGGGTAATGGTTGGCGGATGGTGGTTCCCCCAAATGGCTGCATCTTTCCTTGCCATTACTATCATCATTATGTTTATCAGTGGCTTGTCTGAAAAAGATATTGTGGAATCCTTCACAGAAGGCGCATCAGAATTAGTAGGCGTGTCATTAATCATTGGTCTTGCTCGTGGCGTGAACTTAGTACTCGAACAAGGTATGATTTCTGACACTATCCTTGATTATATGTCTAATGTAGTTAGTGGTATGCCAGGTAGCGTATTCATCTTAGGTCAATTAGTCGTATTTATTTTCCTAGGTTTAATCGTACCGTCTTCTTCTGGTTTAGCTGTACTTTCAATGCCAATTATGGCACCACTTGCTGATTCAGTAGGCATTCCACGCGATATCGTGGTTTCCGCTTACAACTGGGGACAATATGCAATGCTATTCTTGGCACCAACAGGATTAGTATTGGTGACACTCCAAATGTTGCATATTCCATTTGATAGATGGGTTAAATTCGTCATGCCAATGATTGGATGCTTATTGCTAATTGGTTCCATTTTATTGGTAGTACAAGTATCTTTATATAGTGTTTAACTAATTAGTCAAATTGCCGCCTAGATCACAGTTTTTCTAGGCGGTTTCTTTTATAATAAGTTATCTTTTTTGTTAGCATAAAAAGGATTTACTATGCTTAAAAAATATTTCGATAATATCGATACTCGTATTCTTAAAGCATTACAACGAAATGGTCGATTACAAAATAATGAACTGGCCAACGAAATAGGTCTCTCCAATTCAGCTTGTTTACGTCGAGTAAATCAATTAGAAGAGAGTGGCGTAATTGATAACTATGTAGCCTTATTAAATCCTAAAAAAGTAAACTGTAATCTCATCGTTTATGCATTAGGCTCTTTCTTTGAAGAAGACCTAGAATTAAAAGAGCGGTTTATTTTTGAGGTAAAATTAATCCCACAGATCATCGAATGTCATTTTATGGCAGGAACTTTCGATTTTCTTCTTAAACTTTGTGTATCAGATTTAGAAGAATTTAACCACATTAAAACCACCTATCTTAATTCCAGGCTTGGCATTAAAACCTTAAAATCAGAAGTAACACTAAAAACGGTTAAATCAACAACTGAGTTGCCTTTATAAAAATCCAGCTTTTATGCTGGATTTTGTTTTTAGCTTCGGCATAATAGCAATAACTTTTCATCCCTAAAAAGGATTATAAATATGAAAAACATGTTACTGCTCAGTAGCTCAAAATACAAGAACACTGGTTATCTTGAACACACCATACCTTGGTTACAAAATTTCTTGTCTAATTATCGTGGTAAAACAATTGCTTTTGTTCCTTATGCTGGGGTACGTCGCACTTTTGATGAATATGAAAAAACTGTGCAAAATACACTTTCTGATTTAGGGATGAATATTGTTTCCGTTCATCATGGTAAACAGCATCGAGATATCATTGAACAAGCAGATGTCATTGCTATTGGCGGCGGGAATACATTTTGTTTGTTAAAACAACTTTATGAACATAATTTGATTGATATCATTTGTGAAAAAGTAAATAACGGTACGCCTTATTTTGGTTGGAGTGCTGGGGCCAATGTAGCTGGCGCATCTATTATGACAACTAATGATATGCCAATTACTTATCCTCCTTCATTTCAAGCATTACAACTTTTTCCTCATCAAATTAATCCGCACTTTATTTCAGGTAAAATGCAAGGCCACAATGGTGAAAGCCGAGAAGAACGTTTGGCAGAATTTTTACTCGTTAATCCAACTGCATTTGTATATGCCTTACCTGAAGGTTCTGCGCTTCATATACAAAATGAAATGGCAACTGTGCTGGGTGAAAATCCTATTTTGTGCTTCAGTGAAAATATGGAATGTGGCACATTTGATATCAATACAACTTTTTCTTATTAACTTAAAGGGAACATATAATGGAATTATTCAAATCCATCGTTGCAGTGATTGGCATTATTGCCACAATTTATTTTCTAATTAAAAAAGCCGAAACCCGAACCGTTTTGATTGGTGTCGGTTTAATAATGTCCATTCTTACGCTGAATCCAATGGGCGCATTAGATGCTTTTGCTAAAAGCATGACATCTGGCGGATTAATTATGGCTATCTGTTCTAGTATGGGTTTTGCTTATGTAATGAAATACACTCAATGTGATACTCATCTAGTGCATTTACTTACCAAACCATTAAGCGGATTAAAATTCTTCTTAATTCCTATTGCAACAGTCATCACCTTTTTCATCAATATTGCTATTCCTTCTGCTGCTGGTTGTGCAGCTGCGGTTGGTGCAACATTAATTCCTGTTTTAAAAAGTGCGGGTGTTCGACCAGCTACTGCTGGGGCAGCTATTTTAGCTGGGACTTTTGGATCAATGATGAGCCCGGGTTCTTCTCACTCAGCAATGATTAGTGAAATGTCAGGCTTAACTATCGCTCAAGTAAACATTTCACATGCGCCATATAACATGATTGCGGGAGCAATAGGTGCGGTTGTTTTAACAATTCTTGCGCTTGTTTTTAAAGATTATGGTGAACAACATCGCCAAGCTTATCTTGCAGAACAAAAAGAAAGTGAAATTAAAGTTGTTGAAGGCGTCAATGTACTTTATGCCCTTGCACCATTAATACCATTAGTTATTTTAGTGATTGGTGGAACGTCATTACAACAAGTGCCAGGTCTTGAATGGACTAAAATGGGTGTGCCTCAAGCGATGCTCATTGGCGCAATTTACGGCATTATCGTCACTCGAATTTCCCCAGTAAAAATTACTGAAGAATTTTTCAATGGTATGGGAAATTCTTATGCAAACGTACTTGGTATCATCATTGCAGCCAGTGTATTTGTAGCAGGTTTAAAATCTACGGGCGCAGTTGATGCTGCAATTTCTTTCTTAAAAGAATCCAACGAATTTGTACGTTGGGGTGCAACAATTGGACCATTCTTAATGGGATTAATTACAGGTTCTGGCGATGCTGCAGCGATTGCCTTTAACAGTGCCGTCACACCACATGCTGTAGAACTTGGCTACACTCATGTAAATCTTGGTATGGCAGCAGCTATTGCTGGTGCACTCGGTCGTACAGCTTCACCAATTGCAGGTGTAACCATTGTTTGTGCAGGCCTTGCGATGGTAAGCCCAGTAGAAATGGTAAAGCGTACCGCACCAGGCATGATACTTGCTGTTTTATTCTTGGCATTATTTATGTTGTAGAAATAGTAAAAAATTGACCGCACTTTATTTAAGTGCGGTCTGTTTTTATAGACTTTTAAAGGAGAAAAAAATGAACTTAGATTTAAATCAACTTGTTAAATGGCGTCGTGAATTTCATCATTTTCCAGAAATTGGTTGGAGTGAATTTTGGACAACTTCTCGCATTGCGGATTACTTGGAAGAGTTAGGTTGTTTTGAAATTTTTCTTGGCAAACAAATTATAAATCCGGACTTTGTTCGTGGACGAAAACAAGCCGTAGTAGATAAAGGTTTAGCTAATGCAAAAGCCTATGGAGCCAATGAAAAATGGCTCGAAAAAATGGAAGGGTACACTGGTTGTGTAGCATTATTTGATTCAGGCAAACCAGGAAAAACTATTGCATTACGTTTTGACATAGACTGTGTGAATGTAACGGAAACTCGTTCACCAGAGCATATTCCAAATAAAGAAGGTTTTGCCTCAATTAACGATGGTTTTATGCATGCTTGTGGACATGATTCACACATTACAATAGGTTTAGGCGTTGCATTATGGATTGCTCAGAACAAAGATAAACTCACTGGAAAAGTAAAAATTGTATTTCAACCAGCAGAAGAAGGTGTTCGTGGTGCAGCAGCCATTGCACAAAGTGGCATAATTGATGATGCAGATTATTTTGCTTCTTCACACATTAGTTTTTGCGCGAATACAGGCACAGTTATTGCTAATCCAAGAAATTTTCTTTCCACTACAAAAATTGATATTCGCTATAAAGGTAAACCTGCACATGCAGGTGCTGCTCCCCATTTAGGTCGTAATGCTTTATTAGCCGCAGCGCATACAGTCACTCAACTTCATGGTATTGCACGCCATGGTGAAGGCATGACAAGAATTAATGTGGGTGTGCTAAAAGCGGGTGAAGGACGAAATGTCATTCCATCCTCTGCTGAATTACAATTAGAAGTGCGGGGAGAAAATAAAGCAATTAATGAATACATGACTGAACAAGTCATGCAAATAGCTAAAGGTATCTCCATAAGTTTTGATGTAGCATATGAAACTGAAATTGTAGGTGAAGCAGTGGATATGAATAATGATGTTGAACTTATAAAACTCATCGAAGAAATATCTCTTGAACAACCACAAATAAATAACGTAAATTCAGATTATGCTTTCAATGCAAGTGAAGATGCGACTATTTTAGGTAGACGTGTACAAGAACACGGAGGCAAAGCTATTTACTTCATTCTTGGAGCAGATCGCACAGCAGGTCATCATGAAGCTGAATTTGATTTTGATGAAAATCAATTACTTACTGGGGTTAATATTTATACATCTTTAGTACAAAGATTATTAGCTTAATTAAATAAAAATATTTTTACTCCTTTCTTTTAAGAATCCTCTATTTTTCTTAGAATAAAGGCAATATCTACTCACCTTATAAGGAAAACTCAATGATTAATAGACGTCATTTTATTCAAATTGGTGCAAGCAGTATTCTTGCATTAAGTGCAAGCCGTTTTGCGACAGCAAAAGGTAAACATGATGTAGATTTACGTATTGTTGCTACTACTGACGTTCATAGCTTTTTAACAGACTTTGATTATTACAAAGACGCCCCAACCGAGAAATTCGGTTTTACTCGTGCAGCAAGCCTTATTCGTCAAGCACGTGCTGAAGTAAAAAATAGCGTATTAGTTGATAACGGGGACTTAATTCAAGGTAACCCTATTGCTGATTATCAAGCTGCACAAGGCTATAAAGAAGGCAAATCTAACCCTGCGGTTGATTGCTTAAATGCAATGCATTATGAAGTGGGGACTTTAGGTAACCACGAATTTAACTATGGTTTAGATTATTTAGCTGATTGTATCAAACAAGCTAAATTCCCAATTGTAAATGCCAACGTAGTAAAAGTCGGAACTGAAGAACCTTATTTCACACCTTATGTCATTCAAGAAAAATCAGTTGTTGATAATCAAGGTAAAACACATAAATTAAAAATTGGTTACATCGGTTTTGTGCCACCGCAAATCATGGTTTGGGATAAAGCAAACCTTCAAGGCAAAGTTGAAACCCGTGATATTGTAAAAACAGCACAAAAATATGTACCTGAAATGAAGAAAAAAGGGGCTGATATTGTCGTTGCATTAGCTCACACAGGTCCATCTGATGAACCTTATCAAGAAGGTGCTGAAAACTCAGCATTCTATCTAGCTGATGTACCACATATTGACGCCGTCATTTTTGGTCACTCACACCGTTTATTCCCAAATAAAGAATTTGCGAAATCACCAAATGCAGACATTGTAAATGGTACAGTAAAAGGTGTACCAGAAAGTATGGCTGGTTACTGGGCAAATAATATCAGCGTGGTGGATTTAGGATTAACAGAACACAAAGGCAAATGGATTGTTACCTCTGGAAAAGCGGTTCTTCGCCCAATCTATGATGCAGAAAATAAAAAAGCGCTTGCAGAAAATGACCCAGAAATTACCGCACTTTTAAAACCAGTTCACGAAGCGACACGTAAATTTGTTTCTCAACCTATTGGTAAAGCAACAGATAATATGTACAGCTATCTTGCATTAGTACAAGATGATCCAACCATCCAAATAGTGAACCAAGCACAAAAAGCCTATGTAGAAAAAGTTGCACCAAGTGTTGCAGCAATGGCTGGCTTACCTATTTTAAGTGCAGGCGCACCATTTAAAGCGGGTGGTCGTAAAAATGACCCAACAGGTTATACCGAAGTAAATAAAGGTGAATTAACTTTCCGTAATGCGGCAGACTTATATCTCTATCCAAATACATTAGTGGTTGTTAAAGCGACAGGCGAACAATTAAAAGAATGGTTAGAATGTAGTGCTGGTATGTTTAAACAAATTGACCCTACAAGTGATAAACCACAATCATTAATCGACTGGGAAGGTTTCCGCACTTACAACTTTGATGTGATTGATGGTGTCAATTATGAATACGATCTAACCAAACCTGCTCGTTACGATGGTGAATGTAAATTAATTAACCCAGAATCGCATCGTGTAGTGAATCTCACTTATCAAGGTAAACCAGTTGATCCAAAAGCAGAATTTTTGATTGCAACGAATAACTATCGTGCTTACGGTAATAAATTCCCAGGCACTGGCGATCAACATATTGTTTACGCATCACCAGATGAAAACCGTCAAATTTTAGCCGATTACATTAAAGTAACTAGTGAAAAAGAAGGTTCTGTAAACCCTAGCGCGGATAAAAACTGGCGCTTTACGCCAATCAAAGGCAATGATAAATTAGATGTCCGTTTTGAAACCTCACCAAGCGAACAAGCAGCTCAATTCATTAAAGAAAAAGCGCAGTATCCAATGAAACAAGTGGGTACAGATGAAGTTGGATTTGCTGTATATCAAATTGATTTATCTAAATAATAATTAGAAAAATAAAATGCCGCCTGAAAATCAAAATTTAGGCGGCATTTTTTCTTCTAAAGTGCGGTCAAATTTTTGAGTATTTTTACAAATTGCATTCGCTTTTCAATCCTTCTATTGCTTTACATTCCTCTTCATTATGTTCACTTTTGGTAACAATAGACTGTAAAAAATCTTTGATTTCTAATAATTGAGATATTTTATTTTCCACTTGAATCAGTTGATTAAGTACTAATTGATCTGCTTGATAATGATCTTTCATACTAAATTTAATACGATTGAGTGCCTTAATATTCTCTAAAGAGAAACCCAACGTTCGACATTTTTTGATAAATTTTAATTGTTCTACACTTTCTTCATCATAATATCGATAACCATTAGCCAATCGCTTAGGTGGCTGCAATACTCCTTGCTTTTCATAGTAGCGGATAGTTTCAATATTAGTATGCGTAGATTTACTTAATTCACTAATTTTCATTATTTCCTCAAGCAATTTTTTACTTTAATGAGAATGATCATCTAATAAGAAATTTGTATTACTATCATACAAGGATTTAACAGCTCTAGAAACTGTGGAAATACCGCTGTATAAGACAAAAAGACTTAAAATACCACTAGCCACTACATCAACCCATTGCCAATTTAACCAATAAGCACTTATTCCTGCAATAATAGCAACAACCGAACCAAATAAATCTACTAAAACATGTAAATATGCTGCACGAATATTCAAATTATGACGATTACTTTTTAGCATTATAAAAGCTACCAACAAATTAATCCCAAACCCTAGTAACGCTACACCTAACATTGGCAAAGCAGCTATTTCTATCGGAGCCTGCCAACGTGTTACAGCCTCGATAAAAATCCAAATAGCGACCCAAACTAATGAAATTCCATTGATTAAAGCCAACCATTTTTGCCATTTTAGACTTAAAAATAACCCAATCCATGCTAAAAAAATAGATAAACTATCATTTGCCATATGCCCAGCATCAGCCATCAAAGTAAGGCTGTTAAACCAATATCCCCCTAGAAATTCAACAACCATATAAAAGGTAATAATTGCAAAACTAATGCCTAATACCATTTTATTTTTAGATATTTGACTATGAGGGCAAGATGCATGCTGCTGATATGCTTTAGGGGGATTATTTTGTACTGTAGAAATTTTTTTCATTTTGCTTCCTTTACTATTTGATTTACTTTGCAAGAAGCATAAAGTCTGTAGTAACTACAAAGTCAAATCATTAAACGTACATTTAATAAAATTAATTGCTTAAAAAACTAAATTATAGGGATTTCAATAAAAATTCATTTTTATCTGTGGATAACTCATAAATAATCTGTCATAAAACTGTTTTTACTCACTTGGTAACTTTGAAAAAAAATAAAGTTGTTAATAACTTTCCATTTTACACACAAGATTTTTAAAGAAAATGATCGCATTTTCACAAGATCTTTGACTCCTATAACACCTGTTTCCATAAGGATCGAATAAGGTTACTCACAACCATAAAGGATCTTAATAGTAACAATAATAAGATCTTTATATATAAAAAGAGATCTTATTTACTAATACAAACCTGATCTTTCAAAGGATCAATAGATCCATTCTTTTTTTGTCAGGTGTTTTAAATTTCTGTAAAATAACGCCAATTTTTTGATCCGAATAAATAGAGATAGATATGTTTTACACTGAAACTTATGATGTGATTGTGATCGGTGGTGGCCATGCGGGTACAGAAGCTGCGCTTGCACCAGCTCGCATGGGATTAAAAACCCTTTTATTAACGCATAATGTAGATACTTTAGGGCAAATGTCTTGTAACCCTGCAATTGGTGGGATCGGTAAAGGTCATTTAGTAAAAGAAGTAGATGCAATGGGCGGTTTAATGGCGCATGCTGCAGATAAAGCAGGGATCCAATTTCGTACTTTAAATAGCAGTAAGGGTCCAGCAGTGCGTGCTACTCGTGCTCAAGCTGACAGAGTTCTATATCGTCAAGCTATTCGTACAGCATTAGAAAATCAACCCAATTTAGATATTTTCCAACAAGAAGCCACCGATATTCTGATTGAGCAAGATCGAGTTACAGGCGTTAGCACAAAAATGGGATTAACTTTTCGTGCTAAATCAGTGGTATTAACTGCAGGTACTTTCTTAGCCGGTAAAATTCATATTGGTTTGGAAAATTATGAAGGTGGCCGTGCAGGAGATCCTGCTTCTGTAAATCTTTCACATCGATTAAGAGATCTCGGATTACGTGTAGATCGCCTTAAAACAGGTACACCACCACGTATTGATGCGCGTACGATCAATTTTGATATTTTAACTAAACAACATGGTGATGCCGTATTACCCGTATTTTCTTTTATGGGATCTGTTTCTGATCACCCACAACAAATACCTTGTTATATCACCCACACTAATGAACAAACTCATGAAGTGATCCGTAATAATTTGGATCGCAGTCCAATGTATACCGGTGTAATTGAAGGGATCGGTCCGCGTTATTGTCCATCCATTGAAGATAAAGTGATGCGTTTTGCGGATCGTAATTCACATCAAATTTATTTGGAACCAGAAGGATTAACCAGTAACGAAGTGTATCCAAACGGGATCTCTACCAGTTTACCGTTTGACGTACAAATGGGCATTGTGAATTCTATGAAAGGTTTAGAAAACGCACGTATTGTGAAACCAGGTTATGCCATTGAATACGATTATTTTGATCCACGTGATTTAAAACCAACGTTAGAAACAAAAGCTATTTCAGGTTTATTCTTTGCGGGTCAAATTAACGGTACAACCGGTTATGAAGAAGCGGCAGCTCAAGGCTTATTGGCGGGAATTAATGCTGGCCTTTACGTACAAGAGAAAGAGGCATGGTATCCACGTCGCGATCAATCCTATACTGGCGTATTGGTTGATGACCTTTGTACGCTTGGTACCAAAGAACCGTATCGCGTATTCACTTCTCGTGCAGAATACCGTTTGTTATTACGTGAAGATAATGCGGATATTCGTTTAACGCCAATTGCTCATGAATTAGGTTTGATTGATGAGGATCGTTGGGAACGCTTTAATCAAAAAATGGAAAATATTGAACAGGAACGCCAACGCTTACGCAGCATTTGGTTGCATCCTCGTTCTGAATATTTAGAAGAAGCGAATAAAGTTCTTGGCAGCCCACTTGTGCGTGAAGCCAGCGGTGAAGATTTATTGCGCCGTCCAGAAATGACTTATGATATTTTGACTTCTTTAACGCCATACAAACCATCAATGGAAGATAGAGAAGCTGTAGAACAAGTGGAAATTGCCATTAAGTATCAAGGCTATATTGAGCATCAACAAGAAGAAATCGAAAAACAAAAACGCCATGAAAATACGGCTATCCCGGCTAACTTTGATTACAGCAAAGTGTCTGGTTTATCTAATGAAGTACGTGCGAAGTTAGAACAGCATCGTCCGGTTTCCATTGGCCAAGCGAGCCGAATTTCAGGTATCACCCCTGCAGCAATTTCAATTATTCTGGTTAATTTGAAAAAGCAAGGGATGTTAAAGCGTGGGGAATAAGATTTTCTGTGTTTGAAATTAAAAGTGCGGTGAATTTTCACCGCATTTTTTTATATTACAAATTAAAAAAATGTAATTAGTAGGCTAAATTTTTGCTGAAATAAAAACACTAAGGATTTTAACCGCACTTTCAAGTAGAATGACGACAAACAGACAAGATAGATAGAAAAATGAAAGCAAAACTCGAAAACTTACTCGCTCAAGCAGAAATTCAATTAACAGATCTACAAAAAAATCAACTAATTCAGTTGGTGCAATTACTTCATAAGTGGAATAAAGCTTATAACTTAACCTCTGTACGTGATCCACAAGAAATGTTAGTCAAACATATTTTAGATAGTCTTGTTGTAAGCCCTTATTTACAAGGCGATCGTTTCATCGATGTTGGTACAGGCCCTGGCTTGCCTGGTCTACCTTTAGCAATTATTAATCCTTCTAAACAATTTGTTCTCCTTGATAGTTTAGGCAAACGTATTAGTTTTATTAGAAATGCAGTACGTGAGCTTGGGCTCACTAATGTAACGCCTGTTTTGAGTCGAGTAGAAGAATATCAACCTGAAGATAAATTTGATGGCGTATTAAGTCGCGCTTTTGCTTCGTTAAAAGATATGACTGAGTGGTGCAATCATTTACCCAAAGAAAACGGTCATTTTTATGCATTAAAAGGTATTTATCAGGAAGATGAAATTAATGAATTGAATAAAAAATACACTATTCAAGAAGTGATTGAACTACATATTCCTGAACTTATAGGTGAGCGACATTTAATCATTTTGCGTTAAATAGTTACAAATTTGTAAAAAATTTTCTAAAAGTGTGATTTATATAACACTTTTTATGTGTTTTTAAGTTGAATCTAAAGCCAGCAAAGGTATAATCGGCGGGCTGAAATTATTTTGTAAAAGTGATGTCGTACATTTTATCTCACGCTAAAAAAAACTACAGAAAAGCTATTGTTATTGAGAGTCTTTTGCTTGTAGTTTTTTATTTGCTTATTTATGGATGGCAACGCCAAAGTGCGGTAGATTTTGGCTACGGTTTTTTAAGTGCCTTTTTACCTTTTTGTACATTCATATTTATCATTTTTTACAGAAAACAAAATTTTTCAACAAAACTGACCGCACTTTATCGTGCTGAAGCAATAAAGTTTGTTTTAACGATGGTTTTTATCATTATTGCCATTAAATGGTTATTCGTTGTCAATTTTATTGCGTTTTTTGTTGGTTTTTTATTGGCATTAGTGCTGAATAATATTATTCCACTTATTTTCAATAAAATTTAACTTTGGGTTATTCTTCTTCAGAACAAAGGATCGATTATGTCTGGACAAACTTCAATTGAATATATCCAACACCATTTAACTTATCTTACAACAGGCGAAGGTTTTTGGACGTTTAATCTTGATACGTTTTTCTTCTCTGTATTATGCGGTCTCCTTTTCTTAGCTATTTTTCGTAAAGTGGCTAAAAAAGCAACAATAGGTGTACCAGGTAAACTACAATGTGCTGTTGAAATGGCTGTAGAATGGATTGATGGTGTGGTAAAAGAAAATTATCACGGTAAACGAGATGTGGTAGCGCCGTTGGCTTTAACCATTTTCGTATGGGTGATGATTATGAATACTATTGATTTAGTACCTGTGGATTATATTCCTCAGTTGTTTGCTATTATTACAGGTGATCATCATATTCCTGTACGAGCTGTGCCCACTACGGATATGAATATGACATTTGCAATGTCGATTTCAGTATTTGTGCTGATCCTTTTTTATACGATTAAATCTAAGGGTGTTAAAGGTCTCGCCAAAGAATACACTCTACACCCTTTCAATCATTGGGCGTTTATCCCTGTTAATCTTCTTCTTGAATCCGTGACGTTGATCTCAAAGCCCGTTTCATTAGCACTTCGTTTATTCGGAAATATGTATGCTGGTGAGCTGATCTTTATTTTGATTGCCGTGATGTATTCAGCCAATGCGTTTGTGGCTGCACTGGGTGTGCCATTGCAGTTGGTATGGGCTATTTTCCATATTTTGGTCATCGCATTACAAGCCTTCGTCTTTATGATGCTTACTGTGGTTTATCTGAGTATTGCATATAATAAAGCGGAACATTAATTTTTATTTTTTATTTAACAACTCAACTCTCAACAACGGAGAAAATTTATGGAAACTGTAATTAGTGCAACAATCATTGCCTCTGCGATTATGCTTGCTTTTGCTGCGTTAGGTACTGCGATTGGCTTCGGTCTTCTTGGCGGTAAATACCTTGAATCTGCCGCTCGTCAGCCTGAATTATCTAATTCACTACTTACCAAGATGTTTATTGTTGCAGGTCTTCTTGATGCGATTGCAATGATCGCGGTAGGTATCGGTTTATACTTCGCATTCGCAAATCCATTTGCTGCATTATTAGGTTAATAAACAACAAATTTCCTAATTAACGAAGGAGGTATGTTGTGAATATTAATGCAACATTAATTGGTCAAACCATCGCCTTTATTATTTTTGTATGGTTCTGTGTGAAGTTTGTTTGGCCACCAATTATTAATGCGATTGAAACACGTCAAAGCCAAATTGCGAACGCTTTAGCGTCAGCTGAAGCAGCTAAAAAAGAGCAAGCAGATACGAAAAGTCTTGTTGAACAAGAACTTTCAGCTGCAAAAGTACAAGCTCAAGACATTTTAGATGCAGCGAATAAACGTCGCAATGAAGTATTAGACGAAGTGAAGGCAGAAGCCGAAGAACTAAAAGCAAAAATTATTGCTCAAGGTTATGCAGAAGTAGAAGCAGAACGTAAACGTGTTCAAGAAGAATTACGTCTTAAAGTGGCTTCATTGGCAGTGGCTGGTGCTGAGAAAATTGTGGGTCGTTCTATTGATGAAGCGGCAAACAATGACATTATTGATAAATTAGTTGCAGAGTTATAAGAGGCTTAGCTTATGTCAGAATTAACTACAATAGCTCGCCCTTATGCAAAAGCTGCATTCGACTTTGCCATTGAACAAAGTGCGGTCGAAAAATGGACTGAAATGTTAGGTTTTGCTGCAGCCGTAGCTGAAGATGAAACGGTAAAAGCTTACTTAAGTAGTTCTCTTTCTGCACAGAAATTAGCTGATACAGTAATTTCTATTTGTGGCGAACAATTGGATCAATATGGGCAAAATCTTATTCGGTTAATGGCTGAAAATAAGCGTTTGAATGCTATTCCTGCGGTGTTTGAAGAATTTAAACATCACGTAGAGGAGCATCAAGCTATTGCAGAAGTTGAAGTAACGTCTGCGCAACCATTGAATGCAACACAAATCGAAAAAATTGCAGCTGCAATGGAAAAAAGATTAGCTCGCAAAGTGAAATTAAATTGCAACGTGGATAACGCACTTATTGCTGGTGTGATTATTCGTACTGAAGACTTTGTGATTGACGGAAGTAGCCGTGGGCAACTTACTCGTCTCGCAAACGAGTTGCAATTATAAGAGGAATACAAGATGCAACTAAATTCAACTGAAATTAGTGAATTGATTAAAAAACGCATCGCTCAATTCGACGTGGTCAGTGAAGCGCGTAATACAGGGACAATTGTTTCTGTAAGCGATGGTATTATTCGCATCCACGGTTTAAGCGATGTGATGCAAGGTGAAATGATCGCCTTACCAGGTAATCGTTATGCGATGGCACTTAACCTTGAACGCGATTCTGTTGGTGCTGTAGTTATGGGACCTTACGCAGATTTAGCGGAAGGTATGGAAGTTCAATGTACAGGTCGTATTCTTGAAGTACCAGTTGGTCGTGGTTTATTAGGTCGTGTAGTTAATACGCTTGGTCAACCAATCGATGGTAAAGGCGAAATTGAAAATGATGGTTTCTCACCAGTAGAAGTGATTGCACCAGGCGTTATCGATCGTCGTTCTGTTGATCAACCTGTTCAAACCGGTTATAAAGCTGTTGACTCAATGGTGCCAATCGGCCGTGGTCAACGTGAATTAATCATCGGTGACCGTCAAACTGGTAAAACTGCGTTAGCAATTGACGCTATTATTAACCAACGTAATTCTGGTATTAAATGTATCTATGTTGCGATTGGTCAAAAAGCCTCTACTATCGCAAACGTCGTGCGTAAATTAGAAGAACATGGTGCGCTTGCAAATACTATCGTGGTAGCCGCATCTGCATCTGAATCAGCAGCGTTACAATATTTAGCACCTTATGCTGGTTGTGCGATGGGTGAATATTTCCGTGATCGTGGTGAAGATGCGTTAATTGTTTATGATGATTTATCAAAACAAGCTGTAGCTTATCGTCAAATTTCATTATTATTACGTCGTCCACCAGGTCGTGAAGCCTATCCAGGTGATGTGTTCTATTTACATTCTCGTTTACTAGAACGTGCTTCTCGTGTAAACGAAGATTATGTAGAAAAATTCACTAAAGGTGAAGTGAAAGGAAAAACTGGTTCTTTAACCGCACTTCCGATTATTGAAACCCAAGCTGGTGACGTATCTGCGTTTGTTCCAACCAACGTAATTTCTATTACCGATGGTCAGATCTTCTTAGAATCTAACTTGTTTAACTCAGGTATTCGTCCTGCGGTAAACCCAGGTATTTCGGTATCTCGTGTGGGTGGTTCAGCGCAAACTAAAGTTATTAAGAAATTAGCGGGTGGTATTCGTACCGCGCTAGCTCAATATCGTGAATTAGCAGCGTTTGCACAGTTTGCATCAGATCTTGATGATGCGACTCGTAAGCAACTTTCTCACGGTGAAAAAGTAACTGAATTATTAAAACAAAAACAATTTGCTCCATTATCTGTTGCAGAACAAGCGGTTGTATTGTTTGCTGTTGAATTTGGTTATTTGGATGACGTGGAATTATCAAAAATTGCAAGTTTTGAGACCGCACTTTTAGATTATTCTAACCGTAATCACGCTGAGTTTATGCAAGAGCTTACTAAAACCGGTAACTATAATGACGAAATCAAAGATACATTAAAAGGTATTTTAGATAGTTTTAAAGCGAATAGTGCTTGGTAGTAACGGAGAGATAAGATGGCAGGTGCAAAAGAGATAAAAACCAAAATTGCCAGTGTACAAAGTACACAAAAAATTACTAAGGCAATGGAAATGGTGGCGACCTCGAAAATGCGTAAAGCGCAGGATCGTATGGCTGCATCTCGTCCGTATTCTGAAACTATCCGTAACGTTATTAGTCATGTGTCTAAAGCAAGTGTCGGTTATAAACATCCGTTCTTAGTTGAGCGTGAAGTGAAGAAAATCGGTATCTTGGTTATTTCAACAGATCGTGGTATGTGTGGTGGTTTAAATGTTAATTTATTCAAAACCACACTTAACCAAATCAAAAATTGGAAAGAACAAAATATCTCTACAGATTTGGGCTTAATAGGTTCAAAAGGGATTAGTTTTTTCCGTTCCTTTGGATTTAATATCAAAGGTCAACTTTCTGGTTTGGGCGATACGCCCGCTCTAGAAGAATTAATTGGTGTCGCAAATACAATGTTTGATGCTTATCGTAATGGTGAAATTGATGCAGTTTATATTGCATACAATAAATTTGTTAATACGATGTCGCAAAAACCTGTTGTACAACAATTAG
>NZ_LCTH01000004.1:0-22881 GCF_001008275.1 Haemophilus haemolyticus
GTGCAATTACCATGCCAACACCACAATTGAAAGTTCGGTACATTTCATATGTGTTGATATTGCCTTTTTCTTGTAACCAATTAAACACGGAAGGCCATTTCCAGCTTTTTTCATCAATTACTGCTTTGGTGTTTTTAGGCAATACGCGCGGAATGTTTTCCCAGAAACCGCCGCCTGTTAAATGCGCAATCGCATGTACATCGGCTTGCTTAATAAGGGCTAACACGGATTTGACATAGATTTTTGTTGGCGCAAGTACATGTTCGCTTAATGGTTTATTATCAAGCAGTTCTGTTGCAGGATTAACGCCCGCGACATCAATCACTTTACGAACTAAAGAATAACCGTTTGAATGTGGGCCACTGGAACCTAAGGCAATTAATGCATCGCCATTTTTTACACGGCTACCATCAATAATTTCAGATTTTTCTACAACGCCTACACAAAATCCGGCTAAATCATAATCGCCTGCATGATACATGCCTGGCATTTCTGCTGTTTCGCCACCCACTAATGCACAACCTGATTGCACACAACCATCAGCAATCCCTTTTACAACGTCAGCAGCTACATCAACATCTAGTTTTCCTGTTGCATAATAATCTAAGAAAAACAGTGGTTCAGCACCTTGAACGACTAAATCATTTACACACATAGCGACTAAATCAATGCCAATGGTGTCGTGTTTTTTTAAATCAATGGCTAAGCGTAATTTTGTGCCAACTCCATCGGTACCAGATACCAAAACAGGCTCTTTGTATTTGCTTGGTATCGCACATAAGGCGCCAAATCCACCTAATCCCCCGATAACTTCCGCGCGAGTTGTACGTTTTACTTCTGGTTTAATTCGTTCAACCAATGCATTGCCAGCATTAATGTCAACTCCGGCATCTTTATAGCTTAATGATTGTTTGCTCACAGTGTTTTCCTATATCGATAAGTATTGAAAAATAAATTGCGATTTATTTTAACAGCTTAAGCAAACGTTTGCGATTTAAATTTTGAGATAAAAAAAGACCGCACTTTAGAAAAAGTGCGGTCGAGTTTGACATTGTTTTTAACGATTCGCGAGTTCAAAAATCATCGCTTCTGCTTGGCAACTAAAAGTGAAAGAGGCATTTAGTTGAACGCCGTCTTCAACTGCCACGATTTCGCTTTTAATTTCGCAAGGATCGCTTTCTGTATCGCGCGCTTTCTTTGTTAATCGTTCAAGCGCTGCATTGGCACCAGCTTCAGTGCTATAAAATTGATGTACTTCTACGCTACAGTCAGAGCCATCAATAATCGTGCCTACATCAACACAGCTACAAGTTAAGGATTCTTCTGCTTTGCATTTTACGGTCATTTTCTTTTCCTTATATGAATATTTTTGCGCATTTTATCATTTTTCTGTTTGTCCATAAATGACAAAAATTGAACAAAATGGCACATTAAATGTAAAAAGTTCCCGCTAACTGGTCGGAACTCTAATAAAAACAAAGAAATGGATTTGCACTCAATAGATTCGGGTTTTAGAATCCCCCAGATTTTTATTTATAACAAAGGTTTCCAAATGAAAAAATTTAATCAATCTGTCTTAGCAACTGCAATGTTATTCGCTGCTGGTGGGGCAAATGCAGCAGCGTTCCAATTATCTGAAGTATCGACTTCTGGTTTAGGTCGTGCCTATGCGGGTGAAGCGGCGATTGCGGATAATGCCTCTGTCGTAGCAACTAACCCAGCGTTGATGAGTTTATTTAAAACGAATCAATTTTCTGTAGGTGGCGTTTATGTGGATTCTAAGATTAATATGAATGGTAATACCGATATTACTGCGTTAGGTAGAAATGTGGGTGCTCGTTTGCCAAGTGCTTCAACTAATCTTCATCAAAAAAATGTAGTTCCAGGTTCTCTTGTACCAAATATGTATTTTGTGGCACCTGTTAATGACAAAGTGGCGGTTGGTGCAGGCATGAATGTGAATTTTGGTTTGAAAAGCGAGTATGATAACAAATATAACGGCGGTGTATTTGGCGGTACAACAGATTTAACAGCGTTAAATTTAAATCTAAGCGGCTCTTATCGTGTTACTGAGGGATTTAGTGCTGGTTTAGGCTTGAATGCGATTTATGCTCAAGCAAAAATTGAGCGTAGAGCTGGTGCTCTGGCTGATGCGGCTCAATATGTTGGTAATGCTGTACGCGCAGGAGCTATACAATTACCTCCTACAGCTGGTCCATTATTGGCTTCATTAAGTCGCGTTCAAAAAGATACTATTCTAACTCAATTACAAGATAAAGCTGCTTGGGCTTTTGCTTGGAATGCAGGTGTAATGTATCAATTTAATGAAAATCACCGAATTGGTTTAGCTTACCATTCTAAAGTAGATATTGACTTTACAGATCATACAGCAACTAGTTTACAAGCTCAGCGTATTGGGCAAGAAGGTGGTTTAAAGCTTAATTTGCCTGATTACTTAGAATTTTCAGGATTCCACCAATTAACTGAAAAATTTGCGATGCACTATAGTTATAAATATTCTCATTGGAGCCGTTTGAAAAACTTATATGCAACTTATCATGCTGATGGTGTAGAGGCATTTCATAAGAAAATGTACTACAGAAATAGTTCGCGTGTAGCACTAGGTGGAACCTACGATGTGGATGAGAAATTAACTTTACGAGCAGGTATTGCTTATGATCAAGCTGCAGCAACTGAACATGCTAGTGCGGCTATTCCCGATACCGACCGTACTTGGTATAGTGTGGGTGCTACATATAAATTTACCCCGAATCTTTCAGTTGATTTAGGCTATGCTTATTTGAAAGGTAAAAAAGTTCATTTCAAAGAAGAGCAAGTTATTAGAAATGGTGCAGTGGTCGTTACAGGTAATTACACCTCTAAAGCAAGCGCAAATCTTTACGGCTTAAACTTAAATTATAGTTTCTAATTGGTTAGAAAATTTAGCATAATAAAGCACACTTCCACACGAAGTGTGCTTTTCTTTTATAAAAATAAGGCGAAAAATGACCGCACTTTATTACACTTATTACCCCTCGCCAGTCGGACGACTTTTGATTTTATCTGACGGCGAGAGCATTACGCATATTGATTTTGAAAAAGAGCAATATGCGCCTAATTCCAAATGGCACAAGCAAGATGAATTGCCTGTTTTTCAAAAAGTGCGGTTGGCTTTTGAACGATATTTTAATGGCGAAGTTGAGTGTTTTTCAGACATTCCCTTAAAACCAGAAGGTACAGCGTTTCAACAATCCATTTGGCAAGCCTTGCGCGAAATTGATTATGGCGAGCTTTCAACTTATGGAAAGCTGGCGTTACGGATTAATAATCCTAAAGCTGTTCGTGCTGTGGGCGGTGCGGTAGGGAGTAACCCGATTAGTATTATTATTCCTTGTCACCGCATTTTAGGCAAAGATCGTACTTTAACTGGTTTTGGTGGTGGCTTAGAGGCAAAACGTTTTTTATTGCAGTTAGAGAAAATTCCCTATATTGATAAAGGCACTGAAAACACGAAGCCTCGCTTTTTTAAGAAATATCACGAATGATTCCACAAACTCTTGAACAATTACTTTCCCAAGCGCAATCAATTGCAGGCTTAACTTTTGGGGAGTTAGCTGATGAACTGCATATTCCTATCCCGCCAGATTTAAAACGTGATAAAGGCTGGGTGGGGATGTTATTAGAGCGCGCTTTAGGCGCAACGGCAGGGAGTAAAGCTGAACAGGATTTTTCTCATTTAGGTGTTGAGCTTAAAACGTTACCGATTAATGCTGAGGGTTATCCTCTTGAAACCACTTTTGTGAGCCTTGCCCCATTGGTACAAAATTCAGGGGTTAAATGGGAAAATTCTCACGTTCGTCATAAACTCTCTTGTGTACTTTGGATGCCTATTGAAGGCAGCCGTCATATTCCATTACGTGAACGCCATATCGGCGCACCAATTTTATGGAAGCCAACCGCTGAGCAAGAACGTCAATTAAAACAAGATTGGGAAGAATTGATGGATTTAATTGTACTTGGCAAGTTGGATCAAATAACGGCTCGAATTGGGGAGGTTATGCAACTTCGCCCTAAGGGGGCAAATAGCCGTGCTGTGACAAAAGGCATAGGAAAAAATGGCGAAATTATAGATACCTTGCCTTTAGGTTTTTATCTAAGAAAAGAATTCACTGCTAAAATTCTGAAAGCATTTTTAGAAACAAAGCCGATTTAACTTGATTTTAAGACTCGTCAAAAACACGGAAAAAACCTACCGCACTTTTTAGCTCGTTGCCATAAAAAATTAAAGGAATCCGATTTCGTTCCCAAGGTGGTACGCTTAATTCTTGCCAGATTTTTTTTATATCTTCTCTTGGTCGTTTCGGATGATGTTTAATTTTTCCTGAATAGCCAAAGCGGATAGAAATAGGCAAGTTCGTTTTGTCTAGCGTAACAGAGTAATCCTGCCAGTAGAAAATCAGATTATGTTCATTTTCTTGAGCAGTTAGATTACCTAAATCATCAGGTAAACTCAACGTGGTTTTTTCTAATTTTAGGGTGTATTTGGTTAGATCAGAAAACGGCTTAGTTAAATATAAACAGTCCTGATAACGTCGAATAACCTTACTTACAAGTTGAAATTGAGGGATTGCATCTTCTTTTGCAAAAACAACATCATTAATAAGTTGTGTAAGTTGGCGTTTACTTGGCATTTCAAGTTGGTTTTCCGCAAGCCACATACGCAAAAGTGCGGTCTGTTTTGTGGGGGAATATTGGTGAAATTGGAGTAGTTTAAATTGATTTTTAATTTTGCAATGTTCTGCAAAGGCTTCATTCAATAAATCATTAATTAATTGTTGTTGTTCAAAACAATGTTGTGCTGAACGTTGCACGGCTAAATCAAAATGCGTCCAGCGTTCACGTAATTTTGGCAAAATTTCATTACGCAAGAAATTGCGATCGTATCGGTTATCCTCATTACTTTCATCTGTAATCCAGTTGAGTTTTTCTTTTTGCGCGTAATCTTCTAACTGTGTGCGAGTAAAGCCTAACAAAGGACGTAAAATTGGCATGCCGAATAATACACTTCGTTGTTGCATTGCTCCCAAGCCTTGTAGCCCACTGCCACGTTTTAACGCTAAGAAAAATGTTTCTGTTTGATCGTTTAGATGATGCGCAGTGACGAGTACTTCTTGTGTTTGAAGATGTTTTTTTATGGCTTGATAGCGTGCTTCACGTGCGCCAGCCTCAATGCTATTGGTTTTAGATACTTGTACTCGCTCGATAATCAACGGAATTTGAAATTGATCGCATAAGTCTTGGCAATGTTGAACCCAACTGTCTGCATTGGGGCTTAAGCCGTGATGAATGTGGATAGCACGTACTGATAAAGTCGGTAAGTGCGGTTGTTTTTGACGAAGTTTTGCAAATAAAGAAAGAAGTACAGTGGAATCTAAACCACCACTCAAGGCAATAAGAAATGCTTGAGCGGTGGTTTGTTTGAGTTGTTTTTCAATGTCCGAAAGTAAGTCCATTAGGCAACTTTTTCAGCTTTATAGTTGCTGCTTGGATTGAGAATTTCAAAACGTGCGGCAATGGTTTGTAATTCGTAAGAACCCAGTTCAAAGGTGGTTTTCATTACGCCTGCTACTTCGTTATTCATCGCTTCAAAGGCTTCTATATCAGATTTTCCATTGAGTAAATTTGCTAAGAATGTACCTGCGATTAAATCGCCCACGCCCACTGGCTCAAAGTTGAATTGATAAAGCGGACGGCTTAAATGCCAAACACCTTCTGGGGTTGCCATAATAATTTCAAATGTATCAGGATCGTTAATTTTACCCGCACTGCCTAAATGTTTAACGAGAACTTTCTTCACGCCTTTTGCAATCAACGCATTCACTGCTTTTAATACATCATCAAAGGTATTAATTGGGAACTCGGTCAGTTGGCGCAATTCGTGTAAGTTTGGCGTCATAATATCCGCCACTGGAATCGCTTTTTCAATGAGTGCTTCGCGAACACCATTGGCAACAACGCAGATTTTTTTCGGATGTGGCATCACTGGGTCACATAAATAAAGCGCATTTGGATTACGCAGTTTGATTTGTTCTAAGGCAAAAAGAATTTGATCGACTTGTTCCGCAGAACCTAAATAACCAGATAACAAGGCATCACATTCTTGTAGTTTTTCAATGTTGTCGAGTCCGGTCACAATTTCTCGGATTTGTTCTTGTGGGATGACCATGCCTGTCCATTTTCCATATTGGGTGTGATTAGAAAATTGAACGGTATTTAATGCCCATACATCTACGCCTAACAACTGCATTGGAAAAGTCGCGGATTTGTTACCCGCAAAACCATAGACCACGTGGGATTGGATCGAAAGTACGTTTTTCATTGTGTTTGCTCCTTTGTTGTATATTTAGATCAAAAAAGAGCGGCAAAAATCACCGCTCTTTTAGAATGTTAGTTAGCAATAACCGTAAGACATTAAACGTTCATAGCGTCTATTTAATAATTCTTCTTTGCTTAGCTCGTCGAGTTCAGCTAAATCTTCTTTTAAACGAAGTTTTAAGTTTTCAGCCATTTTCGCATGATTGCGATGTGCGCCACCCAAAGGTTCTTGAACAATGCTATCGATGAGATTTAATTCTTTTAAACGGCTTGCGGTTAATCCCATTACTTCTGCTGCCGTTGATGCTTTTTCTGCACTTTTCCAAAGAATAGAAGCACAGCCTTCTGGAGAAATAACAGAATAGGTCGAATACTGTAACATATTAACTTTATCGCCCACGCCAATAGCTAATGCACCGCCCGAACCGCCTTCACCGATAACGGTACAAATAACGGGAACAGTAAGTTGTGCCATTTCGCGTAAGTTACGGGCGATAGCTTCCGCTTGTCCACGTTCTTCTGCGCCGATACCTGGATAAGCTCCCGGTGTGTCAATAAATGTGATAATTGGTAATTTAAAACGCTCAGCCATTTCCATTAAGCGTAAAGCTTTACGATAGCCTTCAGGTGCTGGCATACCAAAATTACGTTGTACTTTTTCTTTTACGGAACGACCTTTTTGATGACCAATCACCATCACTGGGCGACCATCTAAACGTGCAAGGCCGCCAACGATCGCTTTATCATTAGCAAATGCGCGATCACCTGCAAGTTCTTCAAATTCAGTAAAAATATGTTCAATATAATCTAGTGTATAAGGGCGGTTTGGATGACGCGCCATACGTGAAACTTGCCAAGCATCGAGGTTAGCAAAGGTTTTTTTAGTGAGTTCGTTACTTTTCTTTTGTAAGCGTTTGATTTCATCAGTTAAATCAACTTTATCATCCGATGCTGCACGTAATGCTTCAATTTTTGCTTCTAATTCTGCAATCGGCAATTCAAAATCTAAATATTCTTGGCTCATTTTCTTATCCTAAAAAGACCGTAAAAATTGACCGCACTTTATCAAGAATTAAAGTGTGGCGCAAATGGTTTTCACTGGTTGGGCAAGCTTATAATCGCTCTTTTTTGAAGAGTGATAAGACAAATAAAAACGCTGAACAAATGACAACGGAAGGTCCAGCTGCGGTATCATAAAAGGCTGATAATATTAGCCCAGCTATAATCGATAACATACTGACTACAATTGCCCAGCCCACCATAGATTCTGGCGTTCTCGCAAAACGACGAGCGGTTGCCGCAGGAATTATTAATAACGATGTGATTATTAATGCACCGACAAATTTCATGCTCAAGGCAATAGTCAATGCGGTTAATATCATTAAAATAAAACGCATTTTTTTGATATTAATGCCTTCAACTTGAGCGAGTTCTGGCGATACGGTGGTGGAAAGCAAGGATTGCCAAAAGTAAATTAATGTTGAAAGCACAATTATCACGCCAATCCCGATATAAATTAAATCGGTATAATTAATTGCGAGCAAATCCCCAAATAAGTAACTCATCAAATCTACTCGTACATTCTGTAGTAATCCTACTGTTACAACCCCGAGAGATAAACAGCTATGGGCGATAATGCCGAGCAAGGTATCAATAGAAAATTGCGTATTGCTTTCTAACCACACCATTGCGATAGCAAGAATTAAGGTAAGCACGACAATCGCAATGTAAGGATTGACTTGTAAGAAAATACCTAATGCCACGCCTAGCAAGGCAGAATGAGAAAGGGTGTCACCAAAATAAGCCATTTTCCGCCACACCACGAATACGCCAAGTGGTGCGGTAATAAGTGAGAGCAAAATTCCTGTTAAAAGGGCAGGAAATAAAATTTCAAACATTATTTATCCTTATTTTGACAATGCACTGCAGATGAATTACAACCGCACACATCACCGTGTAAGGTGTGGTGATGATTATGATGATGGGTATAAAAGCCGACATTTTGTGCGAGCTGATTTCCCCATAAACGCATAAATGTTGGATCATTTGACAGAACATCAGGCGTACCTGCACAGCAAATATGTTGGTTAATACACAATACTTCTTTACTATCTGCCATCACAATGTGTAAATCGTGTGATACCATCAACACGGTACAATTTAATTTTTGTTGGGTTTGATGAATGAGCTGATAAAGCTCTGCTTGCCCAGTAATGTCTACGCCTTGGGTGGGTTCGTCTAGCACAAGTAAATTTGGTTTATTTAAAATTGCACGCGCCAATAATACGCGTTGCATTTCACCGCCAGAAAGTTTTTGCATATTACTTTTGCGTAAATGTGAAATCGAAAGTTGCTCAAGTGCGGTGGATATTTCTTGTGTTTTAAGACCTTTTTTTAGCGAAAGAAATCGCTCAACCGTAATAGGCAAACTATGATCCAAATGGATTTTTTGTGGTACATAACCAATGCGAACATTTTTACTGTAAATGACTTCGCCAGAAGTGGGCGTTTGTAGTTTTAATAAGGTTTTTAATAACGTTGATTTACCACCACCATTTGGCCCAACAATAGTGATAATAGAATTCGGATAAATATTTAAATTAATATTTTGTAGTGCAGTTTTTTGTGCGAAAACCACATTGATATTTTTTAATTGAATGAGCGGTTGTGGGTTTTGCTCGTTGCGAATGGCTGTGATATTCATAAAATCGCCGTGTTTTCAACAATGGTTGGGGAAAATAACGCATTTTTATAGAATTCTCAAGATTTTCTACCCAATGTCGAATATTTAAGCGTTTGAATAATGCTTTTCCCGTAGAAATGAATTTTCTTTATAATATGTAGTCTGAATGCTGAAAACTTTTTTATTTTAGGAATCCTTGTGCAACACGTAAAATTAGCTAGAGATAGAAGAAAAAAACGCTCTCGTATTAAAGAGGGAGTGTTTTTTATTGCTATTTTACTGATTTTCTCAGGGATTTTACTCACTCTAAAAGATAATTCAGAACATCATGATTCACCGGAACAAGTCATTCCAGCTGTGGTGGATAATGTTGAATATCAATCATTAAATACCTCAAATAAACAAGAAGAAAAAACAGCACAAACTTCAGTAGAACATCAGGCAACTGAGCATCTTAATGATGAAGATGCAACATCTTATGATGATGAATTACAGGCTAAAGATGATGAAGTTGATGAAGTGAAGCCTTCAACAGATGAACTGGATAATTTGCCACAAAATGCACAAGATGCATTAAGTGGTTTATTAGATGCTGCCGATCAAGCAATTCGTATTACTGATCAATTTAGCCATACTGTGACGCGTGGCGATAGCCTAAAAGACGTATTGGAACTTTCTGGTTTGGAAGATGATACCGCACAGCGTTTAATTGCTGTAGACGGTGAGTTGGCAAATTTGAAAGCGGGTCAACAGTTCTATTGGATTTTAGATAAAAATGATGAACTAGAATATTTAAATTGGCTTGTATCTGAAAAAGAAGAACGCATTTATGAACGTGTTGAAGGTGGTAAGTTTAAACGTCAAGTCGTTGAAAAAACAAGTGTTTGGCGAAAAGAAGTATTAAAAGGTGAAATTAACGGGACGTTTGCGGCTAGCCTAAAAGCTCAGGGATTAGATAATCGTCAAATCAACCAATTAACCACCGCACTTCAATGGCAAGTGAGTATTCAGAAGTTGAAAAAGGGAACTAAATTCGCAATTTTAGTTTCTCGTGAATATTTAGGCGATAAACTCACTGGTCAAGGTAATGTTGAAGCATTACATATTTCATCTGAAGGTAAGAGTTATTATGCGGTTCAGGCTGCGAATGGTCGTTACTATAGCCAACAAGGGGAAACCTTAGGTAAAGGTTTTGCTCGTTATCCATTGCAACGCCAAGCGCGCGTTTCTTCACCATTTAATCCAAATCGTCGTCATCCAGTAACTGGGCGTGTTCGACCGCATAAAGGTGTGGATTTCTCTGTTTCTCAAGGTACACCGATTATCGCACCTGCAGATGGCGTAGTTGAAAAAGTGGCATATCAGGCTGGAGGTGCTGGACGTTATATTGTTATGCGTCATGGTCGAGAATATGAGACTGTTTATATGCATTTAAGTAAACCGCTTGTTCGCGCAGGACAAGAAATTAAAAAAGGTGAGCGAATTGCATTTTCTGGTAATACCGGAATTTCAACAGGACCACATTTACACTATGAATTCCATATAAATGGACGGGCGGTCAATCCGTTGACGGTTAAATTGCCTGGCACAAGTAGTGGAATGGGAACTGCTGAACGGAAACAATTCCTTGTTCGTGCACGTGAAGCAGAGCGAATGTTAAAATTATAGTCATATAAAGTGCGGTCAAATACGACCGCATTTTTATTCCCTAATGTGTAAAATAATATTTACACCTTGATGTAAAAAAACTATCATAATCCAATCTTATTTTCCCTACATTTCTGATATATGACCAGTTTCAAATTTAATCCACAAAATCCTTTCGATTGTTTTATTGTGCAAAGTGAATCCATGAGAAGTGCGGTTGAAAATGCGAAACGTTTTGCTATGTTTGATGCGCCTTTGTTAATTCAAGGTGAAACTGGGAGTGGAAAAGATTTGTTGGCGAAAGCCTGCCATTATCAAAGTTTGCGTCGTGATAAAAAATTTATCGCAGTAAACTGTGCAGGTTTGCCTGATGAAGACGCCGAAAGTGAAATGTTTGGTCGGAAAGTCGGAGACAGCGAAACCATCGGTTTTTTTGAATACGCGAATGAGGGAACTGTATTACTAGATGGCATTGCTGAACTTTCATTGAGTTTGCAGGCTAAATTATTGCGTTTTTTAACGGATGGCTCTTTTCGTCGGGTGGGTGAAGAGAAGGAACATCATGCAAACGTACGAGTGATTTGTACATCACAGGTTCCACTCCATTTGCTTGTTGAGCAAGGTAAAGTTCGTGCTGATTTGTTTCATCGCTTAAATGTTCTCACTATTAATGTGCCTCCATTACGTGATCGCATGGCAGATATTGAACCACTGGCACAAGGTTTTTTACAGGAAATCAGTGAAGAATTAAAAATTGCAAAACCAACCTTTGATAAAGATTTTCTTCTTTATTTGCAGAAATATGATTGGAAAGGGAATGTTCGTGAGCTTTATAACACCCTTTATCGTGCCTGCTCTCTGGTACAAGATAATCATTTAACTATCGAAAGTTTAAATCTTGCTCCGACACAAAGTGCGGTGATTTCTTTGGATGAATTTGAAAATAAAACCTTAGATGAAATCATCGGTTCTTATGAGGCACAAGTTCTAAAATTATTTTATGCGGAATATCCAAGCACGAGAAAATTAGCTCAACGTTTAGGCGTTTCCCATACTGCGATTGCGAATAAATTGAAACAATATGGAATTGGAAAATAATTTTCTATAAATTAGGCATTGTCAGATTGTATTTTAATATCTGCTAATCTAGAAAATTGCTTACATAACTTTAACCACATAATTTTATCAATCTGTATATCTAACAAGAATTCTCCTTGTTCAGAAATTTGTTCATGTCGTACACAATCAAGTTGATAAAAAGCATGGCGAAGTTTACCTTCGTGTGGTTGTAAAATTAAAGAAAGAGAAAGTATCTCGTTTTTTAACCGCACTTTAATGGCTTCAAACAATAAATGAATACCCTGCTCATCTTGCGCGGAGAGATAGACTGCAACAGGCTGATTTTCATCATTGTATTCGATATGCGGTACAACATTTTCCAACAAATCAATTTTGTTATATACCAATAGAACAGGCACTTGTTCTGCACCAATTTCTTCTAGCACATCATTGACTGCATCGATATTTTCTTGTTTTCGCGAATCAGCCGCATCAATGACATGGAGTAATAAGCTGGCTTCTACCGTTTCTTGTAAAGTCGATTTAAAGGCTGAAACAAGATCATGCGGAAGCTGTCGAACAAATCCTACCGTATCCGCTAAAATTGCTGTACCTACATCTTGAATCTGTAATTTTCGTAAAGTTGCATCTAATGTTGCAAAAAGCTGATCAGCGGCATAAACCTCTGCATTGGTTAAACGATTAAATAAGGTTGATTTCCCTGCATTGGTATAGCCAACAAGTGAAATCGTTGGAATGTCTGCTTTTTGGCGTGTTTGGCGATTTTGATTACGCTGTTTCTCCACTTTTGCCAATCGATTTTGTAATTGAGAAATGCGCACTTTAATCAAACGACGATCCGTTTCTAATTGAGTTTCACCCGGCCCTCGTAATCCTACCGCGCCTTTTTGTTGATCTAAGCCTGTTTTTCGACGAACTAATCGAGTAGATAAATGTTTTAGTTGCGCAAGTTCAACCTGTAATTTTCCCTCATGAGAACCTGCTCGTTGGGCAAAAATATCTAAAATGACTCCGGTGCGATCGACCACTCGACAATGACATAAACTTTCTAAGTTACGTGTTTGTGCTGGAGTTAATTGATGGTTAAAAAGCACAACATCAGCATTATGTGATTGCACCGCATCTGCAATTTCTTGAGCTTTTCCCTCACCTACAAAATATTTAGCTTGAGGAGTGCTACGGCTTGTGGTGATTGTATCCAATACATCTACGTTGGCAGAATCAGCGAGTAGCAAAAACTCTTGTAGATCGTCAGTGTTTTTATCTTGCGCAAAGAAAACGTGAACCACGATGGCGGTATCACGTGTTTTTTCAGATTGTTGGGATGAAGAAAGTGCGGTTGAAATTTCATGAGAATTTTCAACCGCACTTAATAAATATTGATTATCCATTGATGGAGCTGTGATTATTCTGTTTGAGTTTCCACGCTTTCAACGGCTTCAGTTGTTGCTACATGATGGTTGCTATTGTGATGAGAAACAGAGCGCGCAGGCACAACAGTTGAAATTGCGTGTTTATATACCATTTGGTTCACAGTGTTTTTTAATAAAATCACGAATTGATCGAATGATTCAATTTGACCTTGAAGTTTGATTCCGTTTACAAGGTAGATTGATACAGGAATGCGTTCGCGACGAAGCGCATTTAAATAAGGATCTTGTAAAGATTGTCCTTTTGCCATTTTGCTATCCTTTGTTGTCGTTATTATGAAATTTTGATGATAGAAACGAGTTGTCTCCGCACGCAAGTGTAGCAATAAACACAAATGTTGTCTATTTGCTTTCCCGTAACTTTTGCAAAATTGCTTTCATTTTATGATCCAGTGGTGCATTGAAGCGTAGTGTTTCACCATTTTTAGGATGCTCAAACCGAATTGAAAAGGCATGTAAGAACAAACGGTTCAATCCCAATTCGCTCATTTGTTTATCAAAATCTTTATCGCCGTATTTATCATCCAATGCAATAGGATGTCCTGCATATTGTGTATGTACACGAATTTGATGTGTACGCCCTGTGACTGGTGAAGCCGTCACAAGCGTAGCATTTGTATAGCGTTCTTCAATGCTGAAGCGGGTTTCAGATGGTTTGCCTTGCTCGCTGACACGTACAATGCGCTCTCCGCTGGATAATTCATTTTTCAAAAGCGGTGCTTGAACAACTTTTACATGGGATTGCCATTGCCCACGTACTAACGCTAAATAATCTTTTTGAACAGTTTTTACGCGAAGTTGTTCATGCAAATTACGTAATGCTGAACGTTTCTTCGCAATTAATAAAATGCCTGATGTATCGCGATCCAAACGATGAATCAGTTCTAAAAAGCGTGCTTCTGGACGCAATGCTCGTAAGGCTTCGATCACACCAAAATTTAAACCACTTCCACCATGCACAGCGATTCCTGAAGGTTTATTTAAAACAATCAAACAATCATCTTCAAACAAAATTTGATTTTCAAGTGTGGCGACTTTATTGAGATTTTTTGAAATCGACGCATCGTTTTTTTCAGCCACACGCACAGGCGGAACGCGAACAATATCACCTGTTTTCAGTTTATATTCTGGCTTAATACGGCCTTTATTTACCCGCACTTCACCTTTACGCACAATACGATAAATTAAACTTTTGGGCACGCCTTTGAGTTTTGCTAATAAATAATTATCGATACGTTGGCCACTTTCATCTTCGCTAATTGTCAGCATTTTTACTGATGAATTAATGATTTTTTCGTTTTGTTCAGTCATCTTTTTTCCTTTTGAAAATTGGCGCGAATCATATCACAAAGGCACTCTTAACGTAACTCTATGAACGTAATATTCGCCTTGCTAATTAATCGTTTTCTATGGATAATAGAGCGTCTTTTTACGCCTAAGAATTTGCGTAAAAAAGGATAAGTTTTGTTGGTGAAAACTCAATGCAGCAATCGGCATAAGACATTGATAATCAACATTTTTCTTGAAATGAATTAGCCGCTTGCAACGCGTGTGGAATATCGAGTTGTTTTATAAAGCAAACGTTTATGCTTAATAACGTTATCAATGCACCCAGCAACATACAGTCGTGAGATTGACTGGCGCGAGAAACACGAGGTCGATAACGAAGCAAAGTGCGGTTTATTTTGAGGTCTTTTAAAATATTTAATAAGAGAATTGACAATGAAAAGAATGTTAATTAATGCGACTCAAAAAGAAGAGTTGCGTGTAGCGCTTGTTGACGGACAGCGCTTATTTGACCTGGATATTGAAAGCCCAGGACATGAGCAAAAAAAAGCGAATATCTACAAAGGGAAAATTACTCGCGTTGAGCCAAGCTTAGAAGCGGCTTTTGTAGATTATGGTGCAGAACGTCATGGTTTTTTGCCATTAAAAGAAATTGCTCGTGAATATTTTCCCGATGATTATGTTTTCCAAGGTCGTCCGAATATTCGCGATATCTTGAGCGAAGGCCAAGAAGTTATCGTTCAAGTTAATAAAGAAGAACGCGGAAACAAAGGCGCAGCCTTAACCACTTTCGTTTCTCTTGCGGGTAGTTATTTGGTCATTATGCCAAATAATCCGCGTGCGGGTGGAATCTCTCGTCGTATCGAAGGGGATGAGCGCACTGAATTAAAAGAAGCATTAAGTTCATTAGATGTGCCTGAAGGCGTGGGCTTGATTGTTCGTACTGCAGGTGTGGGGAAATCTCCAGAAGAGTTGCAGTGGGACTTAAAAGTTTTACTTCACCATTGGGAAGCGATTAAACAAGCATCTCAAAATCGTCCAGCACCTTTCTTGATTCACCAAGAAAGTGATGTAATTGTACGTGCTATTCGTGATTATTTGCGCCGTGATATTGGTGAGATCCTTATTGATAGCCCGAAAGTATTTGAAAAAGCAAAAGAGCATATCAAACTTGTTCGCCCAGATTTCATCAATCGCGTGAAACTTTATCAAGGCGAAGTGCCTCTTTTCAGTCACTATCAGATCGAATCTCAAATCGAGTCAGCATTCCAGCGTGAAGTGCGTTTACCTTCTGGCGGTTCAATCGTTATTGATGTAACCGAAGCCTTAACTGCTATTGATATTAACTCCGCGCGTTCTACTCGTGGTGGCGATATTGAAGAAACTGCATTAAATACTAACCTTGAAGCGGCAGATGAAATTGCGCGTCAATTACGTTTGCGTGACTTAGGTGGTTTAGTTGTTATCGATTTCATTGATATGACGCCAGTTCGTCACCAACGTGAAGTGGAAAATCGTATTCGTGATGCCGTTCGCCAAGATCGTGCTCGTATTCAAATTAGCCGCATTTCTCGTTTCGGTTTGTTAGAAATGTCACGTCAGCGTTTAAGTCCTTCATTAGGTGAGTCTTCACATCACATTTGTCCTCGTTGTCAAGGAACAGGTAAAGTGCGTGATAACGAATCTCTGTCCTTGTCTATCTTGCGTTTAATCGAGGAAGAAGCGTTAAAAGAAAATACCAAGCAAGTGCATACGATTGTGCCAGTACAAATTGCTTCTTACCTTCTTAATGAAAAACGTAAAGCGATAAGCAATATTGAAAAACGTCACAATGTAGATGTTATTGTTGCGCCAAATGAAGCAATGGAAACACCGCACTTTAGCGTTTTCCGCTTACGCGATGGCGAAGAGGTGAATGAATTGAGCTATAACTTAGCGAAAATTCACTGTGAGAAAGATGAAAGCACCGAGGAATCTCTTGTTTCTCGTAATGTGGAAACAACTGTTGTTGCTGAACAACCAGCAGTTGAAAGTGCAGCAGTGGCACTTTCTATTTCTGAAGCAGCTCCAACTCCAGTTGAGCGTAAATCGAATGAACCGTCTTTATTAGCAAAAATTATTGCGAAGATTAAAGGCTTGTTTACTTCTGAATCCGAAGAAAATAAACCGAAAAATAACCGCACTTCGCGCAATTCTAATCGTAATCAACGTCGTCCACAGGATCGCCGTACTTCTCGTCGACCACGTTCTGAAAATAACGAAACGGAAAGAACCGAAGAACAAGTTCGTAATATCCGCGAGCGTAATCAACGCCGTTCGCGCCGTAACTTAGTGGAAGAAAGCATCTCTGAAAGTTCGGTAAATTCTACACCGGTTTTTGAGGCTCAGGATGAAAAAACTGAACAAGTGACTCAACGCCGTCAACGTCGTGATTTACGTAAACGCGTGCGTGTTGAAGATAATGAGATTTCTGTTGAAAATAACGAAAGCGTTGTTGAACAAATGCCAGAAGTGGATGTTGTCGAAGTTCAGACCGTTCAAGTTCAAGATGATGAAAAACCAGTTCGTCAAAACCAAGAACGTTCTGAACGTCAAGAACGCCAACGCCGCACTCCACGTCATTTACGTGCAGCGAATAATCAACGTCGTCGCCGTAATCAAGAGCCAAAATCGCCAATGCCATTATTTGCTGCAGTGGCTTCACCTGAATTGGCAAGTGGAAAAGCTTGGGTGGACTATTCAACAGTGAACACTCCGAAAGAAAATAATTTCTTATCGGTGGATGAATTGCTCGAGCAAGAGAAAACTAAAAAAGGTTTTATCACGCCAGCAATGGGGATTGTAGTTGAAGAAAAATCTCTTGAAGTAAAACCAGCATTAGATTTTATTACTCAGCCAGCCAACGAATCTGTACAGAAAAAAGTACAAGAATCTTTAGAGCGTTTAAATTCTCATAAACCTCAGGAAACAGTTGAGTCTATTGAGTCAACGATTACCGTAAATGAGCCTGAAACTGTAAATGAACCAGCCTTTATTCGTACCTATGAGTTTAATGGGCGTTTAGGTACTATTTCTTCAGTTACTCATACAAAAGCAGAGATGACTTTGGCGAAAGCGAGTGATGAAATGCCAGAAGCTTTCCCAATTACTGAATGGAAAGATTCTCGCTATTATTTTTACGGTAAAGGGGCGGCAGGGCATCATTGTGCGATTAGCCATGTATATTCTGAGCCTACACGAGCAAGATCAGAGTAATCTAAAATAAAAAATTAGAATTGGCGTGATGTTTATTACGTCAATTCTTTTTATTTTTGGGTTGCAGTAAAAATAATCACTTGATAAAAACGAGATGATTTTTGCTTGACGGTTTTTCTCAAAAAACGTATTATACATGCGCATTAAATCACGGAGGAATGGTCGAGTGGTTGAAGGCACCGGTCTTGAAAACCGGCGAGGGTTTACGCCCTCCTAGGGTTCGAATCCCTATTCCTCCGCCATCAACTTTTTAAAGTTAACTAATTCGAGAGAATTAGTTTTTTTATTTCTCATCATCTATTTTCCATATTTTCACGGTTTCCTAATTCTTCTTTAAATATCAAATATTCTTCTAAAAGATCTATTGCCTCTTGGCATTTTTGCTGGCGTTTTTTATAACCTTCTGCAAGTTGAGCATAACGTATTTTTTCATCATTATTTTTTTCTGCCTGTGCTAAATCTTTATGTTGTTGATAAAGTTTATTCAAGCGTTCTAATGCTTCATAGTATTTTTCCAACCGTTCTCTTGGCGGTAATTTGTGAATGCTATGTTGAGATTTTTGAATAGGTTGTTTCATCGTTTGGTTGGAGGTTGTTAGGTGAGTATTCTTACAAGATAAAGCTTCCGAAAGAACGGAACATTGGGAGAGTAAACGCTCTGCCAGAAAATTATAGTGATTAAGATCGTTAGATTCTAATGTCTTTATTCTATCTAGCGTTTGATTGATTTCCTTTAGATAAAAGGAAACATTCTGTCCATTTTCACTAAACAAAGTGCGGTCAAATTTGGCGAAGATTTTTTCTTCTTGTTTGGATAAATGAGCTTGATAAAGTTGCTGAACTTTTTGAGCTAAGAGTTGGATAAGTTGTTGAATGGTCATAAAAAGTCCCCCAAGTCGGGGGATTATAATCGTTAAAGGTACATTGCTGCAATCCAGCCAAACGCTAATAATGGAATATTGTAGTGTAGGAAGGTGGGTACAACAGAATCCCAAATGTGGTCGTGTTTACCATCCATATTTAAACCTGATGTCGGGCCTAAAGTGGAGTCAGATGCTGGGGAACCTGCGTCTCCTAATGCAGCCGCAACACCAACGATTGAAACGGTGGCTAATGGTGAGAAACCAAAAGATAAACAAAGTGGCACATAGATAGAGGCAATGATTGGTACCGTTGAGAATGATGAACCAATTCCCATTGTAATCAACAATCCGACCAGTAACATTAAGAATGCGGCCAAACCTTTACTTTGAATCGCTCCGTTACTTAAGCTTTGAACTAAATCTGTTACGCCCGTTGTGGCATTAATCACATTAGCAAAACCAGATGCCGCAATCATAACAAATCCAATCATTGCCATTAAACGTAAACCTTGTTGGAAAATATCGTTACTTTCTTTCAATTTGAAAATGCCAAATATTGCAAAAATGACTATCCCAACTAAACCACCAATAATGGTTGAACTTGTCACTAATTGTGTTGCGAAGGTCGCTACAATGGCAATTAAACTTGCAGTAATTTGTTTTGGTTTTATGTTTGCGATGTGCGCTTCAATTTCTTTTGTGGTTGGCTCTTGAATAGTTACATTATATTCTCTTGGTTTGCGATAAGTGATAAATATTGCGGTGAGTAATCCTAAAATCATGCCAGTTACGGGCAATAACATCGCGAGGGATACTTGAGCTACATTTGTTTGTAAACCAAGAGCAGCACCTGCTTGATTGATATTTTTTACCAAAATACTTTCGATAAATATTTTACCAAAGCCAACAGGAAGTAACATATAAGTTGCGGTTAAGCCGAATGTAAGTACGCAGGTTACAGCGCGACGGTCTATTTTTAGACGATTAAAAATAGAAAGTAACGGCGGTACAACGATTGGAATAAAAGCAATGTGTACAGGAAGTAAGTTCTGTGAAGAAATGGCGAATAATGCTAATACACCAAAAATTAAATATTTAAACCAAGTTAAATTGCTGGAGCTTGGTGTTTTATTCATTTTAGTGATGATCTTATAGGCAATTAAATCGGTAATACCTGATTTAGAAATCGCAATCGCGAACGCACCAAGCATCGCATAGTTCATTGCGACTTCTGCGCCACCACCTAAACCTCCAGTGAAGATTTCAATTGTTTTGCTTAAACCTAGACCTCCACAGAGTCCAGCAGTGAGTGCGGCAATAACTAACGCAATAATTACGTTAATACGTAGCAAACTTAGTGCTAGTAAAACGATAATCGAAATAACAACGGGATTTGTTAACATTGTATTGTTCCTTGTGAATTATTAAATGGTGAATACTTTACTTTAAAATTTTTGATTGTCGAATAAATAATGATGATGTCGTTGCATTGATGACTCCTGTGTTGTAATAAAACAAAACCCCTCGAAAGTTGCCTTCCGAGGGGTAAGATTTTTATTATCCTGTCAGCTCGGAAGAAATCTTCCAAGCACACCAAAAACCTGAAAGATTATTCAGTTGAATGGTGATGATGGTGACGACGGATAATGCTCATTTTTTATCTCCAAATAAGAATTGCTTTTAAACTACTGGAAAAATAAAACCATTGCAACCACTTTTTTATTTTTCTTAAAGTACGGTCTCTTTTTCAGTTGTTTTTTCCTGTTCCAGTTCAGAAGCAATATGCGGGAATCCCCCGAGATCTTTTAAATGATTCACCATATAGCAAAATAATTCCGCTGTACGTTCGGTGTCGTATAGCGCGGAGTGCGCTTGCTTCCCATCAAACGGGATTTTAGCGGCAAGACAGGCTTTAACGAGAACAGTCTGACCAAACATTAAGCCTGCTAAACTTGCGGTGTCAAACATTCCAAAAGGATGGAAGGGATTTCGCTTTACGCCAGTACGTTCAGCGGCAGCCATCACAAAACTTTGATCAAAAGCAGCATTGTGCGCCACAATGATAGAACGTTGGCAATCCGCATCTTTTTGTCCTCGACGCACCATTTGAAATAACCCCGTAATTGCATCGAGTTCAGACACTGCGCCACGTAATGGATTGTGAATATCAATGCCATTAAATTTTAAGGACTCAGGATTAATATTTGCCCCTTCAAAAGGCTCGATATGAAAATGGCATTTCTGATCAGGATGCAAATAACCATTTTCATCCATTTTTAATGTGATGGCGGCCAGTTCGAGTAACGCATCTTTTTTTGCATCAAAACCAGCAGTTTCAACATCAATAATAACGGGGAAATAGCCACGAAAGCGATTTTTTAATTGGTTGTGATAAGGGATTTCTTGAGAATCGGACATAATCTATCTCTTAAAAATAAAATAACGTAGGAATCCCTACGTTATTCAAAATACAATAAAAATTGACCGCACTTTAGTTGCCTAAACCAGATTTAGTACTTTTGTTTTCGATAAATTCAATTTTATAACCATCTGGATCTTCAACAAAAGCAATGACGGTTGAGCCACCTTTAACTGGCCCAGCTTCGCGAGTAACGTTACCACCGCTTGCGCGAACGGCTTCACAAGTCGCATAAATATCATCTACACCGATAGCGATATGTCCATATGCTGTGCCGTGTTCATATTTATCTACGCCCCAGTTGTATGTTAATTCAATTTCTGCCGCACTTTCACCATCTTCGTAACCTAAAAAAGCCAGCGTATATTTGTATTCTGGGTTTTCACTGGTGCGTAATAAGCGCATACCTAAAACATCCTGATAGAATTTGATTGAACGATCTAAATCGCCCACGCGTAACATAGTGTGTAAAATTCGCATCGGTTTAATCCTTTTGTGATAAAAAGTGCGGGCATTATGCCATAAAAAAGTTGAATTAAATAAATTTGTTATGAATTATTTAACCGCAATCATTGAGCCAAAATTAAAGCATTGGAACCAAAGTTCTACTTGTGAAAATCCTACATTTTTTAACCGCATTTTGTGTGTTTCGATAGAATCTGTACGCATCACATTTTCAAGAGCGGTGCGTTTCTGACTCACTTCAAGTTCGCTATAACCATTAGCGCGTTTGAATTGGTGGTGGAGATCAATCAGTAGCTCATTTACTTTTTCATCTTCAAAATGGAATTTTTCTGATAACACGAGCACGCCGTTTGGATTTAAGCCTTCATAGATTTTGGTAAGCAATGCGATGCGATCTTCAGGCGGTAAAAATTGTAAGGTAAAGTTGAGAATGACCATTGAGGCATTTTTAATTTCAACATGACGAATATCGTCACAGAGAATTTCTACAGGTACTTCACTATGATATGCCGCAATATGTTGGCGACAACGTTCAATCATAGGTTGAGAATTATCGATACCAATAATTTTTACGTTTGGTTGATGAATATTTCGACGAGCGGAAAGTGTGGCAGCTCCTCGTGAGCAACCAAGATCATAAACGTTACTATCAGCTGTAACGAAACGTTCTGCCAGCATACCGATTGCCGTAATAATGTTGGAATAGCCAGGCACGGAGCGTTGAATCATATCTGGAAAGACTTCAGCAACGTTTTCATCAAAGGTAAAATCGCCGAGTTTTTCAATGGGAGCGGAAAAAATAGTATCTTTCATGGTTTATATTGTGTGGGGCATGTGTGTTTTTTTCAACTTTCTACACCCTACAGATTAGAAAATATTTAAAAAGTGCGGTCATTTTAAGGAAAGTTTTCAAGGGGTCAAATAAATTTCCGTTTAAGATTTAAAAGACGCGCCTTTTTCCGTATAATTCTGCGGTATTTTTCCATTTTTATAGAAAGTTAAGGAATTGAATATGATGCGTACACATTATTGCGGAGCATTAAACCGTAACAATATCGGACAAGATGTAACATTAAGCGGTTGGGTTCACCGCCGTCGTGATTTAGGTGGCTTGATTTTTATTGATATGCGCGATCGTGATGGCATTGTGCAAGTTTGTTTTGATCCGAAATATCAAGATGCATTGACAGCGGCTGCGGGTTTACGTAACGAATTCTGTATTCAAATTAAAGGTGAAGTGATTGCACGTCCTGAAAACCAAATCAATAAAAATATGGCAACGGGCGAAGTGGAAGTGTTAGCGAAAGAATTGCGTGTTTACAATGCTTCTGATGTGTTGCCTCTCGACTTTAACCAAAACAACACTGAAGAACAACG
>NZ_LCTH01000005.1:0-33101 GCF_001008275.1 Haemophilus haemolyticus
ACTTTACACTGGTGCAATCGCCTTCAATAAAATCTTCAATTTAGAAACTGCATTTGGTTTAAGTTATGGGGCAGCTATAACTTACACAGTCATTGCTATTGGTGTTGTAGGCGCTATTTATGCGATTTTTGGTGGTTTGAAAGCGGTGGCGGTATCAGATACGATCAATGCAGTGATTTTAGTCATTGATGCATTGCTTGTCCCATTCTTTGCCTTGATGTATTTAGGCGATGGCAGTTTCTCTGAAGGTTTACACACAATCACAACAACGCACATTGAAAAATGGAATGCGATTGGTAGCGAAACAGATGCCACTCCTTGGCCAACGATTTTCACAGGGATTATGGTTGTTCACTTTTTCTATTGGACAACAAACCAAGCGATCGTACAACGTTGCTTAGGTGCGAAAGATTTACAATCAGGTCAAAAAGGTATTCTGATTGCGGCATTATTCTTATTAACTTTACCGATCATTTTAAACCTTCCTGGTTTATTGAGTTTCCATATTTTAGGTGAAGGCGTAAATCCAATTGATGCGTCTTATCCATTATTAGTAAACAAAGTATTGCCAAATTGGTTACAAGGTTTCTTTATTGCTGCACTATTTGGCGCAATTTTAAGTACCTTTAACTCATTCTTAAATTCAGCAGCAACCATTTACTGTAAAGACTTATTGCCTTCTATCAGCAAAAAAGTGCGGTCAGAAGAAGAATTAATTTCTTACGCGAAAAAAGTTTCTACCATTATGGCGATTGTTACTATGATTTTCGCTCCGTTACTCATGTTTGGTACAGATGGTATTTTCTTAATCACTAAACGTTTCGCAGGATTTGTGAATATTCCAATCGTTGCTTTATTTGCCGTAGGTATGTTTAACAAAACGGTATCTGGTAAAGCTGCACGTATTGCTTTACTTGCTCACGTTATCTTGTACTTCTGCATCGTTTGGGTGTTTAATGTCAAAATCAACTTTGTGTATGTTATGGGCGGATTATTCGTATTTGATGTCGTATTAATGCTCATCTTAGGACAATTTTTACGCCGCGAACCTTACATTGAAAACAAAGAAAACTTAGGTAACGTAGATTTAACTAACTGGAAATACTTGAAAGTAACCAGCGTATCTTTAATCTTAGGTTTACTTGCGCTTTACACTTTCCTTTCACCACTTGGTATGGCATCAGAATCTGGCAATCCATCAATGGTGCTTGGCGTATGGGCAGTGTTACAAATTATCGTGTTATTTGTTGTACGAGATAAAGAGGCTAAATAATGAACATTATTTATATTCTACTGGATCAAATTCGTAAAGATATGTTGGGGCCTTATGGTCACCAAATTGTGAAAACCCCGAATTTAGATCGTTTGGCAAAAGATGGCGTTCGCTTTAATAACGCCTTTACTCCAGCGTCTGTTTGCGGTCCTGCACGCACTTCACTTTTTACTGGATTAATGCCGTCGTCTCACGGCATTATTAAGAATGGGGAAAAAGGCGGTACAGGTGAAATTAGCCAAGAAAAACCGAATATCGGTAAATTAGCTGGCTATAACACTTATGTTGTAGGGAAGTGGCACGTTGGTACTAAATCCGTACCCGAAGATTACGGGATTAAAGGCCATAACTTTGATGGTTATGGCTATCCCGGCAGTGGAGTATATAAAAATTTAGTCTTCAACCAACCGCCAACACATTCTAATCGTTATAAAGAATGGTTAGAAGAAAAGGGGTATGAAATCCCAGAAGTAAGCCGCGCCTACTTTGGTGATAACCCGCATTTACGAGTACAAGAACTTTGCGGTTTACTCTCAGGCACAAAAAATCAAACTATCCCTTATTTCATCATTGATGAAGCGAAAAAATATATTCAAGAATCATTAGATGAAGGCAAGCCATTCTTTGCATGGATAAACTTCTGGGGGCCACACACGCCTTGTATCGTGCCAGAACCTTATTATTCCATGTATCGAAAAGAAGATGTGGTACTTGATAAAAGTTTCTTTAAACCGTTAGAGGGCAAACCAGGTCATTTCCGCACCATTTCAAAAATGTGGGGAATGTGGGAGGCGAGCGAAGATCATTGGAAAGAGGTCATCACAAAATTCTGGGGGTATATCACCTTAATTGATGATGCGATCGGTGAATTATTCGAATACTTAGAAAAAAATGGTCTTTATGACCGTACTTTCTTGGTGGCAACCGCAGATCATGGGGATGCAATGGGTGCTCATCGAATGATTGAAAAAGGTGAATTTATGTTTGATGCCACCTATAACATTCCGATGATTATCAAAGACCCAAATTCAGACCGAGTAAATCAAGAAGATGATAACTTTGTCTATCTTCACGACTTAACTTCGACAGTTTTTGATTTAGCTAATCAAAAAGTACCTGAAAGTTTTGAAGGGCAGAGTATTCTCCCAATTATGCGCCAACACAAAGATAACCAAAGAAAAGGTGTGCTTGGTCAGCTAGCAGGGCATTTTGTGTATTTTGAACAACGCATGTGGCGTCGTAAAGATTACAAACTCGTATTTAATGCGACTGATGTTTGTGAACTTTACAACATCCGTAACGATCCAGAAGAAATGCATAATTTATTCTATGATTCACAATATAACAGCATCAAAAAAGAGATGTTGGAAGAAATGCACGCAGAGATGAAACGTCTGAATGACCCACTGGAAAATTGGGTTTATCGAATTATTGACGAAATTTAACCAAAGTCGTAGATTAAGGGCGTATCTAATACGCCCTTTGTTATCTCTAAACCTTTAAAATTATAGGAATAAATATGAAAACAACATTACTAAAAACACTGACACCAGAACTTCATCTTGTTCAACATAATGATATTCCAGTTCTTCATTTAAAACACGCTGTTGGTACAGCAAAAATTTCCTTACAAGGGGCACAGCTTATAAGTTGGAAACCGCAAAATGCGAAGCAAGATGTATTATGGTTAAGTGAAGTAGAACCATTCGAAAATGGTAATGCTATTCGTGGTGGCGTACCGATTTGTTATCCTTGGTTTGGTGGCGTAAAACAACCTGCACACGGCACAGCTCGTATTCGTTTATGGCAGTTGAGTCATTACGATATTTCAGCGCATAAAGTACGGTTAGAATTTGAGTTGTTTTCTGATTTAAATATTATCGAAGCTAAAATTGTAATGGTGTTCACAGACAAATGTCATTTAACCTTCACACATTATGGCGAAGAACCTGCGCAAGCAGCATTACATACCTATTTCAATATTGGGGATATTAATCAAGTGGAAGTACAAGGTTTACCTGAAAATTGTTTTAATAGCTTAAACCAACAACAAGAAAAGGTTCCGTCACCGCGTCACATTTCTGAAAATATTGATTGCATTTATTCCGCAGAAAAAATGCATAATCAAATCGTAGATAAAAGTTTCAATCGTACAATTGCACTGCATCATCATAATGCAAGCCAATTTGTTCTTTGGAATCCTTGGCATAAAAAGACGAGTGGAATGAGTGAAACTGGCTATCAAACGATGTTGTGCTTAGAAACTGCACGCATTCATCATTTGCTTGAATTTGGCGAAAGTTTAAGCGTAGAAATTTCGCTTAAAGGCTAAATTTTGTTGCATAAGTGGTGTGAATACTATAGAATTCGCGGGATTTTGCTCGTTACTTACGGGCAACAAATTTGAAATCTTTTATTTTTAGCGAAAAGATTTTTACTATTAACCAATAGAAGGAATACGATTATTAAAACCGTAAAAAAAGTGCCGGCAGTAAATCGCCCAAACCGTATCAATGAAGAGATTCGTGTAAAAGAAGTTCGTTTAATTGACCAAGATGGTGAACAAGCAGGGATTGTTTCTATTCAACAAGCCCTAGAAATGGCAGAGCAAGCAGAGCTTGATCTTGTTGAAATTAGCCCAAATGCAGAGCCGCCGGTTTGCCGCATTATGAACTACGGTAAATTCCTTTACGAAAAAAGTAAAACCGCTAAAGAACAAAAGAAAAAACAAAAAGTTGTGCAAGTTAAGGAAATTAAATTCCGTCCAGGCACAGACGAAGGTGACTATCAAGTTAAATTACGCAGTTTAATCCGTTTCTTAGAAGAGGGAGACAAAGCGAAAATTACCGTGCGTTTCCGCGGTCGTGAAATGGCTCACCAAGACATTGGTTTTGATGTGTTAGAGCGCGTAAAAAATGATTTAGCTGAAATTTCTGTCGTTGAATCTGCGCCGGGTAAATTAGAAGGTCGTCAGGCTGTAATGGTGTTAGCACCGAAGAAAAAATAAGAATTTTGCTGAGATTTCTCAGCAAATCTTTTTGTTTAAGTTTGACTTAAATGAAAAGACAACTGCATGTTGGGCACACTACGCAGCCTAACTGCTTTTGAAAAGGCAATTTAATTTGCCTTATGATGGAAATGATCAGTGCTTCCAAGTAACTTTTTAAGTTCGCCTGATTATGTTGTTTTAAACGAAAAATGCGGAGTTATTTTAACAATGCCTAAAATCAAAACAGTACGCGGCGCAGCGAAGCGCTTCAAAAAAACTGCTTCTGGTGGTTTCAAGCGTAAACAATCTCACTTACGTCATATTTTGACTAAAAAAACAACTAAACGTAAACGTCATTTACGTCATAAATCAATGGTTGCGAAAGCAGACCAAGTTTTAGTAGTAGCTTGCTTACCATACGCATAAGCCGTTATTTAAGCAAAACGTACGATTAGTTCATTTTAGAAAAATATTACATAGGAGATTAAATAATGGCTCGTGTAAAACGTGGTGTTATTGCAAGAGCACGCCATAAGAAAGTTCTTAAGGCTGCTAAAGGTTATTATGGTGCACGTTCACGCGTGTATCGCGTTGCTTTCCAAGCGGTGATCAAAGCTGGTCAATACGCATATCGTGACCGTCGTCAACGTAAACGTCAATTCCGTCAATTATGGATTGCACGTATCAACGCTGCAGCGCGTCAAAATGGTTTATCTTACAGCAAATTCATCAACGGCTTGAAAAAAGCATCTGTTGAAATCGACCGTAAGATTCTTGCTGATATCGCTGTATTCGACAAAGTAGCGTTCGCTGCATTAGTCGAAAAAGCAAAATCTGCACTTTAATTTTTTAAAGTTTAGATAAAGAATTAGGACGCTGAAAAGCGTCCTTTTTTCATTATTATGATAGATAAGTCTATCTTTTCTATAAATTCTAAATTGATAATTTCGCTAAATTGTCCTCCTAAAACCAGTGTGTGTTTTTTAGCCTATTTCTATCATTTTAAATGATTAAATATTAATAAGAAAAAGGCACTTTTGTTAGTTATTTAAAGTTTAATTTTTAACCTTTTCGCACCCAGTATACTGGGTGTTGTTATCTCTTTACAGAGATAACAACAAAACATCTTGCTAAACAAAAAAGTTTGGTATTCCAATTAAGGTTAATTAATAGGTATGTTATGAAACTGACAAAAACACTTCTCACTAGCGCATTATTAGCTACTTCTATTTTTTCTGTTCAATCTACGGCTTGGGCAGATACGCTAGAACAACAATTTCAACAATTTCAACAAGGTGTTGAATCCTACAATAAACGTGATTATCAAACAGCCTTTAAACTTTGGTTGCCTTTGGCAGAACAGGGCAATGCACTTGTTCAATTTAATTTGGGTCTGATGTATCAGCTTGGACAAGGTATTAAACAAGATAATGCCGAAGCGGTGAAATGGTATCGAAAATCGGCGGAACAAGACCATGCAAAGGCTCAATTTAATTTGGGTGTGATGTATAACAAGGGCAAAGGCGTCAAACAAGATGATGCTGAAGCGGTAAAATGGTATCGCAAAGCGGCTGAACAGGGCAATGCAGCTGGTCAAGCTAATTTGGGGGCGATGTATTACGACGGAAAGGGCGTAAAACAAGATTATGCTGAAGCGGTGAAATGGTATCGCAAAGCAGCAGAGCAAGGGGATGCAAAGGCTCAACTTTTTTTGGGTATAGAGTATTCCATTGGAGAAGGCGTAAAACGTAACCCTTCAAAAGCTAAAGAATGGTTCAGTAAGGCTTGTGATAACGGTGTTCAAGATGCTTGTGATGCTTTAAGGGAGTTAGAGAAATAGTTTTTAAATTAGGACGCTGAAAAGCGTCCTTTTTTTGCATTTTTAACTTCAAATTTTGTAAAATAATGCCATTAGTTCTCATCTGTTAAAATCTATGGCCGAAACAATCCCACTCAATCCTATCACGTTGCCTTTAAATCAAATTAGCTTAATCGAAGCATCTGCTGGTACAGGGAAAACCTATACTATTGGTTCTTTATATCTCCGACTTTTATTAAAGGCGGGAGAAAATAACTTTTCTCGTCCGTTAAATGTGGAAGAAATTCTGGTGGTAACCTTTACGGAAATGGCGACAGAAGAACTCAAGAAAAAAATTCGTGAGCGTATAACAGATGCGATTGATAAACTCACTGCTTTTGCAGAAACCCAAGATAAATCCGCATTTAAAAATGATGAATTTCTTACCGCACTTTGTGATAATTTGAACATTTTTGAGGCAATTCATCGCTTAAAATTAGCTGAGCAAAATATGGATTTGGCGGCGATTTATACCATTCACGGTTTTTGTCGCCGTATGTTGATGCAATATGCTTTCCATTCTGGCATTCACTTCAATTTAGAATTAATTAAAGATCAATCGGATTTGTTGGTTCGTTTTGCCAATGAATTTTGGAGAGAGAATTTTTATCCATTGCCTTTTGAAATGGCTGATTTTATTGCGAATGAACTAGGCTCACCAGATTACGTATTATCCCTATTAGAATCGAATTTAGGCAAAAATTTAATTGTTGATTTGGAGAATCAGCAGGCATTATCTATTTCTATCACAGAATTTTTACACCAATATCTTGGTAAGTATTTTAAAGATATCAAGGCACTAAAACGCTTTTGGTTAGAAAGTGCGGGTAAAATTTCTGAATTAATTACAGAAGAATTGAATAAAGATTATGCAAAAGGTGAGCCTAAATCCTTAAGCCGTCGAAGTTATAATACATCACGTTTAGCGAAATGGATTGATCAAGTAAACGCCTGGGCAAATGATCCCCGTGATTATGTACTGAATGAAACCTTGATGTCGTATTTCACTCAATCAGCTTTAGGTGAAAAAGGTGAGGAGGGCGCATCCCCCTTTATTGCCCCGATCTTTGCTGAGTTAGAAGAACGTGCAAGTGCTTTAATGTCTCCAGATTTACTTCGTCGAGTTATTCTTTATCATTATCGACAAGGGCTTCAACAAAAACTTTTAGATTATAAACTTAATCATCAAGAAAAATCCTTTGATGATTTATTGCGCTTGTTTTGCGAAGCCTTGCAAGGCCCACAAGGGAATGAATTAGCGGAAATGATTCGTTTCCAATATCCTTTTGCGATGATTGATGAATTTCAGGATACGGATTCACAACAGTACGCTATTTTTTCAAAAATTTATCGTGATAATCCCGAAAAAAATACTGGTTTTATTATGATTGGTGATCCTAAGCAGGCGATTTATCGTTTCCGTGGCGCAGATATTTTTACTTATCTAAAAGCATCGGATGAAGCCCAATCTCGCTTTGAACTCACTAAAAATTATCGTTCAGAGAAGCATTTGGTTGATGGCGTCAATGCGTTGTTTGATTTTCCTCAATCGCCATTTATTTATCAAAATATTAACTTTACTGCTGTTGATTCTCGTGATGATCATCTGCGATTTTATTTAAATGGTAAAGCCGAACCTGCTTATCGTTTTTATCTAACTGAAAGTGACAAAGTGAATAAAACTGAAATGGCAAAAATATGTGCTATTTCTATTCAACATTGGCTAAAAAGTGCGGCAGAAAATCAGGCAGTTTTTCAAAACGAAGATACCTGTAAAACATTGCAACCGGCAAATATTGCTGTTCTTGTAAAAAATCGTTACGAAGCTGCTGATGTTATTCAAGAGTTACAAAAACTTGGTATTGCCTCCGTTTATCTTTCAGATCAAAGTAGTATTTTTGATAGCCATGTGGCAGTGGAATTACTAAGAATTTTAAAAGCTTGCCTAAATGTTGCTGAACGTCCAATTTTGAATGCGATTGCGACCGCACTTTTCGGTTTAAATGCAGCGGATATTCATCAAATTCAGCAAAATGAGGCAGACTGGCAACGTTGGGCAGATAGCTTTGCTCAATACCAACAAACTTGGCAACGCCAAGGAATATTGGTCATGCTCCACCAAATTTTATTGGAACAAGGCATTTCAGAACGCTTATTAAGCCAAGCAACGGGCGAGCGAGATTTAACGGATTTCCTACATTTGGCAGAAATTTTACAACAAGCTGCCACGCTACACGAAAGTGAAGCGGCATTGCTCAGTTGGTTTGAAAAACAAATTCAAGGCGAAGGTCGGCAAGAGGCTCAAATTCGTTTAGAAAGCGAACGCCAGTTGGTAAAAATCGTGAGTATCCATAAATCCAAAGGCTTAGAATACGATTTAGTTTGGCTACCATTTTTAGCTGTACCAAGCAAAATTCCAACGGCTGGTGACATGAATGTTTATTATTCTAAAGAACGAGATGAAACCTTATGGGATATGGAAAATCGTAATTTAAACGCACTTTATGAAGAAACTTTTGCGGAAGAGTTACGTTTACTTTATGTGGCTTTAACCCGTGCCAAATATCAAATGGCATTCGCTTTGCCTGCGCAATTTGATAAAAAATGGAATGCCTTACATTATGTATTAAGCCAAGGTGAAATAGGCAAGGAAATAGCATTATCAGCGCCTAAAGATACCGAGACGTTGTTGCAAACCTTTAAAGAAAAAATGCAAGATAATGTGGAAATCTGTACTAAGCCAAATCTAGAGGCTTTTCCGGCTTTATCAACCAATACAAAAAATGATGAGCTTAAAGCAGCAGAATTTACGGGCAATATTGAGCAAGATTGGCGAATAACCAGTTTTACTTCAATTGAACAAGGTCATCGCCGCCAGTATTATTTCACTGAAAGTGCGGGGAAAAAACACGTAGTTTTTGATGACGCAAAAGATTACGATAGCCAAAATGCTATTGAAATGTCCACCGCACTTTTAAGCGAAAATGAATCAAACATTTTAGATTTACCACGAGGTAAACAAGTCGGGACGGCATTGCATCGCCATTTTGAAAATTGCTATTTTTCTGACTTGGCAAATACAGAAGAAATTGACAAATTAAGACAATCCTTACAGTTAGATGAAACCTTTACAGAACCGCTACAAAATTGGCTACAACAGATTTCACATACGCCACTTTCTAATGAAATAGGAATAGCATTAGCTGATTTGACAAATAAAGATTGCATTAAAGAAATGCCATTTTATCTGGCTATTCGGGAACATTTTGATGTTGAAGCGTTTAATCGCGCGTTGAAAGCCCATCATTATTTGCCAAGCGAGCCACTTCAATTTGAACAAATTCAGGGCATGGTGAGAGGTTCGATTGACTTAGTTTTCCGCCATAATGGGAAATATTATCTTGTTGATTATAAATCTAATTTCTTAGGTTCAACTCTGTCTGATTACAATCAAGAGGCATTGAAAAAAGAAATGTTACACAGTCACTATGATTGGCAATATTTAATTTATACGCTGGCATTACATCGTTATTTGCAAAGCGTTGTGCCTGATTATGATTATGCGCGAGATTTCGGTGGGGTATTTTATCTTTTCTTACGTGGAATGAACGGTGAGCCACAATCTGGCGTATTTTATGATCGTCCAAGCGTTGAATTAATCACAGAATTAGACGGGGTGTTTTAATGTTATCTGTATTACACAAACTTAAAGAGCAGGGCATTCTTTCTCAAGGCGATTATTATTTTGCTAAGTTGATAGCTGATAAACAATGTCATACGGATTATGCGGAACCAGTCAAAAATTTAGCCATATTATTAGCCGCACTTTGTAGCTGGCGTTATACGCAGGGAAATACTTGCAGCCAATTAGATCGCTATTTAGAACATAATTTATTTGGCTTGGCTTATCGTACAACGGAAGAAGATTATTTAGCTGAAATTCGTGAAAAGATTGGTTATTTAGCTGTGGAAGATTGGCAAAATGCGTTGTGCGGGCATATGGCATTTACGCAAGATCCCGTCAATCAAATTGCGCCAATGGCATTTCAATTTGGAACGTTGTATTTCTATCGCGCTTGGCAAGATGAATATCGCATCGCACAATATATAAAAAACACCTTAAAAAAACACCGCACTTTAGCCTTTTCTTATGATGAAATTCGTCAAAAATTAGATAAATATTTTCCTAAAAAACAGGAAAAAACAGATTGGCAAAAAGTGGCAGTGGCGACAGCGATTAAAAGTCCATTTTCGATTATTACAGGCGGCCCAGGAACAGGAAAAACCACCACAGTTACGCGTTTATTGCTCGTTCTACAAGAATTATTTGATTGTAAACTACATATCAAATTAGTTGCGCCGACTGGCAAGGCTGCATCTCGTTTGGAAGAGTCTATTAAAAATGCATTAGGTTTTATGCAAGAAAAAATGAATTTATCCGATTCACTTTTCAATGCGATTCCACAAAAAGCCAGCACTTTGCATAGTTTACTGGGCGTGAATGCCTTTAATGATTACACACGCTATAACAGTCATAACCCTTTGCAGTTAGATGTGTTAGTTGTCGATGAAACATCAATGATTGATTTGCCGATGATGGCAAAACTTATCAATGCATTAAAGCCCGAAACCCGATTAATTTTATTAGGCGATCAGGCGCAATTAGCCTCTGTTGAGGCGGGGGCAGTATTGGGGGAATTGGCACAATTTGTTAATCAACCTTATAGCGATGAACAAGCTGCGTATTTACAAGCGACAACAGGCTACAAAGTAGAAGGTGCTGATTGTTCAAATCTAATACGTGATTGTTTATGCCATCTAATAGAAAGTCGCCGTTTTGATAAAGATTCAGGTATTGGCAAGTTGGCTGGATTTATTCAAAAAGGCAAAGCAGACGATAGCCTTGAGTTATTTGAACATTATCCACAAGAATTGCACTTTAATGCTCTAAATGATGAAAGCAATGCGGTGAATCAAGTAGTGAAAAGTGCGGTGAAAAATTACCGCACTTTCTTAAAAATGTTGGGCGATTTACGTAAACAAAAAATTGATCTTAACACTAAAAATGAACAAGGCATTTCCTATGCCGAGGCTATTCAAGCACAATTTAATTCTGTGAGATTTTTAACCGCACTTCGTAATAACAATTTAGGTGTTGAAAATCTCAATAAAGAAATTGCGTTAGCGTTGCGAGAGGAAAAATTGCTTTGGTTCCGTAATGAACAAGATTGGTATATCGGCAAGCCAATTATGATTACTGAAAACGATCATAATATTCGCCTTTATAACGGCGATATTGGACTGTGCTTGGCAAATGGCAAAGTATGGTTTGGCAATCGAGAAGTGCTGACAAGCCGAATTCCAGCACATGAGCCCGCTTTTATGATGACGATTCATAAATCTCAAGGTTCCGAATTTGAACATACCGTCATGGTGCTTCCAACAGAAGTGAATCCAGTTCTCTCGAGAGAATTAGTTTTCACGGGGGTTACTCGTGCGAAAAAAGAACTTACTGTATTTGCTGATGAAAAAATATGGAAAACAGCAATTCGTCAGACAGTGAGACGCCAGAGTGGATTGGGGAAATTATTGGAAGAGATGAATTAGTCAAAAAGGCGGAATGAATCCGCCTTTAAATTTATAAATCCATCAATTATTCATCAACAATATCAGTAAATTCTGCGCCTAATACTTTTGCTAAATCTTGTGGCGCAATTTCTACACTTAGCCCACGTTTTCCGCCTGAAACATAAATCGTTTCAAACTCAAGTGCGGTTGAATTTATCACGGTTTTAACGCGTTTCTTTTGACCCAGCGGGCTAATTCCCCCCACAAGATAGCCTGAACTTTTTTGCGCCGCATCTTTATCTGCCATTTCCACTTTTTTAACACCGATAGATTTTGCCGCTTTCTTTAAATTCAGCATATTGGCCGTTGCAAGAACAAAGCAAGCGAGTTTTTTCTGATCGCCATTTTCCGCCACAAGTAAGGTTTTAAAAGAGCGGTTAGGATCAATACCTAATTTTTCTGCGGCTTCATCACCAAAATGTTGGTTGTTCGGATCATGATCATAAGTATGCAAGATAAAAGGAATTTTTTGTTTTTTAAGTAAATCAATTGCAGGTGTCATTATTTCGTTCCTGGTTTTGGTGTAAAATAATGCCGATTATTTTACAGCGGAGAGAAAAATGGACGCAACCTTAAATATTGCGATAGCAGCAGAATTTGAATTAAGTGAAAAAATTGTAGAGCGTTTAGAACAAAGTGCGCTTGAAATTAGTAAAGTTTCTATTGTTGAAATAACACCTTTTGAAGAAGAACAAAATATTCGTTTTCGCAATAAAGGCGTTGAACAACTTTCTCCAAATGAAGTTGAGTGGGCTGATTTTAATTATGTCTTTTTTGCTGGAAAACTTGAGCAAGTTGCCCATATTGCGCAAGCAGCAGAGCAGGGCTGTATTGTCATTGATATGTTAGGCGTTTGTAGTGCGCTTTCGGATGTGCCCGTTGTTGTACCAACCATAAATGAATCACAACTATTTGAGCTGAGACAGCGTAACATTGTTAGCTTACCTGATCCACAAGTAAGCCAACTTGCTTTAACGCTTGCCCCGATTTTACATGAGACTAATCTTAAACAAGTGTTTGTCAGCTCTTTATTGCCGGCGTCTTATACAGATGCGGAAACTGTGACTAAACTTGCGGGACAAACAGCCCGTTTATTAAATGGTATTCCATTGGATGAAGAAGAAACTCGCTTAGCATTTGATGTCTATCCGCATCAAACACCTAATTTATCGAATCAATTACAACGAATTTTTCCGCAATTAGATCGTGCTACATTCCATGCAATCCAAGTGCCTGTATTTTATGGATTGGCGCAAAAAGTCACCGCACTTTCAGATTATGATTTCGACTATCAGCCTCAAAATAGCGAGCTTATCGCTTTAGAAGAAACCTTAATTACGCCTGTGCTTAATGGAGAACAAGAAAATGGCGAAGAATCAGTAAAACTTCATTTAAGTCAAATAAGTGCGGTAGAAAATGGCGTAGAATTTTGGTCTGTGGCAGATGAACAACGATTTAATCTCGCCTTACTTTCAGTGAAATTATTGGAAAGTATTTATCATCAAGGTTATTAATGAAATTAAGGAGAATAGTATGCAAAATATTCTATTTATTATCCACTCATCCCCTTATGGTGACGAGCATTTTTTTAGTGCATTACGTTTGGCGTTACAGTTACAAGAGCAGCATAAAAGTGCGGTTAATTTAAAAGTATTTTTAATGTCTGATTCGGTAACTGGTGGTTTAGCAAAACAAAATCCAGCAGAAGGGTATCATTTACAACAAATGTTGGAAATTTTAACGGCACAAGGGGCGACAATTAAACTTTGTAAAACCTGTACAAATGCTAGAGGTATCACTGAATTACCGTTGGCGGATGGTGTGGAAATCGGCACGTTAGCAGAGCTGGCCGATTGGACAATGGAAGCCGATAAAGTATTAAATTTTTAATTTTTTCGATAGATAAAGGAAACCCGCCACAAGTGCGGGTTCTTTTTTGCTTATTTTGTTGCAGCTTTCATCGTTTGAACAAATTCAGCTAATTCAGCTAAACATTGCTCGTGATTATCTAAATTTCGCTCAATAATTTTCACCGTTGCCGAACCTGAAATCGCGCCTACAGCCCCCAAAGACAACGCTTCTCTAACTTGCTCTGGTTGAGCAATGCCAAAGCCTTGTAAAATTGGCGGGGCATTATGCGCCTTAAGCTGTTCTACAAGGGTATCTAAATTTGCTGCGTGAGCTTGATTTTCCGCACTGGTTACGCCTGCGCGTGAGACTAAATAGGTATATCCTTCGCTATTTTGTGCTACACTGTGGATCGTTTTCTCGTCCGCATTTGGCGGGCAAATAAAGACGGGTTGAATACCGTATTTTTTAGCCGCTTGTACATAATCTTCTTTTGCGAGTAACGGAATATCTGCTACAAGCACAGCATCAACACCGACGTCTGCACAGCGTTGATAAAAATCGTCTAGGCCTTTGGCAAAAATTAAATTGGCACAAAGTAATAAGCTAATCGGAATCTCTGGATATTTTGACCGCACTTTTTCTAATAACTTAAAGCTATCCTCAGTACTATGGCCTGCAGTTAAAGCGCGATTATTTGCTGCTTGAATAACCGGGCCATCGAGTAGCGGATCGGAAAAAGGAAAACCAAGCTCTAAAGCATCTGCACCGTTATCCACAAGCGTACAAATAATATCAAAAGAGCGGTCAAAAGTAGGGTCACATAAGGTGACGAAAGGAACAAATGCCCCTTCATTTTTTGCTTTAAGCGCAGCAAATTGAGTTTCAAAACGGCTCATTATTTCATTCCTTTTTCTGTCAAAATTTTATCTACGGTGAAAATATCTTTATCGCCACGGCCAGATAGATTCACGACTAAAATTTGTTCTTTGTTAGGTTCTTGATGAATCATTTTTAAGGCTTGAGCAAGTGCGTGTGAGCTTTCTAATGCTGGAATAATGCCTTCATGTTTAGCTAGCTCTTGGAAAGCATTCAATGCTTCATCATCGGTAATACTTGGATATTCTGCTCGTCCAATGCTTTGTAAATAAGCATGTTGAGGCCCAACAGAAGGGAAGTCTAATCCAGCTGAAACAGAGTAGGATTCTTCTACTTGACCATCTTCCGTTTGCATTAAAGGGGATTTCATCCCGAAATAAATGCCCACTTTTGCATGGCCTAATGGTGCGCCATGTTCACCGCTTTCAATGCCTTTCCCCGCAGGCTCAACGCCAATCAAACGCACATTGGGTTCATCAATAAAATCAGTAAACATGCCAATTGCATTCGAACCACCGCCAACAGCAGCAATTACCGCATCAGGTAAACGACCTTCTCGTTCTAGAATTTGACGTTTAGTCTCAATTCCAATCATTTTTTGAAATTCTCTCACAATCGTCGGGAAGGGGTGAGGGCCTGCAGCAGTTCCAAGTAAATAATGGGTAGCTTCATAGTTTGCTGACCAATCACGCATAGCCTCACAACAAGCGTCTTTTAAAGAACAAGAGCCTTTTTGTACAGGAATTACTTCCGCACCCATTAAACGCATACGAAATACATTCGGCGATTGACGCTCAACATCTTTTGCCCCCATATAAATACGGCATGGCATATCTAGCATGGCACAAGCAAGGGCTGTCGCAACACCATGCTGCCCAGCTCCTGTTTCAGCAATAATACGTGTTTTACCCATACGTTTAGCCAATAAAATTTGCCCTAATACTTGGTTAGTTTTATGGGCACCACCATGTAATAAATCTTCACGTTTAAGATAGATTTTTGCTTTAGTGCCTTTTGTTAGGTTGCGACAAAGAGTAAGTGCGGTCGGTCTGCCTGCATAATTTTTAAGTAAATCTTGAAATTCACGTTGGAATTCAGGATCGTCTTTCGCTTCGACAAAGGCTTTTTCAAGCTGTTTAAGCACTGGCACGAGTATTTCTGGTACATACATACCACCAAACTCACCAAAATAGGGATTTAAAAGAGTTTCTGACATTGTGTTTCCTTGTTGTTTTAATTTGAATTTCTTGCCACATTCAGTGGTGCAAAAGTTTGTGCTGTTGGCATCACTTCAATGCGATTAATATTAACGTGTTCTGGTTGCTGATTGAGCCATAAAACCATATTCGCAATATCTTGTGGCGTAACGTATTGCACATTTTCATAGAGTTTTTCTGCTCGTTCATTATCACCTTTAAAACGCACATTAGAAAATTCTGTACCACCACAAAGCCCTGGTTCTACACTGGTAACACGGATATTTTTACCCCCCAAATCTGCACGTAAATTTAAGCTGAACTGTGTCACAAAAGCCTTTGTACCACCATATACGTTACCGCCTGGGTAAGGGTATGTGCCTGCAATTGAACTTAAATTAATAATATGACCCGTATTTCTTTCAACCATTTGAGGTAAAACAAATCGAGTAATATTCACCAATCCTTTAATATTGGTATCAATCATTTGTTCCCAATCATCAAGATTCGCTTTATCGGCAGATTCTAAGCCAAGAGCTAATCCTGCGTTATTAACCAGTAAATCAATATTTTTCCATTGTGTAGGTAAAGATTTAATTGCTTCTTGAGTGGCTAGTCGATCAGATATATCGAAAGCAAGAGGCAGAAATTTTTCACCAAATTCAGCTTTAAGTGAAGTTAATCGTTCGGTACGGCGACCAGTACCAATTACAAAATATCCTGCTTGAATAAGCGTTCTACAGATTTCAGTACCAAATCCTGCGGTAGCACCAGTAATAAGGGCAATTTTAGACATCATTCTCTCCTTTTTATTTACGATATTTTTATACTACTACACTAGTACAAAAAAATATAGGAGTTTATGAAGAAATTTGAAGAAAAAGAATGGAAAATAAAAGCAAAAAGTGCGGTGAAATTCCACCGCACTTTCAAAATTAATGATGATGGTGTTCTGGTTTTGGTGGGAGTTTAGCTAATCCTTTACCAACTGGTAAAATTAATGTGCTATAGCTTGCAGATTGCTGACAAATTTGTTGATCTGCAAATGGTGTTTTATGAATAACTTTAATTTTCCAAATACCATCAATTAATGGAATGATATTTACACGTCCTTGACTATCTGTTTTACCTGAAAAACCTTGTGGTTCACGATGGCTTGTGCCTGCTTCAAGATCTTTCACTACAATAGTATCTGCTGTTGCAATTACAGTTTCACCTGCTAATGGCTGATCTTGGTAGAAAATTTGAACAGGGAACGGTTCGCCTGATTTCACTTTGCTTGGATCTCGCAAAGGAACAATTTCAAGTGGTAAACCAACTCTTGTCATTGCCATTTCTGCATTTAATGGTTTTTTACCAACTGTAACAAGACTTTTACCAAACATTTGAGTTTGTTCGCAATAAGTTGGATTTTCTAATCCTTTCAAATTATCCATTTTCCAACCTTCAGCATTTTGTGACCAAAATGTTGGTTTATAAGTCGCTGTCACCCAATAAGAGCCATCAGACAATGCTTTCTCTGATTGATATTGATAGTTTTCACCTTTTTGAACTAAGGTTTGTTTTTCACCATCTTGACGAATAATTTCCATTGGCGCAAAAATTTTTAAACGCGCTTCAGGGATTTTTTCTATATAAGGGTAGTCCCCATAAGCTAATTCTGCTTTTAATACAGAACCAGATGCCAATTTTGTAGGCGCTTGAACCCAAACTTCATGAGCTTGCGCTGCACCAGCTAAAACCAATAAACTAGCAATTAATGTTTTTTTCATACCTTTCCTTAATAAAAAATAGAGGTGAGCATTTATAAAATGAACGAGAATATTAAATGAAAATAACTATCATTTAAATGGTAATTTAGAGAAAATTTAATATTTGTGATTCAGATCACAAAACATCTATATAAAGCATATAAAAAAATTCCCTAAATACTTAGTACTTAGGGAATGTCTAAATGTAGATAGCTGTTATTAATCGTCTTTTTTAGATGGCTTAATACCTAATAAATTACAACTTAATTTGCTAATTACATGCTCCGCAGTATTACCCAATAATGCAGCAGATAAACCTGTACGGCCGACTGTACCTAAAATTACTAACTCTGCTTCAATTTCTTTTGCGACTTCAGGAATCACTTCTTCTGGGAAACCTTCACGCACATGAGTATGGTCTTCACTAATCCCAAATTTCTGACGCAATGCTTTCATATTAATGAGATGTTGGCCACGAATACCGTTTTCATAGCCTGAAGTATTAAATTCTGGTAAATCAATCACCATATTGATTGGTGCAGAAGGGTAGGCTGCAACTAAGTGAACATTGCCACGATTTAAATTTTCAGCGAGTGATATGCCTGTTTCCACTAATTCTTGATTAAATTCATCTTGATAGTCTTGCTCACCAGAAACATTTACCGCAACAAGAATACGGCGCTGATGTTTCCAATCGCCATCGCGAACCATCAAAACAGGAACAGGGCATTTACGAAGAAGCTGCCAATCCACTGGTGTGAAAATAAGTGAGGTAAAACTTTCTTCATCTTTAGTATATTTCACCACAAGATCATAACTATTGCCTTCGACTTCTTCTTTAATCGCCTCAGCCTCGTTGCTATTCCAAACAATGTGAGATTGCAATTCAATTTCCGGATCTGCATATTTATCTAAGTAATATTGAACCGCATGGCGGTGTTTTTCGATTACTTGTTGATGCATTTCTGAACGTTCTTCAGAAGAAAGTAAAGCCGACATTTCATAAGATAAGTCATATACAGATAAAAGTGCGGTGATTTTTACCTTAGTTTCATTTTTTTGTTCTTTTACCAAACGCACGGCACGCGCAAAGGCATATTGTTTTTCATTTTCAGGATTGAGAACAACCAGGATATTTTTAAATTTCATAACAACCTCCAAAATTCACCATAGAATAAGAAAGAATCTTTTGAATGGCAAGGTTCGATTTTCAAAAAGGTGATCTAGTGCAAAATTTATTTTTTATGAATACAAAAAAGGCATGAAATTCACGCCTTAAAATTATTCAACTAATGTTATTTTGGTTTTATTCGTGCCAGTTAATTCAACTAAAGCATTGAGATCATTAATTGTAATATATTTTCCTTGCACCGTAAGAACGCCTAGTTTTTGAAAGCGTCCCAATAATCGACTGATAGTTTCAACTGTTAAACCTAGGTAGTTACCAATATCACCACGTGTCATCGTTAAGCGGAATTCTTTAGCTGAAAAACCACGAGCAGAGTATCGTTTAGAAAGATTATGAATAAAAGCAGCCAAACGTTCTTCTGCATTCATTTTAGACAGTAACAAAATCATTTCTTGATCACTTTTAATTTCATTACTCATTAAGCGCAAAATCTGTTGGCGCAATTTTGGCATTTTACCTGCTAAATCATCCAAAATATCATAAGGAATTTCGCATACCATTGCGGTCTCTAAAGCTTGTGCAAAACTAGGGTGTTGCATTTGAGTAATTGCATCAAAGCCAACTAAATCACCAGGTAAATGGAATGAAGTGATTTGTTCTTCGCCAGATTCGCTAATCGTGTAGCTTTTGATCGTACCAGAGCGAATTGCATAAATTGAATTGAGGGAATCACCTGCTTTAAAAAGAACTTGTGATTTTTGGATAGGTTTCTTTCGTTCGATAATATTATCAAGCTGATCTAATTCATGTTCGTTCAGCGTAAAAGGAATACAAAGTTGACTAATACTGCAATCCTGGCAATGAATAGCACAACCTCCCGATTGAACCCGGCGTCCTGCCTTGGTTTCTGCAACGAAATTTTTCATGTAAGCCTCAAATATTTCGAAAAATTAGTGTAAAATTGATCTAACTCAATAATTATACCACTAAATAGTCATTTTAAGAAGAGTAAAGCATTATGGCAGCAGAAAAATTAACAAAAAAACGGCTGATTCAGATTTTAATCATGTTATGTATTTTGATTATTGCATTTGTTTGGCGATATTTTTAAAAAACAGAAAATCCTTGTTCATTTTTAAAACAAATGAATTATTTCCAATAAATTTTACTTGTCACACATTTATATATACGTATAATTCAACACCATTAAGCCTGGGTGGCGAAATTGGTAGACGCAGCGGATTCAAAATCCGCCGTTGAATAAACGTGTCGGTTCGAGTCCGACCCTAGGCACCACATTATAATCCTCGTTCATTAAACGGGGATTTTTCTTTTCTACTTTTCAATTAATAAAATCAACACTTTACGATACTTAAATATCACTTTTCTACTCTTTTAATCTTATCCAGTATTGCAAGTTTTTATGTATTTTTATATATTTTTATGCACCTATTACGCCAAAATTACGCCAAAAGTGATGATGCTAAAATCATATGCATTACATATATAACATAATGATGAGTATTATTAATAACCCTCATCCATAAATACATTTTAACAACTAAATATCTCTTTAATCTTCTTGACAACGTTAATTGTAAATCTATAATGCCTCCATAAATCTATATTTTATTGCTCTTTAATACTGTAAATGTATTTTTACTCAGCTTGCTAAAACTTTAGCGAGCTTTTTTAGTCTAAGTGGTGTAGGAGGTGTATATATGAAACACTTAAAATTAAGTGAGGGTTGGGAAGTTTAAATGAACTTTTTCTGCCCACTATGGGAATTCTTGAAAGAATTTCGAATTAGTGATTGGATGGGGCTAGGAACCTGTATTTTTACGGGTTACCTGGCCTTTTTTGCCTGGTCTCAACTTAAAGAATTACGAAAGCAGCATAAACAGAAATCAACAATAGACTTACTTATCAGTAACAACACTAATGAGTATTACAGAACTCGTCGTAAGGCTTATATGGAAATGCGAGACAGCAGCACGAACTTTACAGCTTTAGCATGTAAATTAGATAAAAACACCAATAATTCCAATAATAAAGAAGAAAATTTTATTGTGCTTGATGTGTTAAATTCTATTGAATTCATTTGTGTAGGTATTAAAGAGGGTCTATTTGATGAATCAGTTTACAGTCGGATGAATAGAAGCAGTGTATTAAAGGACTGGAATACATTAAAACCTTACATTATGGAGCTTAGAAGAATTAACAATAATAATAGTAAATTATTCTGTGAATTTGAATGGCTTGCAACTAAATGGGAACAAGAAGATAGAAACAAATAATTCATCTCACTTTTCATATATTTTTTTGATAGAACCACTTTAAATAATTGCAATAAGCATTTAAAATAACTCTAGTTTTAGATAGGTATTAAGCTAGCTCAAATACTAGGGGAAACCCAATCAATTTTCTTAGTTGTAAATAATTTTGTTGTAATAGCTACCTTTGTGCAAATAATTCAAAATGTGTTTATTGATACCTTTCGTTTATTTAAGGAGGTCTATATGAAAGAAGTATTAAGTTTATTGATTCTTGTGGTTGGGCTACCCTAATACCTATCTACTAACTGAAATTTCTAATTTCTCACATTACTAATTATCACTCCTAAGAAAGTTAAAATCTAATAATATCTTTCAAACTATCTGGCATTGGAAGATTGAGATGGTGTGATATAATCTTAAGAAATAAGGATTAATTCGAAAATCTTTGTTTTAGAGCTATACATTAGGACAACTACGCCAAAGTTACGCCAAAAGTTAAAAATTTCTTTTAGAATCAATAATAGGGGAAGAGACCCTAGGCACCAACTTGAGTAAAGTCGTAAATCACGAGGGGAATCAATGATTTATGGCTTTTTTGTTTGTGCTTTTTTCTCTAATTTCGTCATTTTCCGCAATAATATTTGCCGTGTCAAATGATGACTTTGACGTAAATTTGACGTATAAAAAATAAGCCCAGTATAATACTAGGCTCATAAATATTTTATGCTCTTAGACTAAGCTTCGGTAGTAAGATTACCTAAATCTTTATCAACTAAGAATAAGCCTTTACCATCTTCGCCAAGAAGATTCAATTTATCCAAGATACCACTGAATAATTTTTCTTCTTCATGTTGTTCTGCTACATACCATTGTAGGAAATTAAATGCAGAGTAGTCTTTTTCTTCAAAGGTTTTACCTACTAATTCATTGATTTTACTTGTAATCAATTTCTCATGTTCATAGGTAATTTCAATCACTTCTTTTAATGATTTATATTCGTGTGATGGGGCTTCAATTGCAGAAATTAGAGCAACTGAGCCTGTCTCATTTAAATAAGTGAATAATTTACGCATATGTTGCATTTCTTCAGCAGCATGAGCTGATAAAAATTTTGCCGCCCCTTCAAAACCTTTTTGCTCGCACCAAGCACTCATTTGTAGATATAAGTTAGAAGAATAAAATTCCAAGTTCATTTGGTCGTTTAATAGTTTTACTACATTTGCTGATAACATTTTATTTCTCCTATCTATTATAAAGTTGCTAACTCACGATCAATAAAGAACAACGCTTTACCATCTTCGCCAACGAGGTTAAATCTATCAATAATTCCACTAAATAATTTTTCTTCTTCGTGCTGTTCTGCTACGTACCATTGTAAGAAGTTAAAAGTAGAGTAGTCTTTATTTTCAAAAGTAACTTCAACTAATTCATTGATTTTGGAAGTTACTAATTTTTCATGTTCTAAAGTTGTTTCAAATACTTCTCTTAATGAAGAATAATCGTGTTTAGGTGCATCGATTTTTCCTAAAAGCGGCATACCGCTAGTTTCACTTACATAATTGAACAATTTTTGCATATGTTCTAATTCTTCATCTGCATGACGAAGTAAAAATGCTGCTGCACCTTCATAGCCATGAATTGAGCACCATGCACTCATTTGTAAATATACATTAGAAGAGTAGAACTCTAAATTTATTTGGTCATTTAGCTTGTTTGTGATGATTTGATTAAGCATAACTAATTCCTTTCCATTTGATTGATAAAGTGCAATAAAACTTGACTTGCAATTCTCATTTTAAGCTCACAAATGAGAATTGCAAGTTTTTTATTAAAATAAAACTCATATAACCAATTAATTTTAAAAAGAAAAATTAAAAAAAATTATTCTCATTTGAGTAATCTAGGCACATAAAATAATTACAATGTCACAATTAAAACTAAAGATGTTAAATCTACAAGCAAATCTTCTATCAATTTATTCAGATTTCACCTAGCGCAATCCAAATCCAGAATTAAATATTATTGCTTTAACTTTTGAATAGAGAAGAAGCAGAGTATCCCTTTTTGATCGCCTCACGAAAGTTACTTTCACATCCATTTAATTTAACATAATATACATTATGCGAAATTAGTTATCAGGTTAGCGAAAACTACGGATTAAATAAATCACATAGTTATACACAAGTCACAGGTACTAGCAAAACAAGACAAAATAAGGCTAGATAACACGTTGTAACGCGTCATTTTATAGAGTTATTGAATGGATGAGTTGAAATGTAAAGATAATGTAAAGGTAAAATAAGCTAAATCTATGTGATTACGCTACGTAAAATCTGGATGATTTTTTGGATAATTATTCCCAGAATAAAAATAACAAAAAAGCACGTTTTTATTAAAACGTGCTCTTCTAAAAAATGTGACAACGTATCGACTAACCTAGTAATTTTATACCGTATTCATATACTTGTTGTAATAAGGATAGTTTTTCAGGACTATCTGAATGTTCCTCAGCTAAACGTTGTAAACTTGATTCAAACTCTACCGCACTTTTTTCAAGTTTATTCTGTCGGTATTTTTGCCATTTAATTTGTTCAGCGCGTGTGAGGGTTTTATAAAAATGACGAGCGCGATAATGGAACAATAATTCAGGGACACGTTTATCTTCAAAAGCTAAACCATGTTCAGCTAATTTTTCTGCAGGTAAACTACGTAAAATAGACATATTATTTTTATCAGCATTACTAAAAAATCCATTATATAGTTCAGTCTCTACATTATCATTCGATTCAAATTGACGTTCTTCATTAAAAATATCCGCCACTTTTTCTCGAATATCAAAAGATGCTCGTAATTTTGCAAGATTATCCAAGCATAATTGTCGATCAATACCTAGGCGATTTGCTGTTTCTGGCAATAAGGTTTTAGCTGGTGCTAAAATAGGACATTTATTGATATGTACAAGCTTTAATGGAACAGATGAAACTCCCCTTTCTTCTAATTCCAATTTTTTGGTATATAAATCTGCCCGTAATTCATCTGCACTTTTGGTTAATAAATTATCGATATCTCCAGTTAAATCACACACAATGAGTGCGTTTTGATTTGTCGGATGCCAAGCTAAAGGTGCAACCCAAGTGCAATTTCCACGATAATTTCCTAGCATCCCAGAAACATGCACTAAAGGTGTCATTGCGCCGGTATCAACCAATTTTTCGATTTCTTTCTTACCTCGGTTTTCAAAGAAATATTGGAATAATTTAGGCTGTTTTTCTTTAATTAATTTTGCCATAGCAATAGTTGCATATACATCAGCCATTGCATCGTGAGCATTTTCATGCTGAATACCATTTGCTTTAGTGAGTTTTTCTAAGCGAAAACTTGGTATTCCGTCATCGTCATAAGCCCAATTAATCCCTTCTGGACGCAAGACATAACAAGCTCGTACTAAATCTAACAAGTCCCAGCGTGAATTCCCGTTTTTCCAGCTGTATTCATAAGGATCAATAAAATTACGATAAAACGTATAACGCGTCATTTCATCATCGTAGCGAATATTGTTATATCCCATGACGCAAGTATTGGGTTGGGAAAACTCTGCTAAGATGTTTGCGGCAAATTCAGGCTCAGAAAGCCCCTTTTCATTACATTCTTGTGGTGTAATTCCTGTTACCATTACCGCTTCAGGAGCCGGTAAATAATCGTTGGTTTGTTTACAATAAAACATTATTGGTTCGCCAATGATATTAAAATCAGCATCTGTACGAATACCCGCAAATTGCGCAGGGCGATCTGTTGCTGGATTTACACCAAAACTTTCATAATCGTAAATAAAAAAGCTGAAATCTTTTGCCATGACTACTCTCTTTTACGCGATAATTTTATCTAAATAATATAGACTGAAAATGGCTGATAAACTGAAAATAATACCAATCCAATTTAGCTTACTGATTTTTTCTTTAAAAACTAATGCGCCAATTATCGTACCTAAACAAATCACACCAATGTTCATTCCCGCAAAAACAAGTGTTGGATTTCCAGCAAAACTTTGATGGGCTTTTATATAGAATAAAATATTAAAGAAATTTAATACACCTAAAATGATGCCACCAATTACACTTGATGATGTCCATTGGGCACGTTTTAAGAATAAATAGATAAACATAACGCAAGCTGCAAGCGAGAAGGAAATAAACAATGTTGCAGGGAATGCACCGCCGCTTTTCGCCACTTGTTTGAATAAAATATCAATGATGCCGTAACCAAACCAGACGCCAATTAATCCTAAAACACCTTTAAAATTGACCGCACTTTGCCCTTGAGTTGGCTTAGTTAATAAAAAAAATAAACCAATAAAGGCTAATACTACGCCAATGATTTTAGATTGGCTTAGTGTTTCATGAAAAATTAAAAATGCCGATAAAATAGGAAGAAACAACGAAAGACGTTGTGCTGCGTCAGAACGTACAATTCCAGCAAACTCCACCGCTTTTGACATAATAATAAATACGCTAGGTAACAATAAACCTAGCGCTAAAAAAATGGGTGAATTTTCGCTTTGTACGATGTAATCAGTAAATTCTAAACCTTTAAAATCAGGTTTGAGTAAGAAATAACTGAAAGTGATGGCCGTGATGTAGTTGAATGCGATAGCTTGTTCAATAATGATATTTTTTTTACGGGCTATTTTAAGCAAAACTGAAACAGCTACGCTGCAAAGAATCGCAAGAATAAGATTGTGCATTTAAATTCCTTATATAATTAAAGTGCGGTCAAAAATCTTAAAATTTTAACCGCACTTCCCTTCTATTTTTTATTCTGTCGCACCGAATCCGCGTAAACCAACAACGTGTACATGCTCTTGGTTGCCTGCGATTTTACGCACGAGTTTATAGGTTGTACCTTTTTCTGGGCTAATGTTTTCTGGCGCAGCAATAAGTAACTGCATATCCAAACGTTCGCAAAGTTCGAATAAGGTGGAAATAGATTTACCGTCTAAACGTGCAGCTTCATCTAAGAACAACAAGCGACAAGGCACGATATCTTTACCACGAATTCGACGGCTTTCTTCTTCCCAACTTTGAACAACCATTAAGAGAATTGACATACCTGTACCGATAGCTTCACCAGTAGAAAGTGCGCCACTTTCGGCACGTAACCAACCATCAGCGCCACGGAATACTTCTACTTCAAGCTCAAGATAATTACGGTAATCTAACAATTCTTCGCCGATTGTTTGTGCTGTACGTTGCCCCATATCAATATGTGGATTGATACGTTGATAGAGCTTCGCCATAGCTTCAGAAAAGGTGATGCGGTTGTCGTTAAATAAGTCTTGATATTCATCTTGCTGACCAGAAAGTGCGTCCAACAACATGGCATGGGTATCACGAATATTCACTACCAAACGAACAGATTTTACTTGACCAAACGAGATGTTTTGCAAACCTTGATTGAGCATACGAATACGATTTTGTTCACGCTGAATCGTTTTACGCATAATATTCGCCACACTTTCAGAACTGATAGCCAATTTTTTCTCGCGGCCAGTTAATTCAGCCGTCAAACGAGAAAGCTCAATTTCCATTTGTTCAATGGCATCAATTGGATCATCCGTTTTAATGATGTCTTGACGAATACGTTCACGTAGGTGCTGATACACCGCAATAAAGAACCGCACTTTATTTTCAGGTTTGCGACTATCTTCCGACACTCTTAGACTATCACGTAGATATTCATTATCAGCTACCGCAGTACGCAACGCACCTAATGCTTTATCCGACATTGAACGTAACTCATCTGCAGATAAATAAGCGAGTTCTCGGCGATTGAGGCGTTTTTCCATATCAGAGTTGCGGGATAAACGTAAAACCACACACCAACTCACTTTCGCAGCTACAACTAATTCACGTTGAGTTTTATAATCACGTTCGGTTTTACGAATAAGACGATTTAAATTGTCCGCTTCGCTTTCAATTAATGTCAGTTGTTTTTCTACATAAGAACGACGCTGACGGCTCGTTGAAAGTTGTTGATGTAATTCATCACGACGGATACGTGCACGTTCTTCAGCACCATCATCAGCTCTCACGCCAAGATCGATAATTTCACCAATCAACTCATTTAAGAGCTGATATTTACTATCGTAAGAACTTTGTAACTGAATCAAGACGCGATTATATTCAGCAAATTGACTTTGTTTTTGACGAACTTGCTCACGTTGTGTATCTCGCTGTGCTTGCATTTGTTCTAAACGTTGGCGAAGTTTTTCGTTGAGTTCAGAAGTTTCAGCCTGCCCTGCATCTTCATAACCAAAATGCTGTTTACGTTGTACAACATCAGCTAACGCAAATACTCGTTGTTGAACTTGTTTTTGACGCTCAATCGCTTGAGTTAATTCATTTTTTAAGCCTTCGTAATTTTCTGGATCACTTTGTAAACTATTTGCAATCGGCTCTAATTGTGACAACGTTACGCCATGCTGACGAATAAAATATTCATCTTGCTCTGCAATATCTAATTGCTCACGACATTCTTCAATGCGATCAATTAAATCTTCATCAGCTAATACATTTAGTTGTGGAATTAACTTGTTGAGTAATTGTAGTTTTTCTTTTGCATTATCTAATTGAATACGTAATTGTTGTTCGCCGTTATTGAATTGATTTAATTCACGATCAATTTCATTACGTTCGCGATTAATCTCAGACATTAACTCTTCTGGATTTGGCTGGAACGCTAGCGCCAAATGCAATCCAACAAATTGGCTGAAATGTTCGTGTAAACGTTGGCATTTTTGTACATCAAACGCAATTTGGGCATGTTGTTCTGCCACTTCATCACGTTCAATTTGTAATTCTTCTAAACGTTTTTCACGTGCTGCACGCCCAAATAACGGAATTTCAGGGAATCTTGAATAGCGTAATTCACGATCTGAAACTTGCACGACAACACCCAGCTCAAGTTCTTGTGCGGATAGTACGCTGTCGTCAAATGCGGTAGGATCGCCTTCAATTAAATACAAATCATCAGGGCAATCTTCTAATTGCGCAAGTTGTTCACGCACAGCATTGAGATCACGCACAACAATAGCATGACGTGCAGGCCCATAAAGTGCGGAAAAATAAGGCGCATCTTCAATGGTTACATCATCGTAAAGCTCTGAAAGCAGCACCCCACCAAAACGTTCTGCCAACATATTTAAACGTGGATCTTCTGAACCATCTGGCTGACTTAAACGAGAAATTTGTTCATCTAATTGCAAACGTTTTTGTTCAAGTTGATCACGTTGCATCGTGAGTTCACGTTCTTTCACAAGTTGTGATTGCATAAAATTCATCACATCTTGGCTATGTTCAAACGTTTCACCGCTTTGCTGCTCTAAACGCTCTAATGCGGCTTGAGCTGTCAGCCATGCTGGCGCTTTACGCGCATTTTCATCATAAAGTGCGGTTAAATTTTCACGTTTTTGACGAAGCGTAGAACGATTTTCCACTTGTTCTGAAAGTTCAGCAGAAATATCTTCAATCAACGCTTCTTGCTCAGCGTGATAATTCTCTAATTCTTCTGCCGTTTGTAAACTTAAATTAGCTCGTTGATTAAAATCATTAAGTAATTTGACCGCACTTTGTTGTTGTGCATAACGTTGCTCAAGTTCATGTAATTTTGTGCGAAGTTGTGGCGTTTGTTGTGCCTGCAATTTTTGGCTTGGATATTCACGTAATAATTCTTTCGCACTTTCCCACGCCGCAGAACGAGGCATTTCACCCGCAATTTTGCATACCAATTGATACGCTTTATCGAACTGAGATTTTGCCGCTTCAGAAATAGACATTTTGTGCTCTAGTTCAAGCACGGTTTCCGTCAAACTTTCAGCATGAGCTTCAAATTCTGCGTGATAATCTTCTACATTTTTAACATTTAAATCTGCTAAACCACATAATATTTTCGCTTTTTCAAGCGCTGCAATGGCTTGTTGATATTGAAGTGCGCGAGTTTGTTGGGCATCTAATGCTTGTTGATAGTCTGCTAATTGGGCACGCACCGCATCAATTTCAATTTCAGTTTGCTCAAATTGGGCTTGGCTTTCTTCTAACGCATCATTCGCATCTTCAACCACCATTTTTTGTTCTTCTAAACGCTCGGTGAGTTCTGCAATATCTTCTTGATAACGCGTAATTTTTTCTTGGTGACGCAAAGCATTTAACACTAAGTTAAGATGATCAACCGCACTTTGGTGATCAACTTCTAAAGTCCGTTCACTTTCTGCCAATTCAGCCGCTTCTCGACTTAAATCAACCAAACGATGTTGGGATAAATTCTGCTCTGCTTTTGCTTTATACCACTCACGACGAGATTCTAATGCAGCCTCAATATTGCCACGGCGTTCATTCGCATTACGCATATAATCCGAAGCAACATAATTCGTGGTTTCAGTAATTAAATGTTTGAATAAATCGCGATCTGATTGCGTGACCTTAATCGCTTCTAAAGTCATACGATTCTCACGCAATGCGCTTTCCATATCTTGGAAAGCTTTGCGCACACCTAAATTTTCTGGCAATAAATAGTCACGTAAAGAACGTGTGATTGCACTGGAAATACCACCGTATAAAGACGCTTCGATAAGTTTATAGAATTTGCTTCGATCTGATGCTGAACGTAAACGTTTCGGAATAATACCGAGATCGAACATCATGCCGTGATAATCGGTGATGGAATGATATTGTTTAAATTGCGCACCAATGTTTTCAATTTTATCTTTAAGTTCGTTTAAATTGAGTACGCGTGCTTGACGTTCTCCCACGGTTTCAGTGAAAAGTGCGGTTGGATTTTGAGATAATTCTACACCTTGAATTGAGAACGTTTTTAAATCAACTTTTTTATCACGACCCGCAATTTGTTGCAGACGCACACCAACAAGAATACGTTGATGGCGAGAATTAATGGTATCTAATACCGCGTAACAAACGCCTGGACGCAATTTACCATGTAAACCTTTATCGCGAGAACCGCCTGTGGAGCCAGCTTCTGTTGTATTACGGAAATGTAAAAGGGTCAAATCAGGAATTAATGCGGTCACAAATCCAGCCATTGTGGTTGATTTACCTGCACCGTTACCACCAGAAAGCGTAGTAACTAATTCGTCTAAATCGAAAGTACGGGCAAAAAAACCATTCCAGTTAATTAAGGTTAAAGAACGGAATTTACCACGCTCTACACCATTATTTGTCGTCATGCTAAAAGGCATAGGTGCTTCAACGATTTCTTCGACGTTTTCATTTTCCATAATGACTTCATCGCTCTCTAATTCGATTTCATTTTCTAATTCAAAAACATCAGACATTATTCTTGTTCTCCGTTAAATTCTTCGTCAATTTCATCCGCACTTTCTGCATCGTTTTCCATTAATTGTGCTTGTTTTTCCAACGCTAAGGATTCAGGTGTTGCCGCTTCCCCATCACGAATGAGTCGAGCTTGGGCTTCTAATGGATCATCTCCGCTACGCACTTCCGCACCAAAACGAAATACAGATTCAGAAATCGTAAATTTCCCACTATTCTGTTCGCCAACAGTTTGAATCATACCTAAACGACGTAAACGACCAATTGCCGCCCGCACTTTTTCTGCCAATTTTTGTTTATCTAAGTCAGAACCACTTGAACGCTGATTAACTGCTTTTAATAATTTTCCTTCATCAGCAAGATTTAATAATTCATCATACACTTCTTGCGTACTAAAAATGCCTTGTTGAGCTAAACGTTCTGGGCTTAAATAAAGATAACAAAGCACTTTACCAACAAGCATTTCCAACTCAGAAAGCACAGAACGCGCAATTAATGTCGTTGCTTTCGGACGAAGATAGAAAAATCCTTCTGGCGCACGAATTAGTTCCACGTTATAGCGACGATAAAATCCGTCTAATTCATTTTGGAAATCCATTAAAAATGCGTGATTATCTAAATGCTCCGTGCTGATATGGCAACCTGAGCGCAATAGACTATCTACCGCAGGAAATATTGGATTTGCAATCGCCACAGCGAGTTTTGGGGAAATTACATCTTGAAGGTTGTCTGTCATAGGTTATTTCTCTATTAAAACTTTATTCAGTTACTTTCTTCGTTAATCATTATTGCCAAATCTCCCCTAGCCCCTCTTTGCTAAAGAGGGGGATATTCTTTAGCAAATCAATTCTTGCTGATTACTTCAGCATTTTCTAACACAATGAAATAATCTCAATATCGATTATTTCATTATTATTCCCCTATTTAGCAAAGAAGGATTAGGGAGATCTAACAGGAGTAATTCCGTCGAAATTAGCTTTTAAATTATCTTAAAATCAATACTTATCAATCACATGCGCTTGGACTTCTGCGCCACGTTCATTAATCGCTTGCCAATCTGGATAAATACCCGATAAATCATCATTTGCCATACCAAGGCGTACTGCTTGATCAACAATGATTCGAGCCACATCAAAATGACGAGAAAGTGGGTAATTTTCCAGTTGTTCTTTTAACACTAAACTCAAATCAATCGAACGGTTATTTTCACGATAAGCAATCAGTAAGCCTTGCATATGCTCTACAATTTGATCGTGTAAATCAGAAAGGGATTCGTATTGCAATTCTTCCGGCAATTCACCTAAAGCATCATCTTCACGCAACACCATTTCTTCATCGCGCAGATCGACTAAACGCTCAGCTTGCGCTGTCCATAAGAACCAAGGATGCTCAAAATAATGATGAATAGAATTACGTAAACGTTGTGAGAATACACGATTTTTATCCATATCAATGGCAGTACGAATAAATTTATGCACATGGCGGTCATAACCAATCCATAAGTCTATGGCTTGTTGTCCCCAACTAATAATTCGGTCAAGTTTAGATTGTAAATCGGTAATTAATTGATCAATAAAATACAAATCATCTCGCCCGATCACACAATCTTGAATACGCAATAATTGCGCCTGAAGTTTATCCCCCGCGGCATTTAACGTATCTTGCAATTCGCGCAAATTGCCAGATGTTTCATCTAATAAACGTTCACAGCTTGAAATTGCCGCTTGCCAATCTTTAGTAAGAAGCTCTGCAATTTCATCTTTAATACTTTGCTGGTTTTCATCCATAATGCGTTGTGAAAGATCGATGCTATCAAAAATCTCTGCAACGGAATATTTTAATGGCGCAAACACATTACGACGCCAATAATGTTCGCTTTCATTATTCTCCACGCCTTCTTCTGCAGAATCAGAAGCGCGTTGAATTTCATCTGCCACAATGGAAAGCTGTACAGAAAGACGCAATGCGGAAAATTCACGCTGACGAATGTAATAATCAGACACGCCAACACCTAATGGCGTTAAACGATAAATCGCCAGACCTTCAGTAAATTCGCTACTAAAACGGTTTAACAAACGTTGTTTCACTAATTCATTAATTGCATTATTCGCTCGTGTTGCAATAGCATCCGTGGATTGCTCAAAAGCATTCATTGTGTGGCGGAAAATATCCACAAGATCGGCTTCTAACATTTCGCCGTCTAAACGTTCGTTGTTATAAATTGCAATCGCTAGCAGGAAAACCAAGCGCTCGGTAGGTAAATTCAAAGAAAACTCGCGATCTTTTGCCCAAGAGACGAGTTCAGGAATAGTTTGGGATGTTTCAATCATCGAATTGCAAAGCGTTAAAATTGAACAAAAAATTGGAAAGATTATACAGGATTTTTTGCGGATCTTAAAAATCTTCTTTTGAATTGACCGCACTTTCCTATTTTTCATGCAGGAGAAACACAAATATTACCTATTTATTGCCCGCTCATTAAATCTATCAATAACTCATTTCTAAATTCATTGGAATAAGAAGCGATTGTTAATCTACTTTTCATACTTTCTTTTTTCGAATGCATATAGATAAAAAATAAAGATAATTATAGATTTCTAAAAATCTAATACTTTAGATAATTCCTTTCAGGAGATTTCTGCTGTGAAAAGTGGTAGTTGGTAAAATAAAAAAAAGAATTTAATTTTTCAGAAAATTTTCAAAAAACACCAAAAATAAAAACATTTGAGCGTTTTTGCAGAATTTTAGTTAATAAGATTTCCTATACTGATACCTCATGTACATCATCAGAAAAGGAAAAATCATGAAAAAAATGATCTCAACAGTATTTTGTTCGCTTATTGCTGGTACATCTTGCGCAAACTCATCAGTTTTTAGCATTAATGTGCCAGATTTACCTGAACACGGATTTCACGCTAAAAACTTGTTAAGTG
>NZ_LCTH01000006.1:0-25831 GCF_001008275.1 Haemophilus haemolyticus
TTTAAAATATCGTTATTTAGATTTACGTCGCCCAGAAATGGCGCAACGTTTGAAAACCCGTGCAAAAATCACCAGCTTTGTGCGTCGTTTCATGGATGATAATGGTTTCCTTGATATTGAAACCCCAATGCTTACCAAAGCAACGCCAGAAGGTGCGCGTGACTATTTAGTGCCAAGCCGTGTGCATAAAGGCAAATTCTATGCATTGCCACAATCACCACAGCTTTTCAAACAGCTTTTAATGATGTCTGGTTTTGACCGTTATTATCAAATTGTGAAATGTTTCCGTGATGAAGATTTACGTGCAGATCGTCAACCAGAATTTACCCAAATCGATGTGGAAACCTCTTTCTTAACTGCGCCAGAAGTACGTGAGATCATGGAACGCATGGTGCACGGTTTATGGCAAAACATCATTGGTGTGGATTTAGGTAAATTCCCACAAATGACTTGGCAAGAAGCGATGACTCGTTTTGGTTCAGATAAACCAGATTTGCGTAACCCGCTTGAATTAGTCGATGTGGCAGATATCGTTAAAGACGTTGAATTTAAAGTATTTAATGAGCCTGCAAACAATCCAAACGGCCGTGTGGCAGTCATTCGTGTACCAAATGGTACTGAAATCACTCGTAAACAAATTGATGAATATACACAATTTGTTGGTATTTACGGTGCAAAAGGTTTAGCTTGGGCGAAAGTAAATGACATTAATGCAGGTCTTGAAGGCGTACAAAGCCCGATTGCGAAATTCTTAAATGAAGAGGTATGGAAAGCCTTAGCTGAACGTGTGAAAGCTCAAACTGGCGACATCTTATTCTTCGGTGCAGATAAATGGCAAACCACCACTGATGCAATGGGTGCGTTACGTTTGAAATTAGGTCGTGATCTTGGCTTAACTAGTTTAGACGAATGGCAACCGCTTTGGGTGATTGATTTCCCAATGTTTGAACGTGATGAAGACGGTAATCTTGCTGCAATGCACCACCCATTCACTTCACCAAAAGATTTCAGCCCAGAGCAATTAGAAGCGAATCCAACCGATGCGGTAGCAAATGCTTACGATATGGTGATCAATGGCTATGAAGTAGGTGGTGGTTCTGTTCGTATTTTCGATCCGAAAATGCAACAAACCGTATTCCGCATTCTTGGTATCAATGAACAAGAACAACGTGAAAAATTTGGCTTCTTATTGGATGCATTAAAATTTGGTACACCGCCACATGCAGGTTTAGCATTTGGTTTAGACCGTTTAACCATGCTTTTAACTGGAACGGAAAATATCCGCGATGTGATTGCTTTCCCTAAAACTACAGCAGCAGCGTGCTTGATGACAGAAGCACCTAGCTTTGCGAATCCGCAGGCGTTGGAAGAGTTGGCAATTTCTGTCGTTAAAGCAGAATAAGTTTGAAATATTAGGAATGAAGTGCGGTCAGATTTGGCCGCATTTTTGCATTTTTGTGAAAAAAATTTTATTCACTTAAACATATTACTTTTCTGGTATGAATATGCTTTAATGTCATTTATTTTAAAATTATATTCTGAAAAATATCCATAATTAGATTCTTGTTCTTTTATTGATCCTTTTTGTTAGGCTTTGTCTACTTTACCCAAGAATAAAATTCTATTATAAATAAGGCCTTTTTCGGTTTATGGTCAATTTATAAGAGAAAATTTTATGAGTGAAGTTTCAACTTCAGTAGAAAAATCAACATGGGCGAGTAAATTCTCTGCCTTAGGTCCTGGGATCGTGATGGCATCAGCGGCTGTCGGTGGTTCACATATTATTGCATCAACCCAAGCGGGTGCGATCTATGGTTGGGAATTAGTGAGTATTGTTATTCTTGCTAACTTATTTAAATATCCTTTCTTCCGTTTCGGTGTTCAATATACTCTAGATACAGGTAATACTTTGTTAGAGGGGTACCGCCAAAAAGGAAAATTCTATCTTTGGTTATTCTTAGCTCTAAACATTTTTGCGACAGTGGTTAATACTGCTGCAGTAGGGTTATTAACAGCAGCAATTTTAACCTTCATTACACCAATTCCACTCCCAATGCCCGTGTTAAGCTCATTAGTGATTCTTGTGACAACCGGCATTTTGTTGTTAGGAAAATACCGTCTATTAGATAGTTTATCGAAAATCATCATGATTGCTTTAACGGTGACAACCATGAGCGCAGTGGTGATTGCCTTTATGCGTAATGGGATTAATGGTGTAGCCGCACCTGATTTTGTCGCGCCTTCTCCATGGGAATTAAGCAAATTAGCTTTTTTAGTTGCGTTAATGGGCTGGATGCCGGCGCCAATTGAAATCTCTGCAATTAATTCTATGTGGGTGGTGGCAAAACGTCGTCTAACGAAAGTGTCTTATCAAGATGGTTTGTTTGACTTCAACGTGGGTTACATCGGTACCGCCATTTTAGCCGTTGTTTTCTTAGCCCTTGGCGCATTGGTACAATATGGTTCCCCTGAAACCGTAGAGATGGTGGGCGGAAAATATATTGCGCAACTTATCAATATGTATGCAAGTACTATCGGTGAATGGGCACGTTTATTAATTGCAGTAATCGCGTTCATGTGTATGTTTGGTACAACAATCACGGTAATTGATGGTTATTCGCGTACCAATGTTGAATCTTTACGTATTTTATTCGGTAAACAAGAAAGCTCAGTGAGAATTCTTAATATCGGTATGATTTTGGCAGCATTGTCTGGTTTAGCGATTATTTTCTACTTTAATAATGCCGTTGGGCCGATGTTGAAATTCGCAATGATTGCCTCATTTGTTTCTGCACCAATTTTTGCTTGGTTAAATTTATCTCTGACTAAGCATGCGAAACACAGTGTAAAAGGCGGATTATTGTGGTTATCCCTTATCGGTTTATTCTACTTAACAGCCTTTGCAGGCTTGTTTATCGCCCAACAAGCTGGCTGGTTAAACTAAAATAATTGAGATAATTGCCGCACTTTAGTTTTAAAGTGCGGTAATTTTTTTGAAAGTTTTTAACAGAAAAGGTATGATGCTGCCCATTCTCAATTATGTAGATGACGAGCTTGAAATATAAAAATAATCAATCGGTTCTCGTGGTAATTTATGCGGAAAGCACGCATCGTGTTCTTATGCTTCAGCGCCAAGATGATCCTACCTTTTGGCAATCTGTTACGGGGACATTGGAAATCAACGAAACACCAAGAGAAACAGCAATTCGAGAAGTTTGGGAAGAAGTTGGATTAAAAATAGAAGAAAATTCCACCGCACTTTTTGATTGCAAAGAGAGCATAGAATTTGAAATTTTTCCACATTTCCGATATAAATACGCACCGAATGTGACGCATTGCCGTGAACATTGGTTTTTATTGGCAATGGAGCAAGAATTCGAACCAGTATTAAGTGAGCATTTGGCATATCAATGGGTTTCCCCTGAAAAAGCAATCCAAATGACAAAATCTTCCAATAATGCGGAAGCAATTAGAAAATATATTCTTAAAGATAAATAGAAGGAAAACAACATGGCAGGCCATAGTAAGTGGGCTAATATTAAACACCGCAAAGCAGCACAAGATGCACAACGCGGTAAAATTTTTACTAAATTAATTCGTGAACTTGTTACCGCAGCTAAAATTGGTGGTGGCGATGTGAGTGCTAACCCGCGTTTACGTGCAGCAGTAGATAAAGCACTTAGCAACAATATGACGCGTGATACTATCAACCGCGCTATTGATCGTGGTGTAGGTGGTGGCGATGACACCAATATGGAAACCAAAATCTATGAAGGTTATGGTCCAGGTGGGACAGCGGTTATGGTTGAATGTTTAAGTGATAATGCAAACCGTACGATCTCACAAGTGCGCCCAAGCTTTACTAAATGTGGTGGTAACTTGGGAACAGAAGGTTCTGTTGGTTATTTATTTAGCAAGAAAGGTTTAATTTTAATTGAACAAGCAGATGAAGATGCATTAACTGAAGCGGCTATTGAAGCAGGCGCTGATGATATTCAACCACAAGATGATGGTTCATTTGAAATCTATACAGCTTGGGAAGACTTAGGTTCAGTGCGTGATGGCATTGAAGCAGCTGGCTTTAAAGTTCAAGAAGCTGAAGTAACGATGATTCCATCAACAACGGTTGATCTTGATATTGAAACTGCACCAAAATTACTTCGTTTAATTGATATGTTGGAAGATTGTGATGACGTACAAAACGTATATCACAACGGTGAAATCAGTGACGAAGTGGCATCTCAACTTTAATAATGCAATAAATGGGTAATTTAATTACCCATTTTTTATAGAAATTATGAGCATTATTTTAGGTATTGACCCAGGCTCTCGAGTAACTGGTTATGGTGTGATTCGTCAAACAGGAAGACATTTAGAATATCTTGGCAGTGGCGCAATTCGTACTCAAGTTGAAGATTTACCAACCCGTTTAAAACGCATTTATGCTGGAGTAACTGAAATCATCACGCAATTTCAACCTGATATGTTTGCAATTGAGCAAGTGTTTATGGCGAAGAATGCGGATTCAGCCTTGAAACTCGGACAGGCTCGCGGTACGGCGATTGTTGCAGCGGTAAATCATGGTTTACCTGTTTTTGAATATGCCGCACGTTTAGTAAAACAAACAGTGGTGGGTATTGGTTCCGCAGATAAGGTGCAAGTGCAAGAAATGGTGACTCGTATTTTGAAGTTGTCAGATAAACCTCAAGCCGATGCCGCGGATGCGTTGGCTATCGCGATTACACATGCGCATTCTATTCAACATTCTTTACATATTGCCAATTCTGTAAAAATGACAGAAACGCAAGAAAAAATGACCGCACTTTTAAAGACCAGATATAGCCGAGGACGCTTTAGATTAAAAATTTAACTGGATGTTCGTCCAGTTTTATTTTATTCTATGCGTTAAGTTTTTTATCATTCGGAAGAATTATGATCGGTCGCTTACAAGGCATTCTTTTAGAAAAACAACCTCCAGAAATTTTACTTAATGTGCAAGGCGTAGGCTATGAATTGCTTTTGCCTATGACGAGTTTCTATGATTTACCAGAAATTGGTCAAGAAACTACTTTATTCACCCATCTTGTTGTTCGTGAAGATGCTCATTTACTCTTTGGATTTGCCCAGAAAACAGACCGCACTTTATTTCGTGAATTAATTAAAACAAATGGGGTAGGGCCTAAATTAGCCTTAGCGATTTTATCCGCCATGTCGGTCGAACAATTTGCCTATGCAATTGAGAGAGAAGAGCTTTCTAAACTCACTAAAATTCCAGGAGTTGGCAAAAAAACAGCTGAACGTTTATTAGTTGAACTCAAAGGTAAATTCAAAGGCGTAAAACAAAGCGATTTCTTTGTCGAAAGTACTCATATTCCATCAGCGCCATCTATTGAATCGCGTGCAGAAAATTCATCCGATGAAGCTATTTCAGCCTTGATTGCTTTAGGTTATAAACCTTCAGAAGCAGAAAAAATGGTGAAACGAGTAGCTAAACCTGATTTAACAAGCGAGCAAGTTATTCGCGAAGCTTTAAAAGCCGCACTGTAGGTGAGACATGATTGAAGCAGATAGAATTATTAGCGGGCAAGCTAAGCTTGATGAAGATGTTATTGACCGCGCTATTCGTCCGAAATTATTAGCGGATTATGTTGGGCAGCCGCAAGTGCGTGAGCAGATGGATATTTTCATCAAGGCAGCCAAACTCCGTCAAGATGCCTTGGATCATTTATTAATTTTTGGCCCTCCTGGCTTGGGAAAAACAACGCTTGCTAATATTGTGGCAAATGAAATGGGCGTGAATATTCGTACAACATCAGGGCCTGTATTAGAAAAGGCGGGAGATTTAGCCGCAATGCTAACTAATCTTGAACCGCATGATGTGTTATTTATTGATGAAATTCATCGACTTTCCCCTGCAATTGAAGAAGTTCTTTATCCAGCAATGGAAGACTATCAATTGGATATTATGATTGGTGAAGGGCCTGCTGCTCGTTCTATTAAATTAGATTTGCCACCTTTTACTTTGGTTGGCGCGACGACTAGAGCGGGTTCTTTGACTTCACCATTGCGTGATCGTTTTGGTATTGTGCAACGTTTGGAATTCTATTCTGTAGAAGATTTAACATCTATCGTAGCAAGAAGTGCGGGGTGTTTGAATCTCGAATTAGAACAGCAAGCTGCTTTTGAGGTGGCTCGTCGTTCACGAGGCACTCCTCGAATTGCAAACCGTTTATTACGACGTGTGCGTGATTATGCAGATGTGCGTAATGGGGGGGTAATTTCTGTAGATGTGGCAAAACAAGCGCTTTCAATGCTGGATGTAGATGATGCCGGATTTGATTATTTAGATAGAAAATTATTGTCTGCAGTTATTGAGCGTTTTGACGGCGGGCCAGTAGGGCTGGATAATCTTGCTGCTGCAATAGGTGAAGAACGCGATACCATTGAAGATGTGTTAGAGCCTTATTTGATTCAACAGGGGTTTCTACAAAGAACGCCGCGTGGTCGTATTGCAACATCGCAAACTTATCGTCATTTCGGTCTGCAGAAATTATCAGACTAGATAAATTTAACCACTAAAAAAGCCTTATTGTACCCAATAAGGCTTTTTTAATTACTCGCTATAACTTTTCAAATTACTTAATTTTGCTAAACCCACTTCACAACTTTTTAACTGAGTCGCTAATTCCATTTGAAGAATCTGTTGTTTGCTTTGGTTTAACTTATTTTTAATTTTTCCTACCTGTGTATGAGTGCCAGGTTGTTTTTCTGCTTGCGCGATCAAATTCTCAGTTTCTTTAAATAGTTGTTCACATTGTTGTGGCAGAATATTTGATGCAAAAGTAGAGGTTGATACAGCAGAGAAAAGTGCGGTTAAAATAAGGAATGTTTTTTTCATTTTAAGTCCTTGTTTCTCTTTATTATGAAATCTAAAAATTAAACTAGGCGGGAAAATAGCAAAATATACTTAGTATGTCTAGCTTTTGAAGTCATTTATTGTCGTAAATTGTGATAAGGATCACGTGTAACATATATTTTTGTACAAAAAATAGCAAAATTGATTTATATCAATTAAATTATTTTTAATAAATAATAGGTATTTTATGTCTTATGTCAAAAATGTGATCTAGATATCGTTTTTACTGTTTTTTATCCTTATGTTTAGTAGTAGAATACCCGCAAATTTGGCTTATCTCTATAATAATTGGTGTTTTTTAACCATTTGAGAATGATTATGTAGATAAACCAATTTAAACTTAGCTAATTGGAGTTGAGTGATTAGGGATTATTTAAGGCTTTGCCTTTTTAATCATTGTTGGAACTAATGTTGTTTATACAGAGGAGTTGAGAATGTTGGACGTTGTTGACCTTTCTCGCTTGCAGTTTGCTTTAACTGCGTTGTATCACTTCATTTTCGTGCCGCTGACATTAGGTTTGTCATTCGTCCTTGTGATTATGGAAACCATTTATGTGGCGACAGGCAAAGAAGTTTATAAAGATATGACAAGATTCTGGGGTAAGTTATTTGGTATTAACTTCGCCCTTGGGGTGACCACAGGTATCATTATGGAATTCCAATTTGGTACTAACTGGTCTTATTATTCTCATTATGTAGGTGATATTTTTGGTGCGCCATTAGCGATTGAAGCGTTACTAGCCTTTTTCTTAGAATCAACTTTTGTGGGGTTATTCTTCTTTGGTTGGGATCGTTTAACTAAAGGTAAACACTTACTTGCTACATATTGTGTAGCTTTCGGTTCGAACTTATCTGCAATGTGGATTTTAGTTGCTAATGGTTGGATGCAGTCTCCAGCTGGCTCAGAATTTAATTTTGAGACAGTACGTATGGAAATGACCAGCTTCTTAGACCTTTGGCTAAATCCAGTTGCCCAAAGTAAATTCTTGCACACGTTAACAGCAGGTTATTCGACTGGTGCAATGTTTGTATTAGGTATTAGTGCATTCTATTTATTAAAAGGTCGTGATATTGGTTTTGCCAAACGTTCATTCTCTGTTGCTGCAACCTTTGGTTTTATCGCGGCATCAGCGGTGTTAATTATGGGGGATGAATCAGGTTACGACATTGGTAAAGCACAACCAGTGAAATTGGCTGCAATGGAAGCCGAGTTTGAAACTCATCCTGCGCCAGCGCCATTTCATCCAGTTGCAATTCCAAATACTGCAGAAATGAAAAATGATTTTGCGATTGAGATCCCATATTTGGGTGGTTTAATTGCAACGCGTTCTTTAGATACTGAAATTGTTGGTTTGAAAGATATTCAAGCGAAAAATGAAGGTCGTGTTCGTAACGGTATGGTAGCTTACGATTTATTCACGCAATTAAAAGCAGAGAAAAAATCAGCAGGCCACGTAAATCCAGAAACTAAAGCAAAATTTGATGAAGTAAAAGGTGATTTAGGTTTTGGTTTATTATTAAAACGTTACACAGATAAAGTTGTAGATGCAACAGATGAACAAATTAAACAAGCTGCTCGCGATACTATTCCAAACGTAGGTCCTAACTTCTGGGCATTCCGTGGGATGTTAGCAGCCGGTGGTTTAATTATTTTACTGACCTTCGGCGCATTTGTTCAAAATTTACGTAACAAAGTCACTTCTTCTCGCTTATTGCTTAAAGCATTGCTTTGGTGTATTCCATTGCCAATCTTAGCAATTGAATTTGGTTGGTTCTTAGCTGAGTCTGGTCGTCAACCTTGGGCAATTTATGAAGTTTTACCTGTTGGGGTGTCGGCGTCTCAGTTAAGTACTGGCGATTTATGGTTCTCTATTGGTTTAATTTGTGCGCTTTATCTTGCGTTCATTATTGTTGAGATGTATTTGATGTTTAAATATGCGCGTTTGGGTCCAAGTGCGTTAAAAACCGGCAAATACTACTTTGAACAATCATCTAAATAAGCAGGAGATGAATTATGATTGATTATGAATTTCTACGTTTTATTTGGTGGGTGTTAGTTATTGTATTGTTGATCGGTTTTTCTGTTACCGACGGATTCGATATGGGCGTGACCGCACTTTTACCTGTAACAGGCAAAAAAGAAGTGGAACGCCGTATTATGATCAACTCTATTGCCCCACATTGGGATGGTAACCAAGTTTGGTTGTTAACTGCAGGCGGCGCTGTATTTGCGGCATGGCCAATTGTATATGCAGTTTCATTCTCAGGTTTCTACATCGCTTTAGTATTGGTTTTAGCAGCGTTATTCTTACGCCCGTTGGGTTTTGAATATCGTGCAAAAATTGATAACCCGACTTGGCGTTCAGTTTGGGATTGGGGACTATTCGCAGGTGGTTTTGTACCATCATTAGTATTTGGTGTAGCTTTTGGTAATTTATTACAAGGCGTCCCATTCCATTTCAACGAATTGACTCAAGTAACTTACACCGGTTCATTCTTCGAATTATTAAATCCATTTGCATTATTGTGTGGTGTTATTAGCTTATCAATGCTTGTAACTCACGGTGCGAACTGGTTACAAATGAAAACAACCGAAGAATTGCGTGATCGCGCTCGCTCAGTTAGCCAAATCGGTGCTATTGTGACTTTAATTGCATTTGTATTAGCTGGTGCATGGTTATACTTTAAAGAAGGTTATGTAGTAACGAGTGTTGTGGATCATTACGCGCCATCTTCTCCAATGAATAAAGAAGTTGCTGTTGAAACTGGTGCGTGGTTTAGAAATTTCAATGAAATGCCAATTCTTTGGATTTTCCCTGCATTAGCAGTAGTTGCTGCATTATTAAATGCGGCATTTTCTAAAGCTAATCGTTGTGGTTTCGCATTCTTTTTCTCTGCATTAACAATGGCTGGCGTAATTATTACTGCTGCAGTATCTATGTTCCCATTTGTGATGCCTTCAAGCTCTCATCCTGAACAGAGTTTGTTAATGTGGGATGCAACTTCAAGTGAATTAACATTAACGTTAATGTTGATTTTTGCACTTATCTTTGTGGCTATTTCTTTGGTTTATACCATTTGGTCTTATTCGAAGATGTTTGGTCGCTTAGATGCGAATTTCATTGATGAAAATAAACACTCATTATACTAAGGAGATTAATATGTTATATGTAATTTGGGTAGTGGGTGTGTTATTAGCTATATTTGCCAGTGCAAAATTAACCATTGGCAAAGAAAAAGCAGGAAAATTTGACGAGTAATATGATTCATTCACTCTATCAATTAATTAATAAGGGTTCGTTTCGAACCCTTTCATTTATTTTAGCTCTAGGACTAACAGCCGTATTTTTCTTTAATGTTGATAATTTTTCAACGTTGTTACGAAATGATTCTCCTTGGTGGATTTTGATGATTTTTTGGGGATTGATTACGGTTTGGATTCATGGAATAGGATTTGAAATTAAAAGCGTAATTTGGAAACTAATTTTCTTACCTTATATCGCTTATATCATTATATTGATTAGTGCTGTAGAGCATTTTTATTTATGAGGATGATTTTTTTCTTCGGCATATTGCTTATCTAAAAAACAGGTTCTAAAATATCCGACTCATTGCGGTGGGCAAAGCTTAATAATGTCAGAAAAAACCTTCTATCTTCCCGTTCGAGTATATTATGAAGATACTGATGCTGGTGGCGTTGTGTATCATGCTCGTTATTTGCATTTTTTTGAGCGGGCTAGAACAGAATATTTGCGAGCGTTAAATTTTACGCAGCAAACTTTATTACAAGAACAACAACTCGCGTTTGTTGTCAAATCGCTCGCTATTGATTATTGCGTTGCGGCAAAATTGGATGATTTACTCACGGTAGAAACAGATGTCATAGAGATAAAAGGTGCAACAATCCTTTTTGAGCAACGACTTATGCGTGATACGGTGATGTTATCAAAGGCTACAGTCAAGGTAGCCAGTGTTCATCTTGGCAATATGAAACCTGTGGCGCTTCCTAAAGAAGTAAAAGCTGCGTTTTACAACCTAAAATAAACTTTTCGGAGTATGCAATGACTGCAGAATTGAATTTTTTAGATCTTTTTCTAAAAGCAAGTATTGTTGTTCAGCTTGTAATTGTGATTTTGATTTCATTCTCAATTATTTCTTGGGCGATTATTATCCAACGTAGCCGAGTTTTAACGGCCGCTTTAAAAGAAGCGAATACTTTTGAAGACCGTTTCTGGTCTGGTGAAGATTTGAATAAGCTATATGAAGGATTATCAAATCGTCGTGATATTTTAACGGGTAGCGAACAAATTTTCTTTGTTGGTTTCAAAGAGTTTTCTCGCTTGAAACAAGTGAATCCTGATGCGCCTGAGGCGATTATTAAAGGAACTACGCGAGCAATGAATCTTACAATGAATCGTGAAGTTGAAAGCCTTGAAAGTCGCGTACCATTTTTGGCTACAGTAGCTTCTGTTAGCCCTTATATTGGTTTATTCGGAACTGTTTGGGGGATCATGCACGCTTTTATGGCATTAAGTGGCGCTAAACAAGCAACTTTACAAATGGTTGCCCCAGGTATCGCCGAGGCATTGATTGCTACTGCAATCGGTTTATTTGCTGCGATTCCGGCTGTAATGGCTTATAACCGTTTAAGTTTACGCGTGAATGCTATCGAACAGAATTACGGCAACTTTATTGATGAATTTACGACGATTTTACATCGCCAAGCTTTCGGCAAAGCACCACACTAAAATATAGAAAAAATACACCGCACTCTTTCGTTAAGTGCGGTGAAAAATAAGAGAGATTTGAATTATGGCTCGTCGTCAGCGTAAAGATATTAAATCTGAAATTAATATTGTACCGTTTTTGGATGTATTGTTAGTGCTTGTGTTGATCTTTATGGCAACAGCACCAATTATTAGCCAAAGCGTACAAGTGGAATTGCCAGATTCAGTGCAAAGTCAAAATGTATCTAATGAAGATAAAGTGCCGGTAATTCTTGAGGTTTCAGGGATTGGACAATATGCGATTTCTATTAGCGGAGAACGTCAAGAAGGGTTAACGGAAGAAATGGTGACACAATTATCTCGACAAGAATTTGATAAAGATAATAACACACTATTTTTAGTGGGTGGAGCTAAGGAAGTTCCCTATGAAGAAGTGATTAAAGCACTTAATCTGCTCCACCTTGCTGGAATTAAATCTGTTGGTTTAATGACAAACCCAATTTAACTAAGTAGGTAACCGTGCAAAATAATCGACAAAAAAAAGGCGCAAATTCATTTGTTATTTCTATAGTGATGCACCTTGTTTTGTTTGGATTGTTGATTGTCAGCTCTTTCTACCATACAGTTGAAATTATGGGTGGTGGTGAAGGTGATGGTGATGCTATGGGGGCAGTAATGGTCGATACTGGCTCTGCAGCGCAAGAATGGGGTAGAATTCAACAACAGAAAAAAGGGCAAGCGGATAAACAGAAACATCCAGAACCCGTTGTTGAAGAAAAACCGCCGCAACCTAATCAAGAAGAGATTAAGCGTCAACAGGAAGTTCAACGACAAGAAGAGTTAAAACGTCAGCAAGAACAGCAACGTCAGCAAGAAATAAAAAAACAACAAGAGCAAGCTCGTCAAGAAGCGTTGGAAAAACAGAAACAAGCTGAAGAGGCTAAGGCTAAACAAGCGGCTGAAGCTGCAAAATTAAAAGCAGATGCAGAAGCTAAACGTTTAGCTGCAGCAGCAAAACAAGCTGAAGAAGAGGCGAAAGCTAAAGCAGCAGAACTTGCAGCACAAAAAGCAAAACAAGAAGCAGAAGCCAAGGCAAAAGCTGAAGCCGCTGCTAAAGCAAAAGCTGAGGCTAAAGCGAAAGCTGAAGCAGATGCTAAAGCAAAAGCTGAGGCCGATGCTAAAGCTAAAGCCGTTGCCGATGCTAAAGCAAAAGCAGATGCAGAAGCTAAAGCTGCGGCAGAGGCGAAAGCTAAGGCTGCTGCCGATGCTAAAGCTAAAGCGGATGCAGCAAAACGAAAAGCGGACCAAGCCAGTTTAGATGATTTCTTAAATGGCGGAGATATTGGTGGCGGTAGTGCATCTAAAGGCGGAAATGTGAACAAAGGTGGAACACAAGGTAGCGGTGCTGCGCTTGGTTCTGGCGATGGTGGCAAAGTAGGAGATCAATACGCTGGAGTGATTAAGAAAGAGATTCAACGTCGTTTCTTAAAAGATCCAAGTTTTGCAGGAAAAGTTTGTCGTATTAAAATTCAATTGAGTCGAGATGGAACAATCTTGGGATATCAAAAAATTTCAGGTCCTGATGATATTTGTACAGCAGCATTAAGTGCGGTGGCTAGAACGAAAAAAGTTCCAGCTGCGCCATCGGATGCTATCTATGAGAAATATAAATCGCCAATTATTGACTTTGATATTCGATAATTCTTTATAAAAATTTATTGTTAAATTTTAAAGGTAACAAAATGAAATTATTAAAACGTTTAGTAAGCGTATTAGCGATTGTACTTGCTGTTGCAAGCAATGCATTCGCAGATGATGAAGTTCGCATTGTAATTGATGAAGGGGTTGATGGTGCACGTCCTATAGCTGTTGTGCCGTTTGCTGGATCTGCACCGGAAGATATTAGCAAAATTGTTGCTGATGATTTACGTAACAGTGGTAAATTTAATCCTATTGCAGTGTCTCAGATGCCTCAACGTCCAACTTCAGCAGCTGAAGTAAATCCTGAAGCTTGGTCTAATATTGGAATTGACGCAATTGTGGTCGGACAAGTTGTTCCATCTGGTAATGGTTATAGTATTACTTATCAATTAATTGATACCGTTGGTGCATCAGGTACGCCAGGGGCTGTATTAATGCAAAATAGCTATACAGTGACAAATAAATGGTTACGCTATGGTGCTCATACTGTTAGTGATGAAGTTTTTGAAAAATTAACTGCGATCCGTGGTGCCTTTAGAACTCGTATCGCTTATGTTGTACAAAAAAATGGCGGTTCACAACCCTATGAAGTTCGTGTTGCAGACTACGATGGCTATAATCAATTTATCGTAAATCGTAGCTCTCAACCAATTATGTCACCAGCTTGGTCTCCAGATGGCCAACGTTTAGCGTATGTATCTTTTGAAAATAAAAAATCACAACTTGTTGTACAAGATTTAAATTCTGGTGCTCGTAAAGTGGTAGCATCTTTTCCTGGTCATAATGGTGCACCAGCATTTTCACCGGACGGTTCACGTTTAGCGTTTGCCTCTTCGCAAGATGGACTATTAAATATTTATGTGATGAATTCTCATGGTGGTACACCAACTCAATTAACCCGTGGGGCAGGTAATAATACAGAACCATCTTGGTCACCAGATGGTAGTTCAATTCTTTTTACCTCTGATAGAGGTGGTTCACCACAAGTTTATCGCATGAGTGCGAATGGTGGTAGCGCAACGCCTGTTGGTGGTCGTGGTAGTGCACAAATTAGTGCTGATGGTAAAACCCTTGTAATGATTAATGGTAACAATAATGTAGTTAAACAAGATCTTACAACTGGAGCTTCGGAAGTACTCAGCACATCATTCTTAGGTGAAAGTCCAAGTCTTTCACCAAATGGAATTATGATTATTTATAGCTCTACACAAGGCCTAGGAAAGGTGTTACAATTGGTTTCTGCAGATGGTCGCTTTAAGGCGAGCCTTCCAGGAAGTAATGGCCAAGTAAAATTTCCAGCTTGGTCGCCATACTTAACTAAATAAAAAAACTCATTGAGGAGAAATCTAATGAACAAATTTGTTAAATCATTATTAGTTGCAGGTTCTGTAGCTGCATTAGCAGCTTGTAGCTCATCTAACAACGATGCTGCAGGCAACGGTGCTGGTCAAACTTTCGGTGGATACTCTGTTGCTGATCTTCAACAACGTTACAACACCGTATATTTCGGTTTTGACAAATACAACATCGAAGGTGAATACGTTCAAATCTTAGATGCACACGCAGCATATTTAAATGCAACTCCAGCAGCTAAAGTATTAGTAGAAGGTAACACTGACGAACGCGGTACACCAGAATACAACATCGCGTTAGGTCAACGTCGTGCAGATGCAGTTAAAGGTTATTTGGCTGGTAAAGGTGTTGATGCTGGTAAATTAGGCACAGTATCTTACGGTGAAGAAAAACCTGCAGTATTAGGCCACGATGAAGCTGCATATTCTAAAAACCGTCGTGCAGTGTTAGCGTACTAATTCTTAGTATTTCTAATACTTGAAAAACAGGATCCATTTTTTTATTGGATCCTGTTTTGTTTTCATCGTTTGTAATTTAACCAATTAGCTTGAAAGAATGAATTTATTCTTTTGATTCTAAAATAAATGCGCTATCATTAATTCATCAACACAGTGGGTCGTTAGCTCAGTCGGTAGAGCAGCGGACTTTTAATCCGTTGGTCGAAGGTTCGAATCCTTCACGACCCACCACTCTCTGATTTAGTTGTCCAGTTGGGTTGTTAGCTCAGTTGGTAGAGCAGCGGACTCTTAATCCGTCGGTCGAGAGTTCGAGCTTCTCACAACCCACCATTCTTATTTTTATTATTCATCTCTAATATTTTAAATTTCTTTAATTTGCTTAAATTCTTGACTATTTTTAGCGGTTATTGTGGTAGAATACCCTTAAATTTTAGTCGGGCATCATTATGTTGGAAAATATTCGTATTGTTTTAATTGAGACTTCGCATAGCGGTAATATTGGTTCTGCTGCTAGAGCAATGAAAACAATGGGATTGGCCCAGCTTTATCTTGTTTCACCAAAATCTGTTGATGAACAATCTTATGCTCTTTCAGCTGGTGCAGAAGATATTGTAAAAAATGCTAGAGTTGTCGATAGCTTTGATGAAGCCGTCGATGATTGCTCTTTGGTGGTTGGTACAAGTGCTCGTTTACGTCATTTACAAAGTACATTGATCGAGCCTCGAGAATGCGCGGAGAAAGTTGTAGCGCATAAAGGCAAGATAGCTATTGTGTTTGGTCGTGAACGTATTGGATTAACGAATGAAGAATTGTTGAAATGTCATTACCATTTGAATATACCAGCTAATCCTGATTATTCTTCTTTAAATTTGGCAATGGCGGTACAGTTGGTAAGCTATGAATTGCGCATGGCATTTTTAGCTCAAGATAAGAAGGAAAATTCACTTTCTTTAATAGAACAAAACTATCCAACTGCAGAACAACTCGCTTATTTTTTTGAGCATACTGAGCGCGTATATCAGTCACTAGGATTCATTCAAAATCAAGGTGTTATGCATAAATTAAAGCGTTTATATTATCGCGCTCAACTTGAAAAAAATGAATTAAATATTTTAAATGGCATGCTAAGTGCGGTCGAAAAACGGGTTGATCTTGATTTAGATTAATTGACTGATTTAGTAGGATATGTAAATATTGCAACATCACTTTTTAGGAATACTTTATGAAACTTACATCGAAAGGTCGTTATGCAGTCACTGCGGTTTTAGATATCGCTTTAAATGCAGAAAAAGGTCCTGTGAGCCTTGCAGATATTTCTGAACGTCAACATATTTCGCTATCTTATTTAGAACAACTTTTTGCTAAATTACGTCGTGATGGATTAGTAAAAAGTGTTCGTGGACCTGGTGGAGGTTATCAGCTAGGTTTACCAAGTGACCAAATTTCAGTGGGAATGATTATTTCAGCGGTACATGAAAATATTCATGTGACAAAATGTCTTGGTCGTGGAAATTGTCAAAATGGCGTAGAATGTTTAACTCATACATTGTGGGAAGATCTGAGTAATCGCATTGAAAGTTTTCTCAATGAAATTACTTTGGCTGAATTGGTGAGTAAACGTGAGTCAAAACGCCAAACTCATAGCGATTTTGAGAATTTATTAATTGTTAATCAATAAGGGAAAGTAGTCCGTACAGTGCAAAATGCATTAAAAGTGCGGTCAAATTTAGAATGATTTAGGAGTGAAAAATGAAATTACCTATTTATTTAGATTATGCAGCAACTTGTCCTGTGGACGAGCGTGTTGCGAAAAAAATGATGGAATTTTTAACCATTGACGGTACATTCGGTAACCCAGCTTCTCGCTCGCATAAATTTGGTTGGCAAGCAGAAGAAGCGGTTGATGTGGCTCGTAATCAAATTGCGGATCTTATTGGTGCCGATTCTCGTGAAATTGTGTTTACTTCTGGTGCAACAGAATCAGATAACCTTGCAATTAAAGGTGCTGCGCATTTTTACCAAACTAAAGGTAAGCATATCATCACTTGCAAAACTGAGCATAAAGCCGTATTAGATACTTGTCGTCAATTAGAACGTGAAGGTTTCGAAGTGACTTATTTATCACCCGAGTCTGATGGCTTAATTGATTTAGAAAAATTTAAAGCCGCACTTCGTCCTGATACTATTTTAGTTTCAATTATGCATGCCAATAATGAAATTGGTGTGTTGCAAGATATTAAAGCTATTGGTGAGCTTTGTCGTGCAAATAAAACGATTTTCCACGTAGATGCAACTCAAAGTGTGGGCAAAGTTGCGATTAATTTGGAAGAGTTGCCTGTTGATTTATTATCTATGTCTAGCCATAAACTTTATGGGCCAAAGGGTATTGGTGCGTTATACGTTCGTCGTAAACCACGTATTCGTTTAGAAGCGATTATTCATGGCGGTGGCCATGAGCGCGGAATGCGTTCAGGTACATTACCTGTTCACCAAATCGTGGGAATGGGCGAAGCTTATCGAATTGCAAAAGAAGAAATGGCAACAGAAATGCCACGTTTAAAAGCGCTTCGTGATCGTTTATATAATGGCTTAAAAGATATTGAAGAAACCTACGTAAATGGCTCAATGGAGCACCGTTTAGATAGTAATTTAAATATTAGCTTTAACTATGTTGAAGGTGAATCTTTAATGATGGCATTGCGTGATATTGCAGTATCTTCTGGTTCTGCTTGTACATCAGCTAGCCTAGAGCCATCTTATGTATTGCGCGCACTTGGTTTAAATGATGAATTGGCACACAGTTCAATTCGTTTTACACTTGGCCGTTACACCACTGAAGAAGAAATTGATTACACTATTAATTTAGTAAAAGGTGCGGTGGAAAAACTTCGTGCATTATCGCCATTATGGGATATGTTTAAAGAAGGTATCGACCTTAGTACAATTGAGTGGTCAGCTCACTAGGATTTAACTGCTATTATTAAATGGCGTTTCTCAAGGATTTAAAAAAGGAAAGTTAAAATGGCTTATAGCGAAAAAGTAATCGATCATTATGAAAATCCGCGCAATGTGGGTTCTATGGATAAAAAAGATAGCAATGTTGGTACTGGCATGGTGGGTGCGCCAGCTTGTGGTGATGTAATGCAGTTACAAATTAAAGTAAATGATAACGGCATTATTGAAGATGCAAAATTCAAGACTTATGGTTGTGGTTCTGCTATTGCATCTAGCTCATTAATTACAGAGTGGGTGAAAGGTAAATCTTTAGAAGAAGCAGGCGCTATCAAAAATAGCCAAATTGCAGATGAGTTAGAATTGCCACCAGTGAAAGTACACTGTTCCATTTTAGCGGAAGATGCAATTAAAGCGGCAATTGCTGATTACAAATCCAAAAAAGGCGAATAATATGAAAAAGTGCGGTCAGTTTTGACCGCACTTTTAGTGGTTTTGGGGGATATATGAGTATTACATTAACAGAAAAAGCCGCTCAACGAGTGAAAGCTTTTTTGGATAATCGTGGCAAAGGCATTGGTTTGCGTTTAGGAGTGAAAACATCAGGCTGTTCTGGCTTAGCTTATGTGCTTGAGTTTGTTGATATCTTAAATGAAGAAGATCAAGTTTTTGAACAGCACGGTGTGAATATTATTGTCGATCCAAAAAGCTTAGTTTATCTCAATGGTATTGAGTTGGATTATGTGAAAGAAGGCTTAAATGAAGGCTTTAAATACAATAATCCAAATGTAAAAGAATCTTGTGGCTGTGGCGAAAGTTTCCATGTTTAAGGTAATAATCTGATGTTAAATCCTTTTCAAATTTTTGATTTGCCCGTTGATTTTCAATTAGATGAGAAAGCGCTAAATACACGTTATTTAGAATTACAAAAGGCGCTGCATCCAGATAATTTTGCATCAAGTAGTGCGTTAGAACAACGCGTTGCGATGCAAAAATCCACCGAAGTGAATGATGCCTTAAAAACGTTAAAAGACCCAATTTTACGAGCGGAAGCTATTATTACTCTTAATACTGGTGAGCAGATAGATCTTGAGCAAAAAAGTACACAAGATGTGGCGTTTTTAATGCAACAGTTACAGTGGCGAGAACAACTAGAAGAACTTGAAGATCAGAAAGATGAAAAAGCATTAAACGCTTTTGTGAAAGAAATTAAACAAGAAACTCAGTCATTATTGACCGCGCTTTCTGAGAGTCTGACATCCCAACAATGGATGAAAGCATCTCAACAGTGTGATAAATTACGTTTTACTCGTAAGCTTTCTGAAGAAATTGAACGTGTAGAAGAACGCCTTTTTGAACTGTAATAGATCTATATCTCAATATCCCTTGATATTATGCAAACTCTCGAACAATTAATATCTCCAGAAAACTCTGCTTGGCCTATACTTTCCCAATGGATTGAAAGTGCACGTAATCATTGTTATGTTATTAAAAAAGATCAATCAAGTGCAGAACGCGAACTTTTTACCATGCAAATGCCAACATCATCACCAATGGGAGCTGTGATTTATGAAACAGGTGGAATTTTAATTCATTATGGTTGGTTGCGTATTTTAGGTTCAGGAAGTCTTAAATTACCGCGTGGATTAATGGATTGGAATTTTAGTAAGTCTTTTAGTGAGTCTGGTGAAAAACCAAAGTATTTATTGGTTGCCGATGATGTGATAGGCGGTTACTTTGCATTAAATGGTGGTTCCTTAGGCGATAGCCTTGGCAAAATTTATTACTTTTCACCAAAAGATCTCACTTGGCATAATTTAAATTTTACTTATACAGAATTTTTAGCTTGGGCATTGAATGGTGATTTAGAGGCTTTTTATCAAGGTCTATTTTGGCAAAATTGGCAAGATGATGTGAAACAATTGGATGGTAATCAAATTTTTATATTCTCGCCAGACTTAAGCGAAGAGAGAAAAATAGCGATTGATGAACGTCAAAAACACGAAGTCAATATTGAAACCCATTACCAAGCAAGCTTTGCAGAAAAAAATAAATTTGATTTGGCGTATTCCGTCGCATAACCAGTAGAAAATAGCATATGGCATTATTACAAATTGCAGAACCAGGACAAGCTGCGGCACCGCATCAACATCGTTTAGCCGTTGGGATTGATTTGGGAACAACCAATTCTTTGGTTGCATCCGTGCGCAGTGGACAATCCGTGATTCTTAATGATGAACAAGAGCGTAGTCTTGTGCCATCGGTCGTTCATTATGGCGTTGCAGAGAAGAAAGTTGGTTTGGAAGCCTTTGAACAAGCATCACTTGATCCAAAAAATACGGTGATCTCAGTAAAACGCTTAATTGGTCGCAGTCTTTCTGATGTTCAGTCTCGTTATCCTAGTTTGCCTTATGAATTTGTGGCGAATGAAAATGGATTACCTTTAATTGTTACAGCACAGGGCCCCAAAAGTCCAATTGAAGTGTCTTCAGATATTTTATCGCGTTTAAATCATATTGCAGAACAACGCCTTGGTGGCGAGCTTTCTGGGGTTGTGATTACGGTTCCTGCTTATTTTGATGATGCTCAACGTCAAAGTACTAAGGATGCTGCGCGTTTAGCTGGGCTAAATGTATTACGTTTATTGAATGAACCTACTGCAGCCGCAGTTGCTTATGGATTGGATAGCGGGCAGGAAGGGATTATTGCAGTTTATGATTTAGGTGGCGGTACATTTGATATTTCAATTTTACGCTTATCAAAAGGTGTCTTTGAAGTTCTAGCAACAGGTGGCGATACTGCGCTAGGTGGTGATGATTTTGATCATTTAATTGCAGACTGGGTTGTTGAACAAACCCAAGTAAAACCACAAACCCCAAATCAACAGCGCGAATTGATAACCCTTGCGAGTCATGCCAAAATTGCTTTAACTACAGAGAAAAGTGCAGTGATTTCTTGGCAGAATTTTTCAGTAGAAATTTCACGGGAACAATTTAATGAGTTGATTCATTCACTTGTAAAACGTTCATTGTTAACTTGTCGCCGAGCTTTGAAAGATGCCAACGTTGAATCTGAAGAAGTGCAAGCGGTGGTGATGGTTGGTGGCTCAACTCGAGTGCCATACGTACGAGAACAAGTTGGCGAGTTTTTTGGTAAAACACCACTCACTTCCATTGATCCAGACAAAGTTGTGGCACTTGGTGCCGCAATTCAAGCGGATATTTTAGTCGGTAATAAAACTGACTCTGATATGTTGTTGCTGGATGTCGTGCCGCTTTCTTTAGGCATAGAGACGATGGGGGGATTAGTGGAAAAAATTATTCCACGTAACACAACAATTCCCGTAGCTCGTGCACAAGAGTTTACTACTTTCAAAGATGGCCAAACAGCAATGACTGTTCATGTTGTACAAGGTGAGCGTGAGCTGGTAGATGATTGTCGTTCTTTAGGGCGTTTTACTCTACGAGGTATTCCGGCAATGGCTGCGGGGGCCGCTCATATTCGAGTGACTTATCAAGTCGATGCAGATGGTTTATTAAGTGTGACTGCAATGGAAAAATCGACGAAAGTGCAGGCATCAATTCAAATTAAACCTTCTTATGGTTTAACCGATGAAGAAGTGACAGCAATGATTAAATCTTCTTTTGATAATGCGCAAGAGGATTTGCAAGCTCGTGAATTAGCTGAGCAACGAGTAGAAGCAGATCGTGTGATTGAAAGCGTGATTGTTGCGTTGCAAGTTGATGGGGCTGAATTGCTTAGCACAGAAGAGTTTCATCATATTGAACGTGTGTTAAAACAATTAATGGATGTAAAACAAGGTTCAGATCGTGATGCAATCGCGCAAGGAATTAAAGCCTTGGATATTGCTACCCAAGAATTTGCAGCACGTCGAATGAATGCATCGATTAATAAAGCTTTGACAGGCAAAAATTTGTCAGATATTGAAAAACCGTAAAAGTGCGGTCAGATTATTAAATAATTTTGAGGAAAGTGTTATGCCAAAAGTGATTTTCTTACCTAATGAAGAATTTTGTCCCGAAGGTATGGTTGTTGATGCGGCTGCAGGTGATAACTTATTAGAAGTTGCACACAATGCAGGGGTGGAAATCCATCATGCTTGCGATGGTTCTTGTGCTTGTACAACCTGCCATGTGATTATCCGTGAAGGGTTTGACTCTCTAAATGAAACGAGTGATCAAGAAGAAGATATGTTGGATAAAGCTTGGGGATTAGAAATGGATAGTCGTTTATCTTGCCAATGTGTAGTGGGAGACGAAGATCTTGTGGTAGAAATTCCGAAATATAACATCAACCATGCCAATGAGGCTGCCCACTAATGAAATGGACTGATTCTCAATTAATTGCAGAAGAACTTTACGATCGTAATCCAGATTTAGATCCAAAAACTGTTCGTTTTACTGATTTACATAAATGGATTTGTGAACTTGAAGATTTTGATGATGATCCGAATAAGTCAAATGAAGCAATTCTTGAGGCTATTTTATTGAAATGGTTGGATGAATTTGAATAATCAGAAATTTGATTGAAAAAATACCCGCACTTTGATGCGGGTATTATTTTAAAGATTGTTTAATTTCATTTTTGCCATTTGTTGTTCTAATTGGCTACCACTTTGTTGTGCTTTCTCAAAGCTGCTTTTAGCCGAAACTTTATCTCTTTTAGCGATTTGGATATCGCCAGTTAAAATAGCTTTACGAGCATTAAAACTTTCACCCTTCACTTGATTTAAGGTGGTTAACGCATTGTCTAATTGACCCAATTGAAATTGTACTGCACTGAGACGTAATGCAACAATAGATGTTAATACTTCATCTTGAGATTGGGTTAATGCTTGATTTAAGTTTGCTTCTGCTGCAGCAAAGTCTTGTTTCTCTGTCGCTTTTTTCGCTTCATCTAACAAAGCAAAGACAGCGTATGCCGTTTTGCTGTTAGCTTGCACAAATTGTTCTATATTTGCTTTTTTAGCCTGCTCATCTTGTTGTGCAGAATAGATTAACGCATCATACTGTGCCGAAGCTTGAGCGATTTGCTCTGCTTGGTGAGCTTGCCAATAACGCCATCCAAACATACCACCAACCCCTAAGATAAAAGCGACAATAATTGTTTTGCCATTTTCTTTCCACCAGTCTTTCAACTGGTTAATCTCTTGTTCTTCTTCTATGGAATAAGCCATGTTTTTCTCCTTTTAAATTAAAATTGAGTTTGAATATAGTCGATTATATTCACTAAATTTAAGGTTTGCTGATCTGCACCACCCTGCAAGTGTTTAACAACGACTTGTTTATTTTGTACTTCGCTTTCGCCTATAACTAATGCTAATGTTGCTCCTGATTTATCTGCACGTTTGAATTGTTTTTTGAAATTACCGCCAGAGCAGTGCAACATGGTATTTAAGTGCGGTAATTCTGAGCGTACTTTTTCCGCTAATTCAAAAGCGGCTAATGTTGCGCCTTCACCTTGATAAACAACATAAATATCCACCGCACTTTTCACAGGAATATTTGGATTAACTTCTTGCACCAACAAGACTAAACGTTCTAATCCCATCGCAAATCCGATGCTCGGGGTTGCGTGTCCGCCAAGTTGTTCCACTAAACCGTCATATCGACCACCGCCACACACGGTACCTTGTGCGCCAAGAGCGGAAGTTACCCATTCAAATACAGTTTTGTTGTAATAATCTAAGCCACGAACGAGTTTAGGATTAATTTCATATTGAATACCCACTGCATCTAATAATGAACATAATTGTTCAAAATGCTCACGGCTTTCATCATCTAAATAATCAAGTAATTTTGGCGCATTATCTAATACTTTTTGTAATTCTGGATTTTTGGTATCCAAAATACGAAGCGGATTTTTTACCAAGCGATCTTTTTCTTCATCGCTCATTAAATCTTGATGGTTTTTTAAGAATCCAACCAAAGCTGAGCGATAATTTGCGCGTGCTTCTAAAGAACCAATTGAGTTAAGTTGAAGTGTAACATGTTGATCGATACCTAATGTTTTCCATAAACGGTAGGTAAGCATGATTAATTCTGCATCAATTTCTGGATTCGCAATACCGAATACCTCAATACCTGCTTGATGGAATTGACGGTAACGACCTTTTTGCGGACGCTCATGACGGAACATTGGTCCCATATACCACAAGCGTTGTTCATTGTTATAGATCCAACCGTGTTCAATGGCGGCACGCACGCAACCTGCAGTGCCTTCAGGGCGTAAGGTTAATTGTTCATCGTTATCCCAAAATGTGTACATTTCTTTTGAAACAACATCTGTTACTTCCCCGATTGCACGCGCAAACAATGGTGTGGTTTCTACAACTGGCATACGCACTTCGGAATAACCGTAGTTGTTTAATACTTGGCGTACTTGCGCTTCAATCCATTGCCATAATGGAGATTCAGTTGGGGAGCAATCGTTCATTCCACGAATCGCTTGAATAGTTTTAGCCACGAGTTTTCCTTAAATAATTCTGTTTTTTGGATCTTGTTGTGCGACTTTTGCACGAATTTTTGCTTCTAATTGATTAACAATATCTTCGTTATCGAAGCGTTCTTTTTGACGTTCGCCATTAAGATAATAACCGCTTTTTTTGTTACCACCGGTCACCCCGAGATCAGATACGAGTGCTTCACCTGGACCATTTACTACACAACCAATGATTGATACATCCATTGGTGTAATAATATCTTCAAGGCGTTGTTCTAACGCATTTACTGTACCGATTACATCAAACTCTTGTCGAGAACACGTTGGGCACGCAATAAAATTAATGCCACGAGAGCGAATTCGTAAAGATTTCAAAATATCAAAACCGACTTTGATTTCTTCTACAGGATCTGCCGCCAAAGAAACGCGTAGCGTATCGCCAATACCCTCAGCTAATAACATTCCTAAACCCACCGCAGATTTTACTGCACCAGCGCGTGCGCCACCTGCTTCTGTAATGCCTAAATGTAAAGGTTGTTTAATTGCTTTAGCCAATAAACGATAAGCTTCCACCGCTAAGAATACATCAGAGGCTTTTACACTCACTTTAAATTGATCGAAGTTAAGACGGTCTAGAATTTCTACATGACGTAATGCTGATTCTAATAATGCTTCTGGTGTTGGCTCACCGTATTTTTCTTGTAGATCTTTTTCTAAAGAGCCTGCGTTTACGCCGATACGAATCGGAATATTTTTGTCACGAGCACAATCAACAACGGCACGAATGCGATCTTCACGACCAATATTGCCTGGATTGATACGTAAACAATCTACCCCATATTCTGCGACTTTTAGAGCGATACGATAGTCGAAATGAATATCTGCTACGAGAGGGACATTCACTTGCTGTTTAATTTGTTTAAATGCTTCTGCAGCATCCATTGTTGGAACAGATACACGAACGATATCTGCACCAACACGTTCTAATGATTTAATTTGAGCAACTGTCGCTTCCACATCAGTGGTGCGAGTATTTGTCATTGACTGCACGGCAATCGGTGCATCACCACCAACTGGTACATTTCCTACATAAATTTTTGTCGATTCACGACGCTTAATGCTTGGTTGAAAAGCTGACATCTTTTTCCTTATTAAGGCTGTGAAAGTTTGAATTTTGCAATGCGGCCATCCACTTTTAATGGATAATTTTCACCTTTATAGGTGATACGCACATTACTTGGTGCGCCAACAATTAATGAAAA
>NZ_LCTH01000007.1:0-46328 GCF_001008275.1 Haemophilus haemolyticus
AAGGTTATTTTTGAGCCTTTTATTGGGGTAGGACCTAGACGCTTTTTAGATTTATTTTCTATGAGTTTAGGTTCAGGAACTAAGCTTCGTCGTAAAGATAAAGATGGTTCAATTCTTGAAAGAGGTATTACTAAGAATATAAGGACTCCTCTATTGAACAAATCTTATATAGAACTTGAAAATGATGCCCAAATGATTTGGGAGCGTTTTCAAAATACCTAATTAATTCTAATATATTATTTAAGAGACAAAATAAACAATGACAACCCAAAACTTCCTAGTAGAAATTGGCACAGAAGAGCTGCCGCCAAAAGCTCTCAAAACATTAGCAACCTCTTTTGCGGATAACGTTGAGGCGGAATTAAACCAAGCGGGCTTAACCTTCGACAAAATCGAATGGTTTGCGGCGCCGCGTCGTTTGGCGGTGAAGGTGTTGAACTTAGCCACACAGCAACCGAGCAAAGAAATCGAAAAACGTGGGCCGGCAGTATCTGCAGCCTTTGATGCGGAAGGTAAACCAACTAAAGCGGCAGAAGGCTGGGCGCGTGGTTGCGGTATTACTGTAGAGCAAGCAGAACGCATTGCAACTGATAAAGGCGAATGGTTAGTTCACCGTGCAAAAATTGAAGGTCAGCCGACCAAAAACTTGCTGAACGATATTGTTGCAAATGCGTTGGCGAAATTGCCAATTCCAAAACCAATGCGTTGGGCCGATAAAACCGTGCAATTTATCCGTCCGGTTCACACTGTGACTATGCTGTTAGGCGATGAGTTAATCGAAGGCGAAATTTTAGGTGTGGCAAGTGCTCGCACTATTCGCGGTCACCGTTTCTTAGGTGAGAAAGAATTTGAAATTCAACATGCAGACCAATATCCACAATTATTGCGTGAAAAAGGTTCTGTAGTGGCTGATTTCAACGAGCGTAAAACCGAAATTCTTGCAAAATCTCAAGCAAAAGCGACCGCACTTGGCGGCGTGGCTGATATTGAAGAAAGCCTGCTTGAAGAAGTAACTTCGTTGGTGGAATATCCAAACGTTTTAGCGGCAAAATTTGAAGAGCGTTTCTTAGCAGTGCCTGCAGAAGCCTTGGTTTACACCATGAAAGGCGACCAAAAATATTTCCCGATTTATGACAAAGACGGCAAATTATTACCGCACTTTATTTTTGTATCGAACATCAATCCAGAAGATCCAACCGCGATTATCGAAGGTAACGAAAAAGTGGTTCGCCCACGTTTAACCGATGCGGAGTTCTTCTTCAAAACCGACTTAAAACAAAAACTGGTTGATCGTTTACCACGTTTAGAAACCGTGTTGTTCCAACAACAACTCGGTACATTAAAAGACAAAACTGATCGTATCGAACAACTTGCAGGCGAAATTGCAAAACAAATCGGTGCAGACGAAGCGAAAGCAAAACGTGCAGGTTTACTGTCAAAATGTGACTTGATGACCAACATGGTATTCGAATTCACTGATACACAAGGTGTAATGGGTATGCATTACGCTCGTCATGATGGTGAGGACGAAGAAGTCGCAGTCGCATTAAATGAACAATATATGCCACGTTTTGCGGGTGATGAATTACCAAAATCACTCGTTGCAAGTGCGGTCGCTTTAGCGGATAAATTTGACACTTTAACAGGTATCTTCGGCATTGGTCAAGCACCAAAAGGTAGCGCAGACCCATTTGCATTACGTCGTGCGGCATTAGGTGCGTTACGTATTATCGTAGAGAAAAACTTGCCACTGGATTTAGAGGATTTAGTGAAAAAATCAGCCACACTTTTCGGTGATAAACTTACTAATCAAAATGTGGTCGCCGATGTGGTGGACTTCATGCTTGGTCGTTTCCGTGCATGGTATCAAGATGAAGGTATTGCAGTGGATGTAATTCAAGCGGTATTGGCGCGTCGTCCAACTCGCCCTGCTGATTTTGATGCGCGTGTGCGTGCGGTCTCACACTTCCGTACTTTAGATTCAGCGGAAGCGTTAGCAGCCGCAAATAAACGTGTAAGCAATATCTTAGCCAAAGCGGATGCGGCAATTGGTGAGATCAATTTGACCGCTTGCGTAGAACCAGCAGAAAAAGCCCTTGCTGAAGCGGTACTTGCATTACGCACTGAAGTACAACCGCTTATTGCACAGGGTGATTACACCGCAGTATTAGATAAATTAGCGAACTTACGTGCACCAGTAGACAGTTTCTTTGATAACGTAATGGTAAATGCTGAAGATCCAGCATTACGCCAAAACCGCTTAGCGATTTTAAACACGTTACAAGGCTTGTTCTTACAAGTAGCTGATATTTCAGTCCTTCAATAATGCTAAAAAGGGATGATTGATTTTTCATCAATCATCCCTTATTTTATAGACTTCAAGTGATTATTTCTCTATAATCACCGCACTTTCCCCCCTTAGCTCAGTCGGTTAGAGCAGGCGACTCATAATCGCTTGGTCACTGGTTCAAGTCCGGTAGGGGGGACCATTCGACTTGTCAAATAACGTCTTTTCTGTCAAAAAACATCATAAAAACAGCATTTTATAATCAACCTTATTGTTGTTTTCGTCTTTTATTGTTTGTCATTGTTCGTTTTTATTGTTCCCTTAAATGTTCCCTCTTTATGAAGGAACAAAAACGAGGGAACAGAAGAACGGTAAATTGTTATTTATTAGGGCTTGAACAATGGCTAGAGACTTTTCAAAAACATTCATTCTTATATTCATGGAATTAAACTAACCGACAAAGAGCAACTATTTTCAGATAGGGATAATCTGTATTTATTGGTTAAACCAACTGGAGCCAAAATATAGCGATTCATTTACACTCACCCAATAACCAAAAAACGCATAAAAAAATCTTTTGGAAATTATCCATCAATTCCACTTGCTTTCGCTAGGGATAAGGCTCGTATATGGTGCGGGCTATTGGCACAACGTATAGAATCAATCGTATTGTTATCATCTCCGCAAACCCATTTGTTTAGATTACCAACATATAAAAACTATGATTTTCAATGGGATAGATTTTATCCTCCTATTAATTCCGCAATTTAATACAAAATAACGAGGATATTCTGATAGAATAGCTACTCAAAACGGAGCGATAGGATGTCGTTTTTCACTTCACCAACAAGGGGGTGTTATGGTTGCTGTTCGTGGTTCTCATTTGTTAAATCCGCAGGATTTTGTGATTGAACAATGGTGCGTTGGCTTAAAACTGGCAGAACAAACAGAAAAAAGTTTGATCGATGCGTGGTATTACGCACGTGACTTAATGATCACCCATCCCGATGAAATGAAGAATGCTACCTTGATGCTCCAGTCTGGCGTGGAAATGGTAGAAATTTTGCACGAACTTAATATGGATGCGGAAACATTGCTTACTGCAATGTTGTTGCCTATCGTTGCAAATAAATTAACCGATTGGGAAAGTCTAAAAGAAAAGTTTGGTGCGAAAATCACTAAATTGCTCAAAGGCGTGTTGGAAATGGATAACATCCGCCAACTCAATGCCAGTCACTCAGCTAATGCCTTACAAGTGGATAATGTTCGCCGTATGTTGTTGGCGATGGTAGATGATTTCCGCTGCGTAATCATTAAACTTGCCGAACGTATTACTTTCTTGCGTGATGCTGAGCATCGTTGTGCAGAGGAGGATAAAGTCCTTGCTGCCAAAGAATGTTCTAATATTTATGCCCCTCTTGCCAATCGTCTTGGGATTGGTCAATTAAAATGGGAGCTAGAAGATTACTGCTTCCGTTATCTCCATCCTGAACAATATCGCGCTATTGCTAAATTATTGCAGGAACGTCGTCTTGATCGTGAACATTACATTGCTGATTTCGTTAGAGAGTTGAGCGGTTATTTACGCGAAAATATCGAGCAAGTAGAAGTCTATGGTCGTCCGAAACATATTTACAGCATTTGGCGCAAAATGCAGAAAAAGCATCTTGAGTTTAGCGGTTTATATGATGTAAGAGCGGTCAGAATTATCGTGCAAAAGTTGCAAGATTGTTATACCGCACTTGGGATTGTTCATACTCAATTTAAACACTTACCCAAAGAATTTGACGATTATGTCGCTAACCCTAAACCGAACGGCTATCAATCTATTCATACTGTTGTTTTAGGTAAAGGCGGCAAGCCAATTGAAGTGCAAATTCGAACCCAACAAATGCATGATGATGCAGAGTTAGGTGTGGCGGCTCACTGGAAATATAAAGAAGGCAATACAGGCAGTATGTCTGCCTATGAAGAAAAAATTGCGTGGTTGCGCAAATTGTTAGCTTGGCAAGATGATATTACGGATTCAGGCGAAGTGATGGCAGAGTTGCGTAGCCAAGTATTTGACGATCGCGTCTATGTGTTTACGCCAAAAGGCGAAGTAGTGGATTTGCCAACGGGATCTACACCATTAGATTTTGCTTATGCAATTCATAGTGAAATTGGTCATCGCTGCATCGGGGCAAAAGTAGCGGGACGTATTGTGCCATTTACCTATCAGCTACAAATGGGTGATCAAATCGATATTATTACCCAGAAAAATCCGAATCCGAGCCGTGACTGGCTAAATCCCAATTTAGGATTTACTCACACCGCAAAATCTCGAGCCAAAATCCAGGCGTGGTTTAAAAAACAAGATCGTGATAAAAATATTCCAGCGGGTAAAGAATTACTCGATAATGAATTAGCGCGTTTAAATTTAAGTATTAAGCAAGTGGAACCTTATGCGTTACCACGCTATAACTTGAAAAATTTGGACGATCTTTATGCGGGCATTGGTAGCGGCGATATTCGTTTAAATAACTTAATCAATTTCTTGCAAAGTAAATTGATTAAGGTGACTGCTGAAGAAGCTGACCAAGAAATTTTACGCCATGTTGCTAACAAAAGTGCGGTGAATTCTCAGCAGAAATCTGAGAAAAAAAATGGCTACGTGATTGTGGAAGGTGTGGGTAACCTTATGCATCATATTGCGCGTTGCTGCCAGCCCATTCCGGGTGATGCGATTGTTGGTTATATCACAATGGGGCGTGGAATTTCTATTCACAGAGCGGATTGTGAACAATTCTTAGATTTGCAAGCGGCCCATCCAGAACGCGTAGTGGAATCAATTTGGGGCGAAAGTTACGCAAGTGGTTTCCATATTAATATCCGTATTGTGGCAGGCGATCGCAATGGCTTATTACGTGATATTACGACGGTTCTGGCAAATGAAAAAATTAGCGTATTAGGGGTGTCAAGCCGTGCTGATACCAAAAAACAGCTTGCTACTATTGATATGGAAATTGAACTCCATAATGTTGAAAGTTTAAGTAAAATATTGGCTCGATTAGCAAAATTAGATGATGTTATCGAAGCGAAACGTTTATAAAAATAGGAAAATTTATGTATAAAACGACGGGACTAACCCATTTAATCAATTCCACTAAATATTCATTACAAGGCTTAAAAAGTGCGTTTAAAAATGAAACAGCTTTTCGCCACGAATGCTTTTTAGCCTGCATTTTAATTCCTCTTGCTTTCTTTTTAGGCGAAACAAAAATTGAAACTATCTTGATGATTTCTTCTGTTTTGCTCGTGATGGCATTAGAGCTTTTAAACAGTGCGGTGGAAGCTGTAGTTGATCGCATTGGTACAGAACGCCACGAACTTTCAGGACGTGCGAAAGATCAAGGTTCTGCATCGGTATTTATTGCCCTTTGTATTGTTGGTATCGTTTGGGGCGGAATTTTATTCTTCTAGCCCTTCAAAAGTGCGGTAAGTTTTTACCGCATTTTTGATTTATACCATCATGTCAAAATTATTTATAAAAATAAGGAAAAATATGACCGCACTTTTAAAAATTGGTCTGGTGTCTGTTTCTGACCGCGCATCAGCAGGCGTATATCAAGATCAAGGTATTCCAGAGTTACAGGCTTGGTTAGAACAAGCCCTTGTCGATCCTTTCTATTTGGAAACAAGATTAATTCCCGATGAACAGCCAGTTATTGAACAAACATTAAAAGAACTGGTGGATGAACAAGGTTGCCATTTAGTGCTGACAACCGGTGGAACTGGGCCGGCAAAACGCGATGTAACGCCTGATGCCACCCTTGCGGTAGCAGATCGAGAAATGCCGGGTTTTGGCGAGCAAATGCGTCAAGTGAGTTTGCATTTTGTGCCCACTGCAATTTTATCGCGTCAAGTGGGCGTGATTCGTAAGGAAAGCTTGATTTTAAATCTTCCTGGGCAGCCTAAAGCGATTAAAGAAACCTTGGAAGGCGTGAAAGATAAAGAGGGAAATGTGCTTGTAAAAGGCATTTTTAGTGCGGTGCCTTATTGTTTGCAACTGATTAACGGCTTATATATTGATACCAAGCCTGAAATCATCGAAAGTTTCCGTCCTAAATCAGCAAGACGTGAAAATCTGGAGAAATAGCATGAAAAAAATCGAAGCAATGATTAAACCGTTTAAATTAGACGATGTGCGAGAAAGTCTTTCAGATATTGGTATTTCAGGTATGACAATCACGGAAGTTCGCGGATTTGGTCGCCAAAAAGGTCATACAGAACTTTATCGTGGTGCGGAATATATGGTGGACTTTCTGCCGAAGGTGAAATTGGAAGTGGTAGTTCCTGATGAGCTTGTGGATCAATGTATTGAAGCTATTATTGAAACGGCACAAACAGGCAAAATCGGTGACGGCAAAATTTTTGTTTATAACGTTGAGCGAGCGATCCGGATTCGCACGGGCGAAGAAAACGAGGATGCGATTTAGTGCAAAATAATTTAAATTTACACCGCACTTTGCTTGGCATTGCTTCGGTGATTATTATCTTAGCTGGCGTAAAATTGGCGGCAGAAATTGTGGTGCCATTCTTACTATCGCTATTTATCGCGATAATTTGCTCACCGATGATTAAGGCGATGACGCAACGTCGAATTCCTCATTGGTTAGCCATTACTTTGCTTTTCGTCTTGATTTCTTTGGTGTTTTTCTTCTTAGTCGGGCTGATTAACAGCACTGCAAGAGAATTTACTCAATCCATTCCACAATATAAAGTTTTGCTTTCACAACGAGTGAGTGATTTAACTGGATTATTACAACGTTTCAATTTGCCTTTTACGCTTTCACGTGAAACTATCCAAGAAAATTTTGACCCAAGCATCATTATGAATTTTGTGAGCCGAGTATTGCTGAATTTTTCTGGTGTGGTGAGTAATGTGTTTGTTTTGGTATTAGTCGTGATTTTTATGCTTGCTGAAGCGCCAACGATGAAACATAAATTTGCTATGGTGATTAGTTCCACCCCTCATGATGCGGCCAAAGAAGAACGCCATATTGACCGAGTTTTGCAAGGCGTAATTGGTTATCTTGGCATTAAAAGTATCACCAGCTTGCTTACTGGCATTGGCATTTTTATTTTGTTGGAAGCCTGTGGGGTTCAATATGCCATTTTGTGGGCAACCTTGAGTTTCTTGCTGAATTATATTCCGAATATTGGTTCTATCATCGCGGCTATTCCGATTATTGTGCAAGCCTTATTACTGAACGGTTTTGGAATTGGCTTTGGCGTGGCAGTTGGTGTTATTGCGATCAATATGGTTGTCGGTAACATTATTGAACCTAAAATGATGGGACAACGATTAGGGCTTTCAACCTTAGTGGTGTTCCTTTCATTATTGTTTTGGGGGTGGCTGCTTGGAACAGTGGGAATGTTACTTTCTGTTCCTCTGACGATGGCATTAAAAATTGCCTTGGAGTCCAGTCCCAATACGGCGAAATATGCCTGTCTATTGGGTGATGTAGAAGATTTCAAATAGATTTTAGAGAGAAAGTGCGGTGAATTTTCACCGCATTTTTTTATGATAAGTCTTGTGGATCAACATCCAAAATTAACCGCACTTGGCTGTTTTTTTCAAGTTCGGCTTGTTGATATTCTCTTAATGCTTTTTGTAACGTCATTCTTGAAGGATGCTGCAATAATAACTGCCAACGATATTGTCCCGCTTTTTTGCTGAACGGTGCAGGCATTGGGCCAAGCATTTGCAATCCCGTGATTTGCTTTGATTGAAAAAAATCTGCAATTTGGCTTAAGCAATTTTCTGCAAGCTCAGAATGTCGAGCCTGTGCTTTGAATAACGCCTGAAAAGTGAAAGGCGGCAATCCCATTGAATGGCGTAATTGTAAGGTTTCTTTTGCAAAAACTTGGTAGCCATTCGCTAATAACGTGGTAAGCAAAGGATGATCCGGATAATGTGTTTGTAGCACGACTTCGCCTTGTTTATCGGCACGCCCTGCACGTCCAGCAACTTGAATATAAAGTTGAGCTAAACGTTCTTCTGCCCGAAAATCTAGAGAAAATAATGCACTATCTACATTCACTAAGGCAACGAGAGTAACATTCGGAAAATGATGTCCTTTCGCAAGCATTTGTGTGCCAATCAAAATTTGACTTTTTCCTTGTTGAATATCTTCTAAATAACCTTCCAATTTTCCTTTACGCGCAGTGCTATCGCGGTCGATTCGTGCCACAGAATAATGAGGAAATAGCATTTTCAAGGTTTCTTCTAATTGTTCCGTGCCGAGACCTGTAGTGACTAAATGAGTCGAGCCGCAATCACCACATTGTCGAGGAATAGTTTTCTGTGCACCACAATGATGACAACGCAATACATTTTGATGCTGATGATAGGTATAAGGTTTTTCACAATGAGGGCATTGTGCGATCCAGCCACATTCGTGGCAAAGCAATACGGGCGCAAAGCCACGACGATTTAAGAAAAGCAACACTTGATTGCCTTTTTCGAGGTGAGCTTTCATCCGTTCTAATAAGGGTTTTGAAAGCCCGTTTTGTATGTGTTGATTTTTTAAATCAATAACGAAATGACGAAGTGCGGTAGAATTTCCCGCTCTTTTTGATAAAACTAAATGTTGGTATTTGCCATTTTGTACATTATTAATACTTTCTAAACTTGGCGTGGCGGAGCCCATTAATACCGCAATATTTAGTTTTTGAGCCAGCACAATCGCCAAGTCTCGCGCGTGGTAACGCCAGCTGTCTTGCTGTTTGTAAGACGCGTCGTGTTCTTCGTCCAAAATAATTGCACCAAGATTAGAAAATTGCGTGAACAACGCGGATCTCGTGCCAATCACAATGGCACTTTGTCCAGAGCGGGCGCGATCCCATACATGAAGTCGTTGCGTATCGGTTAAATTAGAATGAAGAACATCAATTTCTACGTTGAAACGTGCTTTGAAACGGTGCACTGTTTGTGGTGTTAGCCCAATTTCGGGCACAAGCACTAATACTTGTTTACCCAATTTTAAAATTTCTTCAATATACTGCAGATAAATTTCTGTTTTTCCAGAACCAGTCACCCCATCGAGCAGCCATACATTGAAACCAGAATGAAAGATCAGTTGGCTGAAGGCTAAGGCTTGCTGCTTATTTAAGGTTAAGCGATTTTCAGCATTGACAATTGGGTTATCGCCTAAGCTTTGTTGCCAGCTTAGGGCTTTTGTTTGGATAGTCATTTCCTCAATAAACCCTTTGGCTTTTAAGGCTGACCAAATTGCAGAGGAAAAATCATTATTGCCTTTTTCAAGATCAGTTTCAGATAAGCATTGTAGGGCTTCAACTTGCTTTTTCGAGCGTTTTAACAGGCCTTGTTCAAGGGCATTTTTCCCCTCATCTGTAATTCGCCAAAAAGTGCGGTCATTTTTCACCGAACTTTCGCCGTTGCGTAATTTCACAGGCAAGGCTTGAAATAACACATCGCCTAATCCCGCTTGATAATAATTTGCTGCCCAATGAAGCCAATCCCAATAAATTGGGGTGAAGAGCGGTGCTAAATCTAATGGTTGAAGAATGGTTTTGAGTTTATCCTCAGGTACATCTGATTTTGTCGGGAAATCAGCCACAATGGCGACGCGTTTTTGCGTGCCAAAAGGCACAAGAACGCGCATCCCGATTTGTAATAAAACATCATCGGGGATGAGATAATCAAATAAACGAGGAAGCGGCACAGCCAGTGCCACTCGGACAATTTTCATAATCAACCTTGGGAAAAAATTTGCCCTATTATACGAGAAAAACGTGTATAATCGCCGCCAATTTTTTTCACGAACAAGATTTTTATGACACAAACTTTTGCTGATCAAAAACGTAAAACCGTTGAAACCGCAGAATTTACCGAAGATGGCCGCTATAAACGAAAAGTCCGTAGTTTTGTTCTCCGCACAGGTCGTTTGAGCGAATTTCAGAAAAACATGATGAATGATAACTGGGGAACACTTGGTTTAGATTATCAAACGGAACCTTTTGATTTTGCGAAGATTTATGGTAACGATAATCCAGTTGTATTAGAAATTGGCTTTGGAATGGGAAAATCGCTCGTGGATATGGCTTTTGCTAATCCTGACAAGAATTATCTTGGTATTGAAGTTCATACTCCTGGCGTTGGCGCTTGTATTGCTTATGCAGTGGAAAAAGGCGTCACGAATTTACGCGTGATTTGTCATGATGCAACGGAAATTTTACGAGACAGTATTGCAGATAGTGCGCTTGGCGGTTTGCAGTTATTTTTCCCCGATCCTTGGCACAAAGCAAAACATCATAAACGTCGTATTGTTCAACCGCACTTTGTGGCACAAGTTGTGCAAAAATTAGGTGAAAATGGTTTTATCCATATGGCAACAGACTGGGAAAATTATGCTGAGCAAATGCTAGAAGTATTAAGTACAAACACCGATTTAGTGAACACCTCGAAAAATGGCAATTATATTCCAAGACCAGATTTTAGACCTTTAACTAAATTTGAAGCCAGAGGACACAGACTTGGCCATGGTGTTTGGGATTTATACTTTGTGAAGAAATAAATCTATTTTGAGCAACTTAACTTTTGGGTGAAGATTAAAGTCGGGGAAATCTGATGCCAAATTCACGAATTTAATATAGAATACTGATTTGAATACGACCTTAATAGGAGAAATACCATGTCTAAATCTTACAATCAACGTCAACGCAAAAAACTTCACCTTGCTGAATTCCAAGAACTTGGTTTTCTTGTAAATTTCCAATTTGCAGAAGGTACTGCGATTGAAACTGTAGATGAAATCGTTGATCGCTTTATTAACGAAGTGATTCAACCAAATGGTCTAGCTTATGAAGGTAGCGGATATTTACATTGGGAAGGTTTAGTTTGCCTAGAAAAAATTGGTAAATGTGATGAAAGCCACCGTGAAGCTGTAAAAAAATGGTTAGAAAACAATGGTTTACAAAAAATTGAAGTAAGCGAATTATTTGATATTTGGTGGGAATACCCAGCAAAAGCAGAGTAATTTGATTTAAAAATAGCATGGCATAAATCGCTGTGCTGTTTTATTAAAAATATTCGCGAAATTCACCGCACTTTAGATTTTTTGATCTATCACAAATAAAGCTCAATAATTTAACGATCTACCCATTTTGGGTGGTTTATATTGTAACTGTTGCGTCGCATAATTCTACGCCTTAAAAAAGCATTTGTTTATTTATTCACAAAAGGCACGCTCGATGACCGTTGAAAACTTACCCCGCAGACAGTTTTTACGAGGTAAATTCTTAACGTCTTTACATTCAGAAAATGAGCAAAAACAAGGCTTTGATGGAATTCGCCCACCTTGGGCTGTCGAAAATTCTATTTTCGTGGAGCAATGTACTCGCTGTGGCGATTGTCTTTCTGTCTGTGAAACCAATATTTTGGTGAAAGGCGATGGAGGCTTTCCTGAAGTTCGTTTTGATAATGGTGAATGTACTTTTTGTGGAAAATGCGTAGATGTGTGTAAACAACCTATTTTTCATTCTCGCGATGAAAAACCTTGGTTACATAAAATCGAAATTGGCATGGCTTGTTTAAGCCAACATCGCATTGAGTGCCGTTCTTGCCAAGACAGTTGTCCGATGAGAGCAATTAGTTTTCGTCTGCAAATGGGGGGAGTGGCGCAGCCTTTAGTGAATACGGATGTTTGTAACGGCTGTGGAGCTTGTTTACAGGGGTGTCCGGTGAATGCGATTAAAATTAGTTATCTAAAACAAAATGAGTAATACAAATTTATCTCCGGGAAGCGCAAAAGATTGGCATGTTGTTGGGCTAATTGTTCAAGGTAATCCGGAAAAATTTGCGGCAATTCGAACCGCACTTTTAGCGATTGAGCATACTGAAATTCCAACTTTTGATGAAAAATTTGGAAAGATGGTCGTAGTGATGCAATCGCATGATCAACATATTCTGCTAGATAATATGGAAAGCGTGAAAGACATTGATGGTGTTATTAATGTGTCATTGGTGTATCACGAGCAAGACGAGCAGAAGAAATAAATTACTATAACAATACCGTAATTCTCTTGTAAGCAAGGGAAATGCTTAAAAGATAAAAGAAAAGTTGTTGCCTTTTATCGCAATGCTCTGCCTTAATAGGTATATAAAAAAGTTTACATTTAATAATAAATCAGTGTTTAACGTGGGGGAAACGCGATGAGTTTAAGTCGTCGAGACTTTATGAAAGCCAACGCAGCTGTAGCTGCGGCAACGGCTGCGGGGCTAACCATCCCAGTCAAAAATGTGGTTGCGGCTGAATCCGAAATTAAATGGGACAAAGCAGTATGTCGTTTCTGTGGTACCGGTTGTGCAGTATTAGTGGGTACTAAAGATGGACGTGTTGTGGCATCTCAAGGCGATCCGGAGGCAGAAGTAAACCGTGGTTTAAACTGTATTAAAGGTTACTTCTTACCGAAAATTATGTACGGTAAAGACCGTGTAACTCAGCCACTTTTACGTATGACAAACGGAAAATTTGATAAGAACGGCGATTTTACGCCTGTTTCTTGGGATTTTGCGTTCAAAACAATGGCTGAGAAATTCAAAGAAGCTTTCAAAAAGAACGGTCAAAATGCAGTAGGTATGTTCAGTTCTGGTCAGTCTACCATTTGGGAAGGCTATGCGAAGAACAAACTTTGGAAAGCTGGTTTCCGTTCTAACAACGTAGACCCGAATGCACGTCACTGTATGGCGTCGGCGGCAGTCGCGTTTATGCGTACCTTCGGTATGGATGAACCTATGGGTTGTTATAACGACATTGAACATGCAGATGCTTTCGTTCTTTGGGGCTCAAATATGGCGGAAATGCACCCAATTTTGTGGTCGCGTATTACTGATCGCCGTATTTCTAATCCTGATGTTCGTGTAACTGTACTTTCTACTTACGAGCATCGTAGTTTCGAACTTGCCGATCACGGTTTGGTATTTACACCACAAACTGATTTGGCGATTATGAACTACATCATCAACTATCTCATTCAGAACAATTCGATTAACTGGGATTTCGTGAACAAACACACCAAATTCAAACGTGGTGAAACCAATATCGGTTACGGTTTACGTCCTGAAAACCCATTAGAAAAAGATACTAACCGTAAAACTGCGGGCAAAATGCATGATTCTTCTTTCGAAGAATTAAAACAAATTGTGTCTGAATATACACTTGAAAAAGTATCTGAAATGTCTGGTGTGGATAAGACTCAGCTTGAAACTTTAGCAAAACTTTATGCTGATCCAAGCAAAAAAGTGGTATCGTTCTGGACAATGGGCTTCAACCAACACACTCGTGGTGTATGGGCAAACCAACTAATTTATAATATTCACTTATTAACTGGGAAAATCTCACTTCCAGGTTGTGGACCATTCTCATTAACAGGTCAACCTTCTGCTTGTGGTACAGCGCGTGAAGTAGGTTCATTCCCTCATCGTTTGCCGGCAGACTTAGTGGTAACTAATCCTAAACACCGTGAAACAGCGGAACGTATTTGGAAATTACCAAAAGGTACGGTTTCTGAAAAAGTTGGTTTGGATACAATTGCACAAGACCGTGCAATGAACGATGGCAAAATGAATGTGCTATGGCAAATGTGTAACAACAATATGCAAGCTGGTCCAAACATTAATCAAGATCGTTTACCAGGCTGGCGTAAAGAAGGCAACTTCGTTGTTGTATCCGATCCTTATCCAACTGTATCCGCACTTTCTGCTGACTTAATTCTCCCAACTGCAATGTGGGTAGAAAAAGAGGGGGCTTATGGTAATGCAGAACGTCGTACTCAATTCTGGCGTCAACAAGTAAAAGCACCAGGTGAAGCAAAATCAGACTTATGGCAAATAATGGAGTTTGCAAAATACTTCACGACTGATGAAATGTGGACAGAAGAATTACTTGCTCAAATGCCTGAATATAGAGGTAAAACCTTATATGATGTGCTCTTCAGAAATGGTCAAGTAGATAAATTCCCATTAAGCGAACTTGCTGAAGGCCAATTAAACGACGAATCAGAACACTTTGGTTACTATGTACACAAAGGTTTATTTGAAGAATATGCTGAATTTGGTCGCGGTCATGGCCATGACTTGGCTCCATTTGATATGTATCACAAAGCGCGTGGTTTACGTTGGCCAGTTGTAGAAGGTAAAGAAACCTTATGGCGTTACCGTGAAGGCTACGATCCATTCGTTAAAGAAGGTGAGGGTGTAGCATTCTATGGTTACCCAGACAAGAAAGCGATTATTCTTGCGGTACCTTATGAGCCTGCAGCTGAGTCTCCAGATAAAGAATATGACTTGTGGTTATCTACCGGTCGTGTTCTCGAGCATTGGCATACTGGTACTATGACTCGTCGTGTGCCTGAATTACACCGTGCTATGCCGAATAACCTTGTTTGGATGCACCCATTAGATGCTGAAGCTCGTGGTTTACGCCATGGCGATAAAATTAAGATTTCATCTCGTCGAGGCGAAATGATTTCTTACTTAGATACTCGCGGACGTAATAAACCACCTCGTGGCTTAGTGTTCACCACTTTCTTTGATGCAGGTCAGCTTGCAAATAGCTTAACGCTAGATGCGACAGACCCAATTTCAAAAGAAACCGACTTCAAAAAATGTGCGGTAAAAGTGGAAAAGGCTGCGTAAAAACAATGTAAAAATCAACCGCACTTTATTTTCCCCTATCAATAAAAGAGGAAGATGAAAGTGCGGTTAAAATCTAAAAAGAAAATGAAGAAAGCCGCACTCAATCCTGAACGTAGAAAATTTCTCAAAGAAGCAACTCGTACTGCGGGTGGTTTAGCTGGCGTTGGGATTTTGTTGGGATTGCAGCAAAATCAAAGTCTTGCTCGCGAAGGTGTGCCATTACGCCCACCGTTTGCTTTGCAAGATGCGAAAGCGTTTTCTGCCGCTTGTATTCGTTGTGGACAATGTGTTCAAGCCTGTCCTTATGACATGCTACATTTAGCATCTTTATTATCGCCAGTAGAAGCGGGAACACCGTATTTTATTGCGCGTGATAAACCTTGCGAAATGTGCCCTGACATTCCTTGTGCTCATGCTTGCCCAACAGGGGCGCTTGATCGCAATGCGACAGATATTAATGACTCGCGTATGGGGCTGTCAGTACTGTTAGACCATGAAACGTGCTTGAACTGGCAAGGGTTACGTTGCGATGTTTGTTATCGGGTTTGTCCATTAATCGATAAAGCGATTACATTGGAAAAACAACATAATCCACGTTCTGATAAGCATGCGTTATTTATTCCAACAGTACATTCTGATGCATGTACCGGATGTGGGAAATGTGAGCAAGCTTGTGTGTTAGAAGAAGCTGCGATTAAGGTTTTACCAATGGATCTTGCAAAAGGTATGTTAGGTAAACATTATCGTTTGGGCTGGGAAGAAAAAGCGAAAGCTGGCCATTCTCTTGCGCCTAAAGATATGATTTCGTTGCCAACTCGCACGCCAGAAGGAACAACTGTAATTCCTGAACCGGCAGAACCAGTGCTTGCACCTATTTTAGGGAGTGGCAAATAATGGCAAATACACCAAAATTTGCAGGTAAAGAGTCGCGAGAAAAATGGGGCTGGTGGTATGCAAACCGCTTTTTGTTTTGGCGTCGATTAAGCCAACTTAGCATTCTTGCGATGTTTTTAAGCGGCCCTTATTTTGGCGTGTGGATTTTAAAAGGCGATTATAGTGGAAGCTTATTGTTCGATACTATTCCATTAAGCGACCCTTTAATTACAGCAGAAAGCTTGGCTGCAAGACATTTACCTGATGCTCTCACTTTGATTGGTGCAGCAATTATTGTGTTATTTTACGCAGTGCTTGGTAGTAAGGTGTTTTGTGGTTGGGTATGTCCGCTAAATGTTGTGACGGACTGTGCGGCGTGGCTACGCCGTAAGTTAGGCATTCGCCAAACGGCAAAAATTTCGCGCGGTTTACGTTATGGTATTCTTGCGCTTATTTTACTAGGCAGTTGCGTAAGCGGAATGTTGCTTTGGGAGTGGGTTAATCCAGTGGCTGCACTTGGCCGTGCCTTTATATTTGGTTTTGGTGCAACAGGTTGGCTATTACTTGTTATTTTTCTTTTTGATTTATTGATTGTAGAACATGGTTGGTGTGGACACCTTTGCCCAATTGGTGCTGCTTATGGTGTGATTGGTGCAAAAAGTTTAATCCGTATCAAAGTGATTGATCGTGCAAAATGCGATAATTGTATGGATTGCTACAATGTTTGTCCTGAAGCCCAAGTGTTACGTTCACCTTTACATGGAAAAAAAGACGAAAGCCTACTTGTGCTTTCCAAAGATTGCATCAGCTGCGGACGTTGTATTGACGTTTGCGCTGAAAAAGTTTTTAAATTTTCGACCAGATTCGATCATTCAGGGGAGTGATTAATATGACTAAACAGGTATCTAAAATTTTAGCGGGATTATTTACCGCACTTTTTGCTGGCTCACTGATGGCATCTGATGCACCAGCAGTGGGAAAAGATTTAACGCAAGCTGCAGAAAATATTGCTCCAGCATTTCATAATGCACCGCGTCAAGGTGAATTACCAGCATTAAACTATGTAAACCAACCTCCAATGGTTCCACATAGTGTTGCAAATTATCAAGTGACAAAAAATGCGAACCAATGTTTAAATTGCCACAGTCCAGAAAATTCTCGTTTGAGTGGTGCAACTCGAATCAGCCCAACTCACTTTATGGATCGTGATGGTAAAGTGGGTTCAAGCTCATCACCACGTCGTTATTTCTGTTTACAATGTCACGTTTCTCAGTCAAACGTAGATCCGATTGTTCCAAATGATTTCAAACCGATGAAAGGTTACGGAAACTAATTTAAGAGGTCTATATGTCTGAGAAAAAACCAAATATCTTAAAGCGTTTCTGGCAATGGTTTAGAAAACCAAGCCGTATGGCGATAGGTACGATTATTATTTTATCAGCTATTGGTGGTATTCTTTCTTGGGTTGGTTTTAACTATGGTCTAGAGAAAACTAACACAGAGCAGTTCTGTGCGAGTTGTCATACTCAAGATGCTTATCCAGAATATTTGCATAGCGTGCATTATCAAACTCGTACAGGTGTGGGCGCAAGCTGTCCAGATTGTCACGTGCCGCATGAATTTGGCGCAAAAATGAAACGTAAAATTGTTGCGGCGAAAGAAGTATTTGCTCACTATACTGGAAAAGTGGATACCTTAGAAAAATTCAATGCACATCGTTTAGAAATGGCTGAAAACGAATGGGCTCGTATGAAAGCTAACGATTCTAAAGAATGCCGTAACTGTCATAAAGTAGATCGTATGAACTTTAACGATCAACGTTCTGTGGCAGCACGTATGCATGAAAAAATGAAGACTGAAGGTAAAACTTGTATCGACTGTCATAAAGGTATTGCGCACCAATTACCTGATATGAGTGGCGTTGAGTCAGGATTCAAAGACGAGAAATAATTTTCTCAAAATATTGTGAAAAAATACCGCACTTATCTAATAAGTGCGGTATTTTTATTTTATGTTTATACACGATAATCTATTGATGTTAGTCTTTATTTAAAGCCTATTTTTCAGTAAACTTAGCAAGTTTTATTAAATTATTAAAATATTACTTAAAATTTAGGAATTTATTGTGGCTCACCGAGATTTTGCCGCGCGTCGCGGTTCAAATAATAAGAAAAAAACAAAAAAGAATAAGAATATTCTGATCATCCTCGCTTTAGTCATTGTGTTGGCTTTTGGCGTAGGACTTTATTTGTTGAAAAATAAAAATAGCGAAGCTGTAGTGCAACAGGCTGCGACACAACAAGAAAAAACGCAACCTAAAAGTGTCTTACCTAATCGTCCAGAGGAAGTTTGGAGTTATATCAAAGCATTAGAAACTCGAACTGTTCCTGTTGATAATAAACTTACAAGTGTAGAGCAAAATATGCGTTTAACCGAAGAACAACGCCAAGTTCTAGTTCAAATGGAAAAAGAACAACAAACTGCGGAGGAAGCTCGTAAATTAGCGGAGCAACAACGTGCAGTAGAAACGGCGAAAGCTCAACAAGTACAAGCAGCACAAAAAGTAGAGCAATCGAAAAAGTCTGAAGCAGTAAAAACAGAAACAGTGCAACCTGAATCTACACAAAAACAAGAACAACCAAAAATTGAGACAGCTAAAAAGGTTGAACAACCTAAAACTACGGATAATTTGAACGGTGGTAAAAAATTCGGTTTACAATGTGGCGCTTTCAAAAATAGAGCGCAAGCTGAAAATTTGCAAGGACGCTTATCAATGACTGGGTTAAATGCACAAGTACAAGTGAATGGCGAGTGGAACCGTGTTCGTATAGCTGGTTTTTCTAGTAGGGATACTGCAGTGCAAGCGCAAAGTAAAGCTAAAAGTGTAGCGGATTGTGTTGTAATTGGTATGTAATTCTAATCTAACATTGTTGAGTTATCTTGATACCTTAAATTGCATTATTGAATAAAAGATCCCAACTAAAAGTGCGGTGCAATTAGTTGGGATTTTTTCATTAAGAATTATTACAAAATAATCATATCATCACGATGCATTGCTACTGCACCGTATTCATAGCCTAAAACATTTTCAATGTCTGCTGATTTTCGGCCCCTAATTAATTGTAGAGCATCGCTGTTATAGCGTGGCATACCTAGTGCAATGTCTTTACCCGATTGAGTGCGTATTTTGACTACTTCACCACGCGAGAAACGTCCTTCCACGTTAACAATGCCAGCTGGTAATAAGGATTTATTTTGTTCAAGAATAGCGTTTTGGGCCCCTTCATCAACAGTGATAATGCCTGCAGATGGCGCGGCGAAAAGCCATTGTTTGCGACTTTCTAATCGATCAGATTGATGGGCAATAAATTTTGTACCAATATTTTGTTCATAAGCAAGATCAGCGATTACATTTGGGCGATTACCTGGGGCAATAATTGTTTCAATTCCAGAGCGAGTGGCAACATCGGCAGCAATGATTTTAGTCATCATTCCACCTGTGCCAAGATTGGTTCCACTGCCACCAGCGATTGAGCGAATATGATCGGTGATTTGTTCTACAACTGGGATTAATTTCGCTTCAGGATTTTTACGTGGATCACTATCAAATAAACCTTGTTGATCAGTCAATAAATAAAGCTGTTCCGCTTGAACAAGAATAGCGACTAAGGCAGATAAATTGTCATTATCTCCTACTTTAATTTCTGCGGTCGCCACCGCATCATTTTCATTAATTACAGGAATTATGTGGTTATCTAAAAGTGCGTGTAAAGTATCTCGCGCATTTAAAAAACGTTCGCGATCTTCAATATCGGCACGCGTTAATAAAAGTTGCCCGATATGAATATCATAAATAGAAAATAATTTTTCCCAAGCCTGAATTAATTGGCTCTGCCCAACCGCTGCAAGCAGTTGCTTTGAGGCAATTGTGGGTGGTAATTGAGGATGATTCAGATAATGGCGACCTGCTGCAATAGCGCCAGAAGTAACGATTACTATACGAAATCCATCATTATGCAGTTTTGCAATTTGACGAACGATTTCCATCATGTGCGGTGAATTCAGTTTTGGTGAACCCTGTGTTAGGGTACTTGTACCAAATTTCACTACGATTGTTTTTTTATTCATAGTCGTTTCCAAATTTCTTAAAATTGGCATTAACGTTATCACTAAATCAATGAAAAATCACCTAATATCAGGTATAGTAACAGCAAATTTTAGGGGGATTTATGACATTTAGTTTAATTGTGGCGACGACATTAAATAGCGTGATTGGTAAAGATAATCAAATGCCTTGGCATTTGCCTGCTGATTTAGCATGGTTTCGTCAGAACACGACTGGCAAACCAGTCATCATGGGACGTAAAACGTTTGAAAGTATTGGTCGCCCGCTACCTAAACGCACTAATATCGTACTTTCTCGTCAGCTTTTTGAACACGAAGGTGTGATATGGAAAGATAGCTTTGAAAGTGCGGTCGATTTTGTCAGAGATTTTGATGAAATTATGTTGATTGGTGGGGGAGAGTTATTCAAACAATATTTGCCACAAGCAGATAAGTTATACCTTACTCAAATTCAGGCAGAACTAGATGGTGATACTTTTTTCCCTCAATTGAATTGGGATGAGTGGAAAATTGAATTTGACGAATATCGTAAGGCGGATGAACAAAATTGCTATGATTGTCGATTTTTGATTCTTACACGAAAATAAATCAAATTAATGAAACCATATCTTTATTTAGAGTATTCATTAATCTAGAAAATAAAGAGATGATGATTTCCCTTGAGTTCCTCTTTTTAAAGTTTCATAATGACCCTTCATTTTTATTTTTGATAGTTTTAAAGGTTATCTCAAATATCTCATTTTTAAACATTATCCCAGCTTAGGGAAGGCATTATGACGCAAACTGCAACTGAAAACCCATCAACTAAATCTGTATCAAATAAAACTAACCGTAAAAAAGGCTTAAGCATTTTTATTCTTGTCCTGCTTATTATTGGTATTGCTTGTGCTTTGTATTGGTTTTTCTTCTTGAAGGATTTTGAAGAAACAGAAGATGCTTATGTGGGTGGTAACCAAGTGATGGTGTCATCACAAGTTGCGGGCAATGTAGCGAAGATTAATGCTGACAATATGGATAAAGTCCATGCGGGTGATATTCTAGTTGAATTGGATGATACGAATGCAAAACTTAGTTTCGAGCAGGCCAAAAGCAATCTAGCCAATGCTGTGCGTCAGGTAGAACAACTTGGTTTTACTGTGCAACAATTACAATCAGCTGTGCACGCTAATGAAATTTCTTTAGCTCAAGCACAAGGCAATTTGGCGCGCCGAGTTCAACTTGAAAAAATGGGTGCGATTGATAAAGAGTCTTTCCAACACGCAAAAGAAGCCGTTGAGCTTTCCAAAGCAAATTTAAATTCTTCTAGAAATCAATTAGCGGCCAATCAGGCTTTATTGAGTAACGTTCCACTACGTCAACAACCGCAAATACAGAATGCAATGAGTTCACTCAAACAGGCTTGGTTGAATTTACAACGTACAAAAATTAGAAGCCCAATTGATGGCTATGTGGCGCGTCGTAATGCTCAAGTTGGACAAGCCGTTTCGGTGGGTGGCGCGTTAATGGCGGTGGTTTCTAATGAACAAATGTGGCTAGAAGCTAACTTCAAAGAAACCCAATTAACGAATATGCGCATCGGTCAGCCGGTGAAAATTCATTTTGATTTATACGGTAAAAATAAAGAATTTGATGGCGTGATAAATGGCATTGAAATGGGGACTGGCAATGCGTTTTCTCTTTTGCCTTCACAAAATGCAACTGGTAATTGGATTAAAGTGGTACAACGTGTACCTGTGCGAATTAAATTAGATCCACAACAATTTGCAGAAACGCCATTGAGAATTGGTCTTTCTGCAACGGCTAAAGTAAGCATTGCAGATTCATCTGGTCCAATGCTACGAGAAAAAGTAGAGTCGAAAACTTTATTTGCGACTGATACACTTAAATATGATGAAAGTGCGATAGAAGATTTGATTGAATCTATCATTCAGCAAAACAGCCATTAAGGCGGCGTTATGGACAATTCCGCAAAAAAATTTCCACCTATTCAAGGTGGTGCGCTGATTTTATTAACTCTGGCTTTATCTCTCGCCACCTTTATGCAAGTATTAGATTCTACGATTGCAAATGTGGCGATTCCTACTATTGCGGGCGATCTTGGCGCATCTTTTAGTCAAGGTACGTGGGTAATTACTTCTTTTGGGGTGGCAAATGCGATTTCTATTCCAATAACAGGTTGGTTAGCAAAACGTTTTGGCGAAGTGCGGTTATTTTTAGTCTCAACTTTTTTATTCGTTGTTTCTTCTTGGCTTTGTGGGATTGCAGATAGTCTTGAGGCTTTAATTATTTTTCGCGTCATTCAAGGCGCTGTAGCAGGCCCTGTGATTCCTCTTTCGCAAAGTTTATTATTAAATAATTACCCGCCAGAAAAACGTGGAATGGCATTGGCATTTTGGTCAATGACTATTGTGGTTGCGCCTATTTTTGGCCCAATTTTAGGCGGATGGATTAGTGATAATATCCACTGGGGATGGATTTTCTTTATTAATGTTCCGATTGGTTTATTAGTTGTGCTAATCAGTTGGAAGATTTTGGGTAGCCGAGAAAGTGAAATTGTTCATCAACCTATTGATAAAGTCGGTTTAGTCTTACTTGTCTTAGGCGTGGGATGTTTGCAATTAATGCTTGATCAGGGCCGTGAGCAAGATTGGTTTAATTCTAATGAAATCATTATATTAGCCGTTGTTGCTGTCGTTTGTCTGATTGCCTTGGTTATTTGGGAATTGACAGATGATAATCCTGTAGTAGATATTTCGCTTTTCCATTCTCGTAATTTTAGTGTAGGGTGTTTATGTACTAGTTTAGCCTTTTTGATTTATTTAGGTTCTGTGGTATTAATTCCGCTCTTGCTACAACAAGTCTTCCATTACACCGCGACGTGGGCTGGGCTTGCGGCTTCCCCAGTTGGATTATTCCCAATTTTGCTTTCACCGATTATTGGGCGTTTCGGTTATAAGATCGATATGCGAGTTTTAGTGACAATAAGTTTTATTGTATATGCAATAACATTTTATTGGCGAGCGGTGACTTTTGAGCCATCAATGACATTTGCTGATGTGACTTTACCACAATTAGTGCAAGGTTTGGCTGTGGCTTGTTTCTTTATGCCACTTACCACTATAACGCTGTCTGGCTTGCCTGCGCATAGAATGGCTTCTGCATCTAGCTTATTTAACTTCTTGAGAACTTTAGCGGGTTCTGTAGGGACATCTTTAACCACATTTATTTGGTATAACCGTGAAGCTGTTCACCATACTCAATTAACGGAACACATTAATCCTTATAACCCAATTTCCCAAAGTTTTTACCATCAAATGAATCAATTTGGTTTAAGTGATACCCAAACTTCAGCTTACATTGCTCAACAAATAACATCGCAAGGATTTATTATTGGCGCAAATGAAATATTTTGGCTATCAGCTATGGGATTCTTAGGATTGTTTATTGTGATTTGGTTTGCAAAACCACCTTTTGGCGGGCGTCATTAGTATCATATTATTCAAAATTTGAATGATTTAACCTCAAAATGTATCAATGTAAACGTTGTTGACATTAAAACAGGATTAGGAGTAGATTAGGTCAAATAATAATCATAAATATAAAGGATTATTTTTATGCCTGCTAAGCCTCTGTACTACGCTCATTCCGCCCAAGACGAACTCGGCAATCTCTTGCCTTACGAACATTGGCAAACCTTGCAAAGCCATTCGGTCAATGTCGGCGAAATGGCGGCGGAGTTTGCTCGGGTATTCGGTGCACAGGAAATTGCCTGTCAGATGGGGCACCTGCATGATTTTGGGAAATATTCAGAAGCCTTTAATTACCGATTGCATGGTGGCCCATCAGTCGATCATGCCACCGCCGGAGCCAAAATTGCTGTCGAGCGTTGGGGAAATGTTATTGGCAAGCTGATGGCATTTTGCATTGCAGGGCATCATGCGGGGCTTGCAAATGGCAATGGTGAAGGGGATAAGCGTCGCACGTTAAAGGATCGTTTAGCCTTGCAATTTGGCGCAGATATTCCCGCTCTCGATAATTTGTGGCAACAAGAAATCAAGCTCCCCAAAAACCTATCCGCACCGCCACTCAAAGCCGATGCGCATCATCCTTTTTTCTCCTACGCCTTCTTCACCCGAATGCTCTATTCCTGCTTAGTGGATGCCGATTATCTTGATACTGAAGCCTTTTATTCAAACTAAGAAAACAAAGCCATCGAGCGCGGCGGTTATCCCGATCTAAACGCCTTACAACACAATTTTAATCAATTCATCAACGCTTTCAGACGACGCATTGCCCAAGCTCCAGAGCAAACCGAAGCCGAAAAACGCAATGCTGCCTTAAACCGCCTACGTAGTGAAATTCTGGATCATGCCGTAGAACAAGCGGCACAACCGCAAGGGCTGTTCACGCTCACCGTGCCGACTGGCGGCGGAAAAACCTTCACTTCCATGGCATTTGCGCTGGAACACGCCAAACGGCACGACATGCGGCGCGTGATTTACGTCATCCCATTCACCAGCATCATCGAACAGAATGCCGCCGAATTCCGCAAAGCCTTTGGCGAATTAGGCGAACAAGCCGTGTTGGAACACCACAGCACCTTCGACGACGGCAAACTGCAAAATGAGGCCACCAAAGACAAACTACGCCTTGCCTCGGAAAACTGGGATGCGCCGATTGTCGTGACCACCGCCGTGCAATTCTTCGAATCCCTCTTTGCTGACCGCTCCTCGCGCTGCCGCAAGCTGCACAACATCGCAGGCTCCGTCATCATTCTCGACGAAGCGCAAATGCTGCCGCTCAATCTGTTGCTGCCCATCATGCAAGCCATCAAAGAATTGGCGCAAAACTATCATTGCTCTGTCGTCATGTGCACCGCCACCCAGCCTGCCGTGCAAGCCGAAAACGGCTTCTATCGCGGCTTTGAAAACGTGCGCGAAATAGCCCCAAAACCGACCGCACTTTTCGACAAACTGCGCCGCACTACCGTGCAACACATCGGCAAACAAACCGACGCCGACCTGCTCGCCAAACTTGCCGAACACCCGCAAATGCTCGTCATCGTCAACAACCGCCGCCACGCCCGCAGCCTGTACGACCAAGCCAAACACCTTGACGGCACGTTCCACCTGACCACCTTAATGTGCGCCAAACACCGCAGCCAAAAACTTGATGAGATCCGAGATCGTCTGAAAAACGGCGAACCCTGCCGCGTCATCGCCACCTCTTTAATCGAAGCTGGTGTGGATGTGGATTTTCCGCTGGTGATGCGCGCCGAAGCGGGTTTAGACAGCGTTGCCCAAGCCGCAGGACGCTGTAACCGCGAAGGCAAAAGGTTACCTGAAAACAGCTTTGTCTGGATATTCGCGCCCGAAGATAAATGGAAAGCCCCACCTGAACTTGCCGCCCAAGCCGCCGTTATGCGCTTGACTGCCGATGAGTTTTCAGACGACCTCTTATCCACCCAAGCCGTCGCTGCCTACTTCGCCGAGCTTTATCAATTAAAAGGCAGCGAACTGGACAATAAAAAAATCCTAAAAATGCACAACGATACAGGGCAAAGCCTCGATTTCCCATTCCAAACCATCGCCGACAAATTCCGCATGATCGAAAGCCACATGCAGCCGCTGATTATTCTGTTCGATGGTGAGGCCGAAAACCTTATTAGCAGCCTGCAGCACGCCGACCACATCGGCGGACTCTTACGCAAACTGCAACCCTACACCGTCCAAATCCCCGAAAAAGCCCTCGCCGCTTTATATAAAGCAGGGCGTATCGAACCGATTAACGAGAAAAACTTCGGCAAACAGTTTTATACGCTGATTGGGCTGGGTTTGTATGATGCGGTGGCGGGGCTTTCTTGGAATAATACAGAGTTTTTGAAGGTAGAAATGTTGGTTTTTTAATTAATTTGGAGATATTTAATGGAAACAGAATCAAATTTTATCTATGAAAAAATTGCTAGCCAAATTGAGGTAGTAATAGATAAGTTATCACGGCAAAATGCGAAAGATAAAATTGATAAAGATATATCTTTTGCAATAGATAACCTATACAAATTAAATGAAACTATTCAAAAAGAACTTAACGAATTAAAAAAGATAAGCGAATGGAAAAAATTTACTATTGCTTTTTATGGCGAAACTAATGCTGGAAAATCAACTTTAATAGAAGCTTTACGTATATTTTTAAAAGAAAAAAGCAAAGCAGAAAGCCAAAAGAAATTTAAGGAGTTGGCTGAGAAAAGTGGTTTAACTGAAGAGGCTTTCTGTAAAGTTCGCCAAATTATTATGAGTAAAGAAAAAGCAATAGAAGAAGTACAGGAAATTTTAAATAAGTTGGATCAAAAATATGCTGAATCTATTATGCGAGCTGAAGTTGAAGTTCGTCATTTGTCTGAGTTATTAGAGAAAATCAGAAAGAATCAAAAATGGTGGCAGCGTTTTATTTCTTTATTTATTCCAATTAAAGAAAAAGAAGAATTGGTTACAGCACGACAACTTTTATCAGAAATTAAGGGTGAAAAGCAAAAAGAATCAGAAGATTTTAAATCTTGTCTAAAAACTTTATTGCAAGAAAAGAAAGATGCAGAAGCCGAAAATACACGATTAATTAAAGAAACAGAGAGTTTGAAAGAGTTTGCAGATGGTCAAATCATCGGAGATGGTCGTTCAGATTTTACCCGTGACAATACTTCATTTGATTTTAACTATAATAATCATGAATTCGCATTGATTGATGTTCCTGGTATTGAAGGTGATGAAAGTGTTGTACGAACTGCAATTGAAGAGGCTGTTAAGAAAGCTCATGCTATATTTTATGTAACGCGTACTGCACGTCCACCACAAACACATGAAGGAGAGAAGGGAGATAAAAAAGGCACATTAGAAAAAATGAAAGAGCATTTAGGCGCTCAAACAGAAGTTTGGACAATCTACAACCATGCTGTCAACAATCCTCGCTCTTTGAAACAACCATTAATTGGTCAAAGCGAAAAAGATGGATTGCAGGCATTGGATGAAAAATTAAAACAAGAGTTAGCAGAGAAGTATTGTCAGAGCTTAATTGTTAGTGCAAGGCCAGCCTATTTGGGGTTGACTGAATGTGTTATCCCAGGAAGTAAAGAGGCAAATGAACAAAGAAAATTCCTAGAGCGTTTTGGTGAAAGAGATAAAATTTTGGAGTTGAGTGGCTTACCTAATTTTGTAGAAAAATTATCTTCCGAAATCATTGTTGATTACCGTAATAAAATTAAACGTTCAAATTTAAATAAGGCTTGCCAGACATTAGATTCTTCAATATGTGATTTAAAAGCGTTAAGTCAAAAATTTAAAGAGGATAGAAAAAAGGTGAGAGATGAAGTGTTAAATTCTCAGACTAGAATTATGGTGCTAATGGAGCAATTTACAGGTATTCTAGATTCATTAAGAGGAAAAATTTTACAGGCTTTTCAAAATGAAATTCGAGCTAGTCTTTATAATGAAATAGACAAAGATATTAGTAATGACGCATTTAAACGTAACTTGAAAAATGAAATGGAGTTACAAGCCCAAAAACTAGAAAATAAATTGAGAAATTCTATTGAATTAGAAACTAATAAATTTGGAGAGGAATTATTAAATATTGTAAAGCGTACAAGTCTTCACTTAAATAATATCTTTAATGAAAGAAGTAATTCATTTAATTTAAAAAATTTTAATTTAGATATAAAGATTGATAATGGTTTAAATCTTATTGGGTTGGTTTCAAGTGGCGTTTCTGTGGTAACAGGCATTGTTTTATTAGCCACAAATCCAGTAGGCTGGACTGTTACCTTTGTAGGTGGTGTGCTAGCTGTAGTTGGGGCTTTAATTGGAGTAACTAAATCAGTTATTGGTTTTTTTAGCTCAGATTACAGGAAGTCTCAGCAACGTAAAGAAACTGATAATGCGATTCGGAAAGCAGCTAACCAAATTGGAAATGAAATGGAAAAAATTCTTAATGACATCAAAAATGCAATGAATGAAGAGGTTGAAAAAGTTTTAATGGAACTTCAGGCTCCATTAAAACAATATAAATCTGTTATAGAGGTATTAGAAAAAGCTGAGACAGAGTTAGAAGCTATTTTTCAAACAATCTAAAAAAAAGGAAATATTATGACAAATACTGTAACTATATTTAAAGTTCAACAAGAAAAAGCGCAAAGTATGTTAGAAAAATTAAGTCAATTTGTTGAGACAGGACGAGCATTTGGCTTGGTTCCCGATCCAGACTTATTAGAAAAACTACAAACTGCTAAAAAGTACATGCAAAGTTCGGTTTTAAAAGTTGCCTTAATTGGCGGTTTTTCAGAAGGTAAAACCTCTATTGCTTCTGCTTGGTTGGAGCGTTTAGATCAAAGCATGAATATTAGTCAGCAAGAATCCTCAAATGAAGTAAAAATTTATCATGTGGACAATGGGATTGAGCTTATTGATACTCCGGGATTATTTGGTTTTAAAGAACAACAAAACAGTACAGGTCAAATTGAAAAATATAAAGAGATAACCAAAAAATATGTTAGTGAAGCTCATTTGATATTATATATCATGAATTCAACTAACCCAATTAAAGAGAGTCACCAAGAAGACTTGAAATGGCTATTTCGTGATTTGAATCTGTTATCACGTACTGTGTTTGTATTAAGCCGTTTTGATGAGGTGGCGGATGTCGAAGATGATTGGGATTATAGAGAGAACCTAAAGACCAAAGCAGATAATGTCTTAAGCCGTCTGAAAACTATGATTGGGTTGGAAGATAAAGAAGTTGCTGATATTAAGATTGTTGCGGTATCAGCAAATCCTTTTGGTGAAGGAATTGATTATTGGTTGGATCATTTAGATGAATTTAAAAAGCTGTCTCGTATCTATACTTTGCAAGATGCAACTCGTTATGTCATAGAGAAAAATGGCGGAGTAATACCAATTGTGTTTGAAGCACAAAAGAGCATGATTCAGGATGTATTAGGTAAACAGCTTCCAGTTGTTCAAAAAACACAGGAAATATTAAATAATGAGTTGGTGCATTTAGCTGATGTAGCTCAACATTTAAATTCTGAATTAGAGCCAATGACTGCACGAATCAATAATGTGCGTAGTTCTTTGAAAGAATTTGTGCTTGATTATTTCACAGGATTGATTCGTCAGGTTAAAGGAACAGACTTACATACATTCTCAGATTTTTATGAAAATGAATTAGGAAAAGATGGGATTGTATTAACTACCCGTTTAGAACAAGAGTTTGGACGGCAATGCCAGGTTATAGAAAGCGCATTGCAACGCATTAGCTTGGACTTTGATAATGAAATGGTGCGATTTGAAGATTCTGTGGGGTCTGCTGTAATGAGCAAGAGTTTAGGGTTTTTGAGCAAGCAAAAAATTGACAATACACATGTATTGGCTGCTCGCGATGGCATTGTTGCCGCTGGGAAGATGGTAGGCGTAGATCTTGCAAAATATCTGAAATTTAAACCATGGGGAGCAGTGAATCTTGCAGCGAAAGTTAATGCTGTTATGGCTTTTGCAGGCATTGCGATGGAGTTGTGGGATAGTTACAAAAAGGCGAAAGCGGAAGAAGATTTTTCAAATATGGTTAAAGATATTGTGGAAATGCTTGAACAGCAGCGATCTGGTCTGCTTAAATCATTAAATGATGATAGTTTTATTGAACAATTATTTCCAGTTTATGCAGAATTAAAAGAAAAAATTTCAGCGGTTCAAGAAGCTAATATGCAAGTTGCCGAGCGTAAAAGAGCATTTGATGAATGGCAAAAAGAAGGTGAAATTATTGAAGGGGAGTATAGACTTTTAGAAAGCTAAAATAATTCCAATTAGTTAGATTTGAATATCCCCCCTTTTTTTTAGTGGGGGGATTATATTAATAAAAATTAATAGGAGAACCAAATGAACCAAATCCGCCTACACATTTGGGGCGATTATGCCTGTTTTACCCGTCCAGAGATGAAGGTGGAGCGGGTATCTTATGATGTCATCACGCCGTCGGCGGCGCGCGGGATTTTGGCGGCGGTGCATTGGAAGCCGGCGATTCGGTGGGTGATTGATTGGATTTATGTGTTGAAGCCGATTCGGTTTGAGTCGGTGCGGCGCAATGAGTTGGGTGGCAAGATTTCGGCGGGTAAGGTCAGCGGCGCGATGAAGCGCAAGAGCGTTGCCGATTTATATACGCTGATTGAAGACGATCGCCAGCAGCGCGCGGCGACGGTGCTTAAAGACGTGGCGTATGTGATTGAAGCCCATGCGGTGCTGACGGCAAAAGCAGGCGCGGATGAGACCGTTACCAAGCATATCGAGATATTCAAACGCCGTGCGAAAAAGGGGCAATGCTTTCAGCAGCCTTGTTTGGGCGTGCGTGAGTTTCCTGCCGATTTTGCGTTGATTGACGAGGGCGAGCTGCTGCCGCTGTCGGCGTTATCGGAAAGCGAGGCAAACCGTGATTTAGGCTGGATGCTGCACGATATTGATTTTGACCACGGCAACACACCGCATTTTTTCCGTGCGGAAATGAAAGGTGGCATGATTGATGTACCGCCGTTTTACGCCGAGGAGGTGAAAGCATGATTCTTGCATCCCTTGCCCGCTATTACCGCCGTTTGGCAACAAAAACCGATGAAATGGGCAACCCGAAAGTGCCGCCTCATGGCTTTAGCGAGGAGAAAATCGGCTGGATTTTGGTGTTGGATAAAGAAGGTCGTCTGAAAACCGTTGTGCCGAATCTGACTACCGATAAAAAGCCGCAGCCGAAGCTGATGAGCCTGCCGCGCCCTGAAAAACGCACGTCGGGTATCAAACCGAATTTTTTGTGGGATAAAACCGCCTACGCGCTTGGCGTGGAAGCCAATAAAAACAAAGCCGAAGCGAAAGAAAAACCGTTTACGCCGTCTGAAAAAACTTTTGACGCCTTTAAGCAATACCATCTCGATTTACTGCAAAACAGCGAAGATGAAGGCTTGCAAGCCTTGTGCCGTTTTCTGCAAAACTGGCAGCCTGCACATTTTGCTACCGAAAATCTGCCAGCCGAAATGCTCGATGCCAACATTGCATTTTCTCTTGAAAAACCGACCGCACTTATTCATAAACGCGAAGCCGCGCAAACTTTGTGGGCAGGCTGCCTGAAAAGCGACGAAGCACTCGAGGGCTTGTGCCTGATTAGCGGCGACACTGCCCCGATTGCGCGGCTGCATCCGGCGATTAAAGGCGTGTTTGGCGGGCAAAGCTCCGGCGGCTCGATTATTTCGTTCAACAAAGAAGCCTTTGCCTCTTTTGGCAAGGAGCAAGGCGCAAATGCACCCGTTTCCGAACAATCCGCGTTTGCCTACACCACCGCGCTGAACTATCTGTTGCGCCAACGTAATCAAGAAGCGAATAATCACTGCCTGACCATCGGCGACGCCAGCACGGTCTTTTGGGCGGAAGCGGATGATACCGCCACGGCGCAGGCTGCCGAAGGCTTTTTCGCGCATGTATTTACGCCACCGGATGATGAACAAGAAAGCGCCAAAGTTTTCAACGTATTGGAACAAATCGGCAAAGGCCGTCCACTGCAAGAAATTGCGCCCGAACTCTCTCCCAATACCCGTTTTTATATCTTAGGGCTTGCCCCCAATGCCGCGCGGATTTCTGTTCGGTTTTGGCTGGACACCACGTTTGGGCAGTTGGCGGAAAACTTGGCGCAGCATTGGCAAGATTTAGCCCTTGAGCCTTGCGCGTGGAAAACGCCGCCGTCCATTTGGCGACTTTTATTGCAAACTGCCGTATTGGGCAAAAGTGAAAATATCTCGCCCGTGTTGGCAGGCGAAATGACCCGCGCCGTGATTTGCGGTACGCCGTATCCCATGAGCTTGCTGTCGCAACTGATTACCCGAATCCGTGCCGACGGCGATGTCAACGGCTTGCGCGTGGCAATGATGAAAGCCGTATTAGAGCGGCGTTTTAGAAAAGGTTTTATCGAAGAAGGAGTTCCTATGAGTTTGAACAATGAAAGCCCGAATCGCGCCTATCTTTTAGGGCGGCTGTTTGCCGTGTTGGAGCGCATTCAATATCAGGCGTTGGGCGAATTAAACGCCGGCATTGCCGACCGCTACTACGGCTCTGCATCCGCCGTGCCGTTTTCGGTTTTTCCGCGCCTTTTGTCGGGTGCAAAACACCATTTGTCGCGCTTGCGTAAAGACAAAGCCGGTATGGCAGTGAATTTGGATAAAGATTTGGGCGAAATCATTGCCAAACTGCCCGAAACCTTTCCGCGTCATTTGAGCATTGACGAGCAAGGCCGCTTCGCCATCGGCTACTACCACCAAAAACAAAGCTATTTTGCTAAAAAAGAAACCGCTGAAACCATTGAAAACTAAGGAGCCAGAAAATGTCTGCCATTCAAAACCGCTATGAATTTGTTTACTTTTTTGATGTTACCAACGGCAACCCCAACGGCGATCCCGATGCAGGCAATATGCCGCGTCTTGACCCCGAATCCAGCAAAGGCTTGGTAACCGATGTCTGCCTGAAACGCAAAATTCGTAATTTTGTCGAAATCAGCAGCGAAAACGAAGCAGGTTACGAAATCTACGTCAAAGAAAAAAGCGTGTTAAACCTGCAAAACAAACGCGCTTATGAAGCACTCGGCATTGAATCTGAAGCCAAAAAACTGCCAAAAGACGAAGCTAAAGCCCGCGACATTACCGCTTGGATGTGTAAAAACTTCTTCGATATCCGCACCTTCGGCGCCGTGATGACCACCGAAGTCAACAGCGGACAAGTACGCGGTCCGGTGCAACTGGCGTTCGCCCAATCCATTGACCCCATTGTGCCGCTCGAAATTTCCATCACCCGCATGGCGGTAACCAACGAAAAAGACTTGGAAAAAGAACGCACTATGGGGCGTAAATACATCGTCCCTTACGCGCTCTACCGCGTGCATGGCTTTATCTCCGCCAACCTTGCTGCCAAAACCGGTTTTTCAGACGACGACTTAGACAAACTCTGGCAAGCCCTGACGCTGATGTTTGAACACGACCGCTCCGCCGCCCGTGGTGAAATGGCAGCGCGCAAATTGATTGTTTTCAAACACGACAGTGCACTCGGCAGCCAGCCTGCACATAAATTGTTTGATGCTGTAAAAGTCGAACGCGTAAACGGCGAATCATGTACGCCTGCAAGCGGTTTTGGCGATTACAAAATCAGCGTGGTTTCAGACGGCTTAAATGGCGTGAGTGTGGAAGAGTTGCTTTAAAAAACATTTGAAAAAATGACCGCACTTTCAACCAAAACCCAAGGGGAAAATCAGGATACGCGCCTGATTCCCCTTTCCGCCCTGCAACACTACGCCTTCTGCCCGCGACAATGCGCGTTGATTCACAACGAGCAGGCGTGGGCGGAGAACTATCTGACCGCGCAGGGCAAGGCGCTACACGAACGGGTAGATTCAGGTGAGCCGGAAACGCGCAAGGGCGTGCGTTTTGAGCGGACGGTGCATGTGTCGGCGGAAAAACTGGGCATCAGCGGCGTGTTGGATTTGGTGGAAGTAGAAATGAAAACAGGCCGTCTGAAACCCGTGGAATACAAACGCGGCAAACCCAAACCCGATCCGATGGACGAAATCCAGCTTTGCGCTCAAGGTTTGTGTTTGGAAGAAATGACGGGGCAAACCGTCTCTGAGGGCGCGCTGTGGTATATGCAAACCCGCCACCGCGTCCCCGTCGTGTTTTCAGACGACCTGCGCGCCCAAACACTCGCCACCATCGCCGCCGTGCGCGAACTTCTAAACAGCAGCCAAATCCCGCCTCCCGACTACGGCAAACGCTGCAAAGCCTGCTCATTGGTGGAGATTTGCCAGCCGGAGTTGCTGGGGAAACGGGATAGGAGTGTGGGGTATGTAGAGGGGTTGTTTGGGGAGTGAATTCTGTGGTTATTAGAAGTGAAAATAACTGTTTAGTAGGAGTAAGTATGAAAATCTATATTGATGAATCAGGTAATAGTGGGGATCTTGTTCAGAGAAAAATTGATTTAACATTTTCAAATCAGAATATTTTTACACTTTCAGCTGTGAAAATACCTGAAGATGTATATTCTAAAATAGAAAATGAATTTATTCCTGAGTTGAAGAAAAAATATAAAATTCAAAGTGGTGAAATAAAATCTTCAAACTTATTTGATAAAAAACCAAAAGTAATTTTAGAGATTGTGGATTTTATCAAAGATAATAATATTGACTATTTTATAGAAATAACCGACAAAAAATATTATATATGCAATTCAATGGTTATTCATCAGGTAATTCCTCCATATTTTATACCAAGAGAAGAAGAGTTGGATGGAGAGTGGCAAGTATTACGCGAAATATATATGGATATCCTCATCAGAAATATAGGTGAGCCTGAGTATCAATGCTTCTTTGAAGCATGTAAAAATATTAATGAAGAATCTCTATTAAATTCGTTTCATACCCTGAGAGAATTCTTTTCTGCAAAAGTTGAAGAAGAAAAAGATTTATACTTAAAAGGTATTTTTCAAAGTATTGTAAATGATATTGGTATGTCTATAGAGGATTATTTTGATATTAAAGAGAAAGAAGGTTTAGACAATGCAGTAAGAAAGTTTATTCCTATTCCAGATGAAAATAAAAAAGGGCAGTTAACTTATTTATTACCGCAAATTTCATCACTTACCAACCTTGTAGCTAGAGTTAACTATTTTAATGGTAACCTTGAAGATATTAATTTCATACATGATCAGCAGGTTCATTTTGATGATATGTTATCTTACAATGTTCAAAAGATGTTGGATGTAGGGGAAACAAGATATAAGTTTACAAATTCAAATTTTAATATTGAAAAACCAATTAATATTACTTTCGATACCGATTCAAAGAATAATGTAGGAATTCAAATTGCAGATATTCTTTCTGGATTTACAATGAGATATATGCAAAAAAGATTTAAAAATGAAGATATGGATAGTATTTATCATGAAATATTTGAAAATATAGAATATAACAAGAACTTATCAACCATTAATTATATGATTGGAATTTCTGGTTTTGTAAAACTAAACAAGGGATATACGCGAGGTATCGAAATTAGTGATGAAGCAAAAAAAATAGAAAATGAATATATTCAATATTTAGCTTTTGAGCATATGAAAAATGAAATATTTAACCTAACCTACAGATAATTTTCAGGTAGCCAACCCCTGTTAAACGTCCCAAACTGCGTTCAAACCCCAAGGAGTTTTCCCCATGCGCAAACTGCAAAACACGCTCTACATCACCACCCAAGGCAGCTATCTGCATAAGGAGCGGGAAACGCTGGTGGTTGAGCAGGAGCGTAAGAAGGTGGCGCAGTTACCGGTGCATTCCATCGGGCATATTTTCTGTTTTGGGAATGTGCTGGTGTCGCCGTTTCTGCTGGGGTTTTGCGGCGAAAATAATGTGAATTTGGCGTTTTTTACCGAAAACGGACGTTTCTTGGGACGGTTTCAGGGGCGGCAGAGCGGCAATGTGCTGTTGCGTCGGGCGCAGTATCGGGTGTCGGAGCAAAATCCCGTGCCGATTGCGCGCAATATCATTGCGGCGAAGATTCAGGCGGGCAAGCGGGTGCTTCAGCGACAGGTTCGCAATTATGGCGAGAATGCGGCGATTCAAAGTGCGGTCGATTCTTTGAACATTTCGCTGCGGCAGTTGAAGAGCGCAGCGGAGCTGGACGGGTGCGCGGGATTGAGGGCGATGCGGCGGCGCGTTATTTCGGCGTGTTCGGGCAGCTTTTGAGCGAAAAAAGCGGCTTTTCTTTTGATGGGCGCAACCGCCGTCCGCCCAGAGACGGGGTGAATGCGCTGTTGTCGTTTGTGTACAGTTTGTTGGGCAAGGACATCAGCGGCGCGCTGCAAGGCGTGGGGCTGGATCCGCAGGTAGGCTTTCTGCATGCCGACCGGTCGGGGCGCGACAGTTTGGCGCAGGATATTTTGGAAGAATTCCGCGCGTGGTGGGCAGACAGGTTGGTGCTGTCGCTGATTAACCGCGGGCAAATCAAACCGCAGGATTTTGTTACCGAAGCAAGCGGCGCGGTAAGTTTGAAAGCCGATGCGCGTAAGCTGTTGTTCCAAGCTTTGCAGGCGAAAAAGCAGGAGAAAATCGTTCATCCGTTTTTGGGCGAAGAAGTAGAAATCGGGCTGCTGCCGTATATTCAGGCGATGCTTTTGGCGCGTCATCTGCGCGGGGATTTGGCGGAATACCCGCCGTTTTTGATGAGATACACTATGTTAATGCTGATTACTTACGACATTTCTTTTGATGATCCAAATGGGCAAGCGCGATTGCGCCGCATTGCAAAACATTGCTTAGATTACGGCGTGCGGGCGCAATATTCGGTATTTGAATGTGATGTCACGCCTGACCAGTGGGTCATATTGAAAAACAAACTGTTGGAAACCTACGACCCTACATGTGACAGTCTGCGTTTTTATCATTTAGGCAGTAAGTGGCGTAATAAAGTGGAACATCATGGGGCAAAACCAGCAATAGATGTATTTAAAGACGTGCTTGTCATTTAGTTCGCTAACCTGTTGTTCTCATTAAAACCCTGATGGGATAGCGATCCTTATTTTCTTTAACAATTTGAATAAGTTAATCTATTTGTATAACGGCGGTATGACCGTTATACTTATTAAACTCCTTATCATAAAATCAGTTAGCGAAATACAGTGTTTAATACGCTGATTTTTCTTGCTTTTTTATGTAGAGAGCAGCCGCCTCCGCGCGGCTGTGTGTTGAAACCATTTACGATTGCAATAGTTATCCACATCTATAAGCAGCCGCCTCCGCGCGGCTGTGTGTTGAAACTGTAATCACAATCAAATTACCGTCATTAATACGGGCAGCTGCGTATTTAAGTAAGGATGAAAGAAGACAAATGACTATGTCAGTAAATTGATAACTTAACATTTAAATACAAAAGAGCGGTCAAAAATATGATAATTTTTGGCCGCTTTTGTTCATACGATTTTAATTTAACTAATTTAAAATATTAAGCTGCTCTAAAAACTCGTCTTCTGTTAATACTGTAATATTTAGTTCCTGCGCTTTGGCGAGTTTAGAGCCAGCTGCGTCACCTGCGATGACGAAGTCCGTTTTGCTGGAAACTGAGCCACTTACTTTTGCGCCTAGCTGTTGTAGTAATGCTTTTGCTTCGTTGCGACCCATTTGAGTGAGGGTGCCGGTGAGGACGACGGTTTTATCTTTGAATAAGTTTTCACTGGCTTCTTTTACTTCCACGGTTTCCCAATGTACGCCTTGTGCGATTAAATCCTCAACAACGGCAACATTATGCGCTTCACGCCAGAATACAAAAATTCTGTTTGCCACAACTTCACCTACATCCGGCACTTGTTGAAGTTGCTCAAGATCAGCGGCTTTAAGCGCATCTAAAGTTTTGAAGTGATTTGCAAGATTTAATGCAGTGGCCTCACCTACTTCACGAATGCCTAAAGCAAAAATAAAGCGAGCAAGAGTCGTGCTTTTGGCTTTCTCAAGACTATTGAGAGCATTTTCTGCAGATTTTGCGCCCATTCTTTCTAAGCGTGTGAGCGTAGTTAAATCAAGTTTAAATAAGTCCGCTGGTGTATGAATCAGTTCTCGATCGACTAATTGTTCTATTAATTTTCCGCCTATACCATCAATATCCATTGCTTTACGAGACACGAAATGTTTTAAAGCCTCTTTTCGTTGTGCAGCACAGAATAATCCTCCTGTACAGCGTGCTACTGCTTCGCCTTCAATACGAATAATTTGAGAGTCGCACACAGGGCAATTTGTCGGGAAAATAATTGCTTTAGCATTATCAGGGCGACGTTCATGTAATACACCGATAATTTGTGGAATCACATCGCCTGCTCGGCGAATGACAACAGTATCGCCAATAGCAATATTTAAGCGTTCAATTTCATCGCTATTGTGTAAGGTAGCATTGCTTACTGTAACACCTGCAACAAATACGGGTTCTAATTTAGCTACTGGTGTGATTGCACCCGTTCGGCCAACTTGGAATTCAACATCATTCAACACCGTTAATTCTTCTTGGGCTGGGAACTTATAAGCAATTGCCCAACGAGGTGCTTTAGAAATAAATCCTAACTCATTTTGTAAGGCTATATCATTGATTTTTAATACTGTTCCATCAATGTCATAACCCAGCGAGCTTCGTTTATTTTGAATATCTCGGTAAAAATCTAAAACTTCATTCGTACCATTACATAAACGAATTTCTGGATTCACTGGAATACCGATAGATTTTAGCCATTGCAAACGAGCATAATGAGTGCTTGGCAGTTCAACGCCTTCAGCAATCCCAATACCATAAGCATTTAATACCAATGGGCGTTTACTTGTAATATTAGGATCAAGCTGACGCAAAGAGCCTGCTGCAGCATTACGAGGGTTAGCAAAGGTCTTTTCACCATGTTCTAGCGCATATTCATTTAAACGCTCAAATCCCGCGTGTGGCATAAAAACTTCGCCTCGTACTTCTAAACGTGCTGGAGGATTGTCTGTTAGAAGTTGTAATGGAATATTACGAATAGTACGGATATTGGCTGTAATATCTTCGCCTGTGGTGCCATCGCCACGAGTGGCTGCTTGGGTAAGAACCCCATTTACATACAAAATACTCACTGCCAAACCGTCAAGTTTAGGTTCACAACAGAAGGTAAGTGGTTTAGGTAATACGATTAAACGATCTTCAATGCGTTTTACAAAGGCATTGAATTCTTCATCTGAAAAAGCATTGTCCAAAGAGAGCATGGGAATTTCATGACGAATTTGGCTAAACCCAGAAAGTGGTTTTGCACCCACACGTTGAGTTGGGGAATCTGAAGTCAGAAATTCAGGATGTTCTAGTTCTAATGCTTTTAGTTGGTGAAAGAGACGATCATATTCGCTATCAGGAACGGTTGGATTATCTAGAACGTGATATTCGTATTCATATTGGCGCAAGGTTTTGCGTAGATTGTCTATTTGAGTTTGAATATTTGTCATAAAATTCTCGGGGAAACATGACCGCACTTTTTGTGTGTTTAGAGTGAAAATAGACAGGCATAAAGCCTGTCTCAATAAAGATAAAAGTGCGGTAAATTTAAGGTATGAATTTACACGCGAGCAAGATATGTTTGCTCTGCATTTTCATCAAAGATTTCTTGTTCTTCAGTAAGCACAATGCCTTGTAAATTTTCAGCTAATGTATGCGCTGCGCGAATCATCATTCGTAAATTAGCGAGATTATTACCTGGTGATGGCAGTTGCATAAAGAATACAATTCCCATTGTGCTAAAATCTACTAAGTTGTAAGCATCAAATGTTCCTGGTTGCTCTAAATTTGCCACGCTAAAGAGAACTGGACTTGCCACACTTAAATCTAAGTGGCGGTGATACATTTCATCCTCACCCAAGATAAAGCCTAAGTTTTCAAGTGCTTGTACTAATTTCGCACCGTTAAATTGGTCGCTAGATTTTGGAATAAGATAAAGTTGAATATATCCAGTTTTTTGTTTCGGTTTAGCTGTTGTTTCTGCTTTTGGTTCATTAAAAGATACGTTGTAGTCCACTTGACGTTCTTCATGAGCTAATTCCGCCAGTTGCGCTCTTAATTCTGGTGATGACGAATTAATTCCATTGAAACTAGCATTTTGGCTTTGTTCTTCAATTTGTTCCAATGTCATATTCGCAACGCTATTTGATGTCGGCATATCATATTGTGGTTGAGTCGGCTTTAACGGCTCAGAACGATGATTTCCCATATCATAAACAGGTTGAACATTTGGAATTGAAATCTTAATGTCATCGACACTTTTTTCACTTTGTCTATAATCAACAGGTTCTTGAGTCACAGCTGCATTGGGCATTACTTGATGACGAATTGGTGCATTTGCTTGCGCTGTAGTGACGTGAGACAAATTAGCATTTGTTGGTTGCGCTTCTTCTTGCGTATGGGATCTTTGCACATGAGAAGTGCGGTCAAATTTATTAGCTTTATCAAAATATTTTGATTTCTCACGACGATTTGACCATAATCCGTGCACGATTAAGGCAACAAGTGCCAAAATGCCCACAATAATCAAAATTGTATTTAAATCCATCTTTATTCCTTACGCGTGCTAGTCCTGCGAGAATGCTATTAGTAGCGCTAATCCTACCATATTTCAGTAGGTGAAAAAATACTTCAATGCGTGGAATTTTAAGGGAAAAGAGCGGTCTGTTTTAGGCGTATTTTTATTGAAAGGAAAGAAAAATGTTGAACCCCAATGAATTAAAATCTGGTTTCCATTATTTTGTAATGGGCTGGCATTATATTACACAAAAAGGTTTGCGTCGGTTTGTTATTATTCCAATTTTGCTTAATACCGTTTTACTTTGTGGTTTATTTTGGCTTTTTATTAGCCAAATTACGAGTGCTATTGATTGGGTGATGAATTTTATTCCGGACTGGCTTAGTTTTCTCAGTGTAATTTTGTTAACCCTGTCCATTTTAACGATTTTATTGCTATTTTATTTTACCTTCACCACACTTTCCGGCTTTATTGCCGCCCCATTTAATGGCTTGTTAGCGGAAAAAGTAGAAAAAATGCTGACAGGTGAAAATATTAATGATGATAGTTTTGTGGATGTAATGAGAGATGTGCCTCGTATGCTTGCTCGAGAATGGCAAAAATTACGTTATAGCCTACCCAAAATTATAGCCTTGTCTTTACTGAGTTTTATTCCTTTGGTTGGGCAAACCATCGTGCCTGTACTTACTTTCTTGTTCACTTGTTGGATGATGGCAATTCAATACTGTGATTATCCTTTTGATAATCATAAAGTCTCTTTTGATATCATGAAAAATGCGCTTGGTAATCAACGAACCCAAAGTTTAACTTTTGGTGGATTGGTTACTTGTTGTACTTTTGTACCAGTGATTAATTTATTAATTATGCCTGTTGCAGTATGTGGTGCGACGGTAATGTGGGTGGAAAATTATCGTAATGCCTTACGTTTTAATATGAATAGTCATTCCTCATCTCAAACAGGGCTTGATGTTCGTTCAGAAAATACAGGGATTGTTAAATAGCTTGCGGTTATAAAATAGATCAAATAACTATTTTTTTAATCAAAAGTGCGGTGCTATAAATAAATCAACATTAACGAAGTCAAACGAAAGGGAAATATTATGACAATTTATGCAGACAATTCTTATTCTATCGGAAATACGCCACTTGTGCGTTTAAAACACTTTGGTCACAACGGCAATGTGGTGGTGAAAATTGAAGGGCGTAACCCAAGCTACAGCGTAAAATGCCGCATTGGGGCGAATATGGTGTGGCAAGCAGAAAAAGATGGTACGCTCACGAAAGGAAAAGAAATTGTAGATGCAACGAGCGGTAACACAGGTATCGCTTTGGCTTATGTTGCAGCTGCTAGAGGTTATAAAATTACACTCACCATGCCAGAAACAATGAGCCTAGAAAGAAAACGCTTATTGCGTGGATTGGGTGTGAATTTAGTGCTTACTGAAGGCGCAAAAGGAATGAAAGGTGCGATTGCGAAAGCGGAAGAAATAGTTGCTTCTGATCCAAACCGCTATGTCATGCTTAAACAATTTGAAAATCCAGCCAATCCACAAATTCACCGAGAAACAACAGGCCCTGAGATTTGGAAAGATACTGATGGCAAAGTCGATGTTATTGTTGCTGGAGTAGGAACAGGCGGAACGATTACGGGTATTTCTCGCTCGATTAAATTAGATTTTGGTAAACAAATCACTTCTGTTGCGGTTGAGCCAGTGGAATCTCCTGTCATTACTCAAACTTTAGCGGGTGAAGAAGCAAAACCAGGCCCACACAAAATTCAAGGCATCGGTGCTGGTTTTATTCCAAAAAATTTAGATTTATCTATTATTGATCGCGTAGAAACCGTTGATAGTGATACCGCACTTGCCACAGCTCGTCGCTTAATGGCGGAAGAAGGCATTCTTGCAGGGATTTCATCTGGTGCAGCTGTCGCGGCTGCAGATCGCCTAGCTAAATTACCAGAATTTGCTGATAAACTCATTGTTGTTATTTTGCCTTCAGCCTCTGAACGCTATTTAAGCACAGCATTGTTTGAAGGGATTGAGGGCTAAACCAAAAATAACAAAGTGCGGTGAATTTCACCGCACTTTTACCTAGACCAAAGGAGTTCAATCTGAATGATATCAGATTGGTGAGAATTATAGATAACTAGATTGCAAGGTTGGTTCGCAAATTACAGTAAGAAATAAATTTATTTTACAACAGGATAGAAAGGTTTTCCCCAACTTGGCTCTGAATCATTACGTAACATAATTTTTACCATTGCAGGTATGAATAATGACAGTAATGCACAGGCTTCTTCTAACTGTTTACGGTTGGTACTACTTTCATAAGTAGCTCCGCCATGTATAAGTTGATTTCTCAATGTGTATAAATGCCCAAATACCACTTCCAATACTTCTGCTGTTTTCTGTTCTTCAAAAGCAAAATGGGCTTTTTTCTTCGCTGCAGAAAACATTGCTTTCCATTCTTTTCCTGCTAATAGATCATTATGAGCATCCCAAAATGGTTGGAATGTATAAGGCGTATCTAGTAGAGTTTTCACTGTCCCAGGAAATTCATCCCAGATAATTCCATAAAGTAGATGTTCAGAATCCAATTCACAAAGGCGAGTAATAAATTGATGAAATACCTTACGTTCAATTTCTTCTTTACTTAACTCATCGGCATAGGCTGCATTAAAGGCAATCCAAAGTGCGATAAATTTGAAATCTAAATTGTCTTCTTCATTGGCTTTTTCAACCAGCTTAATGTACGGTGCATTTTTAAGCGAAAGTTATCGTTAAAGGTATCACGATTTTCTTTGTAATAAGCCGTCAAATTTTCGAGTTGTTCTGCAAGTAACATAATAGGCTCCAATAGGGAGAGAATGGGACTACTGTAGGATAGATTGTCAGATTCGTAAATTTCAAAAGAAAATAAACTGTAGTTATCAACTAATCAAATAAACTTATTAGAATTAGTTGAACACTACAAAATTATTATAAATGAATAAGCTAATCGAAAAATTTTTAAATAAAATACTATAATTTATTGTTATTTAAATGTACTAAAAAATCGCTGGAAATAACTCCCATGGAATGTTTCAAATTGTTTATCATTCACTTCATCTTCTTTAGAATTATGTACTTCAAATTCTTTTAGCTCATCTTCTTTAGAACTATGAACTTCAGATTCTTTTAGATTATCTTCATCAAACTCAAACCCTTCAACTTCAATATCAGCTATATTGATATTCGGGCGTTTAACTTGAGAAACCTTACCAAACATTTGATTAATGACATTGGTAAAATTAGTCATTAATTTTTCCAATGTTTTCAAATGTTTTTCCTCTGTTTTCGTATTAAATGATTCTGCAACGATCTCAAGTTGGTCATAAACTTTATGTTGACCCCGTTTAAAATTTGCTTCATTTAAATCAAAGGTGATATTATCCAAGGCTTTCTCAATAGCTTTACGTTGCTTAATATCTTTCTTAATCGCAAATTGATAATCACGCTCTACTTCATAAAGTTTATGCAAAATTTCATCTTGTTTATTTGAGGATTTATTCATTGAATTTAAAAATTCAAAAATATCCTTTTTACCTTTTCCTTTATAATAAAGTAATCCCTTACCTTCTAAAGAATCATAAGCTGAAATACCAATATATGCTATTTTCTCTCGCTCTAATACTTGACTAAATTCTTTAATAATTTTAACTATATCAGCTTCAGGTTTTACATCAGCTTTATTTAGCACGAAATAGACTGGTTTCTTGGTTTTTCCAAGCACATCTTTCAAAAATTGAATATCTGTGCGTGGAAGCGTGCCATTTACATCGGCTCCCACTAACCAAATTAAAGCCTCAGCATTTGCTACAAATTCTTTTGCCACTGCCATATCTTCTGAAGTGTGTGAACCAGTCGGATTATATCCAGGTGTATCCACAAAACAAATGTGTTCATAGGTTAATTCTGTTGTTAAAAACATATAAGGCATAATGCTTTTTAATGGGAAATTAAATGAACGCATAAATTGGTGGCTTAATTTTTGCGTTAAATCAGGATCAATTTTTAATAAATCAACCGCTGCCCCATTATTATTAATGCCAATTAAGCTATTTTTAACCTCTGTTTGATTTTTATTTTTTTGATTAACCACATAAGTCGGAATTGCCGTTGTCGGCTCGATGGAGCGAGGAAGTTTTAAGTCAGGATTCTTAAAAAAGCTACTAATAAACTCTGATTTCCCAGCACTAAATCCACCACCTACAGCAATAGCTCGAGCTGAATAGAATGATGGTAAGCCACTTATCATTGCTAACTCTTTTTCGATTTCTTGCAATTTGAGCAATGCACCTGCTTCATTTTGCAAAGAAGATTCTTCTGACGCAAAAGGTAAAAATTCATTATGAAAGATTTGGCGAAAACTATTTAAATGCTCATTTTCATTTTTCGCGGAAATTAATGCACCAACTAAGTTTTCACGTAATTTTGTAACCGTTCTTTCTTTCTTAACATTTTCTAATAATGTTTTATGTTTTTGAGTCAGATCGTCATGCTCGGTAGATAGATCCGCGAAGTTTTCTTCCACTTCTCGTAGCGCATTTTTCTTTTTACTTAAATCTGCCTGAAGATCATCAATTTCTTCACCTAACTCTTCAATTTCATCTTCCTTACGTTTTAAATTACGTTTTACACTTGCTAAAGTTTCAGTTTGTTGAGCTAAGTTATTTTCAACATTTTCTTTTTCAGCCTCAAGAGCGGTGATGTTTTCTTCTACTTTTGTAAGTTGCTCTGTAAGGGCATTCACTACGTTACCTTTACTAAATAAATACCCAATACGAGATGTTTGCTCAATATTTTCTGCTATCTTTTTTAATTCATTACGCATTTGGAACCTCTTTTTGTAATACAGCTAAATCTTTTTGCATTCTTTTATAACGAGCGATGGATTCTTCTTTATTTTCAAGTTCGTGGATAAGCTTAGCAATATCTTTAGATAATTTATCTAAAATCAATTTAGAAACCTCTTGTTTATTAAGCGTATCAATTGTGTTTTCAATAAAATTTGTAATATCTTGACGAATATTTGGTTTGAATTTTTCAAACATATAATCTTCCGCTTCACTAGCAAAAGAGCGCGCACTACTGTCTTTTAATGTCCCTGTTTTTTTCAAACTTTCCGGCATGGTATCCCGAACACTAAAATCCGCTCTCGGCATATTAGAGAATACATTTTGAATAGTGCCGTTAATTTGTTTACGATCCAAACGTTCCGTATGTTGATGTTCCGAATGAATTTGTCGCATACCGGCAAAAATGGTACGCACTAAATCATCTTCCCATTCTTTGCGAAATTCATCATTACGTGTCGATAGTTTATTAGCTATCGTATCGCGGATTTCTCGAATAAATTTATTGACTTGTCCAGCATTAATCACATCTTCTTGTATTGTTCTTGTTCGATTAAAATATCGTTTCTCACGTTTACCGCCAAATAGTGATTTTATGCCTCCCCATAAGGCACTGTCATCCCACTCCCAGTCTTCATAAGTTTCTGTTCGCTCTTTTTCTTCAACTTTATTATGCTTATTAAAATCTTTTGTTTCACGATCTAAAATTGCGATTAAACTATTTTGCAAACTAGAAAAATCACGGATTGCACGACGATATTCCGTATTGATCATATCTTCACTATCATCACGCTGCTCTTCAAATTCTTTTAATTTCTGACGTTCAGAATTAATATCCTTACTTTCAATATCATCAATACGGTTTTCGATATAGCTAGCAATGAAATCAACAAATTCTTTATAGGCATTAATTTTGCTAGAAATTAATGATTGACGTTTTTGTGATTGAATTTGCTCTTTGCGAGCCTGAACATCAACAAGAATTTGTTTAATACGTTTGATATTACTTAATTCTTCCAATGCCATTTTTGCTGTTGTGTCATCACTAAAAAAATCACGATAATGTTTCTTAAATTGCAACCAAACGTGTTGCGTGTTTTCATCCCATTGTGATTGCAGAGTAAAGTTTTGTAACATCGTGTAAGCGACACTAGATGTACAAATTACGCTATGTTTTTTATATAACTCAATGACTTTTTTCATCATTTCATCTTGATTATCTGCAAAAACACTGTGTGCTTGAGCATTTAATGTATCAGTGACTTTAGCAATAACTTTTCTTGGATCGCTTTCCTCTCCTTTTGCGCTACCAAATAATTGATT
>NZ_LCTH01000008.1:0-79040 GCF_001008275.1 Haemophilus haemolyticus
GCTATCGTTGATACTAACTCAACTCCAGCTGGCGTAGATTTCGTTATCCCAGGTAACGATGATGCGACTCGTGCTATCCAACTTTACGTTTCTGCAGCTGCAGCAGCGGTTAAAGAAGGTCGTAGTAACGAAGCTCAAGTTGCTGAAGAATTAGCAGCTGACGCAGAATAATTTAAGTTATTGCAATAAGGCGAAGCCCTTAATAATCAAACGATTAATTGGCATAGGGGCTAAAATTTAGCCCCTATATTTTTATTTAAAAGTGCGGTCAAGATAAACCGCATTTTCGACAGAGGATTTTAAAAATGGCTGAAATCACAGCATCATTAGTAAAAGAACTTCGTGAACGTACCGGTGCCGGTATGATGGAATGTAAAAAAGCATTAGTTGAAGCAAACGGTGATATCGAGTTAGCAATCGACAACATGCGTAAATCTGGTCAAGCTAAAGCAGCTAAAAAAGCAGGCCGTGTTGCAGCTGAAGGTGTTATCCTTGCTCGTGTAGAAAATGGTTTCGGTGTATTAGTTGAAATGAACTGTGAAACTGACTTTGTAGCAAAAGATGCTGGTTTCTTAGGTTTAGCAAACGAAGTAGCTGATTTCGCAGCAGCAAACAAAGGTACAACTATCGAAGCATTACAAGCACAATTCGAAGAAAAACGTGCTGCATTAGTAGCTAAAATCGGTGAGAACATGAACATCCGTCGTGTTGCTTACTTAGATGGTCAAGTAATTGCTCAATACTTACACGGCGCGAAAATCGGTGTATTAGTTTCAGGTCAAGGTTCAGCTGACGAACTTAAAAAAGTAGCAATGCACGTAGCTGCATCTAAACCAGAATTCGTAAATCCAGAAGATGTACCAGCAGAAGTAGTTGAACACGAACGCCAAATCCAAATCGACATCGCTGTTAACTCTGGCAAACCAAAAGAAATTGCAGAGAAAATGGTTGAAGGTCGTATGAAGAAATTCACTGGTGAAGTTTCATTAACAGGACAACCATTTGTAATGGATCCTTCTGTATCTGTAGGCGACTTCTTAAAATCAGTAAACACTTCTGTTTCTAACTTCATTCGTTTAGAAGTTGGTGAAGGTATCGAGAAAAAAGAAGAAGATTTTGCTGCTGAAGTAGCGAAAATCACTGGCGGTAACGCATAATTCTTCAAAGATAACTATATATCAATAAGCCCAACTTAAGTTGGGCTTATTTGTTTTATAGGATAATTTAATTAATGGACTTAATCTTTTTAATTTACGTTTAGTAAAATAAAAAATCCACACTTTAATAGTAAGCTTTTAAAGTGTGGATTTTGTAATAAAACTTCAGAAGAAATTAAGAAATTTTCTTTTCTAACGCTTTTAAACGTTTATTTATTCCATCAATACCTAACGTCAGTGCTGCTGTTTTACGCCATTCTTTATTCGTTTGCAATGGAATACCTGAAGAATATACACCAGGCTCTGTAATTGGGCGCATAACCATTCCCATTCCAGTAATCGTAACTTTATCACAAATTTCCATATGGCCATTAATCACACTTGCACCGCCAATTAAGCAATAACGTCCAACAGTCAAACTACCCGCCATGATAACGCCACCAGCAACCGCTGTACCTGTGCCGATATGAACATTATGTGCAATTTGACAAAGGTTATCGATAATCACGTTATCTTCAATAATTGTTGCGTCTAATGCGCCTCTATCGATACAGGTATTCGCACCAATCTCAACGTTATTACCAATTATTACTTGGCCTACTTGTGGAATTTTAACCCAACGACCACGATCATTTGCGTAACCAAAACCATCACCACCGATGACTGTTCCTGATTGAATTAAGCAATTAGTGCCAATCTCAACGTTATGGTAAACAGTTACATTAGCCCAAAGTTGAGTGCCTGAACCTATCTTGGTATTTTTACCAACAAAGCAGTTTGCACCAATGATCACGTTATCACCAAGTACAACACCTTCTTCAATAACAGCATTAGCGCCAATTGAAACATTCTTTCCTAAAAATGCGCCATCAAAAATTACCGCACTTTTTGCAATGCCTTGCGCAGCCTTTGGTGTGCTATCCATATATTGAGCCAAAATTGCGTAAGCTACATAAGGATCTTTAACAATAAGCAAATTGCTTTCTGGAGAACAGTGTTCGACATCTTCTTCAGAAACAACTAAAATTCCTGCTTTAGAATCTTTCAATAATGCACGAAATTTTGCGTTAGAAATAAAAGTAAGTTGATTTGATTGGGCTTTATCGAGTGGGGCAATATTCTCAACAACAACATCGGCGTTACCGCGAACGGTAGCGCCGATTTGAGTTGCCAATTCTTGTAAAGAATAGGATTTTTGCATTATGAGAACCTATTATTTTTTCTCTTCTGCTTTAGCAGGTTCTGCTTTTTCACTAGCAGGAATAGATTTTAATACTTCTTCTGTGATGTCTTTACCTTCTACCGCAAATACAACTGAATTTGCATCAAGCACATAGGTATAACCTTTCGCTTTTGCTAAATTATTTGTAGCAGTTTGAATGCTATCTAATAATTTACCACGCTCTTCTGCTTGACGTTTTTCATTTTGCGCTTGGAATTCTTGAACTTTTTTATCTTGTTCTTGCATCAATTTTTGTAATTCAGCATCTTCAGCCGCGCCTAATTTATTAATTTCCTCTTGGCGCTTTTGAATATCTGCTTGACGTAAACGAGGTGCATCTTTTTCTAAAGCTGTAACTTTTGCTTCTACTTTTTTACGAGCAGCTGCAATTTTATCATCCACTTCTTTTTTGCTTGCCGCTAATTTCTCAGCTACAGGTTTAAATTCAGCATCAAGTTTATCCGCTACCGCTTGGCGATCCGGGTGATTTTGGAAAATATAACCTGCATTAATGAAAGCAATTTTTTCTTCCGCTGCAGCATAGCCTGAAGCAAGTGCGATACCTAAAGCAAGTGCGGTTACTTTTGCGATGTTTTTCATTTGATAAAGATCCTTAATTAAATTGTGGTTAGTTTAGTATTTTCTCTGCCTAACAAAATTAGGCAGAGAATGTTATCTTTGACATTCGAATGATGAAAAAAGTTCAATCTAATTAGAAAGAACCACCGATACTAAATTGGAATTGTTCTACATCATCATTTTCATATTTTTTAATCGGTTTGGCATAAGAGAATACCAATGGTCCAATAGGTGATTGCCATTGGAAACCTACCCCCGCAGATGCACGGATACGACTTGGTGAACTATAATCAGGTAACTTATTAAAAATAGCCTTATCTTTTGCTGACCATTTTGTATTCCATACACTTGCGGCATCAACAAATAATGATGTTCTTACAGAGTTTTGGCCTTTATCCCCGACAAATGGAGTTGGCACAATTAACTCTGCACTAGCTGTTGCTATAGCATTACCACCAACAACATCTGTGCTTGGTACCCATTTATTTTGGGTTGGATTTAAATAAATAGCATTAGGTCCAACAGCACCATACGCAAAACCACGTAAAGAGCCAATACCGCCCGCAGTATAATACTGATAGAATGGCAAGCGTTTGTTACCAAATCCATTTGCATAGCCAACAGATGCTTTTGCCGACATTACCCAGCGATGATCTCGATCTAATGGATAGAATCCTTGAACATCTGCACTTAATTTATAATATTTATTGTCTGAGCCAGGAATAGTAACTCGTCCACCAAGACTTGCTTTGACCCCTTTAGTTGGGAAATATCCTCTATTGAGACTGTTATAGTTCCAACCGAATGAGAAATCAAAGTCATTTGTTTTAATGGCATTTCCATTAAAATTCATCGATTGCATATATAAATCACGACTATATTCTCTCGCAAAGTTACTAATTTTATTATAGGTGTAACCTAATCCTACATAGTAGGAGTTATTTTCATTTACAGGGAAACCTAAAGTAACGTTACCACCATAAGTCGTACGTTTATAATTAGAAGAGGTATCATTTCTAGAGTTGTCATAGTTTTCAAAGAAAACATTACCACCTAAGCTGACTCCATCTTTCGTAAAATACGGCTCAACATAACCTAAATTTACGCTAGTACCGTAGTCATTACGTGTTCCACCAAGGCTAACTGAAGCACCAGTTCCCAAGAAATTATCTTGTTTAACACTAGCTTGATAACTAATACCGCTCTCTGTACCGTAACCAATACCAAAGTTGATACTACCTGTATTACGCTCTTTAACTTTATACACGACATCTACTTCGTCATCCGTACCTTTTACAGGATCAATTCGGTTTTCTACGGTTTCGAAGAATCCTGTACGATCTAAACGGATTTTACCTAACTCAACTAATTGCGAGTTATACCACGCCCCTTCTTGTTGACGCATTTCTTGACGTAAAGTACTATCTGCTGAAACAGTATTTCCTTCAAAGCGTAGTTGACGAACAGTTAAACGTCGACCAGCATCAACAACAAAAGTAATTGCTAAAGTTTTATTCGCATCATCAAAATCAGGTACAGAATTCACCGTTGCACTACCGTAACCACGTTCACCTAATTTTGCTTTAATCGCATTTTCAACATCGGCAATGTCACTGCGACGGAAAGTGTCATTTAAATGTAATGAAGAAAGCAACGGTTCAAGTTCAGAAGCCATACCACCCACATTACCAACAATACGAGCACTTCGAAGGTCATACTGTAAACCTTCATTCACATCAATAGTTACATTTACTTTCGTTTTCTCATCATTTAACTGAACATCAGTTTTAGTGATTTGTGCTTTGGCATAACCATTATTTAAATAATAATCACGAATTGACTGTAAATCTTTCTCGAACTGAGCGCCTTCAAATTTATTACCCCATAATTTCCACCAAGAATCAGGTTGTAATTCCATTTGCTCTTGCAACGTACTACTACTAATAGATTCATTACCATTGAAAGTTAATGATGCTAATTTTGCAGTATCATCTTCATTGATCTGAATTAAAATTTCAGCACGATTATTTGGTAACGTATTTACAATCGGTTCAACTGTTGCGTTATAGCGACCTACACTTGCATAGTGCTCTTTTACACTTTTTGCAAATTCATTTAATTTTTCTCGAATTAAAACATCACCAACTTTAAAACCGTTAGCATCTAAGTTTTGTTTAAGTGCTTCAGTTGGAATAACAGAGTTACCTTTAATTTTAACATCTGAAATGATCGATTTAGCCACAACGCTAACAACAAGTACATCGCCTTCTTGATGTGCATTCACATCATCGAATCGACCACTTACGAATAAAGAGCGAACAATATTCGCCACATCATTGTCAGTCACACGCTGACCAGCACGAACAGGTAGACTTGCTCGGATTTGTTGTTCTAAGTCACCTTGAACACCATCCACACGAATATCTTTTGCCACAAAAGGTGCGGCAAACGCAGTCGTTGTCGTACCGAATAATAAACTTGCGATTAGAAGTTTTTTCATCGATTGTATCCTATATAAATTATAGACGTAAAAAATCATTAAATAATGCAAACACCGTTAAACTTAATAACAGTGCTGCGCCAATTCGATAACAGATGCTTTGCACCCGCTCAGAAATAGGTTTTCCTTTAATAGCTTCCATGGCTAAAAAAACTAAATGGCCGCCATCTAATACAGGCAATGGGAATAAATTCATAATGCCTAAATTCACACTAATCAATGCCATAAAACTTAAAAAATACACCAATCCAATATTAGCAGATGCACCAGCACCTTTAGCAATAGAAATCGGGCCACTTAAATTGTTTAATGACAAATCACCCGTGATTAATTTTCCTAACACTTTCAAGGTTAACACAGAAAGTTGGCCAGTTTTTTCAATGCCTTTTTGCAAAGCGTCAAGAATATCATATTTTAATTCTGTACGATATTCATCAGATAATTTTACGAAAGTTGGGCTTAAACCCACAAACCATTTTCCACTCTGATTACGCACTGGAGTGATAATTTTGTCAAGCGTTTCCCCATTACGTTCAACTTTAATAGAAAAAGATTCGCCTTGTTCGACCTGTTTTATAAAATCTTGCCAAGGAAGTGCGGTTAAATTTTCTTTTAAAATTTTATCACCGATTTGTAAACCTGCTTTCTCAGCCGGAGAACCTTGAACAACTTTAGAAAGCACCATTTCAACTTTAGGACGCATAGGCATAATCCCTAATGCCTCAAACGCACTTTCTTTTTCAGGATCAAAAGTCCAATTTGCAAGATTTAAAGTCCGTTGTTGTTCAATATTGGAACCAAAAGAAGAAAGGGTAATCTCAACATTAGGCTCTCCCATTTTTGTGGCAAGTAGCATATTGATGGTTTCCCAATCTTGAGTTTCTTCGCCATCAACCGCTAGAATTTGTGTATTGGGTTCAATGTGCGCTTGTGCCGCGATTGAACTTGGCGTTATCGATTCAATCACAGGTTTAACACTTGGCATTCCATAAAGGTAGATGACCCAATAGGCAAAAATCGCAAAAATAAAATTTGCCAAAGGACCGGCGATAATCACAAATGCGCGTTGTAATACGCTTTTACTGTCAAATGCTTGTGACTTTTGTTCAACTGGAACCGCTTCATTACGTCCATCAAGCATTTTTACATAGCCACCTAAAGGAATCATTGAAACCGCAAATTCTGTACCATGCTTATCGACACATTTCCAAATTACCTTACCAAAGCCAATTGAAAAACGATGGACTTTTATACCGCACTTTCTAGCAGCCCAAAAGTGACCATATTCGTGAACGGATACTAATACTGCAATAGCAATGATAAAAGAACCTAGCGACCACAAAAATGACATTCAAAATCCTTATAACACAAAGAAATAGAAGTAGCTGAAAAAAGGTACCGCGGCAGTCAAGCTATCAATGCGATCTAATACACCACCATGCCCCGGAATTAATTGGCTACTGTCTTTCACACCAGACTCACGTTTAAACATACTTTCAGTTAAATCACCCAATACCGAAATTGCAACTGTTGCAACGGAAAGAATAACGAATCCAGTGATATTTCGCTCACCAACTAAAGCATCTCCAGAGAAATGAATAAACACAAAAGCAAGCACTAACGCAGTAATTAAGCCACCAACAACGCCTTCCCAGCTTTTACCAGGTGAAACTTTTGGCGCAAGTTTACGTTTACCAAATGCGCGTCCGCTAAAATAAGCACCAGAATCAGCCGCCCAAACAAGCACAAATACATAAAGTAATAAAAATAAGCCGTGATAAGGATCATGGGTATAGTGTTCTAAACGTAAACGTAATACCCCCGCGATAAATGGGATTAAAGTAGAAAAGGCAAATAAAAGCTGTAAAAGAGGATTTTTAGACCAAAATTTAGCTGATTTAGGATAACTCACCACAAGTAATAAAGCTAAAATCCACCAACCAACAGCGTTCATCAATAAGAGCTGAAGGTGCTGTTCAAACACACGACCGGCATCTAAATAGTTTCCCTCAGTATAGAGCCATAAAAAGATAAATGCGCCTAAAAAAGCGGCAACACAAAAACGCGCTAAAGGCTGTTTAAGGCGAGCAAACTGGGTCCATTCCCAAACGCCTAAAGTCGCCACAGCCCCTAGAGCGAGGGCAAAATAAAAAGGCGTGAATAAAAATAGCGCACATAACACCGCTGCGATTAACACAATGGCAGATAAAACTCGTTGTTTAAGCATAATTTTAATCCATTTGTTGAATTATTCTGTCCCACCAAAACGGCGATGACGTTGTTGATAACAGACGATGGCGCGGTTAAATTCCGCCTCATCAAAATCTGGCCACAGCACATCAGAAAAATAAAGTTCCGCATATGCAATTTGCCATAATAAAAAATTACTAATTCGTTGTTCACCACTGGTACGAATCAATAGATCTACTGGTGGTTCATCTTGTGTCACCAAATGACGCTGAAAAGCAATTTCATCAATCTCTTCAACGCTCATTTCATTATTTTTTACTTTTTCTGCAAGTTGTTTTGCTGCTTGGACAATATCCCAACAACCGCCGTAATTTGCAGCAATATTAAGGGTAAGTGCGGTATTTTTTTCTGTTAAATTTTCCGCTTTTGCAATTTTTTCTTGCAAAGATTCACTAAAACGAGATACATCGCCAATAATTTTCAAGCGAATATTATTTTTATGTAATTTTTTCACTTCACGATCTAAAGCTTGCATAAAAAGCGTCATTAACGCGCTGACTTCTTGCTCTGGTCGATTCCAGTTTTCGCTACTAAAGGCATAAAGTGTAAGAAAATTTACCCCAGTTTGGTGGGCATAACTTACTGCACGGCGAACGGCAGATACGCCATTAGTATGGCCAAAAATACGCATTTTATTTTTCTGTTTTGCCCACCGCCCGTTACCATCCATAATAATGGCAACGTGTTTTGGAATATTGTTTTGATCGAGTTCTATCATTATTTTTATTATAAAAAGATCCCTATAAATTCGGCTGTGAACTATATCATAAGTTGTATTTGCTTGCTATGGATTAGCGCTCCCTAATCCACACTTTATTTTTTACATAATTCATTTTTATAATAAAGAAAAATAAACAAAACGAAGAATTTATGTCTGCGATTGAACAAAATAAAGACGGCATTAGATTAAAAATATTCTTACAGCCAAAAGCCAGTAAAGATCATATTGCGGGTATTCACGATGATGAATTAAAAATTACCATTACTGCGCCACCTGTTGATGGTCAAGCAAATGCGCATTTATTGAAATTTTTAAGTAAATCCTTCAAAGTGCCCAAAAGCAGTATTATTTTAGAAAAAGGAGAATTGAGCCGACACAAACAAGTTTGGATTCCTTACCCCAAATTAATTCCAAAAGAAATTCAAAATCTATTGTAAAAACAAAGAAAAAAATCACCGCACTTTAGCCTCCTACCCTATTAATTTATGCCGTTTTACGGTATTCTATGCCACATTTTCTATTGTCAAAATGCTGCAAAAGTGCGGTTAAAATTTAAGGTGATTTTATGCAAGAACAATATCGCCCCGATATGATCGAACCAAAGGTTCAACAATATTGGGCAGAAAATAAAGTTTTCAAAGCAATCAAAGACGAATCTAAAGAAAAATATTACTGTCTTTCTATGTTCCCATATCCATCGGGTCGCCTGCATATGGGGCATGTGCGTAACTACACTATTGGTGATGTAATTTCTCGTTATCAACGTATGCTAGGTAAAAACGTATTGCAACCATTTGGTTGGGATGCTTTCGGCTTACCGGCAGAAGGTGCGGCGATCAAAAATAAAACTGCGCCTGCTAAATGGACGTACGAAAACATTGCCTACATGAAAAAACAACTTCAACTTTTAGGCTTTAGTTTCGACTGGGATCGTGAAATCGCAACCTGTAAACCAGAATACTACAAATGGGAACAATGGTTCTTCACAGAGCTTTACAAAAAAGGCTTGGTGTACAAAAAAACCTCAACAGTAAACTGGTGCCCAAATGATGAAACCGTACTCGCAAACGAGCAAGTACACGAAGGTTGTTGCTGGCGTTGTGATACACCTGTGGAACAAAAAGAAATCCCACAATGGTTTATCAAAATTACTGATTATGCAGAGCAATTATTAGGTGGTTTAGATACCCTTCCACAATGGCCTGACATGGTAAAAACCATGCAGCGTAACTGGATTGGCCGTTCTGAAGGGGTAGAAATTACCTTTGATGTTGCAAATACCAACGAAAAAGTAGCAGTTTACACCACGCGTCCAGATACCTTTTATGGCGTAAGTTATTTAGGCATTGCGGCAGCACATCCATTAGCAAGTTTAGCGGCTCAAAATAATCCTGAATTAGCAGCCTTTATCCAAGAAGCAAAAAATGCCAAAGTAGCAGAGGCTGATTTAGCGACAATGGAGAAAAAAGGAATGGCAACGGGCTTATTTGCCATTCATCCATTGACGGGTGAAAAATTACCAATTTGGGTCGCTAATTTCGTGTTAATACACTACGGTACTGGCGCGGTAATGGCTGTTCCAGCTCACGACCAACGTGACTTTGAATTTGCTCAAAAATACAGTTTGCCAATTAAACAAGTGATCGCACCGCTTGCAGATGAAGAAATTGATTTAACCAAACAAGCTTTCGTTGAGCACGGTAAATTAGTGAACTCTGCTGAGTTTGATGGTTTAGATTTTGATGGCGCTTTCAATGGCATTGCAGATAAATTAGAAAAATTAGGTGTAGGCAAACGCCAAGTTAACTATCGTTTACGTGACTGGGGCGTTTCTCGCCAACGTTATTGGGGAGCGCCAATTCCGATGCTAACCCTTGAAAATGGCGATGTAGTACCTGTACCAATGGAAGATTTACCAATTATTCTTCCTGAAGATGTGGTAATGGATGGCGTAAAAAGTCCAATTAAAGCAGATCCTAACTGGGCAAAAACAACCTTTAATGGCGCACCAGCGTTAAAAGAAACGGATACCTTTGATACCTTTATGGAATCCTCTTGGTATTACGCGCGCTACACTTGTCCACAATATCAAAATGGCATGCTTGATACGGAAGAAGCAAACTATTGGTTACCTGTGGATCAATATATCGGTGGTATTGAACATGCTACGATGCATTTACTCTACTTCCGTTTCTTCCACAAATTATTGCGCGATGCAGGATTTGTAACTAGTGACGAACCAGCCGATAAATTATTGTGTCAAGGTATGGTGCTTGCAGATGCCTTCTACTACACCAGTCCAACCAATGAGCGTATTTGGGTGAGTCCAACTCAGGTGACTCTTGAACGTGATGAAAAAGGCAGAATTATTAAAGCCACCGATCCTGAAGGGCGTGAACTAGTCCACAGTGGCATGACCAAAATGTCGAAATCCAAAAATAACGGTATTGACCCACAAGAAATGGTAGAAAAATATGGTGCCGATACTGTTCGTCTATTTATGATGTTTGCCTCTCCAGCAGAAATGACCTTGGAATGGCAAGAATCTGGCGTAGAAGGTGCGAAACGTTTCTTAGGACGTGTTTGGAATTTGGTATATCAATATCAACAAAATCCAGCAAAAACTAGCCTAGATCTCACCGCTCTTTCAGCAGCGCAAAAAACACTTCGTCGTGAAGTACATAAAACGATTGCGAAAGTGAGCGATGATATTGGTCGCCGTCAAACATTTAATACTGCAATTGCAGCAGTAATGGAGTTAATGAATAAACTGACTAAGGCTTCCTTAGAAAGCGATCAAGATCGTGCTGTCATGGCGGAAGCATTAAGTGCAGTTGTTCGTATGCTTTATCCAATTACGCCACATATCTGCTTTGAATTATGGCAAGCGCTAGGAAATGAAAGCAACATCGATACCGCTGAATGGGTGAAAGCTGATGAAGCCGCAATGGTAGAAGATGAAAAACTCATTGTTGTGCAAGTAAATGGCAAAGTTCGTGGAAAAGTAACTGTTCCTGCAACATCTTCAGAAGAAGAAATTAAAACGGCAGCCAAAGCAGATCCTAATGTTGCAAAATTCCTTGATGGAAACGAAATTCTTAAAGAAATCTATATTCCATTAAAAATGTTGAATTTTGTGGTTAAACCATAATCCGTAGAATCTGTGGAATATTGATATTTCACAGATTCTATCTTTATTCGTGTATGGATTTTAAATTCATACACTCCACAATAAAGGTAATTTTTATGATTAAATCAATCAAAGCGTTCTTTATTGTAGCAAGCATTACCGCGCTTTCTGCTTGCGGCTGGCATTTTCAAAACGGTACATTAATTCCACAAGAATTACGTACTCTTACATTTGAAACCACCGATCCATACAGCGAAATGTCTGTAGCGATGCGTAATCAGTTACAAGCGAACAATGTTCAACTCGTCAATTCGACTCAAGGCATTCCTGTTTTACGCATCAATAAATTCCGCACAAATGATGAAGTCGCCTCTGTCTTTAAACGCGGACGTGAAGCTGAAAAAGTATTGATGTTAGAAGTGGAAGCAAGCATTCGTTTAGTAAATGGTGAAAGCCATCCAATCACGGCAAAAGTCAACCGCACTTTCTTTGATAACTCTCGCGCAGCATTAGCTAAATCCGCCGAACGAGAAGTAATTTGGAATGATATGCGGGAACAAGCTGCCCGTCAGCTCATTACTAAAATGCTTGCATTAGAAAAACAAGTGAAAAACAAATAATGAATCGCATCTTCCCTGAGCAACTTAATCAACATCTTTCCCAACGTTTAGCCAAACTTTACTTTTTGGTAGGACAAGATCCCTTGTTACTGAGTGAAAGTGAAGATGCCATTTATAAAACAGCCAGCCAACAAGGATTCGATGAGAAAAATAACATCCAGATTGATAGCCAAACTGATTGGGCACAACTCATAGAATCCTGTCAGGACATGGGATTGTTTTTTAATAAACAAGTCATGGTATTAAATTTACCTGAAAATTTCACCGCACTTTTACAAAAAAATCTGCAAGAATTTATTTCGGTTCTACATGAAGATATCTTGCTAATTTTACAAATTGCAAAACTAACAAAAGCAAATGAAAACCAAGCATGGTTTGTTGAACTAAACCAATATGAAACCAGTGCGATTCTTGTAAATTGCCAAACACCTACGGCTGAAAATCTCCCTCGTTGGGTAAAAAATCGTACCAAAGCGATGGGATTAGACGCTGATGATGAAGCAATTCAACAACTTTGTTACAGTTATGAGAATAACCTGCTTGCGCTCAAACAATCTCTGCAGCTTTTAGATTTGCTCTATCCTGACCATAAACTTAACTATAATCGTGTCATTAGCGTCGTCGAACAATCCTCAATTTTTACACCATTTCAATGGATTGATGCTTTGCTAATGGGAAAAGCAAATCGCGCTAAACGTATTTTAAAAGGGTTACAAGCTGAAGATGTGCAACCTGTTATTTTATTACGCACACTACAGCGAGAATTATTTACGTTGCTTGATCTCACAAAACCACAGCAACGAATTATGATAACGGAAAAACTTCCAACTCAACAAATTAAGACTGAATTTGACCATCTAAAAATCTGGCAAAATCGCCGACCGCTCTTTTTAAGTGCGATTCAACGTTTAACCTACCAAAAACTCTACGAAATTATCCAAGAGTTTGCCAATATTGAACGTCTTGCTAAACAAGAATTTAGTGATGAAGTTTGGATTAAACTCGCTGATTTATCTGTAAAAATTTGTTTGTAATTGCTATTGTTTTTTTTTTACACTAAAGCGGTATAATAAAACGCCACATCGGCAATGACTTATTAATTAACTTTCGTGAGGATATCATGATGAAAAAAACACTAGCTACACTTATTTTAATGGGATTTGGTTTTTCAGCTTCTGCAGCTGATTTGTCTGCAAGTTGTAAAACTTATTTCGCTGAAATTGATTCTTTCTTAGCATCAATGCCAGCTGCGCAAGCAAATACAATGAAAGCGCAATATGAATCAAGCAAACAACAATTTGCATCAATGCCCGTAGCGGCACAGGATCAGGCTTGTAATCAAGCGGCAGAGCAACTTAAACAAATGAAAGCCGCAATGCCAAAATAATTTGAAAAAATCAATAGATGTTATATAAACCCTAGTCTGACTAGGGTTTTATTTTATGGGATGGAGAGCTTCATTCAATAAGCGATGAATTAATTTAGCATTAGCTGGCGGGAACTGTCCTGCATCTAATGCGCGTTGCTCAACCCAAAAACCTTCTTGCCCTTCTCGCCCAAAAGGCTCACCAATCCATTCATCTACGACATAAAAGAAAAAAGAAATAATCTTTGTTGGATATTCAAATTGGAAGCGTTCGTAAAGTTCAGCGTTTAATACAACAATGCCAATTTCCTCTTCCAGTTCACGTTTTAAAGCCTGTTCTGGAGTTTCTCCCGCATCCACTTTTCCACCGGGAAATTCCAACGATTGCGCAAAATCCTGTCCTTCTAAACGCTGCGTTAAATAGATCTGACCAAACTCATTACGAATAATACCCGCAGCAACTTGTATAATTTTTTTATCCATTTCTTCTATCCAATAGCAGCCATGAAAAAAGTGCGGTAAAAAATCACCGCACTTTGGCTAATCATTAATGGCGAGCAGCACGACTGCCATGACAATGCTTGTATTTTTTACCCGAACCACAAGGACAAGGCTCATTGCGTCCAATACGACGATCTGAATAATCTTCAGAATCTGAATTTTGGATTGCCTGACCATTTTCATCCACAGGTAAATTATTTTGATTAATACGAGCAGCCATCTCCTGACGAGCACGTTCAGCTTCTTCCATTTCTTCTTGAGTACGCACGCGTACACGCGTTAAAGTCGTAATAACATGGTGTTTTAAAGAATCCAACATTTCCGTAAACATACGGAAAGATTCTTTTTTATACTCTTGTTTTGGATCTTTTTGCGCATAGCCGCGTAAATGAATACCTTGGCGTAAATAATCCATCGCAGCTAAGTGTTCTTTCCAAAGCTCATCTAAGGTTTGTAACATGACACCTTTTTCAAAGTTGCGCATGGTTTCTTCACCAGCTAGCGCTTCTTTTTCTTTATATTCTTTTTCGGCAACTTCTACGATGCGTTCACGCAAGTTTTCTTCGTGAAGATTATTGTCTTCTTCCAGCCAATGAGAAATTGGTAATTCCATACCAAACTCTTGAGCTAAACGCTCTTCAAGCCCTTTAATATCCCATTGTTCTTCCAAAGATTGCGGTGGAATATATTGATCAATCACGCTATTAAATACATCGTGGCGAATAGCGTTGATAGTTTCAGAAATATCATCATTATCAAGCAAATAATTACGTTGCTCATAAATGGCATGACGTTGGTCATTTGCCACATCATCATATTCAAGTAGGTTTTTACGACCATCGAAATGGAAAGCCTCAACTTTTGCTTGAGCAGATGCAATCACTTTCGCCAACATTTTCGATTCCATAGCCTCACCAGGCACGGTGAACGCTTTACGCATTAAATTAAGTTTACCTTCATTTAAATAAATGCGCATTAAGCCATCTTCCAAAGAAAGATAGAAACGAGAAGATCCAGGGTCACCTTGACGACCAGAACGACCACGCAACTGGTTATCGATACGGCGAGATTCATGACGCTCTGTACCAATAATATGCAAACCACCCGCCTTCATTACAATCTCATGATTCTTTTCCCACTCAGCTTTAAGCGCTTCAATTTGTTCTTGAGTTGGATTTTCTAATTTGGCAGCCTGCGCTTTCCAGTTACCACCAAGAATAATATCCGTACCGCGACCCGCCATATTCGTTGCGATAGTCACCGCACCAGGATAACCAGCTTCTGCCACGATTTCCGCTTCTTGTTGGTGGAATTTCGCATTCAACACATTGTGTTTGATGCCCGCTTTATCTAAAGCCTTAGATAACTCTTCCGATTTTTCTACTGAAATCGTTCCCACTAATACTGGTTGTTGGCGTTCTACACAATCTTTGATGTCTTCAATAATCGCATTAAATTTATATTGTTCATTTTCAAACATCACATCGGTACGATCATCACGAATCATTGGACGATTTGTTGGAATCACAACAGTTTCCAAGCCATAAATTTGTTGGAACTCAAACGCTTCGGTATCCGCAGTCCCCGTCATACCCGCAAGACGCTCATATAAACGGAAGTAGTTTTGGTAAGAGATTGACGCAACAGTTTGGTTTTCACTCTTAATTTCAACCCCTTCTTTTGCTTCAATGGCTTGATGTAAGCCATCTGACCAACGACGCCCTGCCATCGTACGACCAGTGTGTTCATCAACAATCACGATTTCACCATCTTTCACAATGTAATCGACATCTTTTTCAAATAATGTGTGCGCACGCAAGGCAGCCATAACATGGTGAAGTAATACAATTCGGCCAGGAGAATACAAAGAGTCGCCTTCTGGCATTAAACCTTGCGCAATCAACCAATCTTCCACTTTTTCTTGGCCACGTTCCGTTAAATGTGCCTGTTTAGATTTAAGATCTAAAGTAAAGTCCCCTTCACCTTGGTATTCTTCTGTATCTTCTTTTTCCTGTTTAATTAAGTTTGGAATCAGTTTATTAACCGCAATATAAAGCGCAGAACTGTCTTCCGCTTGACCAGAAATAATCAATGGTGTACGAGCTTCATCGATTAAGATGGAGTCCACTTCATCCACCAGCGCATAGCCTAAAGTTCGTTGGAAACGCTCTTCTTTTGAGTGAGCCAAGTTATCACGTAAGTAATCAAAACCAAGTTCACTATTGGTTGCATAAGTAATATCTGCTGCATAAGCTGCACGTTTTTCTTCAGGTGGTAAACCAGGAATATTCACGCCTACACTCATGCCTAAAAATTCAAATAACGGACGGTTTGTTTCTGCATCTCGGCGAGCAAGATAATCATTCACCGTGACAACATGAACGCCTTTACCTTCAAGTGCGATTAAATAACAAGGCAAAGTCGCAGTTAATGTTTTACCTTCACCGGTACGCATTTCTGCGATACAGCGGTTAGTCAATACCATCCCACCGATAAGCTGAACATCAAAATGTCTCATACCAAGCACGCGCTTACTTGCTTCACGTACCGTTGCGAATGCTTCTGGTAAAATTTGTTGCAAAGTTTCGCCCGCACTTAAACGTTGACGGAATTCATCTGTTTTTGCACGAAGTTGTTCATCTGTGAGAGCTTCAAACTCAGGTTCTAATTTATTGATTTTTGCAACTTGTTTTCTTAATTTACGTAAAATACGGTCGTTACGGCTGCCAAAAATTTTCGTTAAAATGCTCATAATTTCTCTTTTTAAATATATAAGTTAAATAGTTAAATGCGTATGAAATACTTTATTTCATGTACAATAATTTTTTAAAAATATCGCTATTTCAATAGCAATATTCTTTACAGAAAACAGAAAATTAAATAAGCAAGGGGCCAGCTCGAATTGGCGCACTAAGATTCAACGCATCATCTGAAAAGTGCGGTTGAATTTTAAATTGTTTTTCAGTTTGACGGGAAATTGAAGGTTGGGGAATGGCTTGTCGTTGCACTTCACGTGAAACTTTTACCGTTTCCAACGCTTGTTGAATGGAAACACTCGAGGGATAATTTTCCGCATTATTTTGATTTTCAAAACTTTGTGCGTTAGGCAAAGCAAAAATCGCGATGATACTTAAAAGTAATCGCGACCAAAAATTCGGTTTGACAGTGCCTGAAATCATCATCTCGTTGTTTATTATGGAAATTACATGTATTGTAACGGAAATCTAAACTAATGTCATTTACTGGGGGCAGACTTTATGGAAAACAAGGCTGAGCGTTATCAAAAAGCAGTCAATATTATGGACGTACTTGAGCAATCGCCCTTTGCCAAAATAATGAAAAAAGGCCTTGCCATCAATGACCTTAATCAAAAATTTAACCGCATTTTTCCACAGGAATTTCACGGCAAATTTCGTATTGGTCATATGATAGATAATTCAATTTTTATTGAGACAGCAAATGCGATCGTTCGCCAAGGTATTTTATTCAGACAGACAGAATTATTGAAACTTATTCAAGAAGAATTTCCGCATGTAAAACGACTTGAGATAACAATAAACCCTGGTTTTTAAAAGTTAAGAATAGGAGAGAAGGGAGATTTAATATCAATCAGACTTTTTTAATAATGCTTTCTCTATTTTTTTCTCTTCGCGTCTCTTCTGAAAAAATGCGCTTAATTTCTGACTACACTCTTCTGCCAATACACCAGATGTAATCTCCAGAGTGTGATTCATTTTATAATCATCAAAAAAATGGAAACGTGATCCAACCGCACCGGTTTTATAATCAGAAGCGCCGAACACAAGGCGTTTAATTCGGCTATGCAAAATCGCCCCAGCACACATTGTGCAAGGCTCTAATGTCACATAAAGCGTTGTATTCAGTAGGCGATAATTTTGAATATTTTTCGCGCCATTACGCAAAGCGATAATTTCAGCATGTGCGGTAGGATCACTTTGAACAATGGAGAGATTCCAACCTTCGCCAATAATATTTCCAGCGTCATCAACCAAAACCGCCCCCACAGGAATCTCACCTAACGCTTTCGCTTTATCGGCAAGTTCAAGGGCATAGCGCATCATTTTCTCGTCAAATTCTGACCGCACTTTTGTTGCATCCATTAGACGGAAAAAGGATATTTAATTGGATCGTGGGATTGATAGCCAATGACTTTGAAATCATCCATCGTGACCCAAGTTTCTAAATCTTCAAGCGTTTTTATATCTGGATTAATTTCTAATTTTGGCAATGGGAAAGGCTCGCGTTTAAGTTGCACATCACGCATTAATTCAAGCTGATCTTCATAAATATGCGCATTCACAATTTTATGATATGCCTTGCCTGTTTTTTTGCCCGTAATCTGAGCCATAAGCGACAAGAAAGTAAACACTTGAATTTGATTGAAATTCAATCCAAGTGGAACATCACAGGAACGTTGATAACTAGTAAGATGTAAAGTATCGCCCACAAGAGAAAAAGTATGCGTATGCATACAAGGACGAAGACAACCAAGATCAAACTCACCAGGGTTAAAGAAGGTTAAAATTTCCCCTCTATCATCAATGCCATTGGTCAAATTATTAACAATTTTGCGTAACTGATCGATGGTTTCTCCATTAGGCTTACGCCATGCTCTGCCTTGCACACCATATACACGCCCCATATCATCAACGCCTCTACGGTGCGGATTCGCAAGCCATGCGGCATTTTCATTCGCATTAGCATCCCAAGTTTTAGTACCAAGTGCACGGAAATCAGCGGCATTGTCATATCCACGAATATAACCTAAAAATTCGGCAATTGCAGCTTTCCAATAACTTTTACGCGTGGTTATCAACGGAAATTGATTATTCGCCACATCATATTCTAAATCTGCATTAATAACCGTCAGACAACGCTTACCTGTACGCTCATTGGCAACCCATTCACCTTCATTAACAATGCGACGACAAAGATCAAGATATTGCTTCATAAAAAATCTCCTATTTTATTACCGCACTTTTTCGTGAATACGCCCAAGCCATAATTAAGGCACCACCAATAATCATTGGTAAACAAAGCGCTTGTCCTCGCGTAATGACTCCAAAGAAATTTTCAACTTCAGGTTCACGTACATATTCCACAATAAAACGAAAGACGCCATAACCAATTAAGAATAAGCCTGCAACAGAGCCCATTGGACGTGGCTTTTTAATAAAAATATTCAGAATCGTAAACAACACTACGCCTTCTAAAAAGGCTTCATAAAGTTGTGATGGATGACGAGGCAGTAATAGCGGATCATTCGGGAAAATCATTGCCCAAGGCACATCCGTTTCGCGTCCCCATAGCTCGAGATTAATGAAATTACCAATTCTACCTAAACCTAAACCAAACGGAATCAAAGGCGCAACAAAATCAGCCGTTTGCCAAAAATTACGTTTTTGTGAATAAGACGTCCAAATCATGGCAACAATGACGCCTATTAAGCCGCCATGGAAAGACATTCCACCTTCCCAAACACGGAATAAATAAAGCGGCTCTTGTAAGAAACGATCCAAATTATAAAGAAATACATCGCCAACACGTCCGCCAATAAATACGCCCATAAAACCGTTGAAAAGCAAGGTATCAACTTGATCCACTGTCCAACCGCTATTTGGGCGATTAGCACGGCGAACCGCAAGCCAGCGTGCAAAAATAAAACCTAAAAGGTACATCAAACCATACCAACGTAAGCCGATATTGCTATCACCAAGAGTAAAAATGGTTGGATCAAAATGAGGCAGAAGCAAGTAATTTGAATTCATAATTTTCTCTATCTAATAAACATATCAACAGCAATGGTAATTAATAAAAGTGCAAACCCTTTCTTTAAAGTTGGCACTGGTAGTTTTGAGGTGGCTGTCGCACCAAGTTTTGACGTGAAAAATGATGTGGCAGTAATACATAACACGGCAGGGAAATAAATATAACCTAAAGAATATTCCGGCATTGCCGCATTCCCCCAGCCACTTAACATAAAACTGAACATTCCAGAAGTTCCAAGTAACATGCCACAGAAAGCCGAGGAACCAATAGCCTTTTTCATATCGATACCGCGAGAATTTAAAAACGGCACAATAAATCCGCCACCACCGATCCCTGCAGAGCTAGATGCCATACCAATTAAAATGCCACCAATAATAGACGATTGAGTCGTCAAAGGTTTAACTGTTTTATTTATCTTAGGTTTAATAGATAAGACCATTTTAACTGCGAGGTAAACCACTAAACAGGCAAATAATTTACTAGAAATATCGCGATCAAGTTTTCCGATAAAGAAACCGCAAATAAACACGCTAACCATGATGCTCGGAGCAAGGATCTTCACCGCACTCCACACAACATTACCTAACTTATGATGTCGTTGAGCTGAAGAAAAGCCAGTAATAACAATCGTTGCGAAAGAGGTTCCAAGTGCGGTAGACATCAATAAAGGTTCTGGCACGCCCACCATTGGCAATAAGTACACTAACACAGGAACAATCAGCAATCCGCCACCAATACCAAAAAGCCCCGCAAAAAAGCCAGCAACCGCCCCCACAAGCAAACAAAGTAAAATAAAGCTAAGCATTATGAATTCCTTGTTTTATTAAAAGAACGTTTTGGAAATTTTGAACCATTATATTTTTTAGGATGAGTATAAGATTTTTGCTCCAATTCTCGGGCAGGTTGATATACAGGAGGATTTTCTGAGAACAACACTCCCGAAAACTCTTTCATCGCTTTGCGATACACTTCTTTTTTGAAAGATACGACCTGACGAACAGGATACCAAAAACTTACCCAACGCCATCCATCAAATTCTGGCGATTTGGTCGTTTGCATATTGATATTTTTTTCATCACCAACAAGCTGTAACAAAAACCAGCGTTGCTTTTGTCCTATACACATCGGTTTGCTGTCATAACGCAACAAACGTTTTGGTAATTTATAACGCAACCAATGCTTAGATACATATAAAATGCGTACATCTTTAGGCTGTAGCCCAACTTCTTCGTACAGTTCACGGTACATCGCTTGCTCAGCACTTTCATTATCATTAATGCCACCTTGCGGAAACTGCCACGAATTTTGCCCACAGCGCTTCGCCCAAAGCACCTGCCCGTTGCGATTACAAATCACAATACCCACATTTGGACGGTAGCCATCAAAATCGATCACTATCGTTTTACCTTAAATTTTTCATATAAAAATAGTCTGCAGATTGTTTCATAAATCAGTGTTTTTATCAACCAAAGGGCTAGTTACACAATAAAATACACAGATTGTGGATAACATTGTGAATAACGAATTTCTGATTGTGAATTGATTGAGTAAAAACAGGAAAGGATCCTTATCACATCGAACTTAAAATAAATTGAGTTATTTTCGATCTAAAAATCTAAAGAAAAAATAAACCGCACTTTTTACATACAAAAATAGAAGAAAGTGCGGTAAAAAAATACAATTTTTAAAGAGACTCCATTCACCAAAGATCTTTTAGCTATCTCTTTGAGTTATTCAATATTTCTGTGGATAAAATTGTGGTTGAGAAAATCCATAATGTTGTATAACTCAAACAAACCTTTCCAAGATAATTCCAAAAGAAAATTTATTCATTTAAATTCAAGTATTTAGACTAAAAACATAATAATATTTGTAATACACAAAAGTCTCTAAATTTTAATGTCTAATTTTTAAACAAATTATTTTAGGCTGGCAAAATAACGTTCCCAATTGAAATATTGACCTGGATCGATCTTACGCCCTGGCGAAATATCACAATGCCCAACAATTCGATCTTTCGTAATCTTAGGATAACTTTTCATGATTAGGTTAGTGAGTTCTTGCAATGTCAAATACTGCGAATTAGTAAAAGGTTGTTCATTACTACCTTCTAACTCAATTCCAATGGCAAAATCATTACATTTTTCTCGCCCTTGAAAGCTAGATAATCCAGCATGCCAAGCCCTCTGGTTAAAATTAACATATTGCGTGATTCGCCCATCTCGTTCAATCAAACAATGAGCAGAAACACGCATTTGATGAATTTCTTCAAAATAAGGATGAATCTTAGGATCTAATTTCCCTTGAAAAAAATCATCCACATATCCGCCACCAAATTGTTCTGGCGGTAAGCTAATGTAATGGATCACAAGAAGTGAAATATCTTGTAAATCTGGGCGTTCATCAAAATGCGGAGATGGAATTTGTCGACAATTAGTCAGAAATCCTTTCTCAATATCTTTTATTTTTCGCATACATTTTTCCTATTTTTACGATCAGGATCGCAGAAAAAGTGCGGTTTGTTTTACAAAACAATTTTCCCTTTTCACAATATTTCAGCCAATAAAGGCTTAACTAAAGGAAAATAAATGAAACTAACTACACAAACTACCTTGAAGAAAGGGTTTACCTTAATTGAATTGATGATAGTCATCGCCATTATCGCGATTTTAGCCACTATCGCTATTCCTTCTTATCAAAATTATACCAAAAAAGCCGCAGTATCCGAATTACTGCAAGCTTCCGCACCTTATAAGTCAGATGTGGAATTATGCGTTTATAGCACTGGCAAGCCTTCCAGTTGCTCGGGAGGAAGCAATGGAATTGCAGCTGATATTACAACAGCAAAAGGCTATGTAAAATCAGTGACAACAAGCAACGGTGCAATAACAGTAGCGGGTAATGGTACATTAGACGGAATGAGTTACACACTTACTGCTGAAGGCAATAGTGCAAACGGCGTTACATGGAAAACTACCTGTGGCACAACGAATGCCGATATTTTCCCTGCTGGATTCTGTTCAAAATGATCGACTTAACTAGTGCAAAACCTCGTGTAAAAGCACAAAATGGCGAGATATTTACGATCTCGCCAGATTTATGGGGGCGTAATCAGCAACAACAGTCGCTACTCTTACGTTATTTTGCGTTACCACTCAAAGAAGAAAATAATCGTCTTTGGTTAGGTGTCGATTCCCTTTCTAATCTTTCCGCCTGTGAAACTATTGCGTTTATAACCGGTAAACTTGTTGAGCCTGTTTTATTAGAAAGCACTCAACTTAAAGAACTATTACAACAACTTGCCCCTAATCAACTTCAAGTGGAAGAGCAAGTTAAATATTACCAACATCAAGAACAGTCTCATCTTGAACAACAAGATGACGAGCCAGTCATTCGCTTGCTTAATCAAATTTTTGAATCCGCTTTACAAAACAATGCCTCAGATATCCATTTGGAGACCTTATCGGATCATTTCCAAGTGCGGTTTAGAATTGACGGTGTTTTACAAGCTCAGCCTCCACTTAGCAAAAATTTAGCGAATCGAATTATTTCTCGCCTAAAACTGCTCGCTAAATTAGATATCAGCGAAACCCGCCTTCCACAAGATGGACGATTTCAATTTAAAACAACGTTTTCCGATATTCTTGATTTCCGTCTTTCAACGTTACCAACTCATTGGGGAGAGAAAGTTGTCCTGAGAGCACAGCAAAATAAACCAGTAGAACTCAGCTTTTCTGAACTAGGCATGACTGAAAGTCAACAGAAAGAATTTCAATACGCGCTTAGCCAACCACAAGGATTAATTTTAGTAACTGGCCCAACAGGAAGTGGGAAAAGTATCTCGCTTTACACCGCACTTCAGTGGCTAAATACGCCTGATAAACATATTATGACCGCTGAGGATCCCATTGAAATTGAGCTTGATGGCATTATTCAAAGCCAAATTAATCCACAGATTGGATTAGATTTTAGCCGTCTATTGCGCGCTTTTTTACGTCAAGATCCCGACATCATAATGCTAGGTGAAATTCGCGATGAAGAAAGTGCAATGATTGCACTACGTGCCGCCCAAACGGGGCATTTGGTGCTTTCAACTTTACATACCAATGATGCAATATCTACCATTTCTCGCTTACAACAACTCGGTATTCAACAACATGAAATTGAAAACAGTTTACTGCTCGTCATTGCTCAGCGTCTTGTACGAAAAATCTGTCCAAAGTGCGGGGGAAATTTAATAAATTCTTGTGATTGCCATCAAGGTTATCGAGGGCGAATCGGCGTGTATCAATTTCTACATTGGCAGCAGAATGGCTATCAAACGGATTTTAAAAATTTACATGCGAGTGGTTTAGAAAAAGTTAGCCAAGGCATAACAGATGAGAAAGAAATTGAACGTGTGTTAGGTAAAAACTCATGACTAAAAAACTCTTTTATTATCAAGGTAGTAACGCATTAAATCAGAAACAAAAAGGCTCAATTATTGCGGATACAAAACAACAAGCACACTTTCAATTAATAAGCCGCGGGCTTACTCACATCAAATTACAACAAAACTGGCAATTTGGGGCAAAGCCCAAAAATTCAGAAATCAGTGAATTACTCAATCAATTAGCGACGTTGCTACAGTCCGCTATTCCGTTAAAAAACAGCCTGCAAATCTTGCAACAAAATTGTACTCAAATTATGCTCAACGAATGGCTTGAACGACTGATTCAATCTATTGAATCTGGTTTAGCATTCTCACAAGCCATTGAACAACAAGGAAAATATCTCACTCAACAAGAAATTCAACTGATTCAAGTGGGAGAAATGACGGGAAAACTTTCCGTTGTTTGTAAAAAAATAGCCACGCATCGTAGCCAATCTTTAGCATTACAACGTAAATTACAGAAAATCATGCTGTATCCATCAATAGTATTGGGAATTTCTCTATTATTGACACTCGCATTACTGCTTTTTATCGTGCCTCAATTTGCTGAAATGTACAGTGGCAATAATGCCGAATTACCGACAATCACCGCAATATTGCTCTCTATATCCAATTTTCTTAAGCAAAATATCGGCGTTTTGCTATTTTTCGCTTTTAGTTTTTTTCTATTTTATTACTTCTATCTAAAACGCCAGACTTGGTTTCATCAAAAGAAAAATCAACTCCTCTCTGTTACGCCTATTTTTGGCACAATTCAAAAGCTTTCGCGTTTAGTGAACTTTAGTCAAAGTTTACAAATTATGCTGCAGGCCGGCGTACCGCTTAATCAAGCACTAGACAGCTTTCTCCCTCGCACACAAACGTGGCAAACCAAGAAAACTCTCGTAAATGACATCGTATTAGATAAAGAAGTGCGGTCAATTTTACAATGGGTTTCTCAAGGTTATGCGTTTTCCAATAGTGTAAGTAGCGATCTGTTCCCGATGGAAGCACAACAAATGCTCCAAATTGGTGAACAAAGCGGAAAACTCACTTTGATGCTAGAACACATCGCGGATAATTACCAAGAAAAACTTAATCATCAAATTGATTTACTCTCGCAAATGCTAGAACCATTAATGATGGTGATCATCGGCAGTCTGATTGGGATTATTATGATGGGTATGTATTTACCTATCTTTAATATGGGCTCTGTTATTCAATGATTTACTTCGCAATGTTTTTATTAGGTGGCCTCTTAGGGATCGCATTGTGGTTCTACCTATCTGGTTTTATTACGCGTTTGCAGCAAGAGATTTATGCGACTTACGTTGAATTATTTCCACAAAACCGTTCTCCATTTCAACCGCACTTTGCCTCTATTCAACAAAAAAAGTGCAGTCATATTTTGAGGTATTTTTTAAGTGTTGGAGTAGGATTTATATTTTTACAAATTATCTTCAAGGACTCTATTTTTGCTGTATGGTTGGGACTCGCTCTTCTTATCCTTTGGGCAATCAGTTATCTTGATTGGCACTATCAACTTATTTCTACTACACTCTGTTTATGTTTACTTTCTCTCGGTTTATTTGGCGCAGATAATAACTTTTCATTACTTACGTTATCTGAAAGTATAAAAAGTGCGGCAAGTTTTTTTATTGTTTTCTACTCAATCTATTGGCTTGCAAAATTCTATTATGGAAAAGAAGCCTTTGGACGGGGAGATTATTGGCTATCAATGGCATTAGGAAGTTTTATTCATTTAGAAACCTTACCGCACTTTTTATTATTATCCTCAGTTCTTGGAATATGTTTTTCGCTTATTCATAGGAAGAAAAAAGAATTTTTACCTTTTGCCCCTTTTATGAACTTATCAGCTATCATGATTTATTTCGTCAAATATTACGGATATTAAAAAGGGGAAAACATAATATTTTCCCCTTATTCTTCATAGAAGTACGGTTACTTTTACGAACGTTTCATCACTTCAAAAAACTCTTCGTTGGTTTTCGCCATCATTAGCTTATCAATCAAGAATTCCATTGCATCCACTTCATCCATTGGATTAAGTATCTTGCGAAGAATCCACATTTTTTGTAATTCATCAGATGTTGTGAGTAAGTCTTCTTTACGAGTACCAGAGCGTTTAAAGTCAATGGCTGGGAATACGCGTCTTTCTGCGATTTTACGAGAAAGGTGTAATTCCATATTACCTGTACCTTTAAATTCTTCAAAAATAACTTCATCCATTTTCGAACCGGTATCAACTAGCGCAGTCGCAATAATCGTTAAACTACCGCCTTCTTCCACATTACGTGCAGCACCAAAGAAACGTTTTGGACGATGCAACGCGTTAGCATCCACACCACCAGATAAGATTTTACCTGAAGCTGGAGTGACTGTATTGTAAGCCCGTGCTAAACGTGTAATAGAATCAAGCAGAATTACCACATCTTTTTTATGCTCGACTGAACGTTTCGCTTTTTCGATTACCATTTCTGCCACTTGAACGTGACGAGTTGCAGGCTCATCAAAAGTAGAAGCAATTACCTCGCCTTTTACTGAACGTTGCATTTCTGTCACTTCTTCTGGGCGTTCATCAATCAATAATACGATAAGCTCTACATCAGGATAATTATGCGTGATACTTTGCGCAATATTTTGCAGCAACATGGTTTTACCTGCTTTTGGCGGAGCAACAATCAAACCACGTTGACCTTTACCAATTGGTGATGCTAAATCCAAAATACGTGCGGTTAAATCTTCTGTTGATCCATTGCCTCGCTCCATTCTTAAACGAGAGTTAGCATGTAATGGCGTTAAGTTTTCAAATAAGATTTTGCTACGAGAAACTTCAGGCTTGTCATCATTAACTTGATCAACTTTTAAAAGTGCAAAATAGCGTTCGCCTTCTTTTGGTGGACGGATTTTACCTTCGATTTTATCACCAGTTTGAAGGTTAAAACGACGAATTTGACTTGGGGAAACATAGATATCATCAGGGCCTGCAAGGTAGGAACTGTCAGCAGAACGAAGGAAACCAAAACCATCCGGTAAGATTTCTAACACGCCGCCGCCGAAAATATCTTCACCGCTTTTGGCGTGCTGTTTTAAAATTGCAAAGACAATATCTTGTTTACGCAAACGAGCTAAATTCTCTAAGCCCATTTGTTCTTCGCCAAGTTTCACAAGATCAGAAACAAGCGTATTTTTAAGTTCAGTTAAATGCATAATGAATAAATATTGGAATTAATAAGAATTGATGATTCGAATGGTGAGCCAATGCTCTTTGAATGGCGCGTAAATTACCACTAAAACCCTGTACTGTCTAGCGTTTCTTTATATTTAATCTAAAAAATTACCGCACTTTTCTTTCTCTTTTTAACATAGAAGTTTAGCCGTCTAGATTGTTATTTATTTGATTTTTCATTAGAATACGGACAATTTGTAAGGTTATCAATAAGCACTAAGGTAAATTATGGCGAATTGGGACGGAAAATATATCAGCCCTTATGCAGAACATGGCAAAAAAAGCGAGCAAGTAAAAAAAATTACTGTGTCTATTCCAATCAAAGTATTGGAGATTTTGACAAATGAACGCACTCGCCGCCAATTAAAAAGTTTACGTCATGCAACTAACAGTGAATTACTTTGCGAAGCATTTTTGCATGCATTCACCGGTCAACCTTTGCCCACCGATGCGGATTTAATGAAAGAGCGTAATGATGAAATTCCCGAAGATGCCAAAGTGCTTATGCGCGAATTAGGTGTCGATCCAGAAAGTTGGGAATATTAACCGCACTTTTCATTTATCCGTTCAAGCCATTCAAAATTGAACATTCAGGGCTGTCATTGCCCTGACAATTATCATGCCAACGCTGCAATTCTTGTACCATTTTTTGTAACTGCTCTATTTGTTGATTCAACATCGCAATATGTTGAGCCGTTAGCACTTTCACTTCTCGGCAGCTACGCTTAGGATTATCTTGTAGTGCTAATAATTGTGCGATTTGATGTAACGAAAACCCAACATTGCGTGAGTGACGAATAAAATGCAACCTTTCTAAATCACTTTCTCCATAATTTCGATAGCCTGACAAACTGCGAACAGCGGGTTTAATTAAACCCATTTTTTCATAATCACGGATTTGTTTTGTAGATAAATCTACTAATTTTGCGACTTCACTAATATTCATAAAAAACTTCTTGACCTTAACCTTACGTAAAGGTTTATAGTGTAGCCCTCAATAAAACAACTCACAAGGAGTAAAAATGAAAACTATCACATTAAACATAAAAGGCATACATTGCGGCTGTTGCGTAAAAAGTCTTACTCAAGTTTTAACTGAATTAGATGGCGTACAATCTGCTGATGTGCAACTAGAAGGGAAAGCAAATATTACTTTTGATGAAAATCGAGTCAATCTTGCACAGTTGATTGAGGTCATTGAAGATGCTGGATTTGACGCCACAGAGTAAAAAAATTTCGATTCAGATTGGTGGGATGACCTGCCAATCTTGTGCCAATCGCATTGAAAAAGTTTTAAATAAAAAACCATTTGTGCAACAAGCGGGAGTGAATTTTGCCGCCGAAGAAGCACAAGTGGTATTTGACTCTACGCAAGCAAGCGAAACTGAAATTATAGAGATTATTCATAAAACAGGTTTCACTGCGCATATCAAACAAGCCGATGAATTGCCACTAGGAGAAAAAAATACATCAATCCCTTGGCGATTAATCATACTTTGGATAATCAATATTCCATTTCTGATTGGAATGCTTGGTATGATAGGTGGCTCCCATCACTTGATGCTGCCCCCTATTTGGCAATTTGCATTAGCGAGCATTGTGCAACTTTGGTTAGCTATTCCATTTTATCGCGGAGCAATCGGCAGTATTCGTGGTGGACTTGCCAATATGGATGTCCTTGTCAGTACAGGAACACTCACCATTTATCTTTATTCTGCTTTCATGTTGTTTTACCACGCCAATCATGCAATGGGACATGTGTACTTTGAAGCTTCTGTTATGGTAATTGGTTTTGTTAGTCTTGGAAAATTTCTTGAAGATCGCACCAAAAAGCATAGCCTAAATAGCTTAAGTATGCTTTTGCAACTGACACCGAAAAAAGTCACAGCTCTACGTAATGACAAATGGACTGAAATTGCTCTTGACCAAGTCAATATCGGCGAAATCATTCGTGCGAATCAAGGCGAGCGTATTGCGGCAGACGGCATAATTGAAAGTGGAAATGGGTGGTGTGATGAAAGTCATTTAACGGGTGAATCTCGTCCAGAAGAAAAACAGAAAGGTGGAAAAGTATTAGCGGGGGCGATGGTAACTGAAGGTTCTATCATCTATCAAGCGAATCAGCTTGGTAGCCAAACCTTACTTGGCGATATGATGAATGCATTATCAGATGCGCAAGGTTCAAAAGCACCAATTGCACGATTTGCTGACAAAGTTGCGTCACTGTTTGTACCTGCTGTATTACTGATTTCACTTGTTACTTTCGCACTCACCTACGTTCTGACGAATGATAGTGTGTCTTCACTTATTCACGCAGTATCCGTGCTTGTAATTGCTTGCCCTTGTGCCTTGGGATTAGCCACACCAGCATCCATCATGGTTGGTTTAGGTAAAGCGGTTAATGCTGGCGTATGGTTTAAAGATGCAGCAGCAATGGAGGGAACGGCCCACGTGGATACCGTTGTGCTTGATAAAACTGGCACACTAACAAAGGGAGAGCTTGAAATCTCTGCTTTATGGCAGCCACAAAGTGCGGTGTATTCTGAAGAAGATTTGTATCGTTTTGCCGCAGCCGTTGAGCAACAAGCTAACCACCCAATTGCAAAAGCTATTGTGCAAGCAGCAGAACAAAAAATGTTAGACATTCCTACCGCACTTTTTGCAAAGATGGAAGTGGGTCAGGGCATTCAAGCCGAATTAGAACAAGTGGGAACAATAAAAGTAGGCAAACCAGATTATTGCGGTTTAATCTTGCCTAAAAATTTAGAGGACATCTGGCAAATTGCGAGCATTGTTGCGGTATCTATAAATGATGAACCTATTGGCGCATTTGCACTGACAGACACCTTAAAAAACGATAGTTTGCACGCCATTCAACGCTTACAACAGCAAAATATTGATGTAGTAATTATGAGTGGCGATCAACAATCTGTCGTGGATTACATAGCAAAACAGCTCGGCATTAAGAAAGCCTTTGGGAAACTAACTCCAAGAGATAAGGCGGAACAAATTCAAAAGCTGAAAGCTCTAGGTCATGTTGTAGCAATGGTAGGTGATGGAATAAATGATGCGCCTGCTTTAGCCGCTGCAAACGTCAGTTTTGCGATGAAATCAGGTTCAGATATTGCAGAACAAACGGCTTCCGCAACACTTATGCAACATTCAGTGAATCAACTTGTGGATGCGCTTTTTATTGCAAGGGCGACCTTGAAAAATATCAAACAAAATCTATTTTTTGCTTTGATTTACAATATTCTCGGCATCCCCCTTGCCGCTTTCGGTTTTCTAAATCCAGTGATTGCAGGCGCCGCGATGGCGATGAGTTCAATTTCTGTATTGATGAATGCCTTAAGATTGAAAAAAGTGCGGATCTAATTTCATTTATTTTTATACGCAATCGGTGTCGTGATCGCACCGATTTTTTTGTCGCTGAAAATTACCGCACTTTTGATAAAAAAATTTTAACTTGATCACAATTTTAGAATTTGCTCTTTGAGATTCTCTATTTATCGGCATAACATAATACTCAAATTTTGTTAGGGCATATTTTGCTCTGCAAATTGACCAATTTAAGTAATTTATGCTTTGGAGCAAACTATGAAACCAACAGAAAAACTCAAATGGAACAAATTTGATGCAACATGGATGTTAAACCTTTTCGGTACGGCAGTTGGCGCTGGTGTCTTATTCCTACCGATTAACGCAGGGATGGGTGGGTTTTGGCCGTTAGTTTTAATGGCAATTATCGTCGGACCAATGACCTATTTTGCTCACCGTGGCTTAGCTTACTTTGTACTTTCATCAAAAAATCCTGGCAGCGATATTACTGAAGTAGTGGAAGAACACTTTGGTAAAACAGCGGGTAAACTTATCACCCTACTTTATTTCTTTGCGATTTTCCCTATTCTTTTAATTTACGGTAACGGTATTACTAACACTGTCGATTCTTTCATTGTGAATCAACTTGGCATGGCATCGCCAAACCGAGCCGTTCTCTCTTTTGTATTAATTGCAGTATTGATTTCCGTCATGCTATTTAATGAAAAAGTGATGTTAAAAATCACAGAATGGCTTGTTTACCCGTTAGTATTAATTTTATTCGCACTTTCTATTTACTTAATTCCAGAATGGAATGGTGCGATGTTACATGAATTCCCAACAGCAGGCGGTTTTGTCACAACATTGTGGCTTACGATTCCTGTATTGGTATTCTCATTTAACCATTCACCAGCAATTTCATCCTTCACTTGCTCACAATTCCGTGAATACAAAACGTTCGATGGTGCAGAACGTCATATCGGCCATACAGAAAAAGGCACCTCAACGATTTTGTTATTCTTCGTAATGTTCTTCGTATTTAGCTGTGTACTAACATTAACTCCTGAAGAATTAGTAGCAGCAAAAGCACAAAATATCAGTATCTTGTCTTTCTTAGCGAATAAATTTGATAATCCATATATCTCTTATTTTGGCCCGCTTGTCGCATTCTTAGCGATTACTAGCTCATTCTTCGGTCACTATATGGGCGCACGCGAAGGCTTAGAAGGCTTATATTTGAAAATGAAAGGCGAATCTGTAAATCGTAAAAAACTCAATTATGCGACCGCACTTTTCTTCTTATTAACCTTATGGGGCGTTGCGATTATTAACCCAAGTATCTTAGGTTTAATTGAATCTCTCGGCGGCCCAATCATTGCGATGATTTTGTTTATCATGCCAATGTACGCAATTCGCAAAATCCCAGCGATGAAACGCTACAGCGGACGTTTCAGTAATGTTTTTGTAACTATTATGGGATTAATCGCTATCTCTGCGGTTGTTTATGGATTATTATAAGCGCCCTTTAAAGTTTAGCGAATTTTGAGAAATTTATGATTAGCGTATTTGATATGTTTAAAGTGGGAATTGGGCCATCCAGTTCCCACACTGTCGGTCCAATGAAAGCCGGCAAACAATTTATAGATGACTTAATTGAACGAAATCAGTTTGAACAAACCGCTGAAATTCATGTTGATGTTTATGGTTCTCTTTCGATGACAGGGAGAGGTCACAGTACAGATATCGCCATCATTATGGGGTTAGCGGGTTATTTACCACATAATGTGGATATCGATATGATTTCAGGTTTCATCGAGAAAGTGAAACAAACTGCGCTTTTACCCATTAATGTTGGTCAAAAGACGGTAAAATTTGATTTTGAAAATAATCTCATTTTCCACCGCACTTTTTTAAAATTGCACGAAAATGGCATGACAATTACCGCTCTTGATGAAAATCGCACAGAGCTTTATCACCAAACCTATTATTCGATCGGTGGTGGTTTTATTGTCGATGAAGCCCATTTTGGTCAAGAAGAAAAAAACACAGTCCAAGTGCCTTATCCTTACAAAAATGCAGAAGATATTTTGAAACATTGCAGTGATAATGGCTTAATGTTTTCCACTGTGATGCTAGAAAATGAAGTTGCCTTGCATGGCAAAGAAGCTGTGAGTGCTCATTTAGAGAATGTCTGGAAGACGATGCAAGCTTGTATCGAACACGGTATTCACACTGAAGGAATTTTACCTGGGCCATTACGTGTGCCACGTCGTGCGGCATCTCTTTATCGTATGTTGCAAGCAAATACTAATTTATCTAACGATCCAATGCGTGTGATCGACTGGGTTAATATGTTTGCGCTTGCTGTCAATGAGGAAAATGCAGCGGGTGGACGCGTAGTCACAGCGCCAACCAACGGTGCATGTGGGATTATTCCAGCGGTATTGGCTTACTATGAGAAATTCATCTCGCCATTAACATCTGAAATCATTGAACGTTATTTATTAGCAGCAGGAATGATTGGTTCACTTTATAAAATGAATGCTTCGATTTCTGGCGCAGAAGTGGGTTGTCAAGGTGAAGTGGGTGTAGCCTGTTCAATGGCTGCTGCGGGACTAGCTGAAATTTTGGGTGGTAATCCACTGCAAGTATGCATCGCAGCTGAAATTGCGATGGAGCATAACTTAGGCTTAACTTGCGACCCTGTCGGCGGTCAAGTTCAAGTACCTTGTATCGAACGCAATGCGATTGCTTCAGTTAAAGCAATCAATGCATCACGTATGGCTTTACGCCGTACCACTAATCCAAGAGTAACCTTGGATAAAGTGATTGAAACAATGTATGAAACAGGCAAAGACATGAACGCCAAGTATCGCGAAACATCTCAAGGCGGACTTGCAGTTAAGATTGTTTGTACTTAAATATAAAAATCTCAATTCAATTTATCGTATATAAAACTAAAGCCTTGGTTTGATCTGCACCCAAAAGTTGGATAAAACAACCAACTGATTAAGGTGTAGATTTTTTGTGACTAAATATAACTAATCCTTCAAACAACAAGTGATAGATTTTTATATTTAAAACGGTATAAGTAGTTTACTTATAAAAATATTTTAAACATTAAGAGACTGGATTAAACAATCTAATCATAGTGGAGCCAATGGATTGTCAGTAGTCTGTAGTGAGTGATATTCTCAGAATTTAAACTCACAGTTATTCAAGCGGTTAAATACGGAATTTGCCAATCTGCATTGCCAATTCAAGTATAATCACTCATGGTTATCCCCCTTTGAAAGGCAAGATATAAACGGTTTAATGTCGAAATCTAAAGGGCTCCGAGTATGAAACCTAACTACGCCAAAATGCCACCTAAGCCCCAAATATGAGAGAATATGTTGGAATTAGAGAACCCAAACTCCGTGCGGAGAGTACGATTCTAAAAAGTTGTAGGCTCTCAACCAACAAAAAATACAGAAAAAGCCTCTGTCGTAAAGGCATTAAGGTGGAACTTTCCGCTTCAGATATTGGGTTTAGCATGCGATGTTTTCTTTTATCATTTGAAAAAATCAATAAAGATACAACGATATAACAACAAATTATGCGGATTTATCGTGATAATCATGAATGTTATGGTTATCTTGTGTTACTTTACACTAAAAACTCAATATCAATCATAAGAAAGTCCAACGTATGATGAATATATTGGACATTAAGAGAAATATAAGAGAGAAAATTGCTACAAGCTGACAGAATGAAAAATGGGTAACAAACCTCAGTGAATTTAAAGGTATCGAAGGTAAGCTTTATTTATTGACAATTAATGATTTATTAATGAGCCTTAATTCTGAGCAAATTATCTGAATGATATAGAAAGCGTTATCAAGACTTTAGGGAACAATACCTATTTTACATTTTGCTCAAGTGTGGCAATGTCAAATGAGAAGTTATCAAGAAATCCTGTTGAAAATTGTATTCGACAAAGTATGTCGATAAAAGGAAATTGTTCAGATAATGTGGCCATAGAGAACTTTTGGGGCTGTTAAAAACAGCGTGCTGCGATGTAAAATAATTTGATACTTTTGAGCCGGTCGAAAAACGATTCATGATTACAATCATAAGCGTATTCAGTGTAAACTAAAAGAACTAAGCTCATTAATTAGAGAGCTTAGTTCTTCTTGATTTAATAGTTTAACTTTTTGGGCTGAGCGATAATTTACAACCCTTTTTTGTTTGCTCTAAAGATTAACGCATGGTCACGAATTCTTCTGAACCCGTTGGGTGAATAGCCACGGTGTTATCAAAATCAGCTTTTGTTGCGCCCATTTTGATTGCTACGGCAAATCCTTGAATCATTTCATCTACACCGAAACCAATACCGTGTAAACCTACAACTTTTTCATCCTTGCCCACACAAACTAATTTCATTTTGCACGGTTGGCGATGTTGAGTGACCGCAGTGTACATTGCTGTGAAAAAAGATTTATATACCTTAACATTTTCAGCTCCATATTGTTCAATAGCTTGAGGTTCAGTTAAACCTACAGTGCCGATTGGTGGATGGCTGAATACAACGGTTGGAACTAAATTGTAATCTAAATGTTCAGTCGGTTTATTATTGAATAAACGCTCAGAAAGGCGACGACCCGCTGCAACTGCAACTGGTGTTAATTCAATGCCGTTTTCGATAATATCGCCTACCGCATAAATGCCTTTCACATTGGTATTTTGATATTTATCTACTTTGACATAGCCGCGTTCATTAGTTTCTACGCCAGCATTTTCTAAGCCAATTTTATCTGTCGCTGGAACACGACCTGCAGCCCAAATAACACAGTCCACAGTAACATCAGATTGACCATCACATTTTACTGTAAGTGAACCATCTGCATTTTTAACAATCTCAGATGGTGTGAAATTGGTATGTAATTGAATTCCATCCTGCGCAAGCACTTCCACTAGTGTTTCTACGATTAATGGATCTTGATTACGCATTGGCGCATGGCGACGCACTAATAAATGGGTTTCCACGCCTAGGCTGTTTAATACACCAGAAAGTTCAACGGCAATATAGCCGGCACCGATAACAGCAGCGCGTTTTGGTAATTCGGTTAATGCAAAGAAACCATCTGAATCAATGCCGTATTCTTGTCCTTTAATATTTGGACGATATGGACGACCACCAGTTGCGATTAAAATATGATCTGCGGTTACTTGTTCTTTTGTACCATCAGCAAGAGTTACTTCAATAGTATGAGCATCTACAAATTTTCCGAAACCGTTAATTACATCAATGTTATTTTTCGCTAATACATTGTTATAAGATGTATGAATGCGACCAATATAGGCTTGGCGACTTTCAATTAGTTTTGAAAAATCAAATTTTTTCACTTCAACATCAAAACCATAATCTGGCGCATAATTGTTAATTGCTTCTGCAATGTGTGCACCATAAAACATTACTTTTTTAGGTACGCAACCTACATTTACACAAGTGCCACCAAGATGTTTGGCTTCAATGATTGCGCATTTTTTTCCATAGCTTGCAGCACGATTTAGAGATGCAATACCGCCACTGCCACCGCCAATAGCGATGTAATCATAATGTTTAGTCATAGTTTGATCCTTTTTTGAACTCAGAAATTTTCCGTATTTTGCCTAATTTTTATGAAGAATGCTATAAATTGATGTAATTGGTTATTATTAATAATCGTTCTATCCCCTTTTCTTTTTTAACTTTGATGTGTTATTCTTTTTCCGTTACGAATCATTCTCATTTTAATGATGTTTAAACGGCGATACTTAGTTTTTCTATTAGTTTTACTTTCCGCTATTTCTCTTTTTCTTGGCATAAGTACGGTTAATTTACAGGGCTTGCTCCATTTTAAAGGCAATCAATGGCAGATTTTTCTTGATAGTCGCGTGCCGCGTTTGGTGAGTATTTTGATTGCTGGCGCGTCGTTGAGTATTTGTGGCTTGGTGATGCAGCAACTGAGCCGAAATCGTTTTGTATCGCCAACAACCGCTGGCACAATGGATAGCGCGCGTCTTGGGATTTTGCTGGCGATTCTATTTTTTCCAGGTGCCTCGATGCTGCTGAAAACCACTATCGCGGTACTGGTGTCTTTCCTTGGCTCGCTGTTATTTATGACGCTCCTATCCCGCCTGAAATTCAAAGATACGATTTTTGTACCTTTAGTAGGGATGATGTTCGGCAATATCATTAGTTCGATTACTGCTTTTATCGCTTATCAACAAGATTTGTTGCAGAACCTTTCTGGCTGGTTACAAGGAGATTTTTCTCTTATCATGAGCGGCCGCTACGAGCTGCTTTATTTCAGCATCCCTATGTTGATTGTGTCTTATCTATTTGCGCATCGTTTTTCTATCGTCGGAATGGGTAAAGATTTCGCTACCAATCTCGGCTTAAATTATAACCAAGTACTTTATGTTGGTCTGATGATTGTGGCAACGGTGTCGTCGATTATTATTGTATCTGTTGGCGTAATTCCTTTTTTAGGCTTGATTGTGCCGAATCTCGTCACATTGTATTTGGGCGATAACTTGAAAAAAAACCTTTCTCACACCGCACTTTTAGGGGCTGTTTTTGTGTTGTTCTGCGATATTTTGGGGCGCAGCCTAATTTACCCTTACGAGATTTCTATTAATGCTGTTGTTGGTGTGATTGGCAGCGGAATTTTCTTGTATTTCTTACTGAAACGGGAGCGTTATGCGTAAATCATCGTTCCTTCATTTAGTGACTTTAGGGATTCTGGTGCTCGTGAGCATTTCCTTATATCTTGGCTATCATTTACCAAACCGCTGGCAATATGCTTTAACCAATCGCGCTTTATCGGTAACAGCGATTATTGTGACAGGCATTGCGATTGCGTTAGCTACGATGCTTTTCCAAACAGTGGTAAATAATCGCATTCTCACGCCGAGCATTTTAGGGGTGGACTCACTGTATTTATTAATCCAAACAGGCATTTTGTTTTTATTCGGTTCGAACACGCTACTTTCCCTCAATCCGATTACGCTTTTTCTCTGCAGTACTAGCGTGATGATTTGCTTTATGCTTGCGCTCTATTATTTTCTGTTCAAAAAGGAATCACAGAATATTTTCTTTTTATTGCTCGTCGGGATTGTGTTTGGCACGTTTTTTGGCAGTCTAACGACCTTTATGGAAGTATTAATTGACCCCAATGAATTCCAAATCTCGCAAGATATTGGCTTTGCCAGTTTCAACCGAATCAATACTCATATTCTTTGGTTAGCGTTGGTGATTTTGATTGTTGTCATACTGTTTAGCTTGCGTTATTGGAAATACTTGGATGTGCTGGCACTGGGGCGTGAACAGGCGATTAATTTGGGCGTGGATTATCAAGTGATTATTAAAAAACTGCTGATTATTGTGGCAATTTTAATGTCTGTTTCCACCGCGCTTGTGGGGTCATTGACTTTTTTAGGCTTGCTGGTGATGAATGTGACCTTTGAATTTATGCGTGATTATCGTCATAAATTCCTTATTCCGGCAGCCATGTTACTTTCTGTTTTTACCTTAGTAAGCGGACAATTTTTATTGGCGCAAGTGTTTACTTTCAGCACACCACTGAGCGTGATCATTAATTTTGTGGGCGGCATATATTTCCTTTCTCTGTTATTGAGAGCAAATAAAAAATGGCAATAGAAATCAAACATATTCATAAATCTTACGGCTCAAAAAAAGTGGTAGATGATGTATCACTCACCATTCCCACCGGGAAAATTACATCTTTTATCGGCCCGAATGGTGCAGGAAAAAGCACCCTTCTAGGCATTATCAGCCGATTGTTAGCAGCCGATAGCGGCGAAGTGTATCTGAATAATCAGTTACTGAATGAACAAAAAAGTACTGACATTGCGCGCCAATTAGCCATCTTAAAACAATCCAATCACATTAATTTGCGCATTACCGTGGAAGAATTGGTGGCATTCGGTCGTTTTCCTTATTCTAAAGGAAATCTCACCGAAAATGACCGCACTTTTATCAGCAACGCTATTGCTTATATGAATTTAGATGAAATTCGCCATCAATACATTGAAAACCTAAGTGGTGGACAACGCCAGCGCGCCTATATTGCGATGACTTTAGCGCAGGATACAGATTATATTTTGCTCGATGAACCGCTCAATAATTTGGATATGAAACATTCCGTGCAAATTATGCAGGTGCTGCATAAACTCGTCACAGAGCTGAATAAAACCGTCGTAATTGTGATTCATGATATCAATTTTGCGTCCTGTTATTCTGATTACATTATCGCCATGAAACAAGGCAAGCTCGTTGCACAAGGTTCTGTGGAAGAAATGATGCAATCACCAGTACTGCAGGATATTTACGAAATGACGATTCCGATTCAAGAAATTGATGGAAGAAGGATTGCGGTTTATTTTCGTCAGGAATGATCTTTTATTAAATAAAAAGTATCTTGCCCTCCCACTGCTTGTGGGGGACAAAATACATAGCATTTTGAGCGTTGGCTTTGCCAATGAACCCTATGGGGTAAGCGTAGCGAATAACGTGCCCAAAGAGCGAAAGGGGGCGATATTGGGTTCCTCTCTCAACTTGCGCCCCTCCTCTGTAAACAGGGTGAGCGGAGCATTTTTTACCTTAATAACATTACACAGGAAACACTATGAAAACATTGAAAAAACTCACCGCACTTAGCATTGCAGTTTTCGCAGCGGCAACGGCAAATGCACAAGACATCACCATAAAAAATGCAGCCGGTGAACAAATCGTGCCACAAAATCCTCAAAAAGTGGTGGTGCTGGATTTTGGCGTAGCGGATACCATCCGTGCCTTAGGCGATGCTGGTAAAATCGTGGGCTTCCCGAAAGCAGGGCATATTCCATCGTATTTGGCTGAGTTCAACCAAGACAAATTCAAAGACGTCGGCACCCTACCTGAACCAGCATTTGAAGCCATCAACGAACTCAATCCGGATTTAATTATCGCCGCGCCACGCCAACAAAAATTATTGGATAAATTGAAAGAAATCGCGCCGGTGTTCTATGTACAAAACGACTACGCCAATTACTACCCAAGTTTCCAAGAAAATGTAACCGCGCTTGGTAAAATTTTCAATAAAGACGCCGTGGCAAAAGAAAAATTGGATGCTTTAGAAAGCAAAGTAGCGCAAGTAGCAAAAGATGCGAAAGGCAAAACGGCGTTGCTCGTGTTAGTAAATGAAAGCAAAATCAGCGCATTTGGCGACAACTCGCGTTACAGCATGGTGTATCAAAAATTTGGCTTTAAACCGGCGGATCCGAACATTAAATCTTCCACTCACGGAATGAGCGTTGGTTTTGAATATATTTTAGAAAAAAATCCGGATTATTTACTTGTAGTGGATCGTACAGCGGCAGTCACCGACAAAGTAAACAACGCACAAAAAGTGCTTGATAATTCCCTCATCCAACAAACAAACGCCTTTAAAAACAACCACATCGTATATTTAGATGCCGCAAATTGGTATTTGGCTTTTGGAGGATTGGAATCCATGGAGATTATTGCTGCGGAGCTTGAAAAAGCGGTGAAATAAACGAAATATTTTTCTTTTTTGATAAGTCGGCGGTTCTTTTGGCTCGCCGATTTTCTTTTTCACTCAAAAACCTAAATTTACACTTTACTAAAATAATGTAAATCATTATCGTTGGCATAGCTTTGGGGTATTCTCTATTCTTTCTTTTTTATAATTATTCAGTGACGTAAGCAAATGGAGAAATGTATGGAACACAAGAAACTAATAGGAATAGTTGAAAGTAAGGGCTTTGAACTCGAAGCTGCAGGGAATCTCACTGAAAACTGGCAACTCTTTTTAGGTTACACTTACAATAAGAGCAAATATAAAAATGCTCAAGAAGTGAATGCTGAACGTCTAGAGAAAAACACACAAGCGGATCCTTATAACTTCAGTAACTTCACACCGGTTCAAATGTTCCGCTTGGCGACTTCTTATCATATCCCAAATACAAAATTAACCATCGGTGGTGGTGTTTCTGCACAAAGCCCAACAAGCAGTTTATATGGCATCAATCAAGCCGGTTACGCTCTTTGGGATGCGAATATTCAATATGAATTTAATCCGCACGCTAAGTTAAGCCTAATTGGGACGAACTTAACGGATAAAATCTATTTCGAGAACAATTACAACCGCACTCGTGGGATGAACAATTTCTATGGTCGCCCACGCACAGTTATGATGAAATTCGATTGGACATTCTAGGTAAAATCGGTCGCAAAAGTGCGGTCGATTTTCCCATTATTTTTGAACATTAATCATCACAAATTTAAGGACAAACTATGAACCCATTCAAAATAAAACTTTCACTTTTAAGTCTGTCAATTCTTGCTGCCTTTGCAACCAATGCAGCAGCTACGGAGAAAAATACTGAAACCCTTGATGCGATTGTGGTTACGGCCTCTGGTACGGCGCAAGAATTACGTGATGCGCCGGCAAGTATTAGCGTGGTGAATCAAGCGCAATTAAGATCGCATCCTTCTAATCGCTTAGAGAACGCGTTGCAAGATATTCCCGGAGTGAATGTAAGTGGGAGTAATGCAAACCGAACCGATATTTCTATTCGCGGCTTACCGCCGGACTACACTTTAATTATGGTGGATGGTCGTCGTCAAAATACGCGTGAATCCCGCCCAAATGGTAATGGTGGATTTGAAGGAGGATTTATTCCGCCTGTTAGTGCAATTGAACGAATTGAGGTTGTTCGTGGACCAATGTCATCGCTCTACGGCTCAGATGCGATGGGGGGCGTGGTAAATATCATCACGAAAAATGCAACAAAAGAATGGACAGGATCGGTTTCGACAGGATTTACCGTACATGATAAGTCAGACTTTGGTGATGGTTATCATGGTGATTTCTTTGTGTCAGGTCCACTTGTTAAGGATGTATTAGGTCTTCAGGTTTATGGTGGAGGTAACTATCGTCAAGAAGATAGCTTGATTGGCGCATCGAATAAAAATAAAGATCAAAATTTGAATGCGAAATTGACTTTTACGCCGGTTGATAAACAAACCTTTATTTTTGAGGCGGGGCACCATCGTTTAGAAAAAGATGAAACACCGGGGAAAACCATTGATTTGACCACAACACGTGGCACAACAGTCACGCCTAATAATCCAAGTTCTACTCGTGCAAGCCGTAATCATTGGTCTATCACACATCAAGCTGATTGGGATGTGATGACATCAGAATTAAGTTTTTCACAAGAAATTGCAAAACGCGAAGTCAGTGTTAATGGCGTGATGAATACCCGTAAACCAGAAATCAAAAATAATGTCTTTGATGCAAAATTTATGCTGCCTTTATCCAATCATTTCTTTGTATTTGGCGGGCAGGTTCAACAAGCTAAATTACAAGATGACTCGGTAACACGTGTTTTAACAAAAACTTTACCAAATGGTCATAAAACCTCAAGAGCCGTATTTGAAAATAGTAAAAATAGCGTAAAACAATCCGCACTTTTCTTAGAAGATCGCATTGATATTGGCAAAGACATTTTATTAACGCTGGGATCTCGTCTTGATCATCATGAAAAATATGGTTCACATTGGAGCCCAAGAGTTTATGCTGTTTATCATATCAATGATAATTTCTCGTTAAAAGGTGGTGTAAGTAAAGCTTTTAAAGCACCAAGTATTCGTGAAATCAGTGAAAGTTATGTGACATCCACAGAGGCTGGCGCAGGGGTTATTTATGGTAATAAAAATTTAAAACCAGAAACTAGTGTGAACGAAGAAATTGCGTTAGTTTATACCAATAATAATGGTTATAACGCGAGCATTACCTTATTTAATACGGATTTTAAAAATAAATTAACGAGCCATTATACCGGTTTAACTGATCCAGTTATGAAGGCAAAACTTTATGAGTATGCTAATGTTGGACGTGCGAATATTAAAGGCACTGAAATTGCCACTCATATTCCATTCAATGAACATTGGAATGTTGATATGAGTTACACATATCAACACTCTAAACGCCAATCTGATGAAGATATTTCTGCATCCAAAATGAGCCTACGTGGCTTACCGCTTGATAATACACCAAAACATGCAGCGAGTGCTAAATTAAACTGGCAAATGAATGATGCCTTGAGTGCTTATACACGTATTGCTTATAAAGGCAAACAAATATGGGCGAACCCTCGTAATGGCGATAGCAAAAATCACTATCGAACCCGCGCAGCTTACACCACAGTGGATTTAGGGACAACTTACAAATTTAACCCTAATGTATCCTTAAGCTTAGCAGTGCTTAATATTGGCAATCAAATTGGTGAACGCGTGAATACGAATGGGGGAAGCTGGACGGTTGAAGAAGGCCGACGTTTTTGGACGAACCTGAATGTTACATTCTAATTAACACGAAAATAAGCTACATTTAGCACCGCCTAAATGTAGCTTTCTTTTTCTTATGAGTACTTTATTTAAAATTCTTTTTTTCTATTTAGGGGCGATCAATATAGCTATGGCTGCACCTGATTTTTCTATTTCTAAAATAAATCCGAAAATAACCGCACTTTATCACATTCATCAACAAGATTTAGTGTTTGAGAATAAACGTTATCGTTTATTTATCGCCGAACCGAAAAGACGACAGCACAATTTATCGGTGTTTTATACACTTGATGGCAATGCGCAATTTCCTTTAGCGGTAAATGCAGTGAATGCTAATTTACCGTTACCGTTGATTGTAGGCATTGGTTATGTTTCAGAAAAAGCCTATGTCATTGAAGAGCGTCAAAGAGATTACACGTTTCCAGCACAAGGTGATAAGTTTAAGCAAGGTGGTGGCGCGGGAGATTTTTTACGTTTTATCCAAACTAAAATTAAACCGAGTATTGAGAAAAATTACAACATTAATCCTGAAAAGCAATATTTCTTTGGGCATTCCTTTGGGGGATTGTTTGGTCTTTACGTGCTGTTTCATCAGCCGGATTTATTCCAATATTACACCTTGGCGAGTCCATCACTTTGGTGGGGAAACGGTGCGTTTTTGTCTAAAAATGAATCTTGGATTACATTTCATCCTAAGCATATTTTAATCACTTTAGGCGAATATGAAGAATATCCGGAACAAGATCCTAAAATGACAGAGGAGCAGCAACAACGCATTGAGCAACGAAAGAAGATGCGACCATTTAATGCTCAACAATTAGCGGAAAAATTACAAGCTCAAGGCAATCATACAACATTTAAATGGATCCCGAACAAAAATCACGGGGATTCAATTATTGACGCAATAAAGTATTCTTTAGATTTTATGCAAAATGATAGGTAAAAAATAAGACCTATTTTGATAATATCTCCTACGGCATAAATGTCTGTCACATTGGTATTTTGATATTTATCTACTTTAACATAGCCGCGTTCATTTGTTTCTACGCCTGCATTTTTTAAGCCAATTTTATTTGTAGCCAGAACACGACCGACCGCCCAAATAACACAGTCCATGATAATATCAGATTGACCATTACATTTTACTGTAAGAGAGCCATCTACATTTTTAAAAATTTCAGATGGCGTGGAATTGGTATGTAATTGAATTCCATCTTGCGCAAGTACTTCCACTAATGTTTCTACGATTAATGGATCTTGATTACGCATTGGCGCATGGCGACGCACTAATAAATGCGTTCGCCTAGGCTGTTTAATACACCAGAAATTTCAACAGTAATATAGCCTGCGCCGATAACAGCTGCGTGCTTTGGTAATTCTGTTAATGCGAAGAACCTATCTGAATTAATACCGTATTCTTGTTCTTAATGTTTGGATGATATGGGAGACCACCTGTTGCGATTAAAATATGATCTGCAGTTACTTGTTCTTTTGTGCAATCAGCAAGTGTTACTTCAATGGTATGGGAATCTACAAATTTTCCGAAACCGTTAATTACATCAATGTTATTTTTCGCTAATACAAAAATGAGGAAGATTATATTAACCTTCCTCACTTAAGATATATCTAATTAGCTATGCGATTAATTAGAATATTGGTTAATAGCCGCGGATACTTCTTGATCTTGATAAATGTTATTCACAATATCGTTAAATGTTTGAGATAGAACTTTTTGAATTTCGTCATTATCCGCGTTTAATGCGCCTTCTTGTGAACGAGTAGCATTAAATGCTTTATTGTATGAGCCTTTCGCGCCTTGAACATAAACAGTCGCTTGAATTTTGGTATTAAGTTTATAACGAAGATTACCTTGTTCTACTTGCGTACCAAATTCACGTACATCTACAGTTACCCACGCATTTGAACCATTGGATTGCCCAATTCGGAAACCTTTACTAATAAGATTTTGTTGCATCACTTGTTGGAATAATTGTGTAACACTCGGTGATGAATTTAATTTAATGAGTTCTCCACGTTTGGTATAGCTAGCGATATCTTGCGTTGTGCGGCTATCTTTTGTTGTTACATACACAATCGCATTTTGATTAATGTTCATTGTGGCATTCGGTGCTGGTGGTGTGAACGTTAATGTATTTGATTGTGCTTGGCAGCCAGCAAGGAACAGCGTAGCTGCTGCAATACTTACTGCTGATAATGTTTTGATTTTGTTTGATAATGTCATAATTTCCCCAATGAGCCAGTTAAAACTGTGTTATTCTTGCAAACTTCATTGCTAATGTATAGCGTTTCATTGTGATTTTGTGGAGATTTATGATGTCTGTTCAACAAACTATCGAACAAAAAATTCAACTAGAATTTCAACCGCACTTTTTTAGTGTAGAAAATGAAAGCCACTTACATAGTTCTGGTCGTGGCGAGGAATCTCATTTTAAATGTGTGATTGTGAGTAATGTTTTTGAAGAAATGCGTAAAGTGCAGCGTCATCAACGTGTTTATCAATTGTTTGCAGATGAGCTTAATGGCGGTGTTCATGCGTTAGCATTGCACTTGTTTACCGTAGAGGAATGGGGCGAGTTAAATGAGAAAATTCCCGCTTCAACTAAATGCGCAGGCGTTGGACATTAATTTTTTATGTTATGAAGATGTAACATTTTTTTGATATATCGCAAAAGGTTTTTACAAAAAAGTAGGCGTTTAAGTAGCGAAAAAAGCAGATTTTCGCTAGAATAAGGCGCTTAGTTTTATCCAAATTCAATTTCTCGATAAGGATGTTTATCGTGAAGTTAACCGATTTGAGTTTTTTATTTTTGTGGCATTAATGTCTTTTTAAAGGCATTTTGCCACGCTCAAACACGAGATTGCATTTAACTTGCTTATTTGCAATTGTATTTTTAACCTTGAAAAGTAGTGCAAACAGTATGATTACAATTAAGAAAGGCTTGGATCTCCCAATTGCGGGAAAACCGGCACAAGTAATCCACAACGGAAATGTTGTGAATCAAGTTGCGATTCTAGGTGAGGAGTATGTGGGGATGCGCCCTTCGATGAAGGTGCGCGAAGGCGATGTTGTAAAGAAAGGCCAAGTGCTTTTTGAAGACAAGAAAAATCCAGGTGTGATTTTTACAGCCCCAGCAAGTGGTACTATCACTGTAATCAATCGTGGTGAGAAGCGTGTATTACAATCTGTCGTAATTAATGTGGAAGGAAATGAGCAAATCACTTTCTCAAAATATAGTGCAGAACAATTGAATACGCTTTCTTCTGAACAAGTAAAACAAAACCTTGTTGAATCAGGTTTATGGACTGCATTACGTACTCGTCCATTTAGCAAAGTGCCTGCGATTGATAGTGAACCAGCCTCAATTTTCGTGAATGCAATGGATACCAATCCATTAGCCGCAGATCCTGCAATCGTGCTAAAAGAATTTTGGCAAGATTTCACGAATGGTTTGACAGTATTAAGTCGTTTATTCCCTTCAAAACCGTTACACTTGTGTAAAGCAGGTGATACCAATATCCCAACTGTTGATCTTGAAAATTTACAGATTCATGATTTTGGTGGCGTCCACCCTGCAGGTCTTGTTGGTACTCATATTCATTTTATTGATCCTGTTGGTGTAAATAAAACTGTATGGCACATCAACTATCAAGATGTGATTGCGGTAGGCAAATTATTTACAACAGGTGAGCTTTATGTTGAACGTGTTATTTCTCTTGCTGGTCCGCAAGTGAAAGAACCTCGTTTAATTCGCACTGTAATTGGCGCTAATCTCTCTCAATTAACCCAAAATGAATTAAGTGCGGGTGAAAATCGCGTAATTTCTGGTTCAGTGCTTTGTGGACAAACTGCAAAAGGTGCTCATGACTATTTAAGTCGTTATGCATTGCAAGTATCGGTAATCGCTGAAGGTAATGAGAAAGAATTCCTCGGCTGGATTACACCGCAATCAAATAAATATTCAATTACTCGTACAGTGTTAGGTCACTTCGGTAAGAAATTATTCAATTTTACTACCGCAGAAAACGGTGGTGAGCGTGCAATGGTACCAATTGGTAGCTATGAGCGTGTTATGCCGTTGGATATTTTACCGACATTATTATTACGTGATTTAATCGTGGGCGATACCGATGGCGCGCAAGCGTTAGGTTGTCTTGAATTAGACGAAGAAGACTTAGCATTATGCTCTTTCGTTTGCCCAGGCAAATATGAATACGGTTCAATCTTGCGTCAAGTACTAGATAAGATTGAGAAGGAAGGTTAAAAATGGGTTTGAAAAATCTTTTTGAAAAAATGGAACCCGCGTTTTTACCAGGTGGTAAATACAGCAAGCTTTATCCGATCTTTGAATCGATTTATACCTTGCTTTATACACCAGGTACAGTAACGCACAAAAACACTCACGTTCGTGATGCGTTAGACTCAAAACGTATGATGATTACGGTTTTCCTTGCGTTGTTCCCTGCGATTTTCTATGGGATGTACAATGTGGGTAACCAAGCGATTCCAGCCTTAAATCAATTAGGCAATTTAGATCAACTAATTGCTAATGATTGGCACTATGCCCTTGCAAGTTCATTAGGTTTAGATTTAACTGCCAATGCAACTTGGGGCTCAAAAATGGCGCTGGGTGCAATTTTCTTTTTACCTATTTACTTAGTGGTGTTCACCGTTTGTACAATTTGGGAATTATTGTTCTCAGTCGTGCGTGGTCATGAAGTAAATGAAGGGATGTTCGTTTCAACCATTTTATTTGCATTAATCGTTCCACCAACATTGCCATTATGGCAAGCTGCATTAGGTATTACTTTTGGTATCGTTGTTGCAAAAGAAATTTTTGGTGGCGTTGGTCGTAACTTTATGAACCCTGCACTTGCTGGTCGAGCTTTCTTATTCTTTGCCTATCCAGCTCAAATTTCAGGCGATACTGTTTGGACTGCTGCAGATGGTTTCTCTGGCGCAACCGCACTTTCACAGTGGTCACAAGGTGGTCAGGGAGCATTACAACACACAGTAAGTGGTGCTCCAATCACTTGGATGGATGCTTTTGTTGGTAACTTACCTGGTTCAATGGGCGAAGTTTCTACGCTTGCAATTTTAATCGGTGGTGCAGTGATTGTGTTCACTCGTATTGCAGCGTGGCGCATTATTGCTGGTGTGATGATTGGTATGATTGCAACTTCAACTCTATTCAATTTAGTTGGTTCTGATACTAACCCAATGTTCTCAATGCCTTGGCATTGGCACCTTGTTTTAGGTGGATTTGCATTAGGTATGGTATTTATGGCAACAGACCCTGTTTCAGCATCCTTTACCAATGCAGGTAAGTGGTGGTACGGTGCATTAATTGGTGTAATGGCTGTATTAATTCGTACTGTAAACCCAGCTTATCCGGAAGGCATGATGTTAGCGATTTTATTTGCAAACTTATTTGCACCGATTTTCGACTACATCGTTGTTCAAGCAAATATCAAACGTCGGAGAGCAAGAACAAATGGCTAAGTTTAATAAAGACAGCGTAGGCGGTACAATTCTTGTCGTATTGCTACTGAGTTTAGTTTGTTCCATTATTGTTGCTGGTTCCGCAGTAATGTTAAAGCCTGCACAAGAAGAACAAAAGTTACTCGATAAACAAAAAAATATCTTAAATGTAGCTGGTCTTTTACAAGAAAATACTAATGTAAAAGAAACTTATGCAAAATTTATTGAGCCCCGTTTCGTTGATTTAGCAACGGGTGAATACACACAACAAGCAGATGATAGCCAACAAGCAATTCCTGCTGATGCCGATAAAGCACGTATTCGTTCTCGTAGCAAAACGACTGAAGTTTATCTTGTAAAAGATGAACAAGGTAAAACTCAACAAGTTATTTTACCAATTTATGGAACTGGCTTATGGTCAGTGATGTATGGTCTAGTATCTGTTCAACCAGATGGTAATACTATTAATGGAATCACTTACTACCAACATGGTGAAACACCAGGATTGGGTGGTGAGATTGAAAATCCAAACTGGGCAAGTTTATTTAAAGGTAAAAAATTATTTGATGAACAACATCAACCTGCAATTCACATCGTGAAAGGGCAAGCTCCACAAGATGAGCATAGTATTGATGGTTTATCTGGCGCGACTTTAACTGGTAATGGCGTACAGGGTACGTTTGATTATTGGTTTAGTGCGAACGGTTTTGGTCCATATCTTGAAAAACTTCATGCGGGAGCAAACTAATGTCTGAAAAAGCAAATTATAAAGATCTGTTGTTAGCTCCAGTTGTTAAGAACAACCCGATTGCATTACAAATTTTGGGTATTTGTTCTGCATTAGCGGTAACAACAAAATTAGAAACTGCTGTTGTAATGGCGATTGCAGTGAGTTTGGTAACAGGGTTATCAAGTTTCTTTGTTTCTCTGATTCGCAACTACATCCCAAACAGTATTCGTATTATTGTGCAACTTGCAATTATTGCATCACTTGTAATCGTTGTTGACCAAATATTAAAAGCATATGCTTATGGTTTGTCTAAACAACTTTCGGTATTCGTTGGATTGATTATCACTAACTGTATCGTAATGGGACGTGCTGAAGCATTTGCGATGAAGTCGCCTCCCGTTGAAAGTTTTGTAGATGGTATCGGTAATGGTTTAGGTTATGGTGCGATGTTAATTATCGTAGCATTTTTCCGTGAACTTATCGGTTCAGGTAAATTATTTGGTATGACTATTTTTGAAACCATTCAGAATGGTGGTTGGTACCAAGCAAATGGTTTATTCCTACTTGCACCAAGTGCATTCTTTATCATCGGATTTGTTATCTGGGGATTAAGAACTTGGAAACCAGAGCAACAGGAGAAGTAATCAATGGAACATTATATTAGCCTATTCGTTAAGGCAGTCTTCATTGAAAATATGGCACTTTCCTTCTTCTTGGGAATGTGTACTTTCTTAGCGGTATCTAAAAAGGTATCAACTGCGTTTGGTCTTGGTATTGCGGTAACTTTCGTTCTTGGTATCGCAGTGCCGGTAAACCAATTAATTTATGCAAATGTATTAAAAGAAAATGCTTTAATTGAAGGTGTAGATTTATCATTCTTGAACTTCATTACTTTCATTGGGGTTATTGCTGGTTTAGTACAGATTCTTGAAATGGTATTAGACAAATTTATGCCATCTCTTTATAACGCATTAGGGATTTTCTTACCGTTAATCGCAGTAAACTGTGCGATCTTTGGTGGGGTATCTTTCATGGTTCAACGTGATTACAATTTCCCTGAATCTATCGTGTATGGTTTCGGCTCAGGTTTAGGTTGGATGTTAGCGATTGTGGCGCTTGCTGGCTTAACTGAGAAAATGAAATATGCGGATATTCCTGCAGGGTTAAAAGGTTTAGGTATTACCTTTATTTCTGTTGGTTTAATGGCGTTAGGCTTTATGTCTTTCTCTGGTATTCAATTATAAGGAGTGTAATCAATGAGCGATTCAGTAATTCTTACACTCGGTATTGCCGCATTTACAGTTATTGTATTAGTGTTAGTGGCGATCATCTTATTTGCGAAATCAAAATTAGTCGATTCTGGTGATATTACTATCGGCATTAATGACGATCCTGAAAAAGCGATCACATTACCTGCAGGTGGCAAATTATTAGGTGCTTTAGCAAGTAAAGGTATTTTCGTGTCTTCTGCTTGCGGCGGCGGTGGCTCTTGTGGTCAATGTATTGTTAAAGTGAAAAATGGTGGTGGAGAAATTCTTCCAACCGAACTTTCTCACATTAACAAACGTGAAGCAAAAGAAGGTTATCGTCTAGCTTGTCAAGTTAACGTGAAAGGTAATATGGAAGTTGAACTTCCAGAAGAAATCTTCGGCGTGAAAAAATGGGAATGTACTGTTATTTCTAACGATAACAAAGCAACCTTTATCAAAGAGCTTAAATTGGCTATTCCTGAAGGCGAGGAAGTACCATTCCGCGCGGGTGGTTATATTCAAATCGAAGCTGATCCACATGTGGTGAACTATAAGGATTTCGATATTCCTGAAGAATACCATGAAGACTGGGATAAATATGATTTATGGCGTTATGTCTCTAAAGTGGACGAGCATATTATTCGTGCTTACTCAATGGCTTCATACCCTGAAGAGAAAGGCATCATTATGCTTAACGTACGTATTGCAACGCCTCCGCCACGCCAACCAGATGCACCTCCAGGTCAAATGTCTTCATACATTTGGTCATTAAAAGCTGGTGATAAAGTGACTATTTCTGGCCCATTTGGTGAATTCTTTGCGAAAGAAACTGATGCCGAAATGGTATTTATCGGTGGTGGTGCGGGTATGGCTCCAATGCGTTCTCATATTTTTGACCAATTAAAACGTCTTCACTCTAAACGTAAAATGTCATTCTGGTATGGTGCACGTTCTAAACGTGAAATTTTCTATCAAGAAGACTTTGATCAATTACAAGCTGAAAATCCAAACTTTGTATGGCATGTTGCATTATCAGACGCATTGCCTGAAGATAATTGGACTGGCTATACAGGCTTTATTCACAATGTACTTTATGAAAACTACTTGAAAAATCATGAAGCACCAGAAGATTGTGAATACTATATGTGTGGACCTCCGGTGATGAATGCAGCTGTAATTAAAATGTTGAAGGATCTTGGTGTTGAAGATGAAAACATTTTATTAGATGACTTTGGTGGCTGATTTTAGTTAATCAATTCATCATAAACACTGACCGCACTTTGTGATGAAGTGCGGTCAAAATTTAAGATGTTTTTAGAAAATTTTCTATGATTACAGGTAAGTTTTGTTGAGTTTGCCAGTAATTCACAAATTTAGGAAATCCAGATGAAAAAATTAATAAGTGGTATCATGGCGGTAGCAATGGCGTTAAGTCTTGCAGCCTGTCAAAAAGAAACAAAAGTTATCTCATTAAGTGGTAAAACAATGGGAACGACTTATCATGTTAAATACCTTGATGAAGGCTCAATGAATGCAACATCTGAAAAAACGCATGAAGAAATTGAAGCAATTTTAAAAGATGTGAACGCGAAAATGTCCACTTACAAAAAAGATTCGGAACTGAGCCGTTTCAATCAAAATACTCAAGTGAATACACCGATTGAGATTTCAGCAGATTTTGCCAAAGTATTGGCCGAAGCGATTCGTTTAAATAAAGTGACTGAAGGTGCATTGGATGTAACTGTTGGCCCTGTCGTTAATTTATGGGGATTTGGCCCAGAAAAACGTCCAGAAAAACAACCTACACCAGAACAATTAGCTGAACGCCAAGCATGGGTTGGTATTGATAAAATTGCCCTCGATATGAGTGCTGCCAAACCGACATTAAGCAAAGCACTTCCTCAAGTTTATGTCGATTTGTCCTCGATTGCTAAAGGCTTTGGCGTTGATCAGGTCGCTGAAAAGTTAGAACAACTAAATGCTCAGAATTACATGGTTGAAATCGGCGGTGAAATTCGTGCGAAAGGAAAAAATATTGAAGGTAAACCTTGGCAGATCGCAATTGAAAAACCAACCACAACAGGTGAAAGAGCGGTTGAAGCTGTCATTGGATTAGACAATATGGGAATGGCAAGTTCTGGCGATTATCGTATTTACTTTGAAGAAAATGGTAAACGCTTTGCTCATGAAATTGATCCGAAAACAGGTTATCCAATTCAGCATCATTTAGCCTCAATTACGGTCCTTGCTCCAACCTCAATGACTGCAGATGGCTTATCAACAGGGTTATTTGTGCTGGGTGAAGACAAGGCGTTAGAAGTGGCTGAGAAAAATAATCTTGCCGTTTACTTAATCATTAAAACAGATAATGGTTTTATCACAAAATCCTCTTCTGCTTTCAAAAAATTAACACAAACAAAAGAATAGTTATGCAAACTTTATTTTTTACTTTAATCGCTTTCGTCGCAATTATATTGTTAATGTCTATCGGATTTATTATCAAAAAACAAAGTTTAAAAGGTAGCTGCGGTGGTTTATCTACCCTTGGTATTGCCAAAGCTTGCGATTGTGATAAACCTTGCGACACGCTTCAATCAAAATTAGATGCGGGCGATGAACAAGCGAAAGCTAAATATGAGCAAAAATTCGCGAAAAAAGATGATGACTCGCAATTTTATGAAGTGAAATAACTTGCTCAAAAATGACCGCACTTTATGTGCAAAATAAACTTAACGGCAAAATTATTTTGCCGTTTTCTCATTCAATTACCAATGTGCTTCGCCTTAACCGAAGTTACGGGAGAAATATGTTAATTTCAAATACTTATAATCAACACTTTCCTCAAATGACACAAGAACAACTTGCGAGAAATGCTACAAAAAAAGTGATTTGTGGTATGTCTGGCGGCGTGGATTCTTCTGTGTCAGCTTTTATTCTTCAACAGCAAGGCTATCAGGTGGAAGGCCTGTTTATGAAAAACTGGGAAGAAGATGATGATACGGATTACTGTACTGCAGCAGCAGATCTTTCAGACGCTCAGGCTGTATGTGATAAGTTGGGGATTAAACTACATAAAATTAATTTTGCTGCAGAATATTGGGATAATGTATTTGAGCATTTTTTAACTGAATATAAAGCAGGGCGCACACCGAACCCTGATATTTTGTGTAATAAAGAAATTAAATTTAAAGCATTTTTAGAATATGCAGCTGAAGATCTTGGTGCTCATTACATTGCAACAGGGCATTATGTACGTAGAGCTGGTGATGATGAAAATGCAAAATTATTACGTGGCCTAGATGCCAATAAAGATCAAAGTTATTTTCTTTATACCTTAAGTCATAAACAAGTGGGACAAAGTTTATTCCCCGTTGGTGAAATTGAGAAGCCCATTGTTCGCACTATTGCTGAAGATCTAGGCTTAATTACGGCAAAGAAAAAAGACTCTACTGGTATTTGTTTTATTGGAGAGCGTAAATTTAAGGATTTCTTAGCTCGTTACTTACCGGCTCAACCGGGTAATATTCGCACTGTAGATGATGAAATTATTGGCCGCCATGATGGATTAATGTATCACACATTGGGACAACGCAAAGGATTAGGCATTGGCGGTTTAAAAAATGCGGGAGATGAAGCTTGGTATGTGGTAGATAAGGATGTGGAAAATAATGAACTTATTGTCGCTCAGGGGCATGACCATCCTCGTTTATTTTCAAAAGGTTTGATTGCTAGCCAATTACATTGGGTTGATCGCCAACCAATTCGAGAGTTATTACGTTGCACGGTAAAAACACGCTATCGCCAACAAGATATTCCTTGTGTGGTTGAACCAATTGATGATGAAACCATTCGAGTGATTTTCGATGAACCTCAATCAGCAGTAACCCCAGGACAATCTGCCGTATTTTACCTTGGTGAGGTTTGTTTGGGTGGGGGGATTATTGAAGAAAGAATATAAAATAAAGATACTAGAAGCGCATTTTATGCGCTTTTAGACTATTTATTCAAACCAAATGACACTTGCCATTCGGCCCGTTTGGTTGTCACGGCGATAAGAAAAGAACAATTCTTTTTCATTGAATGTACAGTGATTTCCACCATAAATTTGCGTAATGCCTAGATTGTTTAATCGCTGAGTCGCGATTTGATAAAGATTACCTAGGTATTTACCTTCTTCTATTGCATCAGGTTGAAAGGCGAGTTTGGCTTTTTCATCTACCGCAACAAACTGTTTTACAACATCAATTCCAACTTGAAATGCTGTTGGGCCAATTGCAGGGCCAAACCACGCGATAATATCTTTAGGTTTTGCCTGAAAGCATTTGACAGTTTCTTCCAATACGCCATCGCATAAACCACGCCAGCCAGCATGTGCGGCAGCTACTTCATTGCCAGATGTTGTGGCGAATAGAACCGGCAAACAGTCTGCAGTCATAACCGCACAAACTTGATGAGGAACATTTGTATAAACGGCATCCGCTTCAAGGTTTTGTCCTGAATAAGGTAATTGAATGACTCGAGTGCTGTGTGTTTGAGTTAGAAATATAGGTGTTTGTGGCAAACCAAATTTTTCGACTAATAAAGTGCGGTTGGTTTTTACCGCACTTTTGTTATCACCGACATGATCGCCTAAGTTAAAACTAAAATAAGGCGTCAAGCTCACGCCGCCTTCACGAATAGTGGTAAAGGCATGAATATTCTTTGGTACGTTCCAATTTGGGTTAATCACTTGCATATTAATAGTCTAACTCATCTTGGTGTTCGAGATAGTCGGCTTTGAGTGCATTAAGCAATTCAACAAAGTCATCTGGTAATGGTGCATACCATTCCATCATTTCACCTGTAATTGGATGAGCTAAGCGTAGCATGACCGCATGTAAAGCTTGACGTTTGAAATTACGCAATACTTCCATAAAGTCTTCACTCGCATTTTTTGGTGGACGAGGGCGTCCGCCATAGGTTTGATCGCCTAGCAATGGATGGGCAATATGTGCCATATGAACACGGATTTGATGCGTACGCCCCGTTTCTAAACGTAAACGTAAACGGGTGTAGTTACGGTAATTCTCCATAATACGATAATGGGTGACAGCGGGTTTTCCCATTGGATGAACCGCCATTAAAGTACGTTTGGTTGCATGACGAGCCATAGGTTGATCTACCGTGCCACCTTTAGTCATAATTCCTGAAGCAACTGCTTCATATTCACGCGTAATTTTGCGTTTTTGTAGGTCTCGTACTAATTTAGTTTGAGCGGGAATAGTTTTCGCAACAACCATTAGACCTGTGGTATCTTTATCTAATCGATGCACAATTCCTGCTCGCGGTACTTCTGCAATAGGCGGGTAATGATAGAGTAGCGCATTGAGCACTGTTCCATTTGGATTGCCAGCACCGGGGTGTACCACAAGATCTTTGGGTTTGTTAATCACAATAATATCATCATCTTCATACACGATATTCAATGGAATATTTTCTGGTTCAAAACGTGTCTCATCTTCCACTTCTACGGTGATTTCTATTTTTTCTCCTCCGAGCACTTTCTCACGCGGAATATTGGTAATACGATCATTAAGTTTTACGAGATCGGCTTCAATCCATGTTTTTAATCGGGAGCGAGAATATTCAGGGAACAACTCTGCAAGTGTTTGGTCTAAACGATGTCCCATTTGTTCTGGCTGTACTTCAGCGGAAAGGGTAATTTGTGGCATAAATAGCTCTCAAAAATTTTAAAAGTTGGCTTATTGATTAATGTTCTATACAATAGAGGACAATTGTATCTTATTTATTGGTTTTCGTAAAAATTAAGGAAAAAACAATGCGTAAAATAAAATCTTTGGCATTGCTTGCCGTGGCAGCATTGGTTGTTGGATGTTCAAGTGGTTCAAAAGATGTTGAGCAAGCATCAGTAAATGAGTTGTACACCAAAGGTGTCACATCATTACAAGAAGGCGGCTATTCTGAAGCTATTCGTTATTTAAAAGCAGCGACTGAACGTTTCCCTGGTAGTATTTATCAAGAACAGGCGATGCTAGATTTAATTTATGCAAACTATAAAGCGCAAGATTATACGCAAGTATTATTGACGGTAGATAGCTTTTTACATCAATTCCCACAAAGCCCGAATCAAGACTATGCAGTATATATGGCGGGGTTAACCAACGCTGCAACAGGTGATAATTTCATTCAAGATTTCTTTGGAATTGATCGTGCGACACGTGAAACCACTTCTATGCGTACCGCTTTTTCTAATTTCCAAAATTTAGTTCGTGTATTCCCTAACAGCCCTTATGCTCAAGATGCTTTAGCGCGTATGGCTTATATTAAAGACGCGCTTGCTCGTCATGAGTTAGATATTGCAAAATTCTATGCAAAACGTGATGCTTGGGTTGCAGTGTCAAACCGTGTAGTTGGAATGTTGAAACAATATCCTGATGCTAAAGCAACTTATGAAGGTTTATCTTTGATGAAAGAAGCGTATGAAAAAATGGGTTTAACAGCATTAGCCAATGATACCCAGAAAATTATTGATGCAAATAAAGATAAAACCTTTGCACCAATTGAAAAACCAGATGAGCCAGAATTAAAAGTTCCGACTGTTAAATAGTCATAAGATATGAATAAAAAGCCCGAATAATTTCGGGCTTTTTGCTATATATTATCCTCGATGTGCATTTTTCATAATGCGATCTTTTGTTACTTTCCATTCACGCTCTTTAATATCATCGCGTTTATCATGTTGTTTTTTACCTTTAGCTAAACCAATTTTGACTTTTGCCCATGCACTTTTCCAGTAAAGAGAAAGCGCTACGATGGTAAAACCGTCTCGGTTTGCTTTGCCAAATAGGGATGCTAATTCACGTTTATTTAATAATAACTTACGAGTGCGAGTTGGATCACAAACAATATGCGTTGATGCAACATTTAATGGCTGAATGCTTGAACCGAATAAAAAGGCTTCGCCATTTTTAAAAATGACATAACTATCACTAATGTTTGCCTTGCCAGCGCGCATGGATTTGACTTCCCAGCCTTGTAGTTCAAGACCTGCTTCAATTTCATCTTCTATAAAATAGTCATGTCTTGCACGTTTATTCAGTGCGATAGTATTTGATCCTAGTTTTACTTTTTTCTTTGTCATAATTTTTATACCTTATTTTGCTTGGTACATTTTATCGGATATCTATTTTTATATCAAAAAAGATCATCTAGAGAGAACGGTAGTCGCGTTTATTTTCAAACTTTAAAAGATAAAGGATTTATAGAAAATTCAAGAAAAAATCACCGCACTTTTGTAAGAAAAAACAGACACATAGCTGTGTCTGTTTAAGTGAGATAAAAAAGATGAATTAAGTTTTGGTGATTTATATAAAGTGAATAAACGATTATTCCAAACGTTTTGCCACTTTAAGCCAATCAGCTTTAAATTCACGCTGCATATTATTAATTGCATCGATAATATCATGGTGAACAAGTTGTTCATTTTGGATGCCTACGCAGTAGCCACCTTTACCTTGTAGCAATAAATCTACCGCGTATGCGCCCATACGTGAAGCAAGAATACGGTCAAATGCACAAGGAGAACCGCCACGTTGAATATGCCCTAAAACAGTTGCACGAGTTTCGTGTCCAACGCGAGCCTCAATTTCTTTTGCAAGAGAATGAACATCGGTTAAAAGTTCAGTGATTGCAATGATTGCATGGCGTTTACCACGAATAATGCTACGTTCAATTTGTTGAATTAATTCTTCGCGATTAAATTCAATTTCTGATGCGACGATATATTCGCAACCGCCAGCGATGCCTGCAGAAATCGTTAAGTCACTACAGTGGCGACCCATAATTTCAACGATAGAAATACGTTGGTGTGAGCTTGATGTATCGCGTAAACGGTCGATTGCATCTACTGCAGTTTGTAATGCGGTTTGATAGCCAATGGTGTAGTCGGTGCCTGCAACATCATTATCAATAGTACCGGGTAAGCCTACGCAAGGAAAACCGTGTTCTTCGGTTAATAATTTAGCTCCCATATAAGAACCGTCACCACCGATAACCACAAGCGCATCAATGCCGTGAGAACGTAAAATTTCTGCACATTTCGCACGAACATTTGGATCTTTAAATTCAGGAAAGCGTGCAGAACCTAAGAAAGTACCGCCACGATTAATTACATCAGATACGCTATAGCGATTTAATTGTTTGATTTTATTGTTGTATAAGCCTTGGTAACCATCATAGATACCAAACACTTCTAAGCCTTCTGCAAGTGCAGAACGTACTACGCCACGAATTGCGGCATTCATACCCGGCGCATCGCCACCACTTGTTAAAACTGCAATTTTTTTAATCATATTTACCTACTTTTAACCGTAATTGGAAACTGGCATAAGATTACATCATTAGAGGTATCTGCTCTAGCAAAATTTGATGAGATTTTGATCCGGCATAATTTTTTACATTATTTTTGACAGAACAGTTGCCACTTCAAATCTTGTAAGTGCTTTCTTTCTATATCCACAACGTATTTTTGCAAATGTTGTTGCACTTTATCGACGGATAAATGTTTAGAAAGTGTTGGTTGCTGTACTTTTTGTGAATATTGATACTGAACAAAGCCACATTGTGGTAATTGTCGTCCTTTCATCACATTTACTTGCCAAGATGGATTTTCCTTGGTTGGCGAATAGATGACATATCCATTTAATTCCTGTGGATTCGTCGAATTTTCTGGAATAGCACCGAAATGGAAATCTTTTACGCCTGTATTACGATAAATACGTTCTCTCAATGCAATCCGCTCTTTAATTGAACGCGCTGGTTGATTGCGATCAAAGAGAATTTCAATTTCAGATTGCCAATTTTCTAGCGTATCTGGCTTCGCGATATAAACATAGCGTGCAATGGTTTCTAAATCTTGGCTGCCGGTAAGGGCATAATTTTTACCGTTGTGCTCTAACTGCGTAGGAACATTTAATTGCGTCAGTTTAGTTGCACAGCCAGAGAGTACAAGTGCGGTCAATATAACAAAAATTTTATTCATTGATATCTCGCTTAAATATAAATTCGGTTTCAGTTGATGATGCTGAATCAAACCAATAACCACCTAAATCAAATTCTTTTAATTGTTCAATGTCGGTTAAACGATTTTGAATAAGATAACGGCACATTAAGCCTCGTGCTTTTTTAGCATAAAAGCTAATTACTTTGTATTTTCCATTTTTATTGTCTAAGAAAACAGGCTTGATTATCTTGGCTTTAAGTTGGTTTTCTTTAACCGATTTATAATATTCATCCGAGGCTAAATTTATCAGAACATTATCACCTTGTTCATCTATAGCTTGTTGTACCGCTTGGGTAATCACATTTCCCCAAAATGCATACAGATCTTTTCCTTTCGGATTGGCTAATTTTGTGCCCATTTCTAATCGGTAAGGTTGCATTAAATCAAGTGGTTTTAAAAGCCCATAAAGCCCTGAAAGCATACGTAAATGGGATTGCGCAAAGGCAACATCATCTTCCGAAAGGGAATCAGCATCTAAACCCGTATAAACATCGCCTTTAAATGCAAATAATGCAGCGCGGGAATTGTTTTCATTGTGAATTTTTGTCCATTCTGCAAAGCGTGCGGCATTTAAACCGGCTAACTTATCGCTGATAGACATAAGAGATGAAAGATCTTGCGGAGAAAGTTTACGACAAACCTCAATAAGTTTTTCGCTGTAATCGGTAAAGTGCGGTTGAGAAACAGGAAAATTTTTTACCGCACTTTCAAAGTCAAGGGTTTTCGCAGGGGAGATAATGGCTAACATAATCGTCCTTTTATGAAAAAAGAATGGGCGTATATTAGCATAAAAATTTACACTAAACGCGTTTATATAGCCCATTTTCACTCATGATGAGATCTTGCAATTCAAGATCGAGCAACTGAACAAGTAAAACATCGACACTCAAGTTAAATTCTTCAGCTAAATCATCAATACTCACAGGCGTGTAACCGATATGCGAGTAAAGTTTAGGGTGACTTGGTGCTTCCAGCAATCGGCGAGGATCGGGTGGTGGCGTGTAATTAGGCACTGCGATCTGGTCAAAATCGATTTCAGTTTGGCTATGGATAGAATGTTGGTAGAGGGTTTCCAAAATATCCTTTGCATTTTCCACCAACATTGCGCCTTGTTTAATTAGGCGATTACAACCTTGGCTAAATTCATTTTGAATATTGCCTGGCACAGCAAAAACCTCTCGGTTTTGTTCCAATGCATATCGAGCGGTAATCAGAGAGCCACTTTTTTCTGTGGCTTCAACCACTAATGTCCCAACCGAAAGGCCGCTAATAATCCTATTACGACGAGGGAAATTTGTTGCAATAGGTGCTTGGTTTGGTAAAAACTCAGAAACTAATGTTCCGTTGTTTTGTAAAATGAGTTCTGAAAGTTTTCGGTGCTTTACGGGATAAATTTGTTCTAAGCCGCTTCCTAAAACTGCAATGGTTTGTCCTTGAATATCAACAATTGCTTGATGGCAATGTCCATCTATTCCCAATGCCAGTCCACTGGTAATCGTAAAGCCTGCCAATGATAGTTCCGTAGCAAAATATTTAGCCCAATATTCACCATAAGCCGTGCAGTAGCGACTTCCTACCATGGCAATTTGACGTTGTGAAAGTGCGGTCAAATTTCCTTTTACAAATAGCAGAGGGGGAAAGCTCGCTATCTGTTTCAATAGAAAGGGGTAAAAAGGGGAAAAATAATTCACCAAATGATTTCCCTCTTTTTGTGACCACTCTAGTGCTGGCTCAATAAATTTTGCTTCAGGCTTGAACCAACGACGAATTTGAATGGCTCCCCATCCCATTTGTCGGAAAGCAACATCATCATAATTGAGCAACTCATCTAGCGTAATATTGGATAAAATTTTATCAATACCAACCCCGCCAAGTTTAGGGACTTGCATTAGGCGGAGTAGCGTGTAAGTAATATCGTGCATGATTTTTCCTTTTTAATTTGAAAATTTAGTATGGAAAAAACAAGTGAAAGAAACGATTAACTTGAAAGTATTTTGCGATGTAGATCGCAAAAATTCTTTTTGATGAGTAAAAAATCGCAAAATTTTTCTTATTTTGAAAATGTAAAAAATTCAATAATAAAAATTTGCTGATTTCAATTGGTCTGGTTGAATATTCTTTTTATTTTAAATTTATTAGTTAAATATATATTTAGTTTTGTGTTGAGATGATTTTCTTTGATATAAAACGCTAAAAAATAGTTTGACAGCCAGTTTTTTATTCGTAATATAAAAAGCGTTTTACACAGAAGGATTTTTATTTATGTCTCGTATTGTTTATTTATCTCTCAACCCGCTACTCTCACATTTTGTGTGCGGCTAAGTTGTGGATGAAAAACAGTCAGATGTAAATACCCAATTTTAAACCCGCACTTTATAAGTTGCGGGTTTTTTGTCTAAAAAATACAGAAAAATGTACCGCACTTTCGGAGTGATTTAAGAAGGATATAAATTATGACAGATCGCGTTATTATTTTTGATACCACATTGCGTGATGGGGAACAGGCATTAAAAGCAAGTTTGACGGTAAAAGAGAAATTACAGATTGCTTTAGCACTGGAACGTTTAGGCGTGGATGTAATGGAAGTGGGGTTCCCCGTTTCTTCTCAAGGAGATTTTGAGTCTGTTCAAACCATTGCGCGTCATATCAAAAACTCTCGTGTTGCCGCATTATCTCGAGCTGTAGATAAAGACATTGATGCCGCATACGAGGCATTGAAAGTAGCTGAGGCATTCCGTATTCATACTTTTATTGCAAGTTCCGCATTGCATGTTGAGGCGAAATTAAAACGTTCTTTTGATGATGTGGTAGGAATGGCTGTTGCAGCAGTGAAACGTGCACGTAATTATACGGATGATGTTGAGTTCTCTTGCGAAGATGCCGGCCGTACAGGTATTGATAATATCTGTCGCATTGTTGAAGCCGCAATTAATGCGGGTGCAACCACCGTAAACATTCCAGATACCGTCGGTTTCTGCTTACCAAACGAATACGGCAATATCATTGCTCAAGTACGTAACCGTGTGCCAAATATCGACAAAGCTGTGATTTCTGTGCACTGCCACAATGACTTAGGTATGGCAACAGCCAACTCCTTAACTGCAGTACAAAATGGTGCTCGCCAAATTGAATGTACTATCAATGGTATCGGCGAGCGCGCAGGCAATACCGCCTTGGAAGAAGTTGTGATGGCAATGAAAGTTCGCCAAGAATTTATGGGCGTAGATACTCGTATCAATACTCAAGAAATTCACCGTGTTAGTCAAATGGTTAGCCAGCTTTGCAATATGCCGATTCAGCCGAATAAAGCCATTGTGGGTTCAAATGCTTTTGCGCACTCTTCTGGCATCCATCAAGATGGTATGTTGAAAAACAAAAATACTTACGAAATTATGTCTCCAGAAACGATCGGTTTGAAAAAAGAAAAATTGAATTTAACCGCTCGTTCCGGCCGTGCAGCAGTGAAGGGGCACATGACCGACATGGGCTACACCGAGCAAGATTACGATTTGGATAAATTGTACGATGCCTTCTTGAAATTAGCGGACAAAAAGGGCCAAGTGTTCGATTATGATTTGGAAGCATTGGCGTTTATTGATATGCAACAAGGCGATGAAGATCGTTTAGTGTTAGATAAACTTTCTGCACACTCCACTAAAGAATATCCAGCAACAGCCTTTGTTCAATTGAAATTAGATGGTGAAAAATTAAGTACGTCTTCAATTGGCGGTAACGGCCCGGTCGATGCGGTTTATAACGCTATCTTAAATTTAACTGGCTTAGAAATCAAAATGTCTCACTATAACTTAACCGCTAAAGGCGAGGGGGCAGAAGCATTAGGGCAAGTGGATATTGTGGTTGAACACGAAGGGCGTAAATTCCATGGTGTTGGTTTAGCAACAGACATCGTTGAATCTTCTGCACTTGCTTTAGTCCACGCGATCAATGCGATTTATCGAGCGCATAAAGTCGCCGATATTAAAAGCCACAAACATCATTAACCCAATCCCCCTCTTTAGCAAAGAGGGGTTAGGGGAGATTTGGCAGAAGTAACATCAACCTCAGTGGTGAATTTTATATCGTTAAAATCTCCTCCAGACCCTCTTCACAAAAGATGAGAGAAAATTAACCGCACTTTAGTGTGACTGAAATAGGAAAAATAATATGCAATCATACAACATCGCTGTTCTACCAGGAGACGGTATTGGCCCCGAAGTAATGGCTGAAGCCATTAAAGTATTAAACAAAATCCAAGAAAAATTTGGTTTTAAACTTAACTTTAACGAGTTTTTTGTTGGGGGCGCAGCTATTGATCACTGCGGTTGCCCATTACCAGCAGAAACCTTAAAAGGTTGTGATGAGGCTGATGCGATTTTGTTTGGGTCTGTAGGCGGCCCTAAATGGACAAATTTACCGCCCGATCAACAACCGGAACGCGGTGCATTATTGCCTTTGCGTAAACATTTCAAATTATTCTGTAATCTTCGTCCTGCAACCCTTTATAAAGGCTTGGAAAAGTTCTGCCCATTACGTGCAGATATTGCTGCAAAAGGCTTTGATATGATGGTAGTGCGTGAATTAACGGGAGGGATTTATTTCGGTCAGCCTAAAGGCCGTGACGGCGAAGGTGCACAAACCAAAGCATTCGATACCGAAGTTTATTACAAATATGAAATTGAACGCATTGCACGTGCGGCTTTTGAGGCAGCGATGAAACGCAATAAAAAAGTCACTTCTGTGGATAAAGCGAACGTATTGCAGTCTTCTATTTTATGGCGTGAAACCGTGACAGAAATGGCAAAAGACTACCCTGAAGTCACTTTAGAACACATTTATATCGACAATGCCACAATGCAATTAATCAAAGCACCAGAATCTTTTGATGTGTTACTTTGCTCTAACATTTTCGGTGATATTATTTCTGATGAAGCCGCGATGATCACGGGTTCTATGGGGATGTTGCCATCTGCTAGCTTAAATGAAGAAGGTTTCGGCTTATATGAGCCTGCTGGCGGTTCTGCACCAGATATCGCAGGCAAAGGCATTGCCAACCCAATCGCACAAATTCTTTCTGCGGCGATGATGTTGCGTTATAGCTTCAACTTAAACGAAGCAGCGGATGCCATTGAAAATGCCGTACAAAAAGTCTTAGCAAGTGGTCACCGTACGGGAGATTTAGCCGATGATTCTGCACCTGTTTCAACTGCGGAAATGGGTACGTTAATCGCTAACGCAATCTAATAAAAACAATTAAAGTGCGGTTTAAAACACTGTCAAATTTAACCGCACTTACTACTCTAACGAATTGAGAAAAATTATGGCAAAAACTCTTTACGAAAAATTATTCGATGCCCACGTGGTATACGAAGCTGAAGGCGAAACGCCAATTTTGTATATTAACCGTCATTTGATTCACGAAGTAACCAGCCCGCAGGCCTTTGATGGGTTACGTGTTGCAGGTCGCCAAGTGCGCCAAGTGAACAAAACTTTCGGCACAATGGATCACAGCATTTCTACTCAAGTACGAGATGTCAATAAACTTGAAGGTCAAGCGAAAATTCAAGTGTTAGAACTTGATAAAAATACCAAGGCGACGGGTATCAAATTATTTGATATGACAACGAAAGAGCAAGGCATTGTACATGTTATGGGGCCTGAACAAGGCTTAACTTTGCCAGGTATGACAATCGTCTGCGGTGACTCCCACACAGCTACTCACGGTGCTTTCGGTGCTTTAGCATTTGGTATTGGCACTTCTGAAGTGGAACACGTATTAGCCACTCAAACACTAAAACAAGCACGTGCCAAAAGCATGAAAATTGAAGTTCGTGGCAAAGTGGCACTGGGCATTACCGCAAAAGACATTATTCTTGCCATTATCGGCAAAACCACTATGGCAGGTGGCACAGGTCACGTTGTAGAATTTTGTGGCGAAGCCATTCGTGATCTTTCTATGGAAGGGCGTATGACCGTATGTAATATGGCAATTGAAATGGGCGCGAAAGCCGGCTTAATTGCACCAGATGAAACGACTTTCGAATACTTAAAAGGTCGTCCACATGCGCCAAAAGGTAAAGATTGGGATGATGCCGTTGCTTATTGGAAAACCTTAAAATCCGATGATGATGCAAAATTTGATACGGTCATCACATTAGAAGCCAAAGACATCGCACCACAAGTCACTTGGGGGACAAACCCAGGGCAGGTAATTTCTGTGAATGAAACCATACCAAATCCGCAAGAAATGGCAGATCCTGTACAACGAGCTTCGGCGGAAAAAGCCTTACATTATATTGGCTTGGAAGCTGGCACTAATTTAAAAGAAGTTAAAGTTGATCAAGTATTTATCGGATCTTGTACCAACTCACGTATTGAAGATTTACGTGCAGCAGCGGCGGTGATGAAAGGACGCAAAAAAGCCGATAACGTAAAACGGATTTTAGTGGTGCCAGGTTCCGGTTTAGTAAAAGAACAAGCGGAAAAAGAAGGTTTGGATAAAATCTTTATCGAAGCAGGCGCTGAATGGCGTAACCCTGGCTGCTCAATGTGTTTAGGGATGAATGATGACCGTTTAGGCGAATGGGAACGTTGCGCTTCCACTTCAAACCGTAACTTTGAAGGTCGCCAAGGCCGTAATGGTCGCACTCACTTGGTGAGCCCAGCCATGGCTGCTGCAGCGGGAATGTTCGGTAAATTCGTTGATATTCGTGATGTAACATTAAACTAAGGAGCAGAAAATGGCAGGATTTAAACAACTTTCAGGCTTAGTCGTACCATTGGATGCGGCAAACGTGGATACAGACGCGATTATTCCAAAACAATTTTTACAAGCCATCACTCGCGTAGGCTTCGGCAAACATTTATTCCATGAATGGCGTTATTTGGATATAGAAGGCACTAAGCCAAATCCAGAATTTGTCTTGAATTTTCCACAATATCAAGGTGCAACCATTTTATTAGCGCGTAAAAACCTTGGCTGTGGTTCGTCTCGTGAACATGCACCTTGGGCATTAGCAGATTATGGTTTTAAAGTAATGATCGCACCAAGTTTTGCGGATATTTTCTATAACAATAGCTTAAATAATCATATGTTACCGATTCGTTTAAGCGAAGAAGAAGTAGAAGAAATCTTCCAATGGGTGTGGGTAAATGAAGGCAAACAAATCCATGTGGATTTAGAAGCGATGACCGTAACCGTAGGTGACAAAGTCTATCACTTTAAACTGGATGAATTCCGCCGTCATTGTTTGTTAAACGGCTTGGATAATATCGGTTTAACCCTTCAGCATGAAGACAAAATCTCAGAATACGAGAAAAACATCCCAGCGTTCTTGCGCTAAAAAAGATAAAAGTTAAGTGTTTTTTATCTAACTCTAAAAGTTAGACTGTTAAATTAAGGACTGAGTTCTATACTATATGGGGCTTAGTCCTTTTAGTTTACACTGAGTACGCTCATGATTGTAATAATGAATGCACTCATGAATTATTTTTCTAGTTGATCAAAAGTATCAAATTGTTTTCCATTGTAGTCTTCCTTTTTTATTGTCCAAAGAAGCTCTCCGCCACCGTATTATCTAAACAATTTCTTTTTCTCGACATACTTTGTTGAATACCGTTTTTCAATAGGATTTATTGATAAGCTCTCATTTGATATTACCTTCTTTGGTCGCGCTACAGTGCAATAAAATCTATCCAATTATTGCATAATGGCTTTTCACTCCAGATATTGCTTGATTTAATGGGGGGCATTCAGCATTTTCTTTTATCATTTGAAAGAACAAATTGATAAAGATAAGACGATATCACAACAAATTATACGGATTATCGTGATAATCATGAATGTTACGTTTATCCTCTTATTACTCTAGCTCTAAGCCCTTCTCAACATCAATCATAAGAAAGTCCAACGTATGATAAATATATTGGACATTAAGGAGAATTACGACGATTTAATATTTGTTCGGGAGGTTGAAAATATGTTTGGATGAGAAAACAATTTTTACTGTGTTGAAGATAAAAATCCCTCACTTGTTGTTTGACAGATGGAGTGTATTTAGTCAATAAAAAATCTGCGCCTTAGTCAGTTGGTTGTTTAGTCCAACTTTAGGAGCAGATTATTTAGTCTTCTTTATTATTTGGTCATAATATAAATTATTGACGGTAATCCGACAAAAATCTTCCTAATTTTGTAATGGCTTCTTCAAGTTGATTCACATAAGGAAGAGTCACAACACGGAAGTGATCTGGCGAATGCCAATTAAATCCTTTACCGTGCACAAGTAGCACTTTTTCTTGGCGAAGTAAATCCAGCACCATTTTTTCATCACTGTGAATATTGAATTTTTTCACATCAATTTTTGGGAACATATACATCGCCCCCATTGGTTTCACGCAAGTAATACCTGGAATTTGAGTGATGAGATCGTAGGCTTTATTGCGTTGCTCAAGTAATCTGCCACCTGGCAAAATAAACTCATTAATACTTTGATAGCCACCAAGTGCGGTTTGAATTGCATGTTGCATTGGTACGTTAGCGCATAAACGCATTGATGCCAGCATATCCAAGCCTTCAATATAACCTTTCGCATTATGTTTTGGTCCGTTCAAAATCATCCAGCCTTGGCGGAAGCCTGCAACTCGATAAGCTTTTGATAAACCATTCAGCGTAACGGTTAATAAATCAGGAGCAAGCGCGGCAATGTGATGATGTACTGCGCCATCATATAAAATTTTGTCGTAGATTTCGTCGGCGAAGATAATCAAATTATTTTGGCGAGCGATTTCTACAATTTCTTGTAATAATTCTTTGCTATACACTGCACCCGTTGGGTTGTTCGGGTTGATGATGACAATCGCTTTAGTTTTCGCATTCACCTTGGCTTTAATATCATCAATAGCGGGAAACCAATTTGCTTCTTCATCACAAAGGTAATGAACAGCTTTACCGCCAGAAAGTGTTACCGCAGCAGTCCAAAGAGGATAATCAGGCATCGGCACAAGTACTTCATCGCCATCATTAAGTAATGCTTGCATGGCCATTGTGATAAGCTCAGATACGCCGTTACCAATATATACATCATTGACGGTCGCGCCATGAATCCCTTTTGATTGGTAATATTGAACAATTGCTTTACGAGCAGAATATAAACCTTTTGAATCACAGTAGCCTTGCGCTGACGGCAAATTACGCAATACGTCAACCAAAATTTCATCAGGTGCTTCAAAGCCGAAAGGTGCGGGATTGCCGATATTAAGTTTTAAAATTTTATTGCCTTCTTCTTCTAAGCGTAGTGCTTCTTTGTGCACTGGCCCGCGAATGTCATAACATACGTGTTCTAATTTGTCGGATTTTGGGAATAATCGCATAGTGAAATCCTTTTGTTTCTAATAAATTTTTCGAGAAAAGTGCGGTTAATTTACGCTGAATTTTCAATATTGAAAAGATTTTGTAAAAAAATTTTTTGTCATTAACAATCTGCGGTAGAATACGACTAATTTTTTGTGTATTTAAAACAAAATCTAATGAATAATTTAGCGCAGGCAATAGGCGAGTTAAAATCGCAAATTCACGCATATTTACAGCAATCAAAGAATGAACTTGTCCGTTTTCAGGTGAAACTGGACAAGGTCGATTTGTTGGCGTGGCTGAAAGGTCAATCTGCGTATCCACAATTTTATTTACATTTTCGTGATGAACCAAAAGCATTGGCTGCTCTTGGTGAAGAGCGGTCATTTTCACAGTTAAATTTAGCGCAAGAGTTTATTGAAAAAAGTGGTTTTCCACTGGTAGGCGGTTTGCAATTTCAAGGTACCGCACAATTTGTATTACCCAAAATTCTTGTTGAACAGGATGAGAAAGGTGCATTGGTATCATTTTTTGTGAAAGATGAGCAAAGTGCGAATGATACTTTAGCTCACCTCAAAACTTTTGAAAATCTCACCGCACTTTCTGCTTTGCCAAAACAGATTCCTTTGCATACAGAGCCTCGAGCGAATGAAAGAACTTGGTATGATTGGGTAAATCAGGCTTTGGTAGAAATTAAAAGTGGGGAACTGACAAAAATTGTTTTAGCCAATGAAACCACTTTTCATTTAAAGCAAGCGATTAATGCGTACGATTTTTTAGCAGAAAGCGAAAAACAAAATCAAGGTTGTTATCATTTTTTGTGGGCTGAAAATCTTCATTCGGTTTTTGTTGGCTCTACGCCAGAACGTCTATTTGCTCGTGAGTATAACTTGTTGCTAACCGAAGCTTTGGCAGGGACAGCATCGGTTTCTGAAAGTGAGGAAGAAACTAAATCTCAAGCCAATTGGTTATTAAATGACGAGAAAAATTTAAAAGAAAATTGGTTGGTTGTAGAAGATATTTCACAGAATTTACATAATCAAGTAGAAAGTTTTGATGTAAGCAATGTGGAATTGAAACCGTTACGCAAAGTACAACATTTGATTCGTAAAATTCGTGCAAATTTGACCGCACATTATGCGGATGTAAATATATTAAAAGCCATTCATCCTACAGCTGCAGTATCTGGTTTGCCACAGCAACAAGCCAAAATGATTTTGTCAGAAATCGAAACCTTTAATCGTGGCTGGTATGCGGGAACATTGGGTGTGATGAGTGATGCATGTTCAGAGTTTTGTGTGGCGATTCGTTCCGCCTTTATTGAAGGTCATCGTATTCGTGTATTTGCTGGCGCGGGCATTGTGGCAGGCTCACAGCCATTGGAAGAATGGAAAGAAATTGAACGTAAAGCAGCAGGGTTGATTTCCTTGTTTGCAGAAGAAAAATGATAACGGAGAAAAAAATGTCGGTAAGCGTGTTTAATCGTTGTTGGTCGAAAGTGATTTTAGAAACCTTGGTGCGCCAAGGCGTTTCTCACGTTTGTATCGCGCCAGGTTCGCGTTCGACACCTTTAACTCTTGAAGCTGTACGTTTGCAAAATGCGGGTTCAGTCAATTGCCATACGCATTTTGATGAACGTGGTTTAGGTTTTTTTGCCTTGGGTATTGCTAAAGCAACTCAATCATCTGTTGCCATTATTGTGACATCAGGCACGGCGACTGCAAACCTTTATCCTGCCATTATTGAAGCACGCCAAACAGGTGTTAATTTATTTGTTTTGACTGCTGATCGCCCACCAGAACTTTGGGAGTGTGGTGCAAATCAGGCTATTTTGCAGCAAAATATGTTTGGTCAGTATCCGGTTGAAAATGTTAATTTACCTAAACCGAACGCTGATTACTCTGCGCAATGGTTGATTTCTCTGCTTGAACAAGCTGCTTTCCAACAAAAACAACAGGGTGGCGTTGTTCATATTAATGTGCCATTTGCCGAGCCTCTTTATGATGCAACTGATGAGGCTGTAGATTCTCACCCTTGGCTGCAGCCGTTACAACGCTGGTTAATTCAAACTAAGCCTTGGATGAAGGTGGAAGCGCAACAGAACGAAGTATTAATGCATGAAAATTGGGATCATTGGCGCACTAAGCGTGGTGTCGTTATGGTTGGTCAATTACCTGCAGAACAAGCGATGGGCATTAATTCTTGGGCAAGTGCTATGGGCTGGGTGTTACTGACGGATATTCAATCTGGTGTTGTTCCAACGACGCCTTATGAAGATATTTGGCTAGCAAACCAAACTGTTCGTGAAAAACTTCTGCAAGCTGATATTGTTATTCAATTTGGTGCACGCTTTATTAGTAAACGAATTAATCAATTCTTACAGGCGTTTAAAGGTGAATTTTGGTTGGTTGAACAAAGCGGTAAAGCACTAGATCCTTATCATCATTCGCTTACTAGATTTAATGCTAAAGCACATCATTGGTTGCGTGCACATCCTCCTTTACGCCAAAAGCCTTGGTTACTTGAGCCGTTAGCTTTATCTAAGTTCTGTGCGACTTTTATTGAACAGCAAGTAGGCGGAAATTTAACGGAAGCCTCGCTCGCATTGCGTTTACCAACACTTTTACCTTATAACGGTGTTTTATTTTTAGGTAATAGTTTACTTGTTCGTCTGGTTGATGCACTAACACAATTACCAGAAAGTTATCCTGTTTATACGAATCGTGGTGCGAGTGGAATTGATGGTTTGTTGGCTACTGCTGCTGGAATTGGTATCGGTTCAAATAAACCTGTTGTTGCAGTGATTGGCGATACGTCCACTTTATATGATCTAAATTCTTTCGCATTATTCAAAAACGTTACGCAACCAACGGTAATCTTTGTGATCAATAATAATGGTGGCGCGATTTTTGATATGTTACCTGTGGATGAACAAGTCAAAGATCAGTTCTATCGATTACCACATAATGGTGATTTTTCTCAAATCGCGGCAATGTTCGATCTCAAATACGCTCATCCTTATACTTGGGCGGATCTTAATTCCGTTGTTAAACAGGCTTATAGTCGTCGCAAGGCAACGTTAATTGAAATTAAAACGAGTCCGAGTGATGGTAGTAGTTTGTATAAACGCTTAATCGAGCAAATTAGTCACGCTGTGATTGGTGCTTAAGTATTATGTAGGCGGGCTTTAGTCCGCATATTTTATTATTTTCTATCAATAATCCCTTCAATGATAAACATCATTTTTCTTCACGGACTTCTTGGTACAAAAAACGATTGGCAAAAAGTCATTGAAAATCTACCGTACTTTAATTGTATTGCGCTAGATTTACCTTTTCACGGGCAAGCTAAAGACATTGAAGTCACAAATTTTGAAGAAACGGCGAAGTATTTATCTCAACAAATCAAAAGTGCGGTGAAAAATGAACCCTATTTTCTTGTTGGGTATTCTTTAGGCGGACGGATCGCTTTGTATTATGCACTGCAAGCTCAGGTGGAACGATATAATTTGCAAGGCGTTATTTTAGAAGGGGCGAATCTAGGTTTAAAAACTGACGAGGAAAAGCAGGCTCGTTTTCAGCAGGATTTTGCGTGGGCGCAACGTTTTATACAAGAACCACCAGACAATGTATTAAATGATTGGTATCAACAGCCAGTGTTTTCTCATTTGACCGCAGAAGAAAGACTGCAGTTAGTTGAAAAACGAAAATCAAATTGTGGTGAAAATATTGGCAGGATGTTGCTGGCGACAAGTCTATCTAAACAATCTGATTTTAGTGAAAAAGTGCGGTTAAGTTCTTTGCCATTTTTTTATTTTTGTGGCGAACGAGATCATAAATTTCAAACTATTGCCAAAGAAAATCAAATTGATTTAGTAACTATTCCTTCCGCTGGGCATAATTCACATTTAGAAAATTCAAAATATTTCTCTAAAAAAATAGAAAATTGTGTATTAAAAATTGATAGACCTTAGTTAAAATGCTAGGATCCAATCCTTTCTATTTATAATAAACTACTAAGGAAACACAATGTCTACACAACTTCGTAATAATCCGATGAAAGTGGCGTTAGCCTCGATGGTCGGTACGGCAATCGAATTTTTTGATTATTATATTTATGCGGCTGCCGCTGTATTAGTTTTCAATACGCAATTCTTCCATAGCGATGATCCGCTTTCTAATGATTTACTTTCTCTTTCTACGCTTGCTTTAGCATTCTTTGCACGTCCAATTGGTTCCGCATTATTTGGTCACTTTGGCGATAAAATTGGTCGTAAAAAAACCTTGGTTGCCTCACTTGTTTTAATGGGTGGTTCAACAGTGGTAATTGGTTTACTTCCTAACTATGCTCAAATCGGTATCTGGGCGCCAATTTTGCTTTGCGTATGCCGTGTTGGTCAAGGAATTGGACTCGGTGGTGAATGGGGAGGTGCAGCTTTAGTCGCCACAGAAAATGCGCCAGAAGGCAAACGAGCATGGTACGGTACGTTCCCTCAATTAGGTGCGCCAATTGGCTTATTTGTAGCGAATGCAACATTCTTCTTAGTTAGCTATTTGCTCGGGCAAAATGCCCTTGTGGAATGGGCATGGCGTATTCCGTTTGTATCTTCCGTTTTATTGGTCGCTGTTGGCTTATATGTTCGCTTAACTTTGCATGAAAGCCATGTATTTGTGGAAGCGGAGCAAAAAGGTAAAAAGTTGAATGCACCAGTGAGTGTTGTTTTTACTAAACACTTAAAACCAATGGTTATTGGCACATTTATCATGGTGGCAACTTATTCTCTGTTTTACATTATGACGGCTTTTGCTCAGGCATATTCTCGAACAGCACCAAAGCTTTCTGAAGCAGGTTATGCGCTTGGCTTAGGTATCCCTGCAAATACCTTTACTGGCCTGTTATTAATTAGTGCCATTGTATTTGGTATCTTTATCAGTATTTCTGGTGTTTATGCCGATAAAATTGGTCGCCGTAAATGGTTGATTTGGGTGACTGTAGCTGTTGGCGTGCTCGGTTTAACCATGCCATTCTTCCTAGAAAATGGTACCCCAATGAGCGTATTTGTATTTTTAGTGATTGGTATGGCGATCATGGGGATGACATTTGGTCCAATGGCTGCGCTATTACCAGAATTATTTCCAACGGAAGTGCGTTATTCAGGCGCATCTCTCGCCTATAATTTAGCATCAATTATTGGTGCAACGATTGCGGCGATGATTTCTTTAAAAATTAATGCGTCATTTGGTGTGATGGGCGTGGGTATTTATTTAGCAATCAATGCCCTCATGACTCTATTGGCATTATTAGCGTCAAAAGAAACTAAAAATGTAGATTTAACACAAATCTAATCCTAGTTAAGAAAAAAGAGCGGTGAAAATTTGATCTGCACTCTAAAAGTTGGACTCAACAACCAACAATTGAGGTGCAGATTTTTTTATGGGTAAATATTACACAATAGAATTTAAATTACAGTCTTTCTACTCTATTTTGAATGGGAAAATGAGTATCAGAGAAGCTGCGTGTTTTTACAATATTCCTTCCAACTCCCTAGTCTGTACGTGGTTGAAACGGTTTGAAAAAAGTGGCATAAAAGAACTTATTCCCCGTAAACCATCAGGACGACCGCCGATGAAACCCAAATATGCAAAAATGCCACCTCTACCCAAAACTGAAGAAGAGCCTTTACGCCTGAGAATTTTACAGCTTGAAGCCTACCTAAATGAATTGAGAAGGCTCAGATTTCAGTACGAAGCCGAGTAAAGGAAATTATCCAAAGGTTAAGAACGCATTACCCATTAAAATGGCTTTTAGGATTTGTACGGTTAGCACGTAGTGCATTTTTTGCTAAACTTCAGATTAAACTGGATAAGGGGCGTAGCTGAAAAAGGCCATTAAACGCATCAAAGCCAATCATCCTGATTATGGCTACCGAAGTGTTCAGCCTGTCTGCCAACGTTAAATCACAAGAAAATCCAGCTTCTAATGCGGTACTCGGACGCCAAGTGCGGTTAAGAAAACGCAAGAAATTCATGACCTATTGAGGCACAATAGGCCATATTGCCCCGAATCGTTTTGAGCGTAATTTTACGATAACTGCCCCGAATCAAAAATGGGTAACGGTAAAGCAAAAGATGGGGCACAAGTCAATGTTAAACATGGCGGGCAAACGCCAGAATAAGGTTGAGGGCTTGATTTAACATTCAGACCAAGACTGGCAGTATCAGATGAGTGCTTATCGTAGAATATTTGCCGAGCAGGGTATAACTCAATAAAACGAAAGAATAGATAGGTGATAGGTAAGGGATTATTTTGACTATTATAACCACCGTCGAATCCAACTGAAATTAAAAGGACTGAGTCCGATACAATATTGTTGTCAGTCCTTGAATTAATCGTCCAGATTTTTTTGGGGGGCAGATCATTTTTTGACTAAATTTATTTAGCCATTTTTATCTTTAGCGGCTTTATAAAGCTCCATCGCTTCAGGTAATAAACGTTGTAAGTTTTCTTGACGAGACTGATCACTAGGATGAGTAGAAGCTAACACATCAAGAGCCCCCCGAGAACCACCAGACACTTTTGCCATTTTTTGCCACAATCCTGGCGCCACTTGTGGGTTGTATCCAGAACGAGCCATTAACATTAATCCCACTTCATCTGCTTCAGTTTCAGCACTACGAGAATAAGGTTTGTCTAAAGCAAAATCTTTAGTAAGCGAAACCAAATCAGTCACATCCGTCCCAACTGCAATAGATAATGCAGTCCCTCCAATGGCGCCAACAATATTACTCACGGTTCCAAAGTTAGTTTTAGCTTTACCATGCTCTTTTAATGCATGCGCCATTTCATGCCCCATTACCACTGCGATTTCATTATCATTAAGTTGTAAAGTATCAACCAACCCAGTATAGAATGCCATTTTACCGCCCGGCATTGCCCAAGCATTCAATTCTTTTGACTTAATCACATTAATTTGCCAGTTAAATTGCTGTCCGGTTTCATTAGCTTGGTTTGCATAATTCACCATTTTATGAAACACATGGTGAATTCGTTTTGCGGTATTTGATGAAGTATCAATTGCCCCCTGAGTACGAATTTTTCCCATTTCTTGAGCATAACTACTCGCTGCCTCTCGATTTATAGAAGCCGAGTCAGCACAAGCTGTGATAAGTGAACTAGCTAATAGCGCAAAAGCAAAACTTTTAAGTTGTTTTTTCATAAGTGATCCTTTTTTGAACTGACGCAGATTATATGAATTTATTATTTTTTGTCGATATAAATATATTGCACTTTCCTTTTGCACTACTATAATAGTGCAAATTTATTTTAGAGGCATTTTATGACACAACAAAAATCCCCTTCTCTCTTAGGTGGTGCGATGATCATCGCGGGTACAGCTATTGGTGCGGGCATGCTGGCTAACCCAACTTCAACGGCTGGTGTATGGTTTATTGGTTCGATTCTCGCTTTAATTTATACTTGGTTTTGTATGACAACATCAGGATTAATGATCCTAGAAGCTAATCTACATTATCCAACAGGTTCAAGTTTTGACACCATTGTTAAAGATTTATTAGGAAAAACTTGGAATATTATCAATGGTCTTTCCGTTGCGTTCGTCTTGTATATTTTGACTTATGCCTACATCACCTCAGGCGGAGGCATTACCCAAAATCTGTTCAACCAAGCATTCAGTTCTGCTGAAAGTGCGGTGGATATTGGAAGAACTTCAGGCTCTTTAATTTTCTGCCTTATCCTTGCAGCCTTCGTGTGGCTTTCAACCAAAGCTGTGGATCGTTTCACAACCATGTTAATTGTCGGGATGGTAGTTGCTTTTTTCCTTTCTACTACCGGTTTATTAAGCTCTGTAAAAACAGAAGTTTTATTCAATACCGTTGCTGAAGGCGAGCAAATATATTTACCTTATTTATTCACCGCACTTCCAGTGTGCTTAGTGTCTTTTGGTTTCCATGGAAATGTGCCGAGCTTAGTAAAATATTACAACCGTGATGGTCTACGAGTTATGAAATCAATCTTCATCGGTACGGGATTAGCACTCGTAATTTATATTTTATGGCAACTTGCTGTGCAAGGTAATTTGCCACGCAACGAATTTGCTCCAGTAATTGAAAAAGGCGGTGATGTTTCCGCATTACTAGAGGCATTACATAAATATATTGAAGTGAAATACCTTGCCGTCGCATTAAATTTCTTTGCTTATATGGCGATTGCCACATCATTCTTAGGCGTAACTTTAGGTTTATTTGACTATATTGCTGATCTGTTTAAATTTGACGACAGCTTATCTGGTAGAACAAAAACCACATTAGTCACATTTTTACCACCGCTATTATTAAGTTTACAATTTCCTTATGGCTTTGTTATTGCCATTGGTTATGCAGGATTAGCAGCAACCATTTGGGCTGCAATCGTACCTGCACTTCTTGCTAAAGCAAGCCGTCAAAAATTCCCAAATGCGACTTATAAAGTTTACGGTGGCAATTTTATGATTGGATTCATCATCCTATTTGGCATATTAAACATTGTGGCACAAGTTGGAGCAAACTTAGGATGGTTTGCCAATTTTACAGGATAAGTTTTACTCGATACAATAAGGGCGTATAACTGATTAACCCTCAAAAAGTTAGATTGTTAAATTAAGGACTGAGTTCTGTAACTCACAGGGCTTAGTCCTTTGATTTTACACTGAAAGCAATTTTTACTGTGTTAAAGATCAAAAATTGATCACTTGTTGTTTAAATGACGGGGGGGATTTAACCATAAAAAATTTGCACCTTAATCAGTTGATTGTTTCGTTCAACTTTTGGGGTGCAAATCATACATAGGGCTTTGCCATCTAGAACGATAACTCAAAGAGGCGTATTAAAAACTAAAACTTAGTTTTACTTCAGCAGCTTTTTGTTTCTCTGCTTGTTTCGCTTTTGTTAATCCGCCAATTAAACTTAATTTTACATTATGGTATTTCAATTTAAGGCCAGCATTATATTGTTGTTGATTTTCAACGTTGTAAGCAAAATCATATCCATTTACATTAATTTTTCCGTTTCCTTGATTTACATCATATCGAGCAAACAAAATTGGTGTAATAGAAAACTCGCCTAAGTTATAGGTATAACTTAAATCAAGTTGAGCAAAGGTTGTTTTGACGGATATAGGGTTTACTCTAATGCGATCTTGACCTAATGCAAAATTAGAGCTTGATAAGTAGCCATAACGAATACCTACACTTGGTTTAACCCCAAAATTCCCTATGTTAAACGCTTTGCCAGCTATTAGGCCTATTTGTGTGGTATAACGATCAAATTTAGCATTATTATTGGTTTGTAGGTTGCTTTGGAACTTGCCGTAGCCTAAATCAATGCCCAAATACCAATGATTATCCGCATAATATTTAGAATAGAAATTAACTTGTGCTAGAGTATTTTTACTTGTTGCCTCATCAAGGCTGTTACTATTCCGAACATAAGTCAATATACCACCTAGTTGAATATTTCTCGTCACAGATTTCTCTAAGCCTAATTGGCTTCTTACACTTTGAGAACTAAAACGACGATATTGGCTTGAGGAATAATTTTCGTTCATCGAAGAATTAGATACCCAAACGCTATATTGCCCCTCATTATTCATTTCTAGTTGATTAATATGTTGAGAAATCGTTTTTCCAACATTTAATGCAACAAATTGTGCTTTTGCCATTGAGTCAGAAAGTACAGCATTGGTATTTTTACTAATGAGATCGCGTTGTTCATTCTGAGGTAATTTTTCAGCTTTACGAACTTCTTCAGCTTTACGAACTTCTTCAGCTTTACGAGCATCTTCAGCTTTACGAGCTTCTTTAGCTTTACGAGCTTCTTCAGCTTTACGAGCTTCTTCAGCTTTACGAGCTTCTTCAGCTTTACGAGCTTCTTCAGCTTTAC
>NZ_LCTH01000009.1:0-1128 GCF_001008275.1 Haemophilus haemolyticus
AATGTCTAAAGAAAAATTTGAACGTACAAAACCGCACGTAAACGTGGGTACAATCGGCCACGTTGACCACGGTAAAACAACTTTAACAGCAGCAATCACAACCGTATTATCTAAACACTACGGTGGTGCAGCTCGCGCATTTGACCAAATCGATAACGCGCCAGAAGAAAAAGCGCGTGGTATCACCATCAACACTTCACACGTTGAATACGATACAGCAACTCGTCACTACGCACACGTTGACTGTCCAGGACACGCCGACTATGTTAAAAACATGATTACTGGTGCGGCACAAATGGATGGTGCTATCTTAGTAGTAGCAGCAACTGATGGTCCAATGCCACAAACTCGTGAGCACATCTTATTAGGTCGCCAAGTAGGTGTTCCATACATCATCGTATTCTTAAACAAATGCGACATGGTAGATGACGAAGAGTTATTAGAATTAGTAGAAATGGAAGTTCGTGAACTTCTTTCTCAATATGACTTCCCGGGCGATGACACTCCAATCGTACGTGGTTCTGCATTACAAGCATTAAACGGCGTAGCAGAATGGGAAGAAAAAATCCTTGAGTTAGCAAACCACTTAGACACTTACATTCCTGAGCCAGAGCGTGCGATTGACCAACCGTTCCTTCTTCCAATCGAAGACGTGTTCTCAATCTCAGGTCGTGGTACAGTAGTAACAGGTCGTGTAGAACGTGGTATCATCCGTACTGGTGATGAAGTAGAAATCGTAGGTATCAAAGATACAGCGAAAACTACTGTAACGGGTGTTGAAATGTTCCGTAAATTACTTGACGAAGGTCGTGCAGGTGAGAACATCGGTGCATTATTACGTGGTACCAAGCGTGAAGAAATCGAACGTGGTCAAGTATTAGCGAAACCAGGTTCAATCACACCACACACTGACTTCGAATCAGAAGTGTACGTATTATCAAAAGAAGAAGGTGGTCGTCATACTCCATTCTTTAAAGGTTACCGTCCACAATTCTATTTCCGTACAACTGACGTAACTGGTACTATCGAATTACCAGAAGGCGTGGAAATGGTAATGCCAGGCGATAACATCAAGATGACAGTAAGCTTAATCCACCCAATCGCGATGGACCAAGGTTTACGTTTCGC
>NZ_LCTH01000010.1:0-11030 GCF_001008275.1 Haemophilus haemolyticus
ATTTACTGCCCTTTCAGTTATTAATATAAATAGACGAAAATTTACACGTCCAAATTTGCTCTTAACGCATTCAGCTCAATGAACTCACGACGTGGCTCAACTTCATCGCCCATTAAGGTCGTGAAGAGTTGATCCGCTGCAACAGCATCCTTAATAGAAACCTTCAACATACGACGTGAATTCGGATCCATTGTGGTTTCCCAAAGTTGATCAGCGTTCATTTCACCAAGACCTTTGTAACGTTGTACTTCAAGGCCTTTACGAGATTCTTTCACCAACCATTCAACGGCTTGTTCAAAACTACGTACTGGTTGTAGTTTTTCACCACGTGTGACATAAGCGCCTTCTTCTAATAAACCATTGAGTTGTTTATTAAGAGAAACAATTTTCGCGTATTCATTGCCGTAAACAAAATCAAAATTCAAGAAATAATCGGTATCAATACCGTGTTTACGAACAGTAATCACCGCTTCATATACTTGGCGTTCCGCATTAAATTGTGTACGCACTGAATATTGATGTGCTTCGGTTTCTTTTGCGGTCAGTTGTTTAACAAAAGATTTACCCCAATTTTCAACCGCACTTTCGTCTTTCATCATTTCAACAGAAATTGGCGACTGATAAATTAATCCTTGCAATACAGGAGCTGGATAATGGCGGTTTAAACGACCGATAAGTTTTTGTACGCTGTTATATTCTGCCACCAATTTCTCAAACACAAGGGCATTCATTGCCGGTGCATTTGCGCTAATATGTAATTCTGCGCCATCTAAAGCAAGCGTTAATTCATATTGCTCCATTTCATCCGCATCTTTAATGTAGCGTTCTTGTTTTCCTTTTTTCACTTTGTAAAGTGGCGGCTGAGCAATGTAAACATAACCACGTTCAATAAGCTCAGGCATTTGACGATAGAAGAACGTTAAAAGTAACGTACGAATGTGAGAACCATCCACATCAGCATCAGTCATGATAATAATATGATGATAGCGTAATTTATCTGGATTATATTCATCACGACCAATGCCGCAACCTAAGGCAGTAATCAATGTGCCCACCTCTTGAGAAGACAACATTTTGTCAAAACGCGCTTTTTCTACGTTTAATATTTTACCTTTCAAGGGTAAAATTGCTTGAGTTTTACGATCGCGACCAACTTTTGCAGAACCACCCGCGGAGTCTCCCTCCACCAAGTAAAGTTCAGAAAGCGCAGGATCTTTTTCTTGGCAGTCTGCAAGTTTACCCGGCAAACCTGCAATATCTAATGCCCCTTTACGGCGTGTCATTTCACGAGCTTTACGTGCGGCTTCGCGCGCACGAGCGGCCATAATAATTTGATTTACAATGATTTTTGCATCTGCAGGATTTTCCAATAAATATTCCTGCATTTTTTCATTCATCGCAGATTCCACCGCACTTTTAACTTCTGAAGACACGAGTTTGTCTTTAGTTTGCGATGAGAATTTTGGATCAGGCACTTTAACTGAAATAATCGCCACCAAACCTTCACGCGCATCATCGCCTGAAGTCGCCACTTTTTCTTTTTTCAGCATACCTTCATTTTCCATGTAGTTATTTAAGCTACGGGTTAAAGCCCCACGGAAACCTGCTAGGTGAGTACCACCATCACGTTGAGGAATATTATTGGTAAAGCAATACACGTTTTCATTTACACCATCATTCCACTGCAAGGCAACTTCTACACCGATGCCATCTTTCTCAGCGGTAAAATAAAATGGTTTTGGATGGATTGGGTTTTTATTTTTGTTCAAATATTCGACGAATGCTTGAATACCGCCTTCGTAATGGAAATGATCTTCAGAGCCATCACGTTTATCAATTAAACGAATAGATACGCCTGAGTTCAAGAAAGAAAGCTCACGTAAGCGTTTTGCTAAGATTTTGTAATCAAAGGTTGTGATAGCAAAAATATCTGAGCTTGGCCAGAAACGAACCGTTGTCCCCGTTGCCTCTGTGTCACCAATCACTGTTAATGGCGCTTGTGGCTCACCTAAATGATAAAACTGCTCATGAACGTGACCTTGACGACGAATGGTTAATTGTAATTTATCAGAAAGCGCATTCACCACTGATACGCCCACACCGTGTAAACCGCCCGATACTTTATAAGAGTTATCGTCAAATTTACCGCCAGCGTGAAGCACGGTCATGATAACTTCTGCTGCAGAAACGCCTTCTTCTGGGTGAATATCCACCGGAATACCACGCCCATCATCTTGCACCGATACAGAATTATCATCATGAATTGTCACGATAATATCGGAACAATGGCCAGCGAGGGCTTCATCAATGGCATTATCCACCACTTCAAATACCATATGGTGCAAGCCAGTACCGTCATCGGTATCACCGATATACATACCAGGACGTTTACGCACCGCATCAAGGCCTTTTAATACTTTAATGCTCGATGCACCATAGTTATCATTGGTCGTTTCTGACATAATTTATCTCATTCTTTTGTAAATAAAAATTGGGCGAGATTATAGCAAAAAATCGCCGTTTTGGCGATGCTTTTCGGGAAAGGATAGTTATAAAAAAAGGGCAAATAATTTCGCCCTATAACCTGTTATTTTTTCCAATTTTTTAGCGCATCAGTAAAAGCATTACCCATCGCATTATTACCTCTTGAACTACGCTCCTCTCGTTGCGTATTTCCACGAGGCCTTGCTGATAAAGTGCGGTCAGATTTGCCGTCATTTTTGACCGCACTTTCATCTAATCGCATCGTCAACGCAACACGTTTACGCGGCACATCCACTTCTAAGACTTTCACTTTCACGATATCGCCAGTTTTCACCACTTGATGTGGATCTTCCACGAATTTATCGCTTAATGATGAAATATGCACTAAACCGTCTTGATGAACACCAATATCCACAAATGCGCCGAAGTTAGTCACATTGGTGACGGTACCTTCTAAAATCATACCTGGTTTTAAATCGGTGATTTCTTCCACGCCTTCTGCGAATACAGCCGTTTTAAACTCACCGCGTGGATCACGCCCCGGCTTTTCCAATTCTTTGAAAATATCTTGAACGGTCGGTAAACCAAATTGCTCATTAATGAATTGTTTTGCATCAAGCTGACGTACCACACCTGCATTACCCATTAAATCTTGAATAGATTGCGCGGTGGCTTGCAAGATTTTTTCGACCACAGGATACGCTTCTGGGTGAACACCTGAAGCATCAAGTGGATTTTTCCCGCCAGCAATACGCATAAAGCCAGCACATTGCTCAAAGGCTTTTGGCCCTAAACGCGGCACTTTTTTCAATTCGCTACGGCTTTCAAAACGCCCATTTTCATCACGATATTCCACAATGTTTTGCGCTAAGGTTTTTGTCATACCAGCCACACGAGCTAATAATGGTGCGGATGCGGTATTTAAATCTACGCCTACTGCGTTTACACAGTCTTCCACCACCGAGTCGAGTTTACGTGCAAGTTGGGTTTGGTTTACATCATGTTGATATTGCCCTACACCAATGGCTTTCGGTTCGATTTTTACTAATTCCGCCAATGGATCTTGTAAACGACGGGCGATAGAGATCGCACCACGTAAAGATACATCTAAATTTGGGAATTCATTTGCAGCAAATTCAGAGGCGGAATAAACCGATGCGCCCGCTTCGCTCACCACAACGGTTTGAGGTTTATTTTCTTTAATTTCTTTAATCACTTCTTTCGCAAAACGTTCGGTTTCACGAGAAGCAGTACCGTTACCAATGGCAATTAATTCCACGTTATGTTTACGGATCAAGCTGAAAATCGCCACTTGCGCTTCAGCTTCACGCCCTGTGTGTGGATAAATGGTTGTGGTATCTAATAATTTACCTGTGTTATCAACCACCGCGACTTTAACCCCTGTACGCAAGCCCGGATCCAAGCCCATGGTGCATTTCGCGCCAGCGGGTGCCGCCATTAAAAGTGCGGTCAGATTTCGAGCGAAAACATCAATGGCCTCTTCTTCCGCTTTTTCACGTAAACTTGCCATTAATTCCGTTTCTAAATGCAACGACACTTTGATTTTCCACGTCCACGAAATCACTTGCTCACGCCATTTATCCGCAGGCTGACCCGTAAAACGGACATCTAAATAATCACGAATAATTTCTTCACAATAGCTTTGGCGACTTCCCTCTTCTGCATCAGGATCAGCATTTAAGCTTAATTGTAAAATGCCCTCATTACGTCCACGGAACATAGCTAATGCACGGTGAGAAGGCACATTTTTCAATAATTCTTGGTGGTCGAAATAATCTTGGAATTTAGCCCCTTCCGTTTCTTTGCCTTCAATCACTTTGGATACGATAACGGCATTTTTCGCTAAATAATCACGGACTTTCGCTAATAAACCTGCATCTTCAGCAAAACGCTCCATTAAAATATAGCGTGCACCATCAAGGGCTACTTTGGTGTCTGTCACGCCTTTATCAGCATCAACAAAGGAAAGTGCGGTTGATTCTGGATCATTTTTTGGCTCGTTCCAAAGCAAATCAGCCAATGGCTCAAGACCGGCTTCAATGGCAATTTGGCCTTTGGTACGGCGTTTTGGTTTGTACGGTAAATATAAATCCTCTAATTCAGTTTTGCTTTGTGTCGCATGGATTTTGTCACGCAATTCATCGGTCAATTTCCCTTGTTCTTCAATGGATTTCAAAATGGTTTGACGACGATCTTCTAATTCACGTAAATAAATTAAACGGGTTTCAAAATGACGAAGCTGGGTGTCATCTAAGCCACCTGTGGCTTCTTTACGATAACGGGCGATAAATGGAATGGTGTTGCCATCATCTAATAATTGAATGGCGGCGAGGATTTGTTGGGGTTGAACGGTTAATTCTGCCGCAATAATTTGGCTAATTTGTTGATTTAACATTGTCATACTTCTTTGTTATGAAAGGATTCTAGAAAAAACGGGGATAGAATACTGGTTTTAGGCTTTTGGCTCAAATATAATTCGAAAAACTTTCTTTTATTTTTATTATGGCAAAATCAAATTATATTACCCGTCAAGGCTGGAATGAACTTGACCAAGAACTCAAGTTTTTGTGGAAAGAAGAACGCCCAAAAGTCACTCAAGCAGTCTCAGATGCAGCCGCTCTAGGCGATCGTAGCGAAAATGCCGAATATATTTATGGTAAACGCCGATTACGTGAAATTGATCGTCGTGTACGTTTTTTAACTAAAAGATTGGAAGTGCTACAAATTGTCGATTACAACCCAAAGCAAGAGGGAAAAATTTTCTTTGGCGCATGGGTAGAATTGGAAGATGAAGATGGTGAAATCAAGCAATATCGTATCGTCGGTTGCGATGAATTTGCCCCTGCGAAAAATTGGATATCCATTGATTCCCCAGTTGCTCGAGCTTTAATCGGAAAAACATTAGACGACGAAGTGCGGGTTGAAACGCCTTCAGGGATCATCACTCTTTATGTGAATAAAATTTGGTATGAGAAATAATTCGGAAACATAAAAGATAGTGAATATCTAAGCACAAAGAGAAAACTAATAGGCTAGATATAAACTATCTTACTTGCCTCTTTCCTTATTCGCTGCAAAATCAGCGCCTTTTGCAAGCATTCTCAACTGCAAAATCACACGCGCTTTAAGTTGCTCACGTTCAGCTTTACTCATATCTAAAGCATTAGCCCCTGCAGTAAATACGATTGTTACGATGCCTTCCGCTTGAACATAAGCAACATATTGCGAATATTGATGTTTGTAGGAAATATATTCCGCTAACTCATCAACAAAATGCTTAATTTCACGTGCTGCCGCAGTACGAAAAGCTTGAGAAGTGCCTGAACTTTCGCGTAATAGCAAGCGGAAAACGTTCGTACTGTTAGTGATGAATTCAAAAAATGTATCTACAGAAACTGAAATAACGCTACCGCCAGCATCAATACGTTTACGCGCTTGACGCATTAATTGGCGCAACATTAAACCAGCCTCATCCACCATTTCTAAGCCGAGTTCATCCATATCGCTAAAATGGCGATAGAAAGATGTAGGCGCAATTCCAGCCTCACGAGCAACCTCTCGCAAACTCAAATTAGAAAAACTTTTTTCTGCGCTAAGTTGATTAAATGCCGCATCCACTAAAGCTCGACGAGTCTTTTCTTTTTGAACAGCACGAACACCAGCCATTATTTCAACCCACCTAGAATAGATTTAACTTCATCGCTGACCGCACTTGCCACACGCTCATAACGATTACGTAATGGTGAACCAGGACGATAAACCAACGCAATGGTGCGTGATGGTTCAGGCGAATAACAAGGAATATATTTCACACCTTTGCGTGTGCCTTCATTTAGTACTGCCAATTCAGGCATAAAAGTGATACCTGCATTTGCTGCCACCATATTGCGCAAAGTTTCAAGGCTAGTCGCTTGGAAATGGGAATTTTCTTTTGCGCCAGCAGTGAAGCAATAATCTAGCGCTTGATTACGCAAACAATGGCCATCATCAAGCATTAACATTTCTTGCCCATTTAACTGGTTCATTGGAAGTTTACTTTCTTGAGCCCAAGGATGATGCTCAGATACGGCAAGTAACATTTTCTCGTTGAAAATAGGTACTTCAATAAAAGCCTCAGTTTCTGGAACAGTGGCAACGATGGCACAATCTAAACGCCCCGTTTCCAATTGTTCTAATAATTGATGCGTTTGCGCTTCATAAAGAAAAACTTCTAAATCAGGGAATGCCGCTTTTAACGTTGGCACAATATAAGGGAGCAAATAAGGACCGACTGTTGGGATTAAACCGATGTGTAATGGCCCTGTCATTTCTTTACCTTGATTGCTCGCCATTTCTTTCAATAATTTAACTTCTCGAAGAACTGTGCGAGCCTGATCAACCAATAACATCCCAGATTGAGTAAACAACACCTTACGACTGGTGCGCTCTAACAAGATAATACCGAGCTCATCTTCTAATTTACGAATTTGACCACTTAATGTTGGTTGGCTCACATTACAAGAATCGGCAGCACGGCGGAAATGTTTATATTCAGATAAGGCAACAAGATATTCTAGATCACGGATATTCATGAGATTTTCCCTATAGAAAAATTCAATTAAAAGAATAGAATTAATTGATTATGACTATATCATAATTTTCCCTATAATACAGCGCGTAAAATTTAAATTAACAACCAATAGGAGAAAAAACAATGTCTAGTATGGAAGGAAAAAAAGTACCTCAAGTGACATTCCGCACTCGTCAGGGTGATAAATGGGTTGATGTAACTACCTCTGAATTATTTGATAACAAAACAGTGATCGTGTTCTCATTACCGGGCGCATTCACTCCAACTTGCTCATCATCACACTTACCACGTTACAACGAATTAGCGCCAGTATTCAAAAAATACGGTGTAGACGATATTCTTGTTGTATCTGTAAATGATACTTTCGTAATGAATGCATGGAAAGAAGATGAAAAATCTGAAAACATCACTTTCATTCCAGATGGTAATGGTGAATTTACAGAAGGTATGGGTATGTTAGTTGGTAAAGAGGATTTAGGTTTCGGTAAACGTTCATGGCGTTACTCTATGCTTGTGAAAAACGGCATAGTTGAAAAAATGTTTGTTGAACCAAATGAGCCAGGCGATCCGTTCAAAGTATCAGATGCTGACACTATGTTGAAATATCTTGCGCCACAACATCAAGTGCAAGAGTCTATTTCAATCTTCACAAAACCTGGCTGTCCTTTCTGTGCAAAAGCAAAACAACTTTTACACGATAAAGGCTTAAGTTTCGAAGAAATCGTATTAGGTCACGATGCAACAATCGTGAGCGTACGTGCAGTTTCAGGTCGTACTACTGTTCCACAGGTGTTTATCGGTGGTAAACACATTGGCGGTAGCGACGATTTGGAAAAATACTTTGCATAAGCAGGCAAGTATTTAGCTGATTATTATTTGGGAATGTAATTTAAAGGGCGCATTAAGCGCCCTTTTCATTTGTACGAATTTATTGCAAAAATTAATAATGGGGCGGTGGCGTTTCTTCAGACTGGCTTGCTATGTTAGAGGGTTGAAAATCTTTTAATTTATTTGCCATATAACGCAATTGCACTTGCATTTTATCTATATCAAATTGCTGTTGAACTAAAGCGTGATTTAATTCATCTAATAACTGTTCCTGAAATGCAATTTTCGTTTCAAGTTCTTCGATGCGATTTTCTAACATTTGTTGAATTTGCATAAATTTTCTCTAAATTCTAAAAAAAAGTTGAGAATAGATAGAAAGCAATTTAATCTATTCCTCGTATTATTCCATTCATTATAAAGGATTAACTCATATGTTAAAAATTCAAAAATTATCTATTGCAGCATTAATGGTAAGTGCGGTGATTTCTGGCCAAGTTTTTGCAGAAGATAGCGCATTCGATGAGAAAGCAGCATCTTATGCCGTGGGTGCGCTCATGGGCGGCCAAATGAAAGATCTTGTAGATTCACATAAAGAAGCCATCAAATATGATAATGCACGTATTTTAGATGGCTTAAAAGATGCTTTAGAAGGTAAAGTGGATGTTCGTAAAGATGAAAAAATCCAAAAAACCTTAGAATCTATTGAAGCAAAATTAATGGCTGCATCAAAAGCAAAAGCAGAATCTATTGCTAAACAAGCAAAAGAAGAAGGTGATAAATTCCGTGCTGAATTTGCTAAAGGTAAAGATGTAAAAACGACACAATCTGGTTTAATGTACAAAATTGAAAATGCGGGTAAAGGCGATACAATCAAAGCAACAGATACGGTTAAAGTACATTACACGGGTAAATTACCAAACGGAAAAGTATTTGATAGTTCCGTAGAGCGCGGTCAACCTGTAGAATTCCAACTTAATCAAGTAATTAAAGGCTGGACTGAAGGTCTTCAATTAGTGAAAAAAGGCGGGAAAATTCAATTAGTTATTGCACCTGAATTAGGCTATGGCGAACAAGGTGCTGGCGCATCTATTCCACCAAATTCAACATTAATTTTTGATGTAGAAGTATTAGACGTCAATCCAAAAGCTGCAAAATAATTAATGAGTTTAATAGCGCGCGTTCTTTAACGCGTGCTTTTTATTATAAAAAACGAGCGGAATTTTACCGCACTTTTAACCTAACACCATGACTTTAAACGACAAATATCCTTTCACCGACGAAGATCGCACTATCATAAACTCCTACAAAGCGGTCGTTGATGGTGTAAGCGCACTGATTGGCGAACATTGCGAAATTGTGCTTCATTCTCTAGAAGATATTGAACATTCTGCTATTTGTATTGCTAACGGACATAACACTAATCGACAAGTTGGTTCGCCAATCACCGATCTTGCCTTACGTTCGCTACGAAATATGCAAAGCGAAAGCGTTTCAAAGCCTTATTTTACACGAGCAAAAGGCAGCGTACTGATGAAATCAGTGACTATCGCTATTCGTAATAAAACTCAGCGTATTATTGGTTTGCTTTGTATCAATATTAATTTAGATGTACCCGTATCTCAATTTTTACAATGCTTTATGCCAACGGAGCATACGAATGAAACCTCTTCAGTGAACTTTGCGAGTTCAGTGGAAGACTTGGTTGCGCAGACTATTGAAAAAACAATAGAAGAAGTCAATGCGGATCGCTCTGTTGCCAATAATACTAAAAACCGACAAATCGTCCTTTCTCTTTACGAAAAAGGTATTTTTGATATTAAAGATGCGATTAATTTAGTCGCAGAACGTTTAGATATTTCCCGACATACGGTTTACCTGTACATCCGTCAAATCAAACAAGAGCAAGAATAATGCGCTATGTTATCGCAGTCAAAAGCCCTATTTACGGAAAACAAGGGGCATTTTTAGCTTATCAATTTTCAGAAGCCTTAATCAAAAAAGGACACGAAATCTCACAGATTTTTTTCTTTCAAGATGGAGTGAGTAACGGAAATGCATTAGTGTATCCAGCTAATGATGAAGTTAATTTACAAAAACATTGGCAAATGTTTTCCATCGCCCACAATGTTCCTTTGCATTTATGTGTTGCAGCATCTCAAAGACGAGGTATCGTCGATAACTTAACCACATCAACCACAGATCACTACAATCTTGCAGAGGGATTCATAATCACAGGCCTTGGTGAGTTTATGGCAGCAAGTTTAAAAGCAGATCGAGTTATAACCCTATGAAAATAGTCTTTTTATTTCGCACATCTCCACATGGCACATCCATTTCACGAGAAGGCTTAGATGCAATTCTTGCCGCAACAGCTTTTTGTGAGCCAGATGATATTGGCGTATTTTTTATAGATGATGGTGTACTAAATCTTATTAATCATCAACAACCTGAACTCATTCAACAGAAAGACTTTATTAGAACCTTTAAATTATTAGATTTATATGATGTAGAACAATGCTTTATCTGCACGGAATCTTTACAGAAATTTAAGCTAGAGGATAAGCAACTCATCCTATCTTGTGAAAAAATTGACCGCTCTTTATTGATAGAAAAACTTACTCAAGCTGAAAAATTGTTAACTTTCTAAGGAATATTATGCTTTATACATTTTCCCAGTCAGATTACCCCAAAACTGAACTAGATGATTACTTTTTATATATTACAGAAAAAGATGTGGTAGTATTATGGCAGGATGGTGTGTTATTGGCAGTAAAATACCCTGATTATTTTGTCAAATGTAAAGGGAATTGCATGATATTGAAACAAGATATTTTAGCAAGAAATCTCACCGCACTTTTACCTCAAAACAGCAAGATAAAATTAATTTCAATAGAAGAACTTGTTGGAATCACTGAAAATTATTTACCGCAGCTATCACTATAAAATCAAATAATCTAGTAAATACTTAAGCGAAATATCAGACACAGAATAAACAAAAAGTGCGGAATGTTTTCCCCGCACTTTTCTTTTGTCTTCTTTCTGTCTTTAAGACATTCAAGAATACATCAATTATTTGATGATTTTCGCTACAACACCAGCACCTACTGTACGGCCACCTTCACGGATT
>NZ_LCTH01000011.1:0-10523 GCF_001008275.1 Haemophilus haemolyticus
CAATTCTCTGGGGTATGGGTGTATGTCAGTTCCGTCAAGGTGTGGAAACTGTACGTGCGTTGGCAAGTTTAGCAATGCTTACCGGTAACTTAGGTAAACCAAATGTTGGTGTAAACCCTGTGCGTGGTCAAAACAACGTACAAGGCGCATGTGACATGGGGGCTTTATACAATACTTTACCTGGTTATCAAAGCTATGCGGATCCAGAAATCAACGCTAAATTTGCGAAAGCATGGGGCGTACCGTCTATTCCAACTAAACCAGGCGTACCATTGAGTGAAGTGCCACATGCTGTGGCAGAAGGTAAACTCAAAGCATTCTATATTATGGGTGAAGATACTTTACAAACTGAACCTGATTTGAATGCCATGAAACAAACCTTTAAAGATCTTGAGTTTATTATTGTTCAAGATATCTTTATGACTCAAACGGCAGCGGAAGCGGATGTGATTTTACCAGCAACATCTTGTGCTGAACACGAAGGTGTTTATAGTGCAGCAGACCGTGGTTTCCAACGTTTCTATAAAGCGGTGGATCCTGTTGGTGATGTGAAAGACGACTGGGAAATCATTAGTCTTATGGCACAAGCTTTGGGTTATCCAATGCATTACAACAACACCAAAGAAATTTGGGATGAGTTGCGTGAGCTTTGCCCAATTTATAAAGGTGCAACTTACGAAAAAATGGAAGGCTTGGGTTATATTCAATGGCCATGTACGGATGAAGGCCCTGAAGATCAAGGCACTACATACTTATATGAAGGCCAAATCTTTGACCGTCCAAATGGTAAAGCTGAATTCTTTGCTTGCGATTGGGAACCACCAATGGAAGAAGTCTCTGAAGAATATCCATTAGTGCTTTCTACCGTGCGCGAAGTTGGTCACTATTCTTGCCGTTCAATGACGGGTAACTGCCGTGCACTTGCTGCGTTGGCTGATGAACCAGGATTTGTTCAAATGAACGACCAAGATGCGAAAGCTTTAGGCATTAAGAATAATGAGCTTGTTTGGATTTCTTCATCTCGTGGTAAAGTTATATCTCGTGCGGATGTAAGTTCTCGTACTAACAAAGGTGCGTGTTATATGACTTACCAATGGTGGATCGGAAAATGTAACGAACTCACCGCTGAACATTTAAATCCGGGATCTCGTACTCCGGAATATAAATACAGCGCAGTGCGTATCGAAAAAATTGAAGATCAACGTTGGGCTGAGCACTATGTTGTAACTGAATATACTAAGCTCAAATCTCGTTTAAAAGAAACCGCACTTGTGGCTTAATTATCATATTTATCATGATTAGGACAGGCTTTATGCCTGTCCTTTTTTATGATTAATGAAATATGATATGGGTAAGAATATTGGAAATGTTAAAAAGAGTGGTTTATTCAAAGGCAATTTCTTTAATACGCAATTCATCACCGCTTTGTCGTTGCAGGTGTATGCTGCCACAATTTGGACAAGAATCATGATGAGCTTGTATCTCAACTAATTTTTGGCACTGCCAACACCAGGCTTGCGCTGCTATAGGAATCAGATGAAGTTTACAGCCTTCAGCAGCCGTACCTTGAAAGGTTATATCAAAGCAAAATTCCAATGCGTCAGGTTCTACACAAGAGAGCGCGCCAATTTCTAGCCAAAGATCCGTAACTTTTTTTATATCGTGGCTTTTACATTGTTCTTCTACTATTTCCAGCATATTTTGACAAAGAGATAATTCGTGCATAATTTTTCCTTTTGTTTTTCTTCCTTAAAATAAATGCCTTTATCAATTCAAGATAAAGGCATTTCTCTAAAACATTGTCAATTTCAACCGCACTTTACGCGAGCATATTTACAACTGCAAATGAGACTTTTAATAGCGCAGCGTTGATTAAGTCAATAAAGAATGCACCGACCATTGGAACGATTAAAAATGCTTTATGTGATGGCCCAAAACGGCTGGTAATGGCTTGCATATTTGCAACGGCTGTTGGTGTTGCACCTAAACCGAAACCACAGTGACCAGAGCTTAATACAACCGCATCATAATCTTTACCCATTGCGCGATAAGTAACATAGATAGCAAATATCGCCATAAAGATAACTTGTACTGCAAGGATAATTAATACATCTACCGCTAAGCCTGCAAGTTCCCAAAGTTTTAACGACATTAAGGCGATAGCTAAGAAGATAGATAAACCCACGCTACCCAATACATCAATAGCCGAATCAGCCACTTGGAAACGGAAGATATTAGTTAAAATATTGCGGATAATTACACCAGTAAATAAACACCATACGAATGTTGGTAATTGGAATGCGGTGCCTTTTGTTTGAGCATCTAAATATTGGCCGATAAGCAAACAGATAGACATCATTGCAATAGTTTCAATTAACGAACGTGAAGTAATTTTACGTTTGTAAGTTGGATGTTCAAAAGCCTCTTGAATATCGTCTACTTCATCATTTTCAGGATTTTCACCTTGTTTTTGACGATTTAATAAGAAACGTGCAACAGGGCCACCGATGATACCACCAAAGACTAAACCAAAGGTTGCACATGCCATCGCAATTTCAGTAGCGCCTTGTAGATTAAATTGGTGAACGAAGGTATCAGCCCATGCTGCGCCAGTACCATGACCGCCAGTTAATGTGACAGAACCTGCTAATAAACCGTATGCTGGGTGGATACCTAATGCTAATGAACCTGCGATACCGATGATATTTTGACAAATAATTAGCAAACCAGCGACGAATAAAAATACGATAAGCGGTTTTCCGCCTTTAATTAAACGGGAAAAGTTTGCACTTAAACCAATGGAAGTGAAGAACACTAACATCATGGTAGTTTGCAAATTTTTATCAAAATTAAAGGATGTCCCGTCTACTTTATTCCAAATTAAAAGACCAATGGCAACAATAAAACCACCAACAACTGGCTCAGGAATGTTGAAGGTTTTTAAGATGCTGATTCGTTTAACGAGAAAAAAGCCCAAAAGCAAGACTAAGCTTGCCAGTGCAAGGGTTTCATACGTGCTAAATGTATAGCTCATAAATTGGATCTCCCTATGTTGTGTTTAAGTTATGTGTTGCGGTTCGATTACCACTATTTCAATATTGGTATGTAATCCGCGTGGTAATGTCGACCCTTTTCTGCCTCGTTCAGCACGGAACTTCTGCAGATCTTCCGGTTTTAATACAATTTTTCGTTTTCCGGAATGAAATTCAAGACTTGCTTGATCTGAAATGAGCAATAATTTCACTAACAATTCACTGCGCTCTTTTGCATTTGCGGCAGGAATCGTCACAATTTTATTGCCTTTGCCTTTTGATAATGCCGGTAAATCTTTTGCCGGGAAAATCAACATTCTGCCAGCGGATGTCATCGCGACAACAAGTGCGGTGGCATTCGTCAGCGTCTTAGGCTTCATCACTTTGGCATTTTCCGGTAAAGAAATCAAGGCTTTTCCTGCTTTATTGCGTGCAATTAAATCTTCAAATTTACAAATAAAACCATAACCCGCATCAGAAGCCATCAATAATTCTTGCTGTTCACTCGCCATTACGACATATTCAATGGTCGCACCAGCGGGTAAATTTAGCTTACCCGTGAGGGGTTCACCTTGCGAACGAGCGGAAGGCAATGAAAGCGGATCGAGTGCATAACTTCGCCCCGTACTATCAATGAATACAACGGCTTGATTACTCTTGCCACAAGCATGAGCTCGATAATTATCACCCGCTTTGTAGCTCAATGATTTAGGATCAATATCGTGTCCTTTAGCACAACGTACCCAGCCCATTTCGGATAAGATGACAGTGACAGGCTCTGCTGGCGTCATGTCACTTTCGGAGATCATTTTGGCTTCTTCACGTTCGACCAGTTGAGACATACGTGGACTCGCATATTTTTTCGCATCTTCTTGAATTTCTTTTTTGATAAGCGTATTCAAACGGCGTTCTGATCCTAAAATTGCTTCTAAATTTAACCGCTCTTTTTCAAGTTCATCTTGTTCAGCTTTGAGTTGGTTTTCTTCTAATTTCGCTAAATGACGTAAGCGTAAATTTAAAATTGCATCGGCTTGTTCATCACTTAAATTAAAGCGTGCCATCAGCTCTGCTTTTGGATCATCTTCATGACGTATAATTTCGATAACTTCATCAATATTTAAGAAGGCTATCATCAAACCTTCTAAAATATGCAAGCGAGAGAGCACTTTATCCAAACGGTATTGTAGGCGACGAGTTACCGTTGTGCGACGGAAAGCAAGCCATTCATTTAAGATTTCTAACAAGCCTTTTACCGCAGGTTTATGATCAAGCCCAATCATATTCATATTTACACGGTAGCTTTTTTCAAGATCTGTGGTAGCAAATAAATGTGCCATTAACGCATCAGTATCGACGCGATTTGAGCGAGGAACTAGCACAATGCGAATTGGATTTTCGTGATCGGCTTCATCTCGAATATCTTCTAGCATTGGCAGTTTTTTTGCCGTCATTTGTTCGGCTATTTGTGCAATAACTTTGGATGGCGAAGATTGATGTGGAAGCGCTGAGATAATGATTTCTCCATCTTCTTTTTTCCAAGTCGCACGCATTTTTATTGAGCCACGACCTTGCTCGTAAATTTTACGAATTTCTGTTTTTGGCGAAATAATTTCTGCTTCTGTTGGAAAATCTGGGCCTTGAACAATTTCAAGTACATCATCTAATCCCGCTTTCGGATTATCTAGCAACATTACTGCCGCATCAGCAATTTCGTTAATATTGTGTGGTGGAATATCTGTCGCCATACCCACCGCAATGCCTGTTGTGCCGTTCAATAAAATATGAGGTAAACGAGCAGGTAAGTATTGTGGTTCGGCCAAGGTTCCATCAAAGTTTGGTTGATAATCTACTGTTCCTTGTCCGAGTTCACTCAGCAAGATTTCAGAGATTTTAGACAGGCGTGATTCCGTATAACGCATGGCTGCGAAGGATTTTGGATCATCTGGCGCCCCCCAGTTACCTTGACCATCTACGAGCGGATAACGATAAGAGAACGGCTGTGCCATTAACACCATCGCTTCATAACAGGCACTGTCACCATGTGGATGGAATTTACCGAGTACATCACCGACGGTACGAGCAGATTTTTTATATTTTGCCGTGGCATTTAAGCCAAGTTCAGACATCGCATATACAATACGACGTTGAACGGGTTTTAAACCATCACCGATAAAAGGCAGTGCACGATCCATGATGACATACATGGAATAGTTGAGATAAGCCCTTTCAGTGAAGGTACGAAGAGGCATTTGCTCAATGCCTTCATAATTGATATTTGTCATTTTGGTTTCTGTTAATTGAATATATTCTTAATTTATTAAAATTCGGATTTGCTGAGATTAATTTAGTCTAAACAGATAAATCAACCTGATCGCCTTTCGCTTGCAACCAATTTTTACGGTCTTCGGAACGTTTTTTCGCTAATAACATATCCATCAGTTCTAATGTATCCGCGTCTTGGTCTTCCTCTAAATCATAAGTTAATTGAACAAGGCGACGAGTATTAGGATCCATTGTTGTTTCACGCAATTGCGATGGATTCATTTCACCTAAACCTTTAAAGCGTTGAACATTCGGTTTGCCTTTTTTACTTTTCAACCGATCTAAAATCGCCTCTTTTTCACTTTCATCTAATGCGTAGAAGACTTCTTTATTTAAGTCAATTCGATAAAGTGGTGGCATAGCCACATAAACGTGACCGTCTTGTACCAATTTTGGAAAATGACGTAAGAACAGGGCACAGAGTAGAGTGGCAATATGCAGGCCATCGGAGTCAGCATCCGCGAGAATACATACTTTACCATAGCGAAGTTGTGATAAATCATTGCTGTCAGGATCGATCCCTAGGGCCACAGCGATATCATGAATTTCTGTTGAACCTAATACTTGATCAGGTGAAACTTCCCATGTATTTAAGATTTTTCCACGTAACGGCAAAATAGCTTGATACTCGCGATCACGCGCTTGTTTTGCTGAGCCGCCCGCAGAGTCGCCCTCTACTAAAAATAATTCTGTTTTTTCTAAATCCTGTGAGCCACAATCAGCTAATTTTCCTGGTAATGCTGGGCCGCTAACGAGTTTTTTTCGTACCACTTTTTTTGCTGCGCGTAATCGGCGTTGTGCAGAACTAATGGCAATTTCTGCTAATTTTTCAGCATCTTGTACATTTTGATTTAGCCATAGACTGAACGCATCTTTTAAAACACCGCTGACAAACACCGCACTTTGGCGTGATGATAAGCGTTCCTTGGTTTGCCCCGCGAATTGTGCATCCTGCATTTTAAGGGAAAGAATGTAAGAACAACGATCCCAAATATCATCAGCGGTAAGTTTTACGCCGCGTGGTAATAGATTTCTAAATTCACAAAATTCACGAATGGCATCTAACAAGCCTTGTCTTAAACCATTAACATGTGTTCCACCTTGAATAGTTGGAATTAAGTTTACATAGCTTTCGCCGATTAGTTCGCCTCCTTCTGGCAACCAAAGTAATGCCCAGCTAATCGCTTCATTTGTTCCTTTAAATTCGCCAACAAATGGTTTTTCTGGAAGGGTTTCAAAGCCATTAACTGCTTCGATAAGGTAATCGGAAAGCCCATCTTCATATAACCAAATGTCTTGAGTATTGTTTACTTTATCAATGAATTTGATTTCAAGCCCTGAGCAGAGGACTGCTTTCGCTCTTAATAAATGGCGTAGGCGGCTAACGGAAAATTTTGCGCTGTCAAAATATTTTGGATTCGGTTTGAAGTGAACTGTTGTTCCCGTTGTGCGTCTACCACAAGTCCCAATAACTTCCAATTCTTCTACTTTATTGCCGTTTTCAAAGGCAATTTTATACACTTCACCATTACGTTTGACTTGAATATCCACGCGTTCAGAAAGCGCATTCACCACAGAAATCCCCACACCGTGTAAACCACCGGCAAATTCATAATTTTTATTGGAGAATTTACCACCCGCATGTAGTTTAGTCAGGATTACTTCTACGCCAGAAACGCCTTCCGTAGGATGAATATCCACAGGCATACCGCGACCATTATCTGTGACTTCAATAGATTGATCTGGGTGTAAAATTACTTCAATTTTTGTGGCAAAACCCGCGAGGGCTTCATCCACGCTGTTATCAATAACTTCTTGTGCGAGGTGATTCGGACGAGTGGTGTCTGTATACATACCGGGGCGAATTTGCACCGGCTCGAGATCTTTAAGAACGGTAATTTCTTGAGCTGAATAATTGCTTGTCATGGTTAGAAGTCGTTAATTTTTTAAATTTGAGAAAATTCTATCAAAAAGTGCGGTGATATTCGACCGCACTTTTAATCGTATAAACTAGGCGTATTTTCATCTGGACGCGTTTTAAAACGGCGATGTAGCCACATGTATATTGTTATGTCCTTCATTATTTCCTTTTCAACGATTTGATTCATTCGCGCAGCAATCGTCGTTTCATCTTGTAAATCTGTAAAATCAACAGGCGCTGAAATACTCACGGTATAGCCTGAGCCATCTTTATTGCGTAATGGCGCAAATGGAATTACTTTGCTATTTGGTGAGGATTTCAATAAATAATAACTACCAGTGGTTGTGCAAGCATCGGGCACCGCAAAAAAGGGTACAAAAATGGCATTTTTTCTGCCGTAATCGTGATCAGGTGCATACCAAATCGTTTCTTCATTGCGTAAAGCTTTGATCATTCCGCGTAAATCTTTACGATCAAGCATATCTTTATTAGAACGTAAACGGCCTTGTGTTTGTAGCCAATCAAGCAAAGGATTATCATTTGGACGATAAACACCAATGCCGGGATGATGCAAACCAAGAATGCGTGCGCCAAGTTCTAGCGTTAGGAAATGAACACCTACGAGAACAATTCCATCTTTTTGATTTTCTTTTAGGTAATGTAACCCTTCAACTTTTGACCATTTTTTGATACGTGAATCCGACCAAAACCAAGCTATGCCAGTTTCGATAATTGCCATTCCTACTGAGCGGAGATTTTCTTGCAAAATTGCCTCACGCTCGTTTTCAGGCATATCAGGGAAACAAAGTTCAAGATTACGGCGTGCAATGGCAGCTCGACGTTTACCCACTTTTAAATGTGAAAACAGCCACCCGAGACCATTACCAATATGGCGCAAAATAGGGTAGGGAAGACATAAAATACTTCGCCAAATTGCCACGCCTAACCAAAACAGCCAGTATTTTGGGGCTAAAAAGTGCGGTTGAAATTGAGGGAGTTTTTCGTTTTTCATTGTTCTTTCCACGTAAGTTAGGGGCGTAGTTTATCGTAAATTTGAGTTGTGGTAAAATCGCCACAATTTTGGTTATTCAAATAGAGAGATTTTAAAATGGCTCAATATTCAGCAGAATTTAAGCAAGCAAAAGTACTCGTATTAGGCGATGTGATGCTTGATCGTTATTGGTTCGGCGCAACCAACCGTATTTCACCAGAAGCTCCAGTGCCAGTGGTTCGTGTACAGGAAAATGAAGAACGCGCGGGTGGTGCAGCAAATGTGGCGATGAATATTGCGTCACTTAATGTACCCGTTCAGTTAATGGGATTGATTGGACAAGATGAAACAGGTTCTGCACTTTCCCACTTATTGGAAAAACAAAAAATTGATTGTAATTTTGTTGCATTAGAGACCCATCCAACCATCACTAAATTACGTATTTTATCTCGTCATCAACAGCTGCTCCGCCTTGATTTTGAAGAAGATTTCAATAATGTAGATTGCAAGGATTTATTAGCGAAGTTAGAAAGTGCGGTGAAAAATTACGGTGCTTTGATTCTTTCTGATTACGGCAAAGGCACGCTTAAAGATGTTCAGAAAATGATTCAAATTGCACGTAAAGCGAATGTTCCAGTGTTGATCGATCCAAAGGGAACTGATTTTGAACGTTATCGTGGTGCGACATTATTGACACCAAATATGTCTGAATTTGAAGCCGTTGTGGGCAAATGCAATACAGAAGAAGAGATTATTGAGAAAGGTTTAAAATTAATTTCTGATATTGAATTAACTGCACTTTTGGTGACACGTTCTGAAAAAGGCATGACATTATTACGCCCAAATCAAGAACCCTATCATTTGCCAACCGTTGCAAAAGAAGTGTTTGATGTGACGGGCGCCGGTGACACTGTCATTAGCGTATTAGCAACTGCATTAGCAGATGGACGTTCTTTCGAAGAATCTTGTTACCTAGCCAATGTGGCCGCTGGGATCGTGGTGGGTAAATTGGGGACTTCAACGGTTTCGACCGTGGAACTTGAAAATGCGATTCATGCTCGTCCTGAAACTGGATTTGGCATTATGAGTGAAGCTGAATTAAAAGATGCTGTCGCACAAGCTAAAGCGCGCGGTGAAAAAATTGTGATGACTAATGGCTGTTTCGATATTTTGCATCCAGGGCATGTTTCTTATTTAGAAAATGCACGAAAATTAGGCGATCGTCTAATTGTTGCGGTAAATAGCGACGATTCAGTTAAACGCTTAAAAGGTGATAGTCGCCCAATTAACAACCTTGAAACTCGTATGGCGGTACTGGCTGGTTTGGCATCCGTGGACTGGTTGGTGCCATTCACTGAAGATACACCACAACGTTTAATCGGCGAAATTCTACCAGACCTTTTAGTCAAAGGCGGCGATTACAAACCTGAAGAGATTGCAGGTAGTAAAGAAGTTTGGGCAAACGGCGGTGATGTTAAAGTGCTAAACTTTGAAAATGGTTGTTCAACAACAAATGTGATTGAAAAAATTAAATTATTGAAAGATTAAGTGAAAGGTTGGGGTGCAGAGCATCTAGAACATTCATAAAAAATTACTTAAAATGACCGTACTTTTACAAGGAATTTTTATGCCCATTCGTCCTAATTTTGCTGAAAAAAGTACTATTATACAACAACATAAATTGAAACTAGATAAATCTTATTTTACGCAACCTACCGTTATTTGGGTTCGGCGTGGTCGGAAAATTCTACGTTGGATAAATGGAGAGAAAATTATCCAAGCTGGTGAAATGGTAATGTTGGCAGGAAATCAACGATTTGATGTGATTAATGAACCTGATGAACTAGGTGTATATCAAGCGGATTGGTTATCTATTGATAATGCAGTGGTTGAGAGATTTTTTGGACTGCTTTCAAAGCCAAAACCCTTTGAAAGCCTGTTTCACTTGCCTGCACATCCTTTTATACAGCAAGCTTTTTCGATTGTTTCAAAAGCACTTTCCAGTGATGAAATTCCTGATCGTATTGTGGAAATTCGCTTGTGGGAATTACTAGCTTGGTTGTCGGAACAGGGTGGTGTATTTAGTCCATTTTCTACCCCATCCTTAAAGTGTCAAATTAGTAAGAAAATTTCAGAAAATTTTGAGTATCACTGGAAAATTAGAGACATTGCAAAATTGTTAAATACCAGTGAAGCTACATTGCGCCGTCATCTCGCTGCAGAAAAAACATCGTTTCGGGAAGTATTAACTACAGTG
>NZ_LCTH01000012.1:0-4082 GCF_001008275.1 Haemophilus haemolyticus
TAACTCAACCAGCGGCATCTTCATACGATGATCTTAAAAAGCTGTTTTATCGAGCTGTAGTAGATGGTAAATCTAGCGATTTAGTTGATGCAACTTATAAAGGTAAAGTATTTGCAAAAGTTAAGCTTAGTAACACTGACGAGGAAAGATACGCACAAACGACGACAGATGAAGACGGTGATGTTACACTTAATGTTCAAAAAAATTCTTCTGATAAATTTAAAATGTCGGGAACTATCAATAGTAAAACCGTAGGTAGCATTAATTTGGGAGAAAAAGAGATTATAGAAAATAAAGTGAAAGATGGTCATGTAGATTTTGGGGATGATGCTGACGGTAAGTATTCTGCTACTATTTCAAAAAATGGTGATATAGTTGGACGTGTGGAGTATAATTCTAGACGCGCAGCAGAGGAGGGTTTTTATCCAAGCTTTGAAGGCAAAGATGGTGCAACAAAATATCTTTTTGGCTATGAAGCCTTTTTTGATGCAACCAAACAACCTAAATAATTGTTATAAAACAATATTTGGCGGATTTTTGTCCGCCATTTTTCAATTTATTGTTTGTTTATAAATATTTATTTAAAGTTACTCATTTTATGAAAAATATTGCTCTCTTTTTTACTGCACTTTTCCCCGCTCTTGCTTTAGCAGAAACAACGGCACTAGATATTCGTCAAACACCAATTAAAACCGAACTTGAACCACAAATTAATGTCGCTAAACTTGAAAAACGCGAACAAAATTTACCGCCCTTAGGCACAGAGCAAGTCGAACAAATTCAAATTACCCTTGAGCAACTTAAACAAAACCCCGCTTTAACCCAAGAATTATTAAGCCGTGCCATTTACGCACGCAATCCAGAAATGATAAAAAAATTGCTGGAAATTTACCGCACTTTTCCAAATCGTGACCCGATTATGGAACGCTTTGCGGAAGGAAAATTGGCTGCGATAACGGAAAACTATACTGTAGCTATTGATAAATATCGCGAAATTTTAGCCAAAAATCCAAATTTAAACCCTGTACGAATTGAACTGGCTATCGCTTTATTCAATCAAAAACAAGACGGTGCTGCTAAAGACCAATTTGAAAAAGCACAAACCGCAGAGGATTTACCGCCTCAAGTTAAGCGTTTAATGGATGCTTATTTAGAGGCTTTAAAAGAACGTGATAGCTGGAATGTGGACTTTTCTTTTAATTATGTACGTGATACCAATGTCAACAATGTCGGCGAGGGTAAAACGGTCGCATTAAATAATGGTGGCACCTTAACACGTTCGGAATCGATGATGCCACAAACAGCCCACGGTTTGGCGTATTCACTCGATATTTCGAGAGATTTTAATTTATGGAGCTCTAATTACCTCACGGTGGGCAATGAGTTTGGGGGAAAGAGCTACTGGGATAATCATAAATTTGATGATATTTCCAACCGCACTTTTGTTGGATATGCACATAAAACCGCAAAGCAAAATTTCCGTATTAAACCCTTTTATGAAAAACGTTGGTATGGCGGCGAAAGTTACCGTTGGTCTAATGGGGCAAGGGTGGAATTTTCTCGCTGGTTAAGTCCAAACTGGCAACTTTTTACGGCGGGAGAGTTTTCAAAACAACGTTATTTAGACAGTACATCACAAAACGGTAATAACAAACTGATTTCCGCAACCTTACTGTGGGCAAGAACACCGAAACAGTTTTTCTACCTCGGTTCTGATTTTATGGCAGAAAGAACGAAGGTTCGTCAATATGGTTCAGACAGTAAAAGCTTACGTTTAGGTTGGGGGCAAGAATGGAATTGGGGCATTTCCTCACGTCTCAGCTTATCCATAATGAAACGTGAATTTAAAGATATTACCAAACTTGGTAATCTCAATTTGTTTTCTTTTGGAAAACGTCGAGAAGATAAAATTTACGGCATAAATTTATCCCTATGGAAACGCGATTGGCATATTTTGGGAATTACACCAAAACTCCAATTAAGCTGGCGTAAACAAGATAGCAATATCCCAGAAATGTATTCTTATACACAGAAGAATGTGAATATGTTGTTTGAAAAGACATTCTGAGTTAATTAATTGAACTTAGGTTTATCCATTTCTAAAGTGAGCATAATATGAGATATGCTCACTTTTTTATTTAAAGGAAACTAGTTAGAATACAATTATATTCCATTTCATCATTGGAGCTATTAATGTCCCATCTTGCCGATTCAGATCTGATTAAAACCGTAATTTTGCTTGCGTCGAGCGTGACTATTGTACCGTTATTTAAACGCCTAGGGCTTGGTAGCGTGCTTGGGTATTTAGTGGCGGGCTGTATGATTGGTCCTTCAGTATTCGGTGTTATTCAAGATCCGGCTTCAGTCGTGCATTTGGCTGAATTGGGTGTAGTGATGTTCTTGTTCATTATTGGACTTGAAATGCACCCTGAACGTCTATGGTCTATGAAAAAAGCGATTTTTGGGCGGGGATTGTTACAAGTTGGGTTGTGTGGTGTATTGCTTACTTTGGCAGGGATTTATTTACTTGATTTACCGAAAGAAGTCGCGTTTATCGCAGGCATGGGATTTACACTTTCTTCAACTGCGATTGTGATGCAAACTTTGGAAGAACGTTGTATTACCAGCACATCTAAAGGTCAGCGAATTATTTCGACTTTAATTTTTGAAGATATTGCTATTGTGCCATTATTGGCATCAGTGGCGTTTCTTGCGCCTCATTCTGAAGAAAGCACTCATACCGATTGGATGTCAATCGGCATCGCATTAGGTGCTGTAATCGGCTTGATTGTTGCGGGCAAATGGCTAATGAATCCATTATTCCGATTAATTTCTAAAGCACATATTCGAGAGATGATGACTGCTGCGGCTTTATTAGTTGTACTTGGCGCAGCATTAGCTATGGAAATAGGTGGACTTTCAATGGCAATGGGGGCATTTGTAGCAGGAGTTATGCTGTCAGAGTCTTCGTTCCGTCATCAATTAGAAGCGGATATCGAGCCATTTCGAGGTCTATTGCTTGGCTTGTTTTTTATGGGCGTGGGCATGTCATTGGATTTGAGCTTAGTGTTTAATCACTGGTTATTACTACTCGGAATTGTATTCCTTTATATTATTGGCAAAGGACTTTCTGTGTATGTTGTTGCTCGAATCACTCGTTTAGAACATAGAGAAGCAGTGGGAAGAATGTCACTCTTGGCGCACGGTGGTGAATTTGCTTTCGTGCTTTTCTCTGCCGCAACAACAGCAGGCGTAATGAGCAACCATGAAAATGCCACTTTTACTGCGGCGGTAATTATTTCCATGTTGTTTTCTCCATTTATTACACAAATTACGCGTAAATTAGCGCAATGTGGAGAGAGAAAATCAGCGAATCAACCAGATACGAGCGATTTGTCCCCTATTGATGATTTAGAAGATAACGTGCTTGTAATTGGTTTTGGCCGCTTTAGCCAGATCGTATGTCAAACATTATTAATCCGCGGCATCAGCGTTTCAGTGATTGATCGTAATATAGAAAATATCCGTGCTGCGGCAAAATTTGGTTTTAAAGTCTATTATGGTGATGGTATTCGTTTGGATGTACTTTACGCCGCGGGAATTGAAAAAGCTAAATGTGTGGTGATTGGTATTAATGATACAGATCGCATTGAAACGATTGTGAGCCAACTTAAAGGGGCTTATCCAAACTTGCCGATTTTAACCCGCACTTATGATAGAAAAACGACGGTGAGCCTAATTAAGCAAGATGTGGATTTTATTGTACGTGAAACTTTTGAATCCGCCATTGCACTTAGCCAAGCAACATTAATGAAACTTGGTATTGATAAGATTGAGGCTGATGAAGTCATTAAAGAAGTGCGAGCATTGGATCAAGAACGCCTAAATGAGGAAGTTCTACATGGTTTTTCTAATGAAATCTTAAAAAAATATTGGACGCCAAAACCATTCATTAAACCTCATGTCGATGCTCAAGCATTAAATGATGAAACAGCAGGAATATTGATTGAGGAATCTGAAGAAACGTCAAATAATAATTCTTAAAAGGATTTCAATATATTTCAACTAAAAAAGGAAGCAAA
>NZ_LCTH01000013.1:0-11415 GCF_001008275.1 Haemophilus haemolyticus
GGCTGTGCTGAAGTAGCTGGTTGTGCTGAAGTAGCTGGTTGTGCTGAAGTAGTTGGTTGTGCTGAAGTAGCTGGTTGTGCCGAATTATCACCACCGCCACTACTTCCACAAGCAGCTAAAGTTAATGTAGCTAAAGCTGTTAAACTAAACTTTAAAATCGTATTCTTCATAGTTTACCTCTAAGTTCTTTATTAAACACACTTAATACAAATACATAAAATAAATTTATGTGGACTTTCATCCTACCATAAAATTAATATCATTGTATATAAATCTATAAAAAATAAGGTAAAAACAATGTCTGCCTTTACCTTAATAACTTATAAATTAATCATGCATACCTAATTTTTTCTCCAAATAGTGGATGTTTGTTCCGCCTTTTTGGAAATTTTCATCTTCAAGAATTAATTCATGAAGTGGGATGTTGGTCTTGATACCATCAATAATTGTTTCAGATAATGCATTTTGCATACGACGGATTGCCACTTCACGTGTATCACCATAAGTGATAAGTTTTGCGATCATAGAGTCGTAATGTGGAGGCACCGTATAGCCGCCATAAACATGAGAATCCCAACGAACGCCCAAACCGCCCGGTGAATGTAAGTGATTTACTTTACCCGGAGATGGTAAGAATGTTTTTGGATCTTCTGCGTTAATACGGCATTCCATTGCATGGCCTTTAACTTTGATGTCTTCTTGCTTAAAGGAAATCGGTAAGCCTGCTGCAATGCGTAATTGCTCTTTCACTAAATCTACACCTGTAATCATTTCAGTTACAGGGTGTTCTACTTGGATACGAGTATTCATTTCAATGAAATAGAATTCGCCATTTTCATATAAGAATTCAAACGTACCTGCTCCGCGATAGCCGATTTCTACACAAGCTTTTGCACAGCGAGAGCCGATATCGCGGCGAACTTCTTCTGTGATACCTGGCGCAGGTGCTTCTTCCACAACTTTTTGGTGACGACGTTGCATTGAGCAGTCACGTTCAGCCAAATAAACTGCATTGCCATGAGTATCTGCTAATACTTGAATTTCCACGTGACGTGGATTCTCTAAGTATTTTTCCATATAGACCATATCATTATTGAATGCAGCTTTTGCTTCTGCTTTGGTCATTGCGATAGATTCTTCTAATGCGCCTTCGCTACGAACTACACGCATACCTCGGCCGCCACCACCGCCTGATGCTTTGATGATGATTGGATAACCAATACGTTTGGCGATTTCTTTATTTTTACTAATATCGTTACTTACAGGGCCATCAGAACCAGGTACACAAGGCACGCCTGCTTTTTTCATCGCTTTAATAGCTGAAACTTTATCGCCCATTAAGCGGATGACATCTGCTGTTGGACCGATGAAAGTGAAACCTGAACGTTCAACTTGTTCTGCAAAATCAGCATTTTCAGATAAGAAACCGTATCCTGGATGAATTGCATCAGCGCCTGTTACTTCGGCGGCAGCAATGATAGCTGGAATATTTAAATAACTTTTTGCGGAAGGTGCTGGACCGATACAAACGGTTTCATCAGCAAGTAAAACGTGTTTTAAATCACGATCAGCGGTAGAATGAACCGCCACAGTTTTAATACCTAATTCTTTACAAGCACGTAAAATGCGTAGTGCAATTTCACCGCGGTTAGCAATCACAACTTTTTCTAACATAAAAGAGTCCGTTTAGTCAGATAGACGTGAATTTTTATGTAGGTTCTTGAAATATTGTTTTCCCTATAAAATTTGGTATGAACAGATTTCAATTTATATCGCCTACGATAAATTCGCTCTAATTGTTTGTATATGAAATAGGCGGACTAAAGTCCGCCCGACGAAAATATTGGAAATTATTCAATAACGATTAATGGTTCGTCAAATTCAACAGCGTCACCGTCGTTGATAAGAATTGCTTTTACTACGCCAGCCTTGTCCGCTTCAATGCGGTTCATCATTTTCATTGCTTCAACAATACAAAGTGCATCGCCAACTTTCACAGACTGACCCACTTCAACGAATGCTTTTGCTTCTGGGCTTGGACTGCGATAGAACGTTCCCACCATTGGTGAACGTACAAGATGGCCTGATAATTCATCAGATGCAGCTGGTGCGGATGTCGCCGCTGCTGGCGCTTGAGCTGGCGCAGCAGTCGGAGTTGGTGCTACTACTGGTGCCGCAGCGTATTGAACTGCTGCTGGAGCAACTGCTGGGGCTGCACGGCTAATACGTACTGTACCTTCTTCCTCTTGCACTTCTAATTCAGTAATGCCAGATTCTTCTACTAATTCGATTAATTTTTTGATTTTACGAATGTCCATACGTTTTTCCTAAAAAGATTGAAATTTTAACCGCACTTTTAAATGAAAAAGTGCGGTTATGAATAAACTTATTTTTTATGTTGTAAAGGTTACCTTAAATTTTGCAAATTTGCGATAAAATTCTGTGAATTTCGCCAAAAATGCTCAATTTTCTTATTTTTTAGCAAGGTAATCGATAGCAAATAAAAAGGCAAACTCGTAACCTTTTGCGCCCAAACCGCAAATAACACCTTCAGCCACATCGCTAAAATAAGAATGATGACGAAATGGTTCACGTTTATGCACGTTGGATAAATGAATCTCCACAAAAGGAATTGAAACAGCTAAAAGTGCATCGCGCAATGCCACACTGGTATGGGTGTAGGCAGCAGGATTGATTAAAATAAAATCGACTTGTTGAAAACTTTCGTGGATCTTATTAATTAATTTTTCTTCACTATTGGTTTGAAAACATTCCACTTGTACATTGTGCTGAGTGGCTAATGTTTGTATTTTCTCTTCAAGGGATGCTAGAGAAATACTGCCATAATGTTTTGGCTCGCGAGCCCCTAACATATTTAAGTTCGGGCCATTTAACAGCAAAATTCTGTGTGTTTGCGACATTTTTAATCCTTTTTGTGTGGCGCATTATACTGGTTTTTCGATTTTGGGTGGTCGAATCAGATAATTTTAGTGATAAATTCAGATTCTAAATCCACAATAGGTAAATCAGAGCCCTGCCAAGCGCGTATCACTTGATATTCCATCAAATCTAAAGTGTCTAAGCCTGGCGTTACATTCGGGGTGTATTGTTGTGCAATTCGCGCGAGCTGAGAGAGGCCTAAACTGCTTTCGATACTTGAACTAATAACCGCTTTTAGACCTAACGAATGTGCTTGGTTAATGAGTTCAGCACAACGTTGAATTGAACCAATTAAAGTGGGTTTGATTACGACAGCCGATAAGTGCGGTTCTTTTTCCAGGCAAAAATTAGGCTCTCGCACGGATTCATCCCATGCAATTGCAATATCGGTTTGCGATGCAAATTCACGACTGAGTTCTTGTGTTTTACAAGGTTCTTCTAAAAATTGAATACGTTTTCTATGTTGCGGTTTGACTTTAGTGGCAAATTGTAACGCTTTTTCTAACGACCAATGGCGGTTTGCATCTAGTCGTAATTGTAAATCAGGAATGGCCTCTAAAAACATATCGGCAATTAATCCATCGCGATTGGCTTCGTATATGCCCACTTTCATCTTTGCCACTTTTTCGCCTTCCATGCTCGCAAGTTTGGCATATAGTTCATCTGGATCGCCATAACAAAGTGGTGCTGTATGGTAATTGCCTTCAGCTTGTAAATAACCTTTCATTTCATCCATTGCGCAACTGATACCAAAAGCAACGGAGGGATAGGTGCCATCTAATGGTACGCGAGGTGCATCGCAGCTGGCATTGCACCATGTTGTTAGCCATTCAATTGCTTGTTCTTGAGCTTGGTCTAAGGTTTCTTCGCTAAAACCAGGTAGCGGGGCGATTTCTCCCCAACCGTCTCGGCTGCAACTCACTCTTACGATTAAGCCTTCACGGCGTTTTAAAAAACGATCACGCAGAATAAGTTGGCTATCAACGGGGATGGAATAACGGTAAAGATTAAATGATTTTTCAGCCATGCTTGCTCCCAATACAAAAGTGCGGTCAAAATTCACGAAGATTTTTAACCGCACTTTAGAACGATAAATTAAGGGTTACGTCTGAATTTGCTGAAGTCTGGGGCGCGTTTTTCATTAAACGCATTGCGACCTTCTTGACCTTCTTCAGTCATGTAGAACAACATTGTCGCGTTACCCGCTAATTCTTGAAGACCAGCTTGGCCATCACAGTCAGCATTTAATGCCGCTTTCAAACAACGAATCGCGATTGGGCTATTGCGTAACATTTCACGACACCAACGCACGGTTTCTTTTTCAAGATCAGCGTAAGGCACAATGGTATTGACTAAGCCCATATCTAATGCTTCTTGTGCATTATATTGACGGCATAAGAACCAAATTTCACGAGCTTTTTTCTGACCCACTAAACGAGCCATATAGCTTGCGCCCCAACCGCCATCGAATGAACCGACTTTTGGCCCAGTTTGCCCGAAAATAGCATTTTCAGCAGCAATCGTTAAGTCACAAAGCATATGTAATACATGGCCGCCACCAATTGCATAACCAGCCACCATTGCTACAACTGGTTTTGGACAAGAACGAATATCGCGTTGGAAATCTAATACATTTAAGTGATGTACGCCGCTGTCATCTTTGTAACCGCCGTAATCACCACGCACTTTTTGGTCACCACCAGAACAGAATGCTTTTTCGCCTTCGCCGGTTAATACAATGACACCAATGCTTTCATCAAAACGTGCATCAGAAAATGCGGCGATCATTTCTTTCACTGTTTGTGGGCGGAACGCATTACGCACTTCAGGGCGGTTAATCGTGATTTTAGCAATACCATCAGTGGATTTATGATAGCGAATATCGCTATAGCCTTCACTGTGATCGACCCATTCAACAGGCGCATATAACACATCATCTTTTGGATTTTGCATGAGAATTCCTTTTAATTAACGTAAAAAAGTGCGGTCATTATAGCGGAAGTTTTTCGGATCAGGAAAACTAAATTCATTTGCTGCTTTATCTGTTGTGAAGATATTGCTAGAATTTTGCGCATTCTCACTTTTATAAGGATCAAATGTGAAATTAATTGCAACCTTAGGTATGGCAGCATTGCTGTCTGGCTGCTCAATTTTTGGAAACTCACAATCCGCAATCCCAGGTGAATTTGCGGGTGCGGATTACCAACTTTCCGATCAAGATGCAAAACAATGGGCGATTGCAAGTAAGCAAGCAGAACAATGCGTTTACCCAAATTTAACTCGAATTTTACAACAGCATTTTTCTAAAGAAGATAGCTATATTCACTCACAATATGTCTTTTTCTATCCATTGGAAAAAATTATTGGTGAGCAATATGTAAAGATTATTCAAGGTGATGAAAAATCGATGAATTATGCAAGCTATCAGTTTAAAAAATTCCGTACCGAAGTAGGTAATGTTGAGCCTTTAACTGAACAGGCGTGTTTAAAATTACGTAATGAAGCGCGCGATGATTTGGCTGTCGTGAAAGGTCAATATAAAAATGGCATGGTGGATGTGCAGAAAAATGAAGATGGCTCACCGAAAAATCCTGATGGTATCGCGACGAATGAAAATAAATTCTTCTTTGATATTATCAAATGGGGATCGATGTTGTTGCTTTAGTCTAAAATTCGATGAAATAAAAAACCGCACTTTAAAGTGCGGTTTTATTTTTCATTCTTTCTAGCTAAAAATTACGCTAATTTTTTGATTTGTGCAGCTAATTTAGATTTGTGGTTTGCTGCTTTGTTAGCGTGGATTAAGCCTTTAGAAGCCATACGGTCAACAACTTTTTGCATTTCAACGAATGCTGCTTCAGCTGCTGCTTTTTCACCTGCTGCTACTTGAGCATATACTTTTTTGATGTAAGTACGCATCATAGAGCGTTGGCTTGCGTTGTGTTGGCGGCGTTTTTCAGATTGAACCGCGCGTTTTTTTGCTGACTTGATATTAGCCAAGGTCAAACTCCTAAAATTTCTGTTGATTGATAGACAAAATAAAGGGCGTCAATATGCCGATTTTTTATACTTTTGTCAATGGAAAATTTGTGTTGATTTCGGTGAGACACAACCGAAAGTAAGTATCGTTATTTTTACAAGCTCTTTCAATATGGGCTCACACAAACGATGTGCGGCGGATTTTATCAGTTTTTTTTCACGGAATATAGCGTAAAAACAAAATTTCTATACAATTAGGCAAAAATTTTAGGGTAGAGAAGAATATTTTGAGTAAACGACTTTTAAAATCTAGTATTGTTGTTAGTTCTATGACTTTATTATCTAGAGTGTTGGGTCTTGTGCGCGATGTGGTTATCGCTCATCTCATTGGTGCAGGCGCCGCAGCGGACGTTTTTTTATTTGCTAATCGTATCCCAAATTTTCTTCGTCGTTTATTTGCTGAAGGGGCTTTTTCACAGGCTTTTGTACCTGTTCTCGCAGAATATCAAAAATCTGGTGATATTAATAAAACCCGTGAATTTATTGGGAAAGTTTCTGGTACCCTTGGGGGATTGGTCAGTATTGTTACGATCCTCGCGATGGTTGGCTCACCTGTCGTTGCTGCTTTATTTGGGATGGGCTGGTTCACCGATTGGATGAATGATGGCCCTGATGCTCATAAATTTGAACAAGCTTCTCTTCTCCTTAAAATAACTTTTCCTTATTTATGGTTTGTCACTTTTGTCGCACTTTCTGGGGCAGTGCTTAATACGATTGGAAAATTCGGCGTGATGTCCTTTTCACCAGTGTTATTAAACATAGCGATGATTGCCACCGCACTTTTCCTTGCACCACAAATGGATAACCCAGATCTTGCACTGGCTATCGGGATTTTTCTTGGCGGATTATTACAGTTCTTATTCCAAATTCCCTTTATGAAACAAGCCGGTTTACTGGTGAAACCCAAATGGGCGTGGCGGGATGAAGGCGTAACTAAAATCCGCAAATTAATGATCCCTGCGTTATTTGGTGTATCGGTAAGTCAAATTAATCTTTTGCTGGATACAGTGATTGCAAGCTTTTTAATGACAGGTTCAATTAGCTGGTTGTATTATTCCGACCGCTTACTGGAATTTCCTCTCGGTTTATTTGGCATTGCTATTTCTACCGTAATTTTGCCAACGCTTGCCCGTCATCACGTTAATCGCGAAGGCGATTCAGATAAAAGTGCGGTTGATTTTCGTAATACAATGGATTGGGGCGTACGAATGATTTTATTACTTGGCGTTCCCGCAGCCATTGGTATTGCTGTATTGGCTCAACCGATGTTACTTACGCTCTTTATGCGCGGAAATTTCATGTTAAGTGATGTTCATGCTGCCTCTTATTCTTTATGGGCGTTTAATGCGGGGTTACTTAGCTTTATGTTGATTAAAATCCTCGCCAATGGCTATTACGCCCGCCAAGATACCAAAACTCCAGTAAAAATCGGCATTATTGCCATGGTGAGTAATATGGGCTTTAACCTATTGGCGATTCCATTTAGCTATGTGGGGTTGGCGATTGCTTCTGCCATGTCAGCAACCTTAAATGCTTATTTGCTTTATCGTGGTTTAGCTAAAGCGGATGTATACCATTTTTCACGTAAAAGTGCGGTCTTTTTTGGAAAAGTTTTATTGGCAGCAATTGCAATGGGCGCAGCAGTTTGGTATTACGTGCCTGAAATCAACCAATGGGCGAAAATGGATTTCTTTATGCGTGTTTATTGGCTTGTTTGGTTGATTGTATTAGCCGCAATAGTTTATGGCGCAACGTTGATTTTATTGGGCATTCGCAAGCACCATTTGCTGACAAAAAACTAACTTCTCGCTATAATGCCGAAATTCTCTTATTTTCATGGATAAGGACATGCAATTAATTCGCGGGCTTCATAATGCAAATCGTGTTTTACAAGGTTGTGCGCTAACGATCGGCAATTTTGATGGTGTGCATTTAGGGCATCAAGCAGTCCTCCGCCATTTGCGCCAAAAAGCTGACGAATTAAATTTACCCATGGCGGTATTGTTATTTGAATCACAGCCGCGTGAATATTTTATGGGGGAAAATGCACCAGCCCGTTTAATGCGCTTGCGTGACAAAATTTATTATCTAGAAAAGGCTAAGGTCGATGTCGTAATTGTGGCGAAATTTGACCGCACTTTTGCTGAGCAACCAGCTGATGTGTTTATTGAGCAAACGCTTGTTAATCATCTACATGTGAAATTTTTAAGCATTGGCGATGATTTTAAGTTCGGCTCAAAACGCCAAGGTAATTTTGCAATGTTGCAAGCAGCAGGTAAGCGTTTTGGTTTTATTGTTGAAGATAACCGTAGCTTTTGTCTAGATGAACAGCGAATTAGTAGCACGGTAATTCGCGAAGCGTTGGCGAATGATGATTTACAACTTGCAGAAAATTTACTCGGTAAACCTTATCGTATTTTCGGGCGTGTGATCCATGGTAATAAGTTAGGTAGAACAATCGGATTTCCAACGGCAAATATTCGTTTGCATAGACAAGTAAATCCAATCAAAGGCGTTTATGCTGTAAAAGTGCGGTTAAAATCTGGTGAAATTTTTAACGGCGTGGCAAACATGGGAAAACGCCCAACTATAAATGGATTAATGCAATTATTAGAAGTTCATTTATTTGATTTTTCTCAGAATATTTATGGCCAAATGGTGGAAGTCGAATTCTGCCACAAGATTAGAAACGAGATTAAATTCCCGTCTTTTGACGCTTTAAAAAACCAAATTGAACGGGATGTAAACACTGCGAAAGGCTTTTTTAAAGGGTAGATATGCCAGTTATTTTACGTTTTAAAGGCTATGTTTTTTTCTTTTACTCTAATGAAGGAAATCCTTTTGAACCTGCGCATATTCATGTGCGCAATGCGGAGTCGGAAGCAAAATTTTGGTTGGAACCCGAAATTTCTTTAGCAAGAAACGATGGATTTAATTCAAAAGAATTAAAAGAAATTTTTGTTATTGTTGAAACACATAGAATGCAATTCACGGAGGCGTGGTATGACTATTTCAGCTAAAAGCGTTCGCTTTGATGAAAACACTATGTGGGTGGAGTTAAATGATGCGCGTATTTTAGGTGTACCCTTAGTGTGGTTTCCTAAATTATTACATGCTACCCAAAGTGAATTAGAAAACTATGAGTTGAGTCGTAGAGGCATTCATTGGGATTGTCTTGATGAAGATATCTCTATCGATGGTTTACTTGAGGGACGTGGAGATGTCACACATAAACCACAAAAAGTTGCTTAAATTTAATTTAAAAATTGGAAAATAAAATGACAGTCGATTACAAAAACACTCTTAACCTACCGGAAACCAGCTTTCCAATGCGCGGTGATTTAGCTAAGCGCGAACCTGATATGTTGAAAAATTGGTACGAGAAAAATCTTTACCAAAAAATTCGTGAAGCGAGCAAAGGCAAAAAATCTTTTATTCTGCATGATGGCCCTCCGTATGCGAACGGTAACATTCATATTGGTCACGCAGTAAACAAAATTCTGAAAGATATTATTATTAAATCCAAAACAGCATTAGGTTTTGATTCGCCTTATATCCCGGGGTGGGACTGTCATGGTTTGCCAATTGAATTAAAAGTAGAAAGTTTAGTGGGCAAACCAAACGAGAAAATTACGGCGGCTGAATTCCGTCAAAAATGTCGTGAATATGCCGCGGAACAAGTAGAAGGTCAGAAAAAAGATTTTATCCGTTTAGGTGTGTTGGGAGATTGGGATAATCCTTATTTAACGATGAACTTCGACACCGAAGCAAACATCATCCGTACACTCGGTAAAGTGATTGCTAATGGCCATTTATACAAAGGTTCAAAACCAGTACACTGGTGTTTAGATTGCGGTTCTTCTTTAGCCGAAGCAGAAGTGGAATATGAAGACAAAGTTTCTCCATCTATCTATGTGCGTTTTCCTGCAGTAAGTGTGGTTGAAATTGAAGAGAAATTTAATGCAGTAGGCAAAGGCCATGGCAAATTATCTGCGGTGATTTGGACAACCACACCTTGGACAATGCCATCTAACCGTGCGATTGCGGTAAATGCAGACTTAGAATACAACTTAGTGCAACTTGGCGATGAGCGCGTGATCTTAGCCGCTGAATTAGTGGAGTCTGTGGCGAAAGCGGTGGGCGTAGAACAAGTTGAAGTTTTAGGTTCAGTAAAAGGTCAAGCACTTGAGTTAGTACGTTTTAACCATCCGTTCTATGATTTCACTGTACCAGTAATTTTAGGTGATCACGTGACCACTGATGGTGGTACGGGTTTAGTACATACCGCACCAGATCATGGTTTAGACGACTTTGTCGTGGGTAAACAATATGATTTACCGATGGCGGGTCTTGTATCGAATGACGGTAAATTTATTTCAACCACTGAATTCTTTGCAGGCAAAGGTGTGTTTGAAGCGAACCCATTGGTTGTTGAAAAATTACAAGAAGTGGGTAACTTATTAAAAGTTGAGAAAATCAAACACAGCTACCCACACTGCTGGCGTCACAAAACCCCGATTATTTTCCGTGCGACACCACAATGGTTTATCGGGATGGAAACACAGGGTTTACGCCAACAAGCATTAGGCGAAATCAAACAAGTTCGCTGGATTCCTGATTGGGGTCAAGCACGTATCGAGAAAATGGTTGAAAACCGTCCAGACTGGTGTATTTCCCGTCAACGTACTTGGGGCGTGCCGATGACCTTATTCGTGCACAAAGAAACTGAAGAACTTCATCCGCGTACTTTAGAGTTACTTGAAGAAGTGGCTAAACGTGTAGAGAAAGCCGGCATTCAAGCATGGTGGGATTTAGACGAAAAAGAATTATTAGGGGCGGATGCAGAAACCTATCGCAAAGTGCCTGATACCCTTGACGTATGGTTTGACTCAGGATCAACCTATTCTTCTGTTGTGGCGAATCGTCCAGAATTTAACGGTCAAGATATCGATATGTATTTGGAGGGTTCTGACCAACACCGTGGTTGGTTTATGTCTTCTTTAATGCTTTCTACAGCAACAGACAGCAAAGCACCATACAAACAAGTATTAACCCATGGTTTCACGGTGGATGGTCAAGGCCGTAAGATGTCAAAATCTATTGGTAACATTGTGACACCACAAGAAGTCATGGATAAATTCGGTGGTGATATTTTACGTTTATGGGTGGCCTCTACTGACTATACCGGTGAAATGACGGTATCCGATGAAATCTTAAAACGTGCGGCAGACAGCTATCGTCGTATTCGTAATACCGCTCGTTTCTTATTAGCAAACTTGAATGGTTTTGATCCAAAACGTGATTTAGTCAAACCAGAAGAAATGATCAGCCTAGATCGTTGGGCGGTGGCTTGTGCATTAGATGCACAAAAAGAAATCAAAGATGCGTACGATAACTATCAATTCCACACTGTGGTACAACGTTTAATGCGTTTCT
>NZ_LCTH01000014.1:0-83611 GCF_001008275.1 Haemophilus haemolyticus
CTGCTCTGCTAGCCTTTTCCGCTTGACGTGCGGCTTCGGCTAATGCTTGCGTGTCATCTTTTTTATAGGTGATCACATAAGCATTGGTACCATTTGGTTTAATTGAATCTACAATTAAGCCTGTAAAAGATTTTTGGTTCTTCGCAGTATTTTCATCAAATGAAGTTTTTAATACGACTGTTTCAGCTAAAATATTTCCGTTAGGATCTTTATAAGTAAGCATCACGAATTGAGGTGCTTCAATTTTAGTTGAGTTGCCAATTTCTGTACGACTAAAATTAGGATCGTTTTGGTTTGAACTAGCCGCATTTGGTGCCTCTGGCACAGGCGTATTTTGAGGTTCATCCGTTCGTTTAGCCAACTGTTTTGCTTTAATTTCTTCCTCAATTTTTGGATTATAAAGTCGCCATACTCCATCTTTTTCTTGAAGTGTATAACTGTAGGCACCTAAATCGACTTTTCCTCCATCTAGCGTTAAAGTTAAATTATTGCGCTGTGCTGTGGAAGCATTAAATAATTCCAACGCATCGTATTTTGGTTCACCTGTTTTATTGCGAACGTGAAGGGTAAATTGACCGCTTGCGGACTGATTTACCACGACCTTATCGCCTTGTTGGTGGCTTAAATCGGTGAAATAATAGAATCTCCCTTGTCCTGAAAGATTATTTACGGTTAATTGGTTGTAAGCCGTTGTGGTTTCTAGGGCATTATTAGCATTAAGATGAATATCCCCCCCATTCATTACTAATTGGTTAACTTGGCTATTCCCGGTTAAATGCCATTGACTATTTGGCTCAAAATGCACCGCACTTTGTTCTGCGCTGTGAATTGTACCGAATAGATTAGCTTTACCTAATGTAAACACAGAATTACCTGTTAAATTTATATCTCCGTGCATATTGGTAGGTGAAAAACTTTTGAATGCTTTATCAGATAATTTGTTGTTAGTACAAGTTACATAGCCTGTATAGTCAGAACGCACACAAACTGCATCGCCAGCTTTATAGCCAATATGCACTTGCGCATTATCTGAGGCTGTGACATTAGAAGTAATATTTGCAACATTGCGTCCTGAATAAAGGGTGGCATTGCCATTCACTTTCATTGAGGTTGCTTTAAAAGTGCGGTCAATCCAGTCATCTTCTACCACCACTTCATTATTTTCAGTAAAGTGTTGATCTTTTTCCGTTGAAGAAATATTAGCAATATCTCTTGCGTGTGGTGTTGGTCTGCCGGAAAGGAATAATGTACCTTTTTCAACTTTTAATTCACCGTTAAGGTTTGTTCCGCCTGTCAACAAAAAGCGATTTTGATTGGTTGTGCCATTGAAAGTGACATTTAGTTCACCATTTGCCTTTTTACCGACTTCTTCACCAAAATAACCACTAAAACCATTCATACGGTTATTGTTGATGTATTCCATGGCTTTCTTTTGGGCATCATTTTTAGAATTCCCCATAAATGCCCAATCAGAATTACTTGAATTATTACAAGGCATTTCAGATCTAGTACTACCACCATGTTTTAGAGCGTAATAGCTATAACATTTAGAATTAAAATATAGATCTTTACCTTCTGGTACAGGAGGATGAATAAAACGATAAGATTCATCCTCATCATCGTTGTCAATTTGAACATTATATATATAAATTTTACTTGGATCTGTAATTAATCTAGTTCCTGTTATCGTTATATTTGAGGCGTTGGTCATATTATGATTAACCACTCTTGCGCCATCATCAATATTACGTATATGTTCAAAAGTTAGATTGTTGCCATTGATATCTAATCGACCACCACGGAAACCAAAATAAATTTTATTTGGGTTAATTTGATTGGCACTATTTAGCACTACAGTAGAACGTCCACTCACAATTCCTAATTGTGAAAAGGCTTGTACTTTTCCGCTTGATGGCTGTTGATTTAAGATTACTACACCATCTCCTACTTTAAGCTCTCCTTGATTTTCTCCCGTGCCTTTAATTTCAAGCGTTCCTTTTCCTAATTTCGCTAGTTTGTCATCTTTCGGATTTTTGAGATGCCAAATAACTTTTTTACCTTCTGCAACATCAATTCCACCGCCTAACCAAGTTATATCGTTTGTTTTTCCTTTAACGTCGTAGTTTCCTTTAAAGAATAAACCGCCAGCACCTTGATTGATATTATTTTCTAAAACAAGTGTGCTTTTAGAATTATCATTTCCTTCAAAAATTACATTCTGCCCAGTATTTTCGTTTTCTTCTTTTTGATAATTAACAAGTGGAGTGTTAGAATTTGGGAGTTTGACTAAAATTGTTTTTTGGGCATTTTTAATTACGCTTGAGTTGTTATCTATAATGTCCCAGTGATATTCAGTGTTAGAGAAAGGAACATATTCAGCGTTATCTTTTGCATGAATAGTATTAGCAAAGTCTTTTTTATAAATATTCCACTCCTGCCAAGATTTTTTCCCATAGCCTGCCCAATAAGTATAAGGCCCTATGAAGATCCATTTGTTTTGTTGTTTATCAAAAGCAAATAAAGGTGAACCACTATCGCCTAATACACCGTAGTTGGTTAGGGAATCTTGTGAGAGTAAGATTTTTGCATCGAGATCTGTTTTTTGACTATCACCAAAACCAATTAGTCCTTCTTTTGTTTCAACTTTATCAATGTTTATTTCTTTGTAAGGTGTACCTCCGATAGCATAACGATATGCTTCAGCTAGAAATTCAATATCGTTACCGCTTTCAGTTTTTTTATCAGCCACAGTACTATAAAATTTATTTTTTTCATAAATAAATTGTGTTCCTGCTCCAATTCTGACAAAGTGAGGATATTTTTCTTTATCTTTATAAGTATCTATCCCTTCACCTGCTAATGTTGGTGTTATTGGCTCAACCTCGGTTACAAATTTATTTAAACGAGGCATATTATAGTCATTAATACGTTTTTGGTAATTCCAACTTTCATTTGGTTTATCATTATTTTGTGTTACCACACTATATTTATTTTCATTGTCAGAAACATCGCGGTGGCCATTATAATGTCCAAAATAAAAGTCATTCATATATCCACGAGCGTGTTTTACGCTCACAATATATTGCGGATTCACTAATGTGCCAATGCGTTTATTCACATCCACTACACTAAAATCAATCATCGGAATATCGTTAGGTAAGGCAGTGCCCAAATCTTTATTATTTTTATCCTTTACCAGCACATTTGTTGCCCCCACAGAGAACATTCCTTTGTTTTCTGCAAAATCACGGAATATTTGATAATCAACATCGTTTCTAACTAACGCGGCTTCTGTATAAGGGGTTAGTGCATAGGCGACAGTTAGGGCAATAAAATTAAGCTTGAATTTTTTATTTAGCATGTTGGCTGTCCTTATAAATTGATTTTAAAAAGTAGATTTGATAGGACCAGTTTTATATTACGGCTATGAGGTGATTCAAATCTTGGAGATGTGTTGCGGTGTTAATTTGCCAGTTTTATTTTAGGGGCGTTTTTTTACCATAAATTGTTTAAAAAGTGAATCATATTCACCAATAAATTACTGGCTAATGATAATTATGTCTAACTTTTAAAAATTCAATTATTTTTCACCGCACTTTTATCTAATCTAACGTTTTAATGATTCCATTATCGACTGAAAACATTTTTCTGTTTTCGACTTGCATCTCTTTTAATTGTTCTTTAGTAATGGCTGTAACAAACACTTGTGAACCGCTTTGTTGTAATCGTTCTGCCAACAGTGCTCGTTTATATTGATCCAATTCCGATGCAAAATCATCGATCAAAAAAATACAATTGCGTTGTTTTTCTTTCATTAAATGCTCGCCTTGAGCCAGCCTCAATGCGCACATTAAAAGTTTAAGTTGTCCACGAGAAAGCACATCTTCCACTGGCAACCCTTGTGCTTTGAAACGAAAATCAGCTTTTTGAGGTCCAGAAAATGTGTAATTTAAGGCGCGATCTCGTTCAAAATTTTGCTCAAGAATCTCAGAGTAATCCCTATTTTTTTCCCATCCTTGATGAAAGCTGACATTAATGTCTAATTCGGGGAGAAAAAGTTGGCAAGTTTGCTCTATTTCAGAGCGTAGTGCTTCTGCATATTCGGCACGCCATTGACTCACTTGATGAGCGAGTTTGGCAAGCTCAACATCCCAAACTTTAATAGCGGAGTAGGGCTGATTTTGTGCAAGAGCTGCATTTCTTTGTTTGAGTAATCGATTAAGATTGCTCCAAGCAGCATAAAAACTTATTTGATGGTGAAAAAGTCCCCAATCCAAAAATGCTCGGCGATAACTTGGCCCCCCATTCAGTAAGGTTAAGCCCTCTGGTGTGATTAATTGCATTGGCAAAAGATGAGCAAGATCGGAAATTTTATTGCCATCTTCACCGTTAATTTTTACTAACGTGTTGCCTTGACGAAGTTTTTGTAACCCCACTGACCATTGATGTTGGCTTTCTTGGATTTGTCCAAATAAGGTAAAGTGAGGTTCGTCGTAAGAAATGATGCGATTTGTTACCGCACTTTTGAATGAGCGTCCGTGACCAAGATAAAAAATGGCTTCTAATAAGCTTGTTTTTCCGCTGCCATTGTTGCCGACCAAAAAGTTAAAGCCGGGATCAAAATCAAGATCCACGGCTGTTAAGTTACGAAATTTTTCGACCAGTAAGCGCGAAATCGCCATATTATAAACGCATTGGCATAATTACATATTCGCTACTGCTATCTTCGCAGTTTTCGATTAAGCAACTAGAAGATGCATCAGTTAAGCGCATGCGAACTTGATTGCATTTAAGTGCATTTAGTACATCAAGAATATAGGTGACATTAAAGCCGACTTCTAATTCTTCGCCATTGTAATCGACATCAACAATTTCTTCTGCTTCTTCATGTTCTGTGTTGGAGGCGGTAATTTTTAGTTGGTTTTCGCTTAAGTTTAAACGAACGCTACGCACACGCTCATTCGATAAAATTGAGGCGCGAACAAAGGCTTGTTTGAGAATCTCCCAGCTGCCTTCGACAATTTTTGTTGCATTACGAGGCAACACTCGGCGATAGTCAGGGAAACGACCATCAATTAATTTTGATGTAAATACAATGTTTTTTAGATGAATACGTAAATTGTTGGTACCGATTTGTAAACGCGCTGGTTCATCGCTTGTTTCTAATAAACGAACAAGTTCTAACACGCCTTTACGCGGTAAAATCACAGAATGATTTTGTAATTCTTGTTCAAGCGAGATGGTGCACACCGCAAGTCTATGGCCATCTGTTGCTACAGTACGCAATAAATTGCCTTCTGTTTCAAACTTCATGCCATTTAAGAAATAGCGCGCATCTTGGTTTGCCATGGAAAATTGAGTGGCTTCAATTAAACGGCGTAAGGTATTTTGCGGTAGTTCAAAATCTACTTCAGACTGCCAATCCGTGAGGTTTGGATATTCTTCTGCAGGTTGGGTTGTCAGTGTAAAACGGCTACGCCCAGACTGCACTAATGCACGATCTTCTTCAAAAGTAACCGTGATTTCTGAATCATCAGATAAAGTGCGACAAATATCTAAGAATTTTTTTGCTGGAATCGTGAAGGTGCCATTTTCAGAAGACGATGAAAGCTGAGTTTGACTCGATAATTCGACTTCCAAATCTGTACCTGTGATAGTCAATTGATTATCTTCAATTTGCAACAACACGTTGTTTAATACAGGAATGTTTGGACGACTACTCAATACGCCACATACTTGTTGCAACGGTTTTAATAAATTTTCTCTTGAAATACTAAATTGCATTGCGTTCTCCTTTTATGCGGACAAAGTGCGGATTAAATTCGCCCAATCTTCTTGAATACTATTGTCTTGTTCGCGGAATTTTGGGACTTCGCGACAAGCGTTTAATACGGTCGTGTGATCTCGGTCAAAGGCACGACCGATTTCAGGCAAACTGCGGTTTGTTAATTCTTTTGCTAAGGCCATTGCAATTTGGCGTGGACGAGTCACTGAGCGCGCACGACTTTTTGATTTTAAATCTGAAACCTTAATTCGATAATATTCAGCCACCACTTTTTGAATATTTTCAATGGTAACCAAGCGTTCTTGCAGAGCCAAAATATCTTTTAAGGTGTCACGCACGAAATCAATATCAATGTCACCGCCTTTGAAGTCTTGCATTGCTTTCACGCGATTTAACGCCCCTTCGAGTTCACGCACGTTGGTACGCAAGCGTTGAGCAATGAAGAATGCGACTTCTTCTGGCAAGTTCATATTATGTTCTTCCGCCTTTTTCAATAAAATCGCCACACGCGTTTCAAGATCGGGCGGCTCAATGGCTGTTGTTAAGCCCCAGCCAAAACGTGATTTTAAACGTTCTTCAATTTTTTCAATTTCTTTAGGATAACGATCGGATGTTAAGATAATTTGGCGACCAGTTTCAAATAAGTTATTGAATATATGGAAGAATTCTTCTTGGGTTTTTTCTTTTTCAGCGAAAAATTGAATGTCATCTACTAAAAGTGCATCGAGAGAACGATAGAATTTTTTGAACTGATCCATTTTATTATCACGCACTGCTTTTACCATATGTTGCATAAAGTTATTTGCGTGAATGTAAAGCACGCGCGCATTCGGTTTATTGGCTAAAATGCCGTTGCCAATCGCGTGTAGCAAGTGGGTTTTACCTAAACCTGTACCACCATATAAGAAGAAAGGATTGGCCGAAGGTTCACCTGGCGCTTGAGCAAGTTTTTGACCGACAGCACGTGCGAGTTGGTTCGATTTACCTTCAACAAAGTTATCAAATAAGTGTTTAGTGTTTAGATGAGATTCAAATTTTATTGAAGCACTAAATTCAGCTTGAAAATCTACCGCACTTTCTGTTTTAGGATTGCCACTTGGTGCACAGTCCACTACTTTGGGTGTAGGTTTGACCCCTTCTTTTAAAGAAATGCGTAGTTCAGGATTTTGTGCAAGTGTTTGACAAATTTGCTGGATTTGTGCGAGATAATGAGTTTCCACCCAACCTTTCACAAACATATTAGAAGCATATAAAACAATGTGGTTATCCGCCACCACATCAGCCTGTAAAGGACGAAGCCAAGTGCTAAGATCGCTGGCTGAAACTTGATCTTGAAGTTGTAACAGGCAACTTTGCCAAAGATTTGAGAGATTCACAAAAAGGATCCTTGTTGTTTTTGTAATAGAGAAAAGTGCGGTAAAAATTGGCGGAGATTTTACAATAAATGCGTGGAAAGATCTTCTAAAAAAATCCAAGTTTGGTTTTTCACTTAACCAGATTACAGAACAGAAAAAGATGCGCCAGTAAGGTATAGATATAGCATGTCTAGTCCATCTGGCGCACTTTAATTTAGAATTTCATCTCTAATGTTAAGGTATAGTTTCGTCCTGGTGCTGCGTAGCGAGTATAGTTACCAACATTTTGATGTTGATTGACCGCTCCTAGTGCACTTTGGCGTACAGCTTCCCAAGTGACATAACGATAGTTGAATAAATTATATATCCCTAATCGAAGCATAATATTTTTATTCACCATGTAATAACCTGATACATCTAAGGTATGCCATGCCCGAGTAAGTTTTTTTGTTGATTTTATATCCCTTGAATTGCTACCTAATGCACGTTGTCCTAGCAATTCACTTTGAGATTTTGCTTTTGATTGGGTAAAGATAGCATTTACTCCCCAAGCATTACTTGGATGATCATAGCCTAAACCAAAGATATAACGGTTGGGTTGAATAGCGTCAAATAAATAACTGCTTACGGAGGCTAAACCAGTATTGATTTTTTGATCTTTAACTTTTACTCGGTTATAAGCAAATGTTGCATACCAACCGTAGGGGATACGTTTCCATAAACCATTAAAATCTAATTGCGCAGTTATATTTATGCCAACTAATTTTGCATTTTGTGCATTATGATATCCATAATTGCCCTTTCCAACTCCATTTTTATTAAGTTCTTCAGCAAAGGCGATAAGATTTCGATAAGCATTATTAAAATGACTGATCTCAATATTACCAAAGTCCCCTTTTAGAGCGATACCAAACTCTTGGTTACGAGATGTTTCAGGCTTAAATTTACCTACATAAACATCAGCATTATTGCCGCCATACCGCCATCCATACATCTCAGCAAAACTAGGATTTCTAAACCCAGTAGAAAGGCGATAAGAAAGATCAAGCCATTCAGTTGGTTTTATGACAATACCAGTATTCCAAGAGAAATTTTTAAATTTACCAATGCTAATGGTTGATTCATTGGCTGTTGTACGGGATACGTCATACCGAATACCTAAACCTAAATCAACGTATTTCCCTAATGCCATATTATTGCGTGCTGCGAAATAATAATTTTTCCCTTTAATTAACCGCACTTTACAGTCTCTGTAATTAGAGGAGTTACCTTGATAATCACAAAAATCTTGTCCTGCAAAATATGCATTTGGTTTCGGATATAAGTAAGGTTGTGAGGATAAACCATTTCTTCTTGTTTCACCAGCTTGCTCTGAAATACTATTTGCCGTAGCGATAACACGTCGAGTTAAATAATCTTTGTGCTGAAGCGTTGAAGTAAAGTCATCAAAACCAAGATTGAAGACAATTTGGTGAGTAAGCCAATTTTGTTGAATTTTTTTCTCTAAATCCAATTGCAACATGTTATGTTTTTCTTTATAAACATTTCTATCAGAATGATAGTATGAATAAGGTTTATCAAGTGTTGGGCGGCAATTCTTACTTGGATTAGGATAAAGACTGCAATGCGTATGTTGCATATAACTGTCAAGTATGATGTTTTGTTGATTAGCACTTAACACTGCTTTGTCAATGATTCCAGCTTTGTTCTTATTTTCGTAAATATATTCAATACCTACACGCTGTTTTCTATGGTGTTCATCGAAATAAAGCCCACTTGCATATTTAACGCCTCGGTCATCATCAATATGTTGATATGCACCATAATCTTGCATTGGATAAAAAGAACGACTGCTTAAATCTCTTCCTTCTGTTGGGCTTAAATAAGCTGGAAATGTCATATCTCGGGTATCAAATTTTTGTTGTGTTAATTCAAAAATACCACCGATATAGTGTTGTTCAGAAAAATGATAACCTCCTCTTAAAAACCAAGATTGGCTTTCATATTTCATTGGATTAGGTTTGATACGGTTAGCCCCCGTATAATCTGAAACACTTACAGTTTCTCTTTGGGAGGATAAAGTCGCAGGTGGTTTGGCTGAGGTTTTGCAATTGTTATAACCATTTGGACACTCATTTTCCATCACAAAGTACCCCGAAGATGTATCTGTTTTAGCGATTAATCGATCATAACTTTGTACGCCTTTTAATGCGTCTGGATGGATTTGTGTTTCCTCCGAATTTCGTTGAGTGTAAATAGCGACCCCTTCAAATCCCCCTTGTTTTCCAGCTACAGCTAAAGAATGGGTAAAGCCTTTATTTTTGCTTGAATAAGCATTTTTAGTTTGAATTCCCCATGATTTGTCTCTTTCTAAGATATCGGCTGCTGATTTGCTTTGAAATGTTACAGAACCAGCTAGTGCTCCATTACCATACTCAGAAGAACTGCCCCCTTTGCTTATTTCGACGGCTTTTACATTTTCATATTCAATTTCATTAATTGCACCAGTGCCAGAATATCCTGAACGGGCAACTAAAGGGCTTTGGACTACATAAGATTGCGTTTGAGGTAAACCATCTACTAATAAAGCAACTCTATTTCTGTCCATACCACGAATAGAATACCCAGAGCTTGCACCGCGACCTTGTTCTACAACTGAAATGCCTGGATCATAGCGTGTTAGATCACGAATGTTTAATACTTGTTCTCGGCTAATACTTTCGCTAGTTTTGATAATTTTTCCGAGGCCTGTTACTTCATTATCTTTACGATCTCTTACTTTTTCTGAAGTGACTGATATAGTTTCTAATTCTGTATCTTTTGTGCTTTTAGTTTCTGCTTTTGCATAGTGTGAAATTAAAATGCAAGAGAGCATGCTTAAGCAAAAATAGGATTTTTTAGTCATTTTCAGTTCCTCTCTATTTTGTTTTTTCGATTTGATGTTTAGCACCAAAGACAACTGCCGCTCTTGCATTTTCTGAATTGGATGATGGGGCTGCGATTGAGGAATTTTCAGAATTTGTAGTTGCAGTATTTTTTCCGTTATAGGTGAAGTATCCTCCTAATTCAGAAGCATGAGGTCCATAAAATGCACCATTAACATCAGTTGTAATATTAATTGGGGCATTTTGAGTTTGACTGTTTTTACCGTCTATTACTAAATCTTTTGCGGTTGCTATACCAGTGAAGGCATTACCATTATTTTTAAAGGTAGCATCAATATTAAAAACGGTATTTTGTGTGTCTGCACGTTTTAACTCACCTTTTAATGTTTTATTGTCAAAATTAACATCAAAATCAGAAACACCACTTTTATCTCGTTGTTTATCTCCGGTAGTGGAGTAAGATGTCGTACCATCACTAACATAACCAAACCAACTACCATGATATTTTGCACTTCCTTTTTTAGGTATTTCGGCATTAGCAGTACGATGGCCTAACAAAAATTGGTGGTATTGCTCTGTTTGGTTTGCGTTGTTCTTATCTTTGGTAGGTTTATCCTCATAATACATACCAAATTTTACATAGTTTAGATTATTGCAACATACTTCCACTTTATAGCTTTTATTTCCAATATCGTGATGTTTACTCGTTACGAAGTCACCTGTATTTTCAGGTAAAAGCGGAATGGGATAATTATCAATTAAAAGGTAATCAGCTTCACCAAAACTTGGTATATCTTTCGTAATAAAGTTGGTGGTGTCAGTTGTTTTAGTAGAGAAAGTAGTTAGTTTGCCATCAATTAAGGTTTCTTTGGATAATTTTGAGTTTTCTGGCGTTTCTTTGGCACTAAATACTCCAAAAACTCGTTTATCGTCAGCTAAAAACTTTCCTCCTAATTCTTCACCGTTAGGTCCATAAAAACCACCTTCTAAGACTCCCTCACTGGTAAAGGGATGTTTTTCAGAATCTTTTTGGGTCGGATTTACTTTACCTCTGAATCTATTACTATAAATATCGGCGTTAATATCATAGAGTTTTTCCTTTTTATATTCTTGATTATTATTTTTGCTTTGGGTATAAAACAGTTCTCCTGTCAGTTTTTTAGTCCCAAAATCTGCACTAAATTCACTCACTAGCCCTTTTTCTCTTCCCTCATTATTTTCAACTTCTAAATCCATATCGCTAGTCGTTGCACTACGTCTAGAATAAGCTTGACCGCCAGAATTTCTTAACAATTCATAATTCTTGCCTTTTTGAGTCGCAGTAATAAAATCCCAAGTCCCTTTATATTTAGCTACGCCATTTACAGGCAATGTAGAGGCAACTTGATTGCCAAAGTAATACGCATATCCATAGTAACCTGAATAAAACTTGTTATTTGGTAAATCTCTTAGACTCCACGATGGAATATAATAAAGACCCGAATATACATATTGCTGCCCATGATGATTTTCTGTTGCATTTATTACCAAAGGTTCCTCAATTGAGCCAATTGGGGTATCCCCGTTTTTATTGTTATTTTCAATATCCTTTGCTATTGAGGAAAGCTTTGTTAAAACAACATAATCATTCAATAAGCTTGGTTCTTTGCTTGCTTTAAAATGCATATTTTGCGCAACTAACTTCATTCCTCCTCCTAAAGAAGGAATGAACAACTGATCTAAATTAGATTTTGTTCTTGAATTTGAAGTGTCGTCTTGATAATTCGGTTTAGAAGAGGAGGTATTAGAGACGTTATCTACATCAAAAGAACCACCTCCCCCCGCGCTACAAGCACTTAGTAAAAAGGAAAGTCCACCAGTGATAAGAGAAACAGATTTCATAGAATTATATCCTTGTTTTTAAATAATAATTATTCGCATTATCTGTTTTTTTCTGTAATAATGTCAACTAAGAGTTTCTGAATAATATGGATAAAATATGAAAAATTGTATAAAGAAGGTTTCCTTCCAATCATTAATAGGCTTATCATTGATGAATGTAGCTTGGGCAGATGTTGTGCTTCCTAAATAAAAATGATACATTGACAAATACGATTCAAAGTGCGGAATTAAAAACTTCATCTTTTTCTTCTATGCCCCAAGAGATTTCAAATAAGCATATTATTTCTCTATCCAAAAGCCAATTAGCGAACCATCCAAGACTTGTTTTGCGTGGGTTAATTCTTGCTTTATATCAAAATAACACTCAGGCAGTTCAACTGTTATTACCACTATATAAACAATTTCCTCAGCAAGATAATTTCCTACTAACTTGGGCAAAGGCTATTGAAGCTCGTGAACAAGGTGATTTAACTCAATCTATTGCTTATTATCGTGAATTATTCGCTCGAGACGCATCTTTACTACCTTTGCGCTATCAATTAGCTCAAACCCTATTTTTTAACTATGAAAATGAATCTGCCAAAATTCACTTTGAAAAATTACGTACAGAGGTAGATGATGAAAAATTTTTAGGTGTTATTGATCAGTATCTTTTTACACTAAATCAGCGGAATCAATGGATATGGCAAGTAGGATTAAATTTTTTAAATGACGATAATTTGAATAACGCTCCAAAAAGTGGTACAAAAATTGGTAATTGGACCGCTTGGAAAAAAGAAAGTGGGCAGGGTGTAGGGTATTCTTTATCGGTAGAAAAAAAATGGCCGTAGGTAGATCATTTTTTTAGTAAAACTATGTTTAATGGAAATGGAAAATATTATTGGGATAATAAAAAATACAATGAGGCTACTTTGCGTATAGGTGGTGGTTTAGGCTATCAAACTGCCTCAGTTGAAGTCTCGTTGATTCCTTTTAAAGAAAAACGCTGGTATGCAGGCGGTAGCTCTGGAACGAATACAATGAAGCAATATGCGGATAAGTTAGGTATTCGTTTAGAAATGGTAGATTGGCTAAGTAAAACTTGGCAAATTTCTACCGCACTTGAGTATGGAAAATCTCGTTATAAAATCCGAAAACATTTAGATGGTAATTATTATTTCATTTCATCAACATTATTTTATTTACCTAAAAGCACTCAATTTTGGTTTGTTGGAATGGATTTTCATCGAGAAAATACACAAGCATTAGATAATGCTTATCAACAAAAGACATTGAGACTTGGTTGGGGGCAGGATTGGTCTCATGGTATTTCATCACGTTTTACTTTTAGTTATGCTAATCGAGCGTACAGAGAGAAAGATTTTATTGGTATACAGCAAAAAAATCGTGAATACACAACCACAATTACTTTATGGCATCGAAATATACATTTTATGGGGTTAACACCTAAATTATCGTGGGATTATCAAAAATCCACCAGTAATCATGCTTTTTATCGTTATGATAAAAATAGAATTTATCTCGAAATTGGAAAAACATTTTAAGGTTGAAAAGTTGTAACCTAACCTTTGAGGTATCTCTAACTTTAGCAAAGTGCATATATTTTTTTATATTTGTTTGAAGTTTTTTAAAAAATTTCCGTTTCTTATTTGACGAACGCGTATTTTATGATTAAAATTGCGCTCTATTTTTGTTAACTCATAATCTGGATTTAGGTAGATTACAATGAAACGTACATTTCAACCTTCTGTATTAAAACGTAGTCGTACTCACGGTTTCCGTGCTCGTATGGCAACTAAAAATGGCCGTCAAGTTTTAGCGCGTCGTCGTGCTAAAGGTCGTAAAAGTTTATCTGCATAATCACCGTTCTTAGTGGTTAAGCTGAACTTTTCAAGGGAGTTGCGTTTGTTAACTCCCATTCAATTTAAAAATGTCTTCGAACAACCGTTCAGAGCTAGCACTCCAGAAATAACCATCCTTGCCAGAAAAAATAATCTTGAGCATCCTCGCTTAGGTTTGACTGTGGCTAAAAAACATTTAAAACGAGCTCATGAGCGTAATCGTATTAAACGCTTAGTACGAGAAAGTTTTCGTTTATCGCAACATCGTTTACCTGCATGTGATTTTGTTTTTGTTGCAAAAGGTGGTATTGGTAAGCTTGATAATAGCTCTTTTGTGCAAATCTTAGAAAAATTATGGCAACGACACATTCGTTTGGTGCAAAAATCTTAATTGGATTTATTCGTTTCTATCAAGTTGTTATTAGTCCTCTTATCGGGCCGCGTTGTCGGTTTGTACCTACTTGTTCTTGCTATGGCATTGAAGCGTTAAAAACACATGGATTGTTAAAAGGTAGTTGGCTTACTCTAAAACGTGTATTAAAATGTCACCCCTTGAACGCTGGTGGATTCGATCCTGTTCCACCTAAAATCAATAATAACGATGAGAAAAAATAATGGACTCAAGACGTAGCCTATTAGTGTTAGCGCTAATTTTTATTTCTTTCCTTGTTTATCAGCAATGGCAGTTGGATAAAAATCCACAAGTGCCAACTGAGCAAACAACTTCAATGACTGCCAATTCTGATGTTCCGGCAAGTTCTCCTTCTTCTAATTCACAAGTCGTAGCAGATTCTCAAACTCATGGCCGTATTATTACCCTTGAAAACGATGTATTCCGTTTGAAAGTTGATACTTTAGGCGGTGATGTAATTAGTTCTGAATTACTAAAATATGATGCAGAATTGGATTCAAAAACACCGTTTGAGTTATTAAAAGATACCAAAGAACATGTGTATATTGCACAAAGTGGTTTAATTGGTAAAAACGGTATCGATACTCGTTCTGGTCGTGCGCAATATCAAATTGAAGGTGATAATTTTAAATTAGCAGATGGTCAAGCGTCTCTTTCTGTGCCTCTTCTTTTTGAAAAAGATGGTGTGACTTATCAAAAAATCTTCGTATTAAAACGTGGTAGTTACGATTTAGGTGTGGATTACAAGATTAATAACCAAAGTGGTCAAGCCATTGAAGTAGAGCCTTATGGTCAATTAAAACATTCTATTGTTGAAAGCTCTGGTAATGTCGCAATGCCAACTTATACTGGTGGCGCATATTCTTCTTCAGAAACTAACTATAAAAAATATAGTTTTGGCGATATGAAGGATAATAATCTTTCTATTGATACTAAAGCTGGTTGGGTTGCAGTATTACAGCATTATTTCGTATCTGCCTGGATCCCTAATCAAGATGTAAATAATCAACTTTACACAATTACAGATACTAAAAATAATGTCGCTTCAATCGGTTATCGTGGTCCAGTTGTGACAATTCCTGCTGGTGGTCACGAGACGATTACAAGTTCATTATGGACTGGGCCTAAACTTCAAAATCAAATGGCTACCGTAGCAAATCATTTAGATTTAACAGTTGATTACGGTTGGGCTTGGTTTATTGCTAAACCGTTATTCTGGTTATTAACCTTTATTCAAGGGATTGTATCTAACTGGGGCTTAGCGATTATCTGTGTAACAATCGTGGTTAAAGCAATTTTGTATCCACTTACGAAAGCACAATATACATCAATGGCTAAAATGCGCATGTTGCAACCTAAAATGCAAGAAATGCGTGAGCGTTTTGGTGATGATCGCCAACGTATGAGCCAAGAAATGATGAAACTTTATAAAGAAGAAAAAGTAAATCCACTTGGTGGTTGTTTGCCAATTCTTCTTCAAATGCCAATCTTCATCGCATTGTATTGGACATTTATGGAAGCAGTTGAATTACGTCACGCTCCGTTCTTTGGTTGGATTCAAGATTTATCAGCACAAGATCCTTATTATATTTTCCCTATTTTAATGGGTATCTCAATGTTCTTGTTGCAAAAAATGTCGCCAACACCAGTGGCTGATCCAATGCAGCAAAAAGTGATGAACTTTATGCCATTAGTCTTTATGTTCTTCTTCTTATGGTTCCCTGCTGGTTTAGTGTTGTACTGGTTAGTTTCTAACTTAATTACAATTGCACAACAGCAATTAATTTACCGTGGATTAGAGAAAAAGGGATTACATTCTCGTAAGAAATAGTCACTAACTGGCAAAAAGAAAGGCACGAATAGTGCCTTTCTTTATTATTTGATCTTAATATATTCCACATTTTGTAGAGATAGAGTTTTTTTAGTAGAAACAGGGATAAGCGTTATCCCTCTAAATTAAAAGTGCGGCTAGATTTTAAAGAGTTTTTTATGAAAGAAACAATCGTTGCTCAAGCTACTGCGCCAGGTCGTGGTGGTATTGGGATTTTAAGAGTCTCTGGGCCTTTAGCAACAGAAGTTGCACAAGCGGTGTTGGGGAAATGTCCTAAGCCAAGAATGGCTGATTATCTCCCTTTTAAGGATGCTGATGGCACTGTTTTAGATCAAGGGATTGCCCTTTACTTCAAATCACCACATTCATTTACTGGTGAGGATGTATTGGAATTGCAAGGTCACGGTGGGCAGGTTGTATTAGATTTATTACTCAAACGTATTTTACAAATTGATGGAATCCGTTTGGCGAGACCGGGTGAGTTTTCTGAACAAGCTTTTTTGAATGATAAATTGGATCTTGCTCAAGCGGAAGCCATTGCTGATTTAATTGATGCAACATCAGAACAGGCAGCACGTTCCGCATTAAAATCTTTGCAAGGTGAATTTTCAAAGAAAGTAAATGAATTAGTTGATTCTGTGATTTACTTACGCACCTATGTAGAAGCAAGCATTGATTTCCCTGATGAAGAAATTGATTTCTTGGCAGATGGAAAAATTGAAGCAAACTTACGCGGTATTATTAATCAGTTGGAAGATGTTCGCTCTGAAGCCAAACAAGGTTCTATTTTACGTGAGGGCATGAAAGTGGTGATTGCCGGTCGTCCGAATGCAGGTAAATCGAGCTTACTTAATGCGCTTGCTGGCCGCGAAGCAGCTATTGTAACGGATATTGCGGGGACAACTCGCGATGTACTGCGTGAGCATATTCATATTGACGGCATGCCATTGCATATTATTGATACCGCGGGTCTTCGAGATGCAACCGATGAAGTCGAGCGCATTGGCATTTCTCGCGCATGGACGGAGATCGAACAAGCCGATCGTATTATTTTGATGTTAGATAGTAGTGATCCTGAAAGTGCAGACTTAAGCAAAGTGCGGTCAGAATTTTTAGCAAAATTACCCACAACATTGCCTGTCACTATTGTTCGAAACAAAATTGATTTAAATGGTGAGCAAGCAAATGAAAGCGAACAGGGCGGTTATCAAATAATTAGTCTTTCCGCTCAAACGCATGATGGTGTACAACTTTTACGTGAGCATTTGAAACAAGTAATGGGTTTCCAAACTGGCATGGAAGGGGGCTTTTTAGCTCGTCGTCGTCATTTAGATGCACTTGAGAAGGCTGCAGAGCATTTGCAAATCGGTTTGGTTCAACTTACAGAATTTCATGCGGGAGAACTTTTAGCGGAAGAATTACGTTTAGTACAAGCTCACTTGAGTGAAATTACAGGTGAATTCACATCAGATGACTTGCTAGGTAATATTTTTAGTTCTTTCTGTATTGGAAAATAATTTCTAAATTATGAGCTTTTATACACTTTGTATTATTGCACTGGGCTTATCAATGGATGCTTTTGCTGTATCCATTTCTAAAGGTGTTGCATTAAGATCTTTTCGTTGCAAACACGCTCTTTATATTTCTCTCTGTTTTGGATTTCTCCAAGGTATCATGCCTGCAATAGGTTTTTTTGTAGGCTTGCAATTCAGTTCAATGATTCAAGATTGGGATCATTGGATTGGTTTTGTTTTACTTGCATTAATTGGCATTAATATGGTGCGTGAGGGATTAAATGCTGATTCCGAAGTAAGTGTAGAGCCATCTATAAATTTGAAACGTTTATTGACTTTGGGTTTAGCTACGAGTGTGGATGCCTTAGCAATTGGCATATCTTTTGCTTTTCTTTCTGTCGATATTTTTTCGGCTATGGTAATTATTGCACTGACTACTTTTATCGTTTCATTATTCGGCGTAAAGAGCGGTCATTTTCTTGGGCAAAAATTTAGATCAAAAGCGGAGATTTTTGGTGGAATAGTGCTGATTGGAATTGGCATTAGCTTGCTTTATGAGCACGGTGTTTTCACTTTTTAAGATGCTAATTTTCTACGTTTAGATTATAATCGGGGAAAATTTCATATTTATAACAAGGGTTATTGAATGTTAATTGAAAAAATGCATCACTTAGCAAATTCAAAAGTTTCTAAGTTTATTTTGGGTTTGATTACTTTATCGTTTTTAGTCGGAGGTATGTCTGGCTATCTTTTTAGTTCAAATGATACTTACGCAGCAAAAGTTAATGGTGAAGTGATTTCGCAACAGGATTTTTTAAATCGCTACAACCAAGAGTTTGAGGCTCGTGCACAACGCGAAGGCGAAGCATTTATGGCTCAGTCAGATTCTCCTGAATTTGTTACCGCACTTCGTCAAAGCACCATCAATCGAATGATTGATCAAGAATTGCTTCGTCAATATGCGAAAGAATTAAAATTAGGCGTGAGCGATGAAATGATTAAGCGTGCAATCGTGACAGATCCTAATTTTCAAGTTAATGGCAAATTTGATAACGCTGTTTATCAACAAGTATTACAACAAAATCGTTTAACTTCAGATGGTTATGCTGCTACTTTGCGTGGCGCATTAACCCTTGAACAAATGCAAAGTGGTGTTGCTAACAGTGAGTTTATCGTGCCTGTTCAAGTAAAAAATACCGCAGAAGTTTTCTTTCAAAAGCGTTCAGCTCGCTTAGCTACATTATCTCTTGCTGATGAAATGGCAAAGCAAGCGGTATCTGATGATGAAATTAAAGCTTACTACGAGGCTAATCAAAAATCTTTTGTTCAGCCAGAACAAGTGAAGGTTCAATATATTGATCTCTCAGGTACCCAAATCGAAAAAGGTATCGAAGTTAAAGATGTAGAAATTGCGCAATATTATCAAGATAATAAAGCTCAATTTATGACTCAGCGTTTAGCACATATTCAATTTGCAAATGAGAAAGACGCTAAGACTACTTACGATGAATTGCAAAAAGGGGCAAATTTCGCTGATGTAGCTAAAGCTAAATCTTTAGATAAAGTTTCTGGTGAGAATGGTGGTGATTTAGGTTGGGTAAATGCGAATGAATTACCAAAAGCCTTTGAAGATGCCGCAGCTGCATTGCAGGTAGGGCAATATAGCCAACCAATCAATGTGGATGGTAATTACCATATTGTTTTAGTGCAAGAGCGTAAAGCTCAAACTTTAGATGAAGTGAAAGCACAGGTTGCTGATTTAGTGCGTAAATCCTTATTAGAAAATCGTTATTACGCAATTGAAAAGCAAGTGCGTGATAAGGCTTTTGAAGATAGCAAATCTCTGAATACCGCTGCACAAGTTGCAGGTGTTAAAGTTCAAGAGAGCGGTTATTTTTCTCGTCAAAATGTACCTGTAGAATTAAATTTCCCTAATGTAGTTTCTGCCGTTTTTGAATCTGATATTGCCAATGGTGGCGCTAATTCAGAGCCTTTGAATGTCGGCGATTATCACGCTATTGTAGTTCGTGTGTTAGATCACAAACCTGAAGGTGTGAGAGGATTGGAAGATGCAAAAGCGGATATTGAAATGTTCTTAAAACGCCAGAAGGCTGAAAATGTTCTTAACGAAAAAGCTCAACAAGAGGTGAAAGCATTAAGCGAAAATACTGAATCGAAAGTGGATGGAATTAATTTCTCAAGTGATCAAACTTTTACTTTAAGTGAAAATAAAGATCCAATTTTAACAAATGGAGTATTCTCAATTGCTAAACCAGCATCAGGTAAAGTTGTTTACCAAGTGGCTCGTAATGAGAAAGGCGATGTGGTTGTTATTGCTTTAAATAAAGTAGAAGACGGCGTGCTTAACGATAAAGAATTAAGCCAATTTAGTGCTCAATTATTACGTACAAGTCAGGCTGAAGTTCAAGCGCAATTAATGCAAGGATTACGTGAGAGAGCAAAAATTGAAGTAAATGATTCTTTCATCAATCAAGATGATGAAGCACAGCAATAATTGATTAAATTGCAATCTCAGATAAATTTTGATAAAAAGTGCGGTAAATTCACCGCACTTTTTTATAGGGAGCAAACAATGGCAGAAGAAACAATTTTTAGTAAAATCATCCGTAAAGAAATTCCTGCAAATATTGTCTATCAAGATGAATTAGTCACAGCGTTTCGTGATATTTCACCACAAGCTAAAACACATATTTTGATCATTCCAAATAAAGTAATCCCAACAGTGAATGATGTAACGGAGCAAGATGAAGTAGCGCTAGGTCGATTATTTAGCGTGGTGGCTAAACTCGCTAAAGAAGAAGGCATTGCAGAAGACGGTTATCGCCTAATTGTGAATTGCAATAAACATGGTGGGCAAGAAGTATTCCATTTGCATATGCATTTAGTCGGTGGTGAACCTTTAGGTAGAATGTTAGCGAAATAATGAAAAAATATTTTTTAATTTTGGCGAGCCTTGTGCTCGCTGCTTGTTCAAGTTCAGTAGAAAACTTAACTTATTCAACGAAGCCGATTTTAAATATCACATCTAATCTTTCACCTTTAATTCAAGTTGAAACGAGTCAAAAATCAGCGCTTATAAAAAATAAAAGTCAGCAACTTTTGAATATAAGTTACTACTTATATTGGTACGATCATTTAGGAGTAACCCAAACTTGGGAAAATCAGCAAGAGAGCTATTCCGCTCAATTGTTGCTAAAACCACAAGAAGAGAAATCGATCGATTTAATTAAACCCACTGTAGAAAGTAAAAATTATCGCCTTTATTTAAAATAATTTATGAGCACGTTGTTAATTGATTTAAAAGGAAAAGAGTTGGCACAAGAGGAAGTTGAGTTACTTTCTCACCCTCTTGTTGCGGGATTGATTTTATTTACTCGAAATTTTGAAGACAGAGAACAAATTCAAGAATTAATTCGTTCTGCTCGTCAGCGAGTGAAAAAGCCTTTATTGATTACGGTTGATCAAGAAGGTGGACGAGTTCAACGTTTCCGTGATGGATTCACGATGTTGCCTTCAATGCAGGCTTTTCAAGAAACATTATCAGCAACTGAACAAGTGAACTTCGCTAAAGAAGCAGGTTGGCAAATGGCCGCAGAAATGATTGCCTTGGATATTGACTTGAGTTTTGCGCCAGTGCTGGATTTGGGGCATGAATGTCGAGCGATTGGTGATCGCAGTTTTTCATCTGATGTAAAAAGTGCGGTAAATTTAGCAGCCTCTTTTATCGATGGTATGCATCAAGCAGGTATGGCATCTACAGGTAAACATTTCCCTGGTCATGGCCATGTATTAGCCGATTCTCATTTAGAAACACCTTATGATGATCGCGCAAAAGACGAAATTTTTAGTGGCGATCTCCAACCTTTCCAACAGTTGATTTCACAAAATAAACTTGATGCCATTATGCCTGCGCATGTCATTTATAGACAATGTGATAGTCAACCAGCAAGCGGCTCAGAATATTGGTTGAAAGAAATCTTACGAAAACAATTAAATTTCCAAGGTGCAATTTTTTCCGATGATCTCGGTATGAAAGGCGCAGGTGTAATGGGCGATTTTGTGGAGCGTAGCAAAAAAGCACTGAATGCAGGTTGTGATCTTTTGTTACTGTGCAATGAACGTGAAGGTGTCATTCAAGTATTAGATAATCTAAAACTTGCTGAAAATGAACTGCACTTTATGGCTCGTCAAGCTCGCTTACAAAATTTATTTAAACGTAGAGTGATCAAGTGGAATGACTTGGTTTTAGATCAACGTTGGAAACTGAATCACCAAAATCTCGCAGATATTCAAAGCCGTTGGCTAGAGATTCAGGCTGCAAGAAAATGATTGATTGTCGATACTATCAACAAAATGAATGTCGTTCTTGTCAATGGCTTGACATACCTTATAGTCAGCAGCTAGCTGAAAAACAACATCATTTAAAGCAGCAACTGATTTCTATTAATTGCGATGGAGCTCAATGGTTAACTCCTTTTGAATCTGATGAACAAGGCTTTCGTAATAAAGCTAAGATGGTTGTTAGTGGCAGTGTTGAACGCCCGATACTTGGTATTCTAAAAAATCCTAATGATCCACAAAGTGCGATTGATTTGTGTGATTGTCCCCTTTATCCAACTCATTTTTCATTGATTTTTCCGGTTTTGAAGGATTTTATTGGCCGTGCTGGTTTAGTACCTTATAACATTGCTAAACAAAAAGGCGAGCTTAAATATATTTTGCTGACAGAAAGTCTTGCGACGGGAAAATTAATGTTGCGCTTTGTGTTGCGCACAGAAAATAAATTGCCATTAATTCGTCGAGAATTACCTAAATTATTGGAAAAATTACCGAACTTAGAAGTAGTTAGCATTAATTTACAACCACAGCACGCGGCCATCTTAGAAGGTGAACAAGAAATTTTTCTGACCGAACAACAATTTTTGCCTGAGAATTTCAATAGTATTCCTCTCTTTATTCGCCCACAAGGTTTCTTTCAAACCAATCCTAAAGTGGCGGCGGGATTATATGCAACCGCTCAGCAATGGGTGAGTGAGTTACCAATCTATAAAGTCTGGGATTTATTTTGTGGCGTGGGAGGATTTGGCTTACATTGCGCAAAAGCTTTACAGGAAAAATGGGGAAAAAGTATAGAGTTAACTGGAATTGAAATTTCCTCATCCGCTATTTTTGCTGCGAGTCATTCCGCTAAAATATTGGATTTAGAACATGTGAATTTCCAATCCCTCGATGCGGCGAGTGTGATGAAAAATCAGAATGAGAATAAGCCAGATCTTGTGATTGTAAATCCACCACGTCGTGGAATTGGAAAGGAATTAAGTGAATTTCTTAACCAAATTCAACCGCAATTTATCTTGTATTCCAGCTGCAATGCCGTGACAATGGGTAAAGATTTACAGCATCTCACTTGTTATAAACCATTGAAAATTCAACTTTTTGATATGTTTCCGCAAACATCTCATTATGAAGTATTAGTTTTACTAGAAAGAAAAAAGATTAATTAAGGTGAGATAGAAAAAGCTAGGGAATTTGAAAGAAGGGTGGTGGAACTAAGCAGAATTGGTCTTAACAGCAAGTGGCTTACTGCACGCATCCCTGCGGGATTTCTACCTAGCCCACCATAGATTAGAAAATGCATCTCGGTGTTCTAGCTTTTGCGGCATAAAACTATGCAATAAGGTTATAAACCTTTAAAAGCCACTATATCAGGAGACCAATCCTGTCTTCCCACTATATTTGTAAGAAGTTGGGTAATGATAGAATCCTTTATATTAATTGTCAATTAATGTTTTGAATATTATTTCTAATTAAACAAAAACCATCCAAATTGATTTTGGATGGTTTCATGTTGAATGATTTATGATGAAAAATTATCTTGCGCCATATACAACGATGGTTTTTCCATGAGCGTGGATAAGATTCTGATCCTCTAACATCTTAATAATACGTCCTACAGTTTCTCGTGAACAACCAACCATTTGCCCTATTTCTTGACGTGTAATTTTGATTTGCATCCCATCAGGATGTGTCATTGCTTCAGGCTGTTTAGCTAAGTTCATTAGCGTTTGAGCAATACGACCTGCCACATCTAAGAATGCTAAATTACTGACTTGGCGTGAAGTATTTTGTAAACGTCTTGCCAATTGTGCGGTTAAAAACATTAAGATTTCTGGGTTTGCTTGAATTAATTGACGATATTTTTTATAAGAAATCTCAGCAATTTCACATGTTGTTTTTGTTTTTACCCAAGCAGATCGTTTTGAACCTTCATCAAATAATCCTGCCTCACCAAAGAATTGTCCTGTACCCAAATAAGTGAGAATCATCTCTTTACCTTCATCATCTTTTGCTGACACCATTACAGAGCCTTTAATGACATAATAAAGAGTCGTTGCATCTTCACCTGCGTGAATTAAAGTCGATTTTGCGGGATATTTATGTAAATGGCAGTGAGTAAGAAACCAATCTAAAACTGGATCTCGTTGAGTTATCTCTTCTTCTTGAGAGGAGGTTACAACTTCATCAATTTCGATTAATTCATTTGACATTCGTGCTCCTTACATTCCTGTTTCAAAAATTCCGTTTTATTTTTGATGTCAATGGATTCATGCAATTCAGACCATACAATCACCGCAATTCCATTGCGAATTTGAGTCAGTAAAAGTTGTTTTTTTTGGTTGAGTGAAAGTTCTTCTATACCGTAATCGGTTCCTTCGCGTAAAATTACGCTTTCTACGATATTATCTAATGTTTCTGCTTCCAGTTCTTGCCAAGGAATAATCATATATTTACTCGGTAAAGTCAATTAGGCAAAAAGTGGCTCGATAAAACGCCATTGTTGTTCGAAAGACTGGCTTGCATTCAGACGGAAATTAGTACGAACATAGCGCATAAATTGTCCTTCACATAGTGTCACTAAATGCGAGGCAATTATACGTTCATCCACATTAAAGCCGCGTCCTTCACGTAATTTTCGCATCTGTAAAATATTGACAAACTGCATTTCAAGACGATTAAAAAATTGTGCGACTCGAACTTGCAATTGCGCATCTTCAAACATTAATGCATGACCCGTTAGAATTCGAGTTAACCCAGGATTTTTACGGGCAAAATCTAAGATCGTTTGTAAAATATCATGAATGCGATTCATTGTTTGGGTTTCGTTACGCATAGAAGCGGTAATACGGCTTAATAAGGTATTTTCAATGTGCTCGATCAGGGCTTCAAACATTTTTGTTTTGCTTGGAAAGTAACGATATAACGCAGCTTCTGATACCCCAACTTCTTTTGCTAGACGAGCCGTTGTCATACGCTCCATGCCACGTTCGGAATGAAGCATATGTATCAACACAGTAAGCACTTGTTGACGACGTTCTTTTACCGTTCTTTTTTCAATTTTTTGTGTTTCAATTTTAGGCGCAATTTCTTCTACGCCCGATAAAGATAATTGTTCTTCTACCATAAATTATTGTTTACCTGAATGACCGAAACCGCCTTCACCACGTTCGGTTTGTTGAAAATCTTCTACAATATTAAATTCGGCTTGTACTACTGGTACGAAAACAAGTTGAGCAATGCGATCGCCGACTTCAATTTTGAATGGCTCATTTCCACGATTCCACATTGATACCATTAATGGCCCTTGATAATCGGAGTCAATTAATCCCACAAGGTTTCCTAGCACAATGCCGTGTTTATGACCAAGGCCCGAGCGAGGCAAAATCACTGCGGCTAAATTTGGATCCGCAATATAAATTGATAGCCCTGTCGGAATTAATTTAGTTTCACCTGGTTGAATTTCAAAGCTTTCATCGATCAAAGCACGTAAATCAAGACCTGCCGAACCTTCAGTTGCGTAAGTTGGCAGAGGAAATTCATTTCCAATGCGAGAATCTAAAATTTTTACGTCAATTTTTTTCATGTAATACTCCGTTTGAAATTCATTTTTAGGTAAAAGTGCGGTTGGAATTATAAGGTTTTTTGATAGCGTTCAATGATTTCATTGACTAAATCAGCTGCAAGTTCCACTTTTGATTTTAGCGATAATTTTTTATGACCATTTTTCCAGAAAAGCTGCAAGGCATTTTCATCAGCGTTAAAAACTTGTCCGCCAGATACATCGTTGGCACAAATCATATCAAGATTTTTGCGTTCAAGTTTATCTTTTGCGTAATCATCAACATTTTGGGTTTCAGCCGCAAATCCAACAGTAAAAGGGCGATGTGTTTTTAAATGTCCTACATCTGAGATAATATCGGGATTTTTAATTAACTTGATAGATATTTCATCGCCAGATTTTTTAATTTTTTGGTCAGCAACTTTGGCTACTCTGTAATCAGCAACAGCCGCACAGCCAATAAAAATTTGATTTTTCGCCGCACTTTCAAGAGAGGCTTTCCACATATCTTGTGCTGAGATGACATTGATTTGATTTACATTTTTTGGTGTTGTTAAATTCACTGGCCCTGAAATTAGCGTGACGTTCGCCCCACGTTCGGCAAATGCTTCAGCAATCGCAAATCCCATTTTCCCTGAACTATGGTTAGAAATATAACGAACGGGATCGATTACCTCACGCGTTGGGCCTGCTGTAATAGCGACATTTAATCCTTGTAGATCTTGTTTTTGAGAGAAAAAGTCAGAAAGTGCGGTAAAAATTTCCTCTGGTTCTGACATACGTCCTTTCCCCATATCGCCGCAAGCCTGAAAACCACTATTCGGGCCAATAAGCTCAATTCCACGCGTTTGAAGAGCCGTTAAATTTTGTTGAGTAATGGATTGGCGATACATCTGCTGATTCATTGCTGGGGCAAGAAAAATTGGCGCATCAGTCGCAAGACAAATTGTTGAAAGTAAATCATTCGCCATGCCTACAGTAAGACGGGCAATAAAGTCTGCACTAGCTGGCGCAATAATAATGGCATCGGCCCATTTGGCAAGTTCAATATGACCCATTGCCAGCTCTGCTTGTGGATCAAATAAAGATTGTGCGACAGCATTGCCAGAAATGGCTTGAAGCGTTAAAGGCGTAATAAATTCTGCCGCAGCGGGGGTTAATACTACACTTACTTCAGCGTCTGCTTTGCGTAATAAACGAATCAACTCTATTGTTTTATAGGCCGCAATTCCGCCAGTTATGCCGACTACAATATGCTTTCCGCTTAATTTCATGTTTCAACCTTTGTTAGTGCTTAGCCACAATTCCGTTATTTTACTTTAATTTTATTGAATGCCCAATGCTATTTTTGCGATACATATCGCAGACTTTGTATAAGTTACTCGTAAAACAAGAAAAGAGCGGTCAAAATTTTTTCTATTTTGTGTTTAATATCTTATGGAAAACAATGATGATTTAATGCCACGGGAAAAATTGCTTAAATTTGGCGTAGAAACTCTCGCTGATTATGAATTGCTGGCGATCTTTTTACGAACTGGCATAAAAGGCTGCCCAGTCATTCAGCTTTCGAAAAATGTCTTATCACATTTTGGTTCCTTGTATGCGTTACTTTCTGCAGATGAAAAAGCCTTCTGTTCTGTGAAAGGCTTAGGCATTACGCAATTTATTCAACTGCAAGCAATTACGGAAATGACCAAGCGTTATTTAAAGCAAGAGATGTTGAGTACGCCAATTATTAATGATCCTGAAACGGTAAAACTTTTTTTACTCACTGAATTGCAAAACGAGGAAAGAGAAGTATTTATGGTTTTATTTTTAGATAATCAACATCGTTTGATTAAAAAAGAGCGGTTATTTTTAGGTACAATTAATGTATCAGCGGTTTATCCTCGGGAAATAATTAAAGAGGCACTTTATTGCAACGCAGCTGCTTTAATTTTGGCGCATAATCATCCTTCTGGAATAACAGAGCCGAGTTATTCGGATCAGCTTATTACTAAAAAAATCCAGGAGTCAGCAGAATTAATGGAAATCAGAGTACTTGATCACTTAATTGTCGGAAAAACAGATTGCTATTCTTTTGCAGAGAACTTTTTATTATAAATTTTTATAATATTGACCATTTTTTTACCGATTACATTCAGGAAAATCGCATTTGCACTTGAGAAATGAAAACAAAGCCAGTATAATTTGCGACCTTTAATATAGTAAGCGGGTCGGATTAGCGCGACCTGACGAGGTAGCAAGCTAGTTTTAACTGGCTTTAAACAATCCGAACCGTAAGCTCGAGCTTATATTTAATTATTGGAGATTATTATGTCTAGAGTTTGTCAAGTAACAGGCAAGCGTCCAGCTGTGGGTAATAACCGCTCACACGCGATGAATGCGACACGTCGTCGTTTTCTTCCAAACCTTCACACTCACCGTTTCTGGGTTGAAAGTGAAAACCGTTTCGTAACCTTACGTTTAACTGCGAAAGGTATGCGTATTATTGATAAAAAAGGCATTGATGCAGTATTAGCTGAAATCCGTGCTCGTGGCGAAAAAATCTAAGGAGCTAAAAAATGGCAGCTAAAGGCGCTCGTGAGAAAATCCGTTTAGTTTCTACTGCAGAGACCGGTCACTTCTACACAACTGATAAAAACAAACGTAATATGCCTGAAAAAATGGAAATCAAAAAATTTGATCCAGTAGTGCGTAAACACGTTATCTATAAAGAAGCAAAAATTAAATAATTTTGCTTATTTAGAAAAAGCCCGACATTGTTCGGGTTTTTTTGTATCCAAGATTTATTAAGGAACAAATCATGCCGGAACTTCCCGAAGTCGAAACTGCACTACGTGGTATTAGCCCTTATCTTAAGAGTTTCACGATTGAAAAAGTTGTCGTGCGCCAGCCTAAATTGCGCTGGGCCGTATCAGAGGAATTGATAACGTTAAAAAATGTAAAAATTGTCGATCTCACTCGTCGAGCAAAATATTTGATTATTCACACGGAAAAAGGCTATATCATCGGGCATTTGGGCATGTCAGGTTCGGTGCGAATTGTGCCACAGGATAGCGCAATAGATAAACATGATCATATTGATATTGTGATGAATAATGGCAAATTATTACGTTATAACGATCCTCGTCGTTTCGGTGCATGGTTGTGGACGGAGAATTTAGATGACTTTCATCTTTTTTTAAAGCTGGGGCCTGAACCGCTTTCTGATGAATTTAATGCAGAATATTTATTCAAAAAATCTCGTCAAAAATCGACCGCACTTAAAACCTTCTTGATGGATAACGCTGTAGTGGTGGGCGTTGGTAATATTTATGCGAATGAAAGTTTGTTTATTTGTGGTATTCATCCCTTAAAACTCGCTAAAAATTTGACTCGCAATCAATGTATTTCCTTAGTGAACACGATTAAAGATGTATTGGCAAAAGCCATTATTCAAGGTGGAACGACACTTAAAGACTTCTTACAGCCAGATGGGCGCCCAGGTTATTTTGCACAAGAATTATTAGTATATGGTAATAAAGATAAACCTTGTCCGAAGTGCGGTGGAAAAATTGAAAGTTTGGTGATAGGCCAGCGTAATAGTTTCTTTTGCCCGAAATGTCAGAAAATGGGCTAGGGAGAATAGGTTTTTAATGGAAAAGAGAGATGAAAATAGCGGTCAGAAACGACCGCTATTTTTAATTTAGCGGAAATTCTTCAATGATAACAGGGAGTTGTAAAATTTTGCCTAATCGTAGAATGGTGACGAGAACTTTTGAATTAGGTTTTGTATTTGCGATAATTTGCATCATTTCTCGGGCTGAAATGCCTTCTTGATTATTTAATTTCAAAATGACATCACCTAATTGAATTCCTGCTTTTGCTGCTGGGCTATTCGGGCTTACTCCAGTGATGACTATGCCTTCTTCACTACTTGAACTGATGTCACTTTGCACGCCAAAATAACCTCTGATAACACGTCCATCTCGTATAATTTTCTGTAAAACATCATTTGCAATATCCATTGGAATCGCAAAATTTAGTCCTTCTGCTATTTCATTGGCAGTTTTGCCAATACTAAGTGTACTGATTCCAACTAATTCCCCTGCAGAATTAATTAATGCGCCGCCTGAGTTGCCGCGGTTAATTGAAGCATCGGTTTGGATGAAGTTTTGTCTGCCAACAGAATCACCTACAGCATTTCGTCCTACAGCGCTAATAATACCTTGGGATACGCTTTGTCCTAAGTTGTAGGGATTACCGATTGCTAATACCACATCACCAACGTGAGCTTGACGATTTGAATTTTGTGGAATGGTTGAAAGATTATTTGCACGAATTTTGAGAACAGCGAGATCAGTGAGATTATCTGAACCAACAAGACTGGCCTCAAAAATATTTCCGTTTTGCAACGCTACTACAATTTGATCCGCATTTTGGATAACGTGTTTATTAGTCAGAATATAGCCATCTTTACTCATAATCACGCCAGAACCTAAGTTATTCACTTGTAGCTGATCATTGTCATTAATGCTGGCGGAAGAAAAAGAGCGGTTATAAACATTCACTACTGCTGGAGAGGCAATACGCACTGCATTTTTGAACGATACAATATCGTCTGAAGTGAAGATATTGCTGTTATTCAGTCTTGGAACAGCAAACAAAATCACGCCCGCAGCAGCCAAGCCCCAAAGTGCGGAATGGAAAAGTTTTTTAAGCATTTAGATTCCTTTCGGTGTGTAAGTTAATTTTATATCGTCACCGATTTGTTCTAATTCATTAAGTTGCCATAATGGTGCATCGGCAAGTTTAGTTAAATTCGGTAATTGGCATAGACCACGAGCATTGTCGCCAAGTAATTTTGGCGCAATGTAAATAACCAATTCATCGACTAATTTCGCATCAATTAAACTACCCGCTAAATTTGCTCCAGCTTCTACCCAAAGGGTATTTATTTGGCGTTTTCCCAGTTCTCGCATTAATTCTTTTAGTAAATTTTCTTTTGGAAGAATAATTTGTTCGCAGAAATCAGGAAAGCCTATTAAATCTCGTGGTTCATTAGAAACTAGCCAAACGGGAGAATGCGTTAAAAAAAGTTTATGAGTCGGCTGAATGCGATGTTGTGAATCTAAAATGACTCGCACAGGCTGGCGAAGATCTTCTTTTTTATATTCTGTTTTAAGATTTTCAGGGAATTCATCCCAACGTACATTAAGGCTTGGATCATCTGCAAGTACTGTCGCAGAAGTAGATAAAAGTGCGGATGATTTTGCGCGCATTTTTTGTACGTCCGAACGAGCATCAGGGCCCGTAATCCATTTACTTTCTCCACTTGCCATTGCTGTTCGTCCATCTAAACTCATCGCTAGTTTGAGTTGAACAAAAGGCATACCTTGACGCATTCGTTTTAAAAAGCCTTTATTTATTTTTTCCGCTTGATCGTTCAATAAATTCACCGCACTTTCAATGCCGGCATCAGACAACATTTTCAAACCTTTTCCTGCGACTTGAGGATTCGGATCTTGCATAGCAGCAATGACTTTCACTACGCCAGCCTCGATTAATCCTAATGCGCAAGGCGGTGTGCGACCGTAATGAGAGCAGGGCTCTAAGGTGACGTAAGCGGTTGCTCCTTTGGCATTTTCGCCAGCTTGAGCTAAGGCAACACGTTCAGCATGAGGTTGCCCTGCTTTAAAATGAAAGCCTTCCCCCACAATTTCACCACTTTTTACCAATACGCATCCTACCGATGGGTTCGGTGTGGTGGTATATTGACCTTTGGCGGCTAAATCCAAGGCGCGTTGCATAAATTTGCGATCTTGTGCAGAAAATTCGCTCATGGTTAATCCTTTAAGCTCTCAATTTCTTTGGTAAATTGATTAATGTTATCGAAACTCAAATAGACCGAGGCAAAACGAATATAAGCCACTTTATCGAGTTTTTTTAACTCATTCATTGCGAGTTTTCCAACCAGTTTACTTGGTACTTCACGTTCACCCGTCGCGCGTAATTGAAAAATTATATGGTTAATTGCTTGTTCAACATCATCCGCACTTACAGGGCGTTTTTCTAAGGCGTGCTGAATACCACTGCGTAATTTATCTTCATTGAACGGCTCTCGAGTGCCGTCAGTTTTAATAATTTTTGGTACGATTAATTCGGCTGTTTCAAAGGTAGTAAAACGTTCATGACAATGACCGCACTCACGACGGCGGCGAACCTGATAGCCATCCGATACCAAACGGCTATCAATTACCTTGGTTTCTTCTGTAAAACAAAATGGACAGCGCATAGACAATTCTCCGTAAAAAGGGCGGTTATCTTAGCAAAAAATCGGTTCTTTGACGATTAGCTTTATGCTTTTCTTGTCTTCTTTTATACGAATAATAAGCCAAACCAATCTTTTGTTTGTTTTAATAATTTTTCAATATTTTCAGTTTGTTCAAATCTTGAGGTCTGCGCCAATATGCGTGACCAATATGGATCTGCTTGAGCGCCGGATTTGCTGTCTTCGCCCAGTTCCTGAAATTTTGTAGAAATATTGTCAAAATCTACCTCACTTTCATCGTCCACAATAAAATCATTAATATTTCTTATGGTTGGTACTAATTGGATTTCTATTTGGCTTTGTAAATAATCTTTTACGTAAATTTTTAATTGAGCGAGAGCGGCTTCACGATCAATAGGCGGTAATTCGATAACTTGATCTTGCGTAATTAATTTTGGTGGTACCGCATTTTCTTGTGTGACACATTGAATCAAATAATAAATCCAAGGACGGATGCAATAGCGATCTTTGTATTTTGCAAAATGCCACTGAATCACCTGTGAATCATCGCCAAATAAAGGCTCCATATAACCAAATAGACGAATTTCTTGATTTTTATTGTGCCAATTTACGGATAGATTGAAATCGACGGAAGCATGTTTGGCTTCGCCAATATCCGCTATTTTCTTTTTAAATTCCAAAACATTGTCTCGAATATTTTCAGCATAAACTTTTCCAAATTCGGCTCGAGGTAACACGCCTTTTACTTCTGCTTGTCTAAAATAATCAGCAAAATTTTGTTCATCAAGATAGATTAAGTCATTATTGAGCGCGTAATTATCTAATCCACTTAAGGTAAAGTTCTCACTGTCGGCAATACGAGCATCTTCATCACGGAAATAGACACCGAGTTGTTTTTCAAAGAAAAATTTCACTGGGTTTTCAACAAAGCTGACTAAACGATCCAGTTCAATTTCTTCGATTTTTTCTGGGTTTTCAGTCATAGGGACGGCAAATTCTGAATTGTTGGAACTCGCGTCAAATTGTGCTATTGGCAACCATTTTGTCGCAAAAGAGCGGGTGAATTTCTCGTTATATTTGAAATTATCCGGGCTAAATGCTGTCATTGGATGCTCAATCACCGTAAGGGTATTTTCGCTTTGCCCTTGATTAATATAATCCACGAGTTGGCTTACTAATACAGAAGGTTCTTTCGGTTGATTATCTGTGATGGAACGGCCAACATAGCTGATATAGCAATAATCACGTGCTGCCAATAAGGCTTCTAAGAACAAATAGCGATCATCATCACGGCGAACACGGTCGCCTTTTTGATGGTGATATTGCATTAAATCAAAACTGTTTGGTGTTTGTGTTCTAGGGTAATCCGCATCATTCATTCCAAGTAAACAAACTACCTTGAATGGCACTGAACGCATTGGTAATAAGGTGCAGAAGTTTACTTTTCCTGCAAGGAATTTTAGGCTATTTGGCGCATCTTCCAATTTCATTGTGATGACATCGGCAATCACATCTGCTTGTAATTCTTCAGCAAAATGGAGAGATTTTAGATGCTCAGCGAATTCATTAATTTTCTCTTGAATATAGAAAATCGTGTCGCTTGTGTCTTCATTTTGCACGAAGAAATCTGATAAAAGTGCGGTTAAAATTTCCTGCCATTTTTCAATAGAATGCGCTTGTTGCAGCGTTTCATGCAGCGCGGAAAGTGCGGTGAAAAAGTGAGATAAATTTCCAGCAAGTTCACCCTTTAAGCCATAACTGCTGTTTAAGCCCAGACTATCTTGCCAAATGCCGTGTTCTTCACGCATTGCATAGCCTAAAATCATTCGTTCTAATCCAGCCTGCCAAGAATTGAAATTGATGCCATCTTGATTTTTTTGCAAACCGAAACGAATCCCTGAATCCGCTACCCATTCTCTCACTAATGGTAAATCAGCAAGAGAAATATTAAATCGTTCTCGCATCGCAGGAATATCCAACAACGCTAAGACATTCTCTGCACTAAAATTGCTTTCTTTTAAGCGCAATAAAGTTAAGTAACTTGAGACCAACACATCGCTTTCTGAAAGTTTATTATCTGAAAGTGAAAATGGAATTTGTGGGGCATCTCCATTTTTTTGCCCGAAAACTGCCTGAATATAAGGTGTGTATTGGTTTATATCTGCCACCATAACAACCACATCTTTTGGCGTAAGGTTAGGATCCTGATTGAATAAATCCAGTAAATAATCGTGCAATACTTCCACTTCCCGCATAGCGCTGTGGCAAGAATGTAGGGTTAAAGTGCGGTCATTTTTTGCGATATTTAGCGGTTTATTTTCTAAATGTAGAATTTGAGATTGCAATTGTCCAAGTAAACTATTCGATTTAATTTCTTGATAAGCATTAACGGGATAAGTTGGAATATGTTCTTCATCTCGCACTAAGGTATAGAGAAAATCTCGCCCCATTTTTCCCCAGGCCGCCAGTAATGGATTGCCTACTTGAAGGTTTTCTTTTTGATAAGTGACATCAAACTGAGCGTTTTCTAGTTGAGAAAGCTGATCCTCAGAAAAGAGCGGTTGATTTTCACCTTGTTTATTGAATTGATAACGCTTGCGAGAACGCAAATAATCAAGGCGTAAATCGCTAATATCTCCCCAATACTCTTGGCATGGATTATTAAAAAATAAATGAATATCCACTTCAGAGGACATGGCTTGCAAAATATTGAGATAAGCAGTCGGAAGCGCTGGAATACCAAAAATAAATATGCGTGAAGGTAATTTTTTCGGTGCTTTTTTATCGGCAAGCAAGGCTAAGAATTGATTATGCAAAGCCGCTCGATGTGTGGCATCACCAACCTCTGATTTAACATCGGTGACCAATGCACGCCATAACTCACCTTGCCATTTAGTATTACCTTGAATTTGCTCAAACAACGTATTGTTGAGGTTAGGTTGTTGCTTTTGTATTTGAGCAGTGATTTGTTCATCTTCGCCTTTTTCCCAAGCAAAAATCCATTCAGGTCGATAAACCAAATATTGGTCAAATAAATCGGCAATTTTGCTGCTGAGTTGATAAAGTTTGTATTGTTCAGAATGTGGCGAGGACGCTAAATAATTGCGTAAAGGTGAAAAACTCTCTTTCTCGAGAAAAGTCGGGATTAAGCGCATTAAGCGCCATGTCATTGAATCTTTATCAAAAGGATTTTCCAATGCTGTTGCAGGTAAGTTTTGAGCATAAAGTTGCCAAATAAAACTTGCTGGCATAGGAAATTTTAGGTTCGCTGAAATGCCTGTTTCTTTCGCTAATTCAATTTGCAGCCATTGCGCCATACCTGGGCTTTGCACTAAGATAATATCTTGCTGAAAAGGATCTTCTGGAGGCAATGATTTGAATAAGGACGAAAGAATTTCTTTTTGTTTTTCGAGTTGATTAGAGTAGTAAACAATGAACACAATGGCGACCTTTTGATGATTTAATCTAGAAAAAGACAATGCCATTCTACTTAGTTTTTATCGAGATTTCACCCATAGGATAACGCACAATGACGCGTTCGTTTTCACATTGAACGCGAAAAGTTAAGCTATTTTGTTGTATTAATTGTTCACAAGGTAATCCTAAAAATTGGCGTTGAGCTTGATTCTCCGCAATCTGTATCGCTTGAAAATCTTGATAAGTTTTCACCGCACTTTTTCTTTGGCTTGCCGTCCATTGATTGAAAGCAATAAATAAAACGCTAAATAAAGCCAAAGAAAATAATAGGGTAGTGAGCGACATGCCTTTATTCATCTGGAACATTAAAATCACTCCAACTTTTTTCTGCCAACTGCCACTGACTATATTGTTGCACTAAGGTTGTTACGACAGGTTTTCCATAGGCCAACGTCACCCCATCTAAAGTTAAATTCCCGTTGGTGATCACCGCGCCACTAATCCTTCCTTTGCCCGTTAGTTTTAAATCTCCCTCCGCAATTAATACGGCAGACACGGTGCCATTAATTTGAACCTCCGCTTGTGAATCTGAAAACCAATATAGTTTAGGTGTTTTGTTAGCATTTAAAATTTTGGGCGGGGAAGAAAAGCGCGGTCGAAAATCCGTTAGTTTTTCTGTGTGAATAAAATCTTTCAATGCACCCTGATTATCGCCTTTTGTGGGCGATTTTTTAAATAGGCTCATTTTTTCACACCAAAGAAAATATTGAATTGCATCTGTGGCGCCATCAAGCGTGATGCTGATTTGCTTTACACTTTCATTATTATTTAACGGTAAATCAAGGCAGGCAGTTTGTTTTTTCTCCTCTGTCATTTTTTGCAGTTGTAATGTTCTTTCCACATAGTGTTTTCGTTGATTTTGTTGTGCACGAAAAAAACTTAAATGACTGTCATCCAACAATAAGATTACGGTTAATAAACCTGAAATAAAAATCAGAATAGTCAGCGTGATAATGCCTTTGTGTGTAGCCATTATTTTTGATTCCAGAGCGAAACGACAAGGGATGCTTCATAACTGATGTTTGGGGTTTGTTTTAAATTTCCTTTTAGCTTGATTTCTAATCCTTTGCCTTCAATTAACCAATTAAATTGTAGGCTAGTGACTTCGTATTCATTATTGTCTAATAAATCAGTCCAACCGCCTCCAGCGTTGCAAGCCGATTGTTGAAAAGCACGTTTACAAGTTTCTGCTGTGCAATTAGTTGGAATAACACTTTGATAAGTCAGTTTGGTTTTTATCATTTTGTTACTCACTTTATAACCGAATAATTCTTCTGTACTGTTTTTGGATGTATTTTTCCCATTTTTCATACAGGTTTTCGGTGAATCTTTGCCAATACATCCATTTTTATTTAAATCATAAAAGAACAACACGCAGCTATTAGGTAGGGCGTTATCTTCTTGACTAATGAAAATAGATGTGCCTTGTTCATCTAATTCAAATAAAGATAAATTGCTTTCTGTTCCTTTTGTATTTAATGCTCTAAATCCTAATCGACGAAGATCTTTACCAATAAGTTGTAATGTTCGTTGTAATTCTGCTTGTAGTTTTAAATGCAATAGCATGTGTTGATTTTGAGTTTGAATTTGTACATAAAAATGCGAAATGCCTAGCAATAATAAAGACGACAATGCCAGAGAAATCATCAGTGCTAATAGGGTTTGTCCTTTTAATAATATTTTCATGATTGATTGCATGCACTAGCCGCTTGATTGGTTTTCAAACGAATACTGCCAACATTGAAAAATGAAAATAATGTACGTTCATTTTCCGCTTGCAGAATAAAGCAACGAGTAACACTCGTATTACGCGCCCCATAAAACCTAGTGATTTCTTTGGGATAAAGATAATGGCTTTGAATCATCGTTTTTTTAGGAAAATAAGGATAGTAAAAATGAGCATAGGCCTCTTTCGGGCAGTTTGTTGGGTTTAAACAATCACACGTTTGATCGTTTTTTACTTGTGCTGTTAAGCACCATTGTTGTGTCGCAAGGTTACGATTGATAAGTAAAAACCACACTTCCGATGAATTTTCTGCTCGTGCTTGAATTTGGCGTAGAAATAAATACAGGCGATGTTGCTCTTTGGCTAAAATCGTTTTAGGTGAATCCGTTTGCCATAATGGGACGGCAAAACTCAGCGCAATGCTGATAATGGCTAACCCAATCAATAATTCCACTAATGTCACACCTTTTTGCATAAAACGCTCCAATTTTCTACCGCACTTTAATGGCAAATAATGAATAGAAAAATCACTTCATGCTATTTTTGCTATATGTATCGCAAAGTTTTTCTGAAAACCTATAAAAACCATTGTTTTATGATTTTCAACTGGTTATTTTGGCAAATCTCGCTATAATGGCGCGGAATTTTTCTGTTCTTTAAAATCTGGTGGAAATATGAATCCAATGTTAAATATCGCAATTCGTGCGGCACGAAAAGCGGGCAATGTGATTGCTAAAAATTATGAACGCCGTGATGCTATCGAAAGCACACAAAAAGGTATTAATGATTATGTGACAAACGTTGATAAAGCGGCAGAAGCAGAAATCATTGAAATTATTCGTAAATCTTATCCTGACCACACCATCATCAGCGAAGAAACGGGGGCGCTTGAAGGCAAAGATAGTGATGTACAATGGGTGATTGATCCACTAGATGGTACCCGTAATTTTATGACGGGCCTTCCTCATTTTGCCGTGTCTATCGCAATTCGTGTAAAAAATCGCACTGAAGTTGGGGTTGTTTATGATCCAATCCGTAATGAATTATTTACCGCTGTGCGTGGTGAAGGCGCAAAATTAAATGAAGTACGTTTACGTGTAGATAGTAAACGTGAAATTCAAGGTTCAATTTTAGCGACCGGTTTCCCATTCAAACAACCAAAATTAATGCCAACTCAATTTGCAATGATGAATGCCTTAATTGAAGATGCCGCGGATTTCCGTCGTACTGGTTCTGCAGCATTGGATTTATGCTATGTGGCGTCAAACCGTATTGATGGTTATTTTGAAATGGGCTTAAAAGCATGGGATTGTGCTGCTGGCGATTTAATCGTGCGTGAAGCGGGTGGTTTAGTCTGTGATTTTGATGCAGGTAACGGCTACTTACGCAGCGGCAATATTATCGCCGCACCATCACGCGTAATAAAAGAAATGTTAAATAAAATCCGCCCTTGTTTAGGTGCTGAATTTAATAATTAATTCTTTGATAACCAGAATAGCGCCAATAGGGCGCTATTTTTTTGTGAAAAATCTACCGTACAAATCATATTTATCCTATTGAAGTGAATCACAAACTGCGTGCAAAATTTAGGATTTTCGGTAGAATTCAGGTGAGAAAAATGCACTTTAATACGGATTTAAATTGGCGTGTGTTTTTTAATTAGTAAATAACTCGTCAATGGACGAATCTGAACCTCAACGAAGAAAACGACGATATTATGCTTCCAGAATTTGGCTTTTTCCTTCTTTTACTCGCAACAGCTAGCGCGTTTTTTCTTGCGTTAGTACCTCAATTTGGGTTATTCAAAAAAAATTCGACTTTAATTAATACCGCTTGGCCGCTTAGTTATATTTTTACCCTTGCGACGACGTTCTCAATTGGTTTGCTTGCTTATTCTTTTGCGGTGGATGACTTTACCCTTGAATATGTAGCGGCACATTCTAATTCCCAATTACCTACATTTTTTAAAGTGGCTGCCACTTGGGGTGGACATGAAGGTTCAATGTTGTTTTGGTTATTTTCATTGAGTTTATGGCTTGCTGCTTTTGCTTTTTTTAATCGAAAAAATAACCGCACTTTTTCCGCTCAATCTTTATCTTTATTGGGATTGATTTGCTTTGGCTTCGCGGTGTTTATTTTATTTTATTCCAATCCATTTGGACGCATTTTCCCAGCACCCACAGAAGGTCGCGATCTCAATCCAATGTTGCAAGATGTGGGACTAATTTTCCATCCGCCTTTGTTATATGTTGGTTATGTGGGCTTTGCGGTAAATTTTGCGATGAGTTTAAGTGCGTTGATTTATAACCAATCTGCTCGACAAATTGCACGCTCAATGCGTGGCTGGGTGTTGGTTTCTTGGTTATTTTTAACCATTGGCATTGTGCTTGGTGCTTGGTGGGCATATTACGAACTTGGCTGGGGCGGTTGGTGGTTCTGGGATCCTGTAGAAAATGCGTCTTTAATGCCTTGGTTGCTTGGTTTGGCGTTATTGCACAGTTTAATGGCGACGGAAAAACAAGGCGTATTTAGTTATTGGACAACGCTTTTTTCTCTGCTTGCTTTTGCCTTTAGCGTATTAGGCACGTTTATTGTTCGTTCTGGCGCACTCACTTCTGTGCATGCTTTTGCATTGGATAACACGCGCGGTTATGTGTTGTTATTAATTTTCTTTGTTTTGACAGTGTTAGCCTTTGGATTATTCGCCTTACGAGCGGGCAGTTCATCAGAAAGTGCGGTGAAATTTCAGTTCGTTTCTAAATCGGGTGGCATTTTATTGCTGAATATTTTGCTGACCATTGCCACCGTTTCTACCTTTTTAGGCACCTTTTACCCAATGTTATTTCAAGCGATGAATTGGGGCTCAATTTCAGTGGGAAGTCCTTATTTTAATAGTATTTTCTTCCCAATTATTACAGTGATTTTAATCCTAATGGTGATTTCACTCACCATTCGTTGGGTGCAATTTGATCGTACATTATTGATACGTTGCGTATGGTTGCTTATTCCGTCTTTGATTCTTGCTGGCTTGATGATTTGGCAACAGCTACGCAATAATTCTGCATTAAATTTCCACGCTTTCGCCTTTGTGTTATTAACTCTTGCGATTTGGCTTTTGTTTGTCACTTTATGGCAAAATTGGCGACAAATTCGTTTGTCTCAATTTGGCATGATTTTAGCACACTGTGGTGTGGCGATTGTGACTATTGGTGCGGTGATGAGCGGTTATTTTGGCAGTGAAATTGGTGTACGTTTAGCACCGCAACAAAGTCAAAAATTGGGGCAATATGAATTTCATTATCGCCAATTTTCTAATGAAATCGGGCCAAACTTTACCGCGGAAGTCGCATTTTTTGATGTAACTGAAAATGGCAAACCTTATGCAGAAATTATCCCAGAGCGCCGTTATTACGATGTACGAACAATGACAATGAGTGAAGTGGGGCTTGATGGCGGTTTCTGGGGGGATTTATATATTGTGATGGGCGATTCTCTCGGCAAAGGGGAATTTACTTTCCGCTTACACTACAAACCACTGATTCGTTGGCTTTGGGCTGGCGGTATTTTAATGGCGTTTGGGGCACTTTGTAGCGTTTTCGGATTACGCAGAAAACAGGAAAAATAATGAACAAAAAACTTATCTTTTTTGCACCGCTCTTTGTGCTTTTAGGAGTGTGTATATTACTAATTGCAGGGTTAAATCAAGATCCGAAAAAAATTGCGTCGGCTTTAATTGATAAACCTGTTCCAGAGTTTTATCAGGCTAATTTACATGAGCCATCGCAAATCGTAAGCCCGAAAGAGTTTCCTAAACAGCCATTTTTGTTAAATGTGTGGGGCAGTTGGTGCGGTTATTGCAAGGAAGAACATCCTCTGTTGATTGAGATTGCAAAAACGTTGCCTATTGTGGGGGTGGATTATCGCGATAATCCGCAAAATGGCATTGAAATGCTTAAGCGAATGGGCAATCCTTTCGTCTTAACCATTGATGATAGTCATGGTGAATTGGGATTAAAATTGGGCGTAGATGGCGCGCCAGAAACTTATCTTGTGGATGAACATGGTGTGATTCGTTATCGCCATTCTGGTTTATTGGATAAAGAAACTTGGCAAACGGTATTTTTGCCAAAAATTGAAGCATTGAAGAACAAATGAAAAGCATATTAGATATTTTTACTCGTGGTTTTATTCAGGTTCAAAAAACAGTCTTTTTTGCGACTGCACTTTTATTCGCATTTTCCTTATTTGCCCAAGCGGAAATGGTGGATACCTATCAATTCCAAAATCAAGATGATCGTACTCGCGCCGTAGAGTTGGCAAAATCTTTACGCTGCCCACAATGTCAGAACCAAAATTTGGTGGAATCTAATTCTCCTATCGCTTATGACTTGCGTCTTGAAGTGTACAAAATGGTGGACGAAGGAAAAACTAATCAGCAAATTATCGATCAAATGACCGCTAGATTTGGCGATTTTGTGAATTACAAACCGCCATTCAAATGGAATACGGCGTTATTGTGGCTGTTGCCAGCCGCTCTTTTAATTTTAGCTGCCGTATTGCTTTATTTCTCAAATAGAAAAAAATCCTCCCTATCTTCAGTCGAGCAGGGAAGTGCGTTAGAAAAAGATAAGAGATATTTTTCTGTTAATGCTGAGTCTTATTCGGATCCTAAGCAAAAGGAACAAAAGACAGATTTCTTTGGGAAAAGTAATCACAAACTTTCTTTTGTGGTTTTCTTTTTATTAATTGCTATTCCAACCGCTTATTATTTTTCTCTTGATCGTTTTAGTCGTGTTCAACAAGGCGAGAAATCGATGATTGAGCAGCATAATCAAAATGTTGAAATGAATGATGAACATAAAAATGAAAATGTGATTGAAAAGATCCAAAATAAGCTGCGAACTGATCCGAATAATGAGGAAACTTGGCTTCAACTTGGGGAAGCCTATGTGCAGAATAATGAATTTGATAGTGCGCTTGTGGCTTATTCTAACGCGGAAAAAATATCAGGCAGTAAACCTAATATTTTAGGCTTGGCAGCGACCGCACTTTATTATCAAGCAGGCCAGCAAGTGACACCAAAAGTCGAGCAACTTTTGAATGAAGCTTTGGCAAAAGATAAAAATGAAGTATCTAGTCTTTCTTTATTGGCGACAATTGCCTTAGAAAATCGTCAATATCCACAAGCCAGTGCATATTTACAGCAATTATTAGATTCTGGTAATGCGGCAGTGGATCGTCGTTCAGTTATTCAACGAATGAAGATGTTGGATTTTTTACAACGTGGTGAAAAAGGGCAAAATCCGTGAGCCAATATTCTGAAAATATTATTATTGGTGCAGGGGCGGCAGGATTATTTTGCGCGGCACAGTTGGCTAAGTTAGGCAAGTCGGTGACAGTTTTCGATAACGGCAAAAAAATCGGACGTAAGATTTTGATGTCGGGCGGCGGGTTTTGTAATTTCACCAATTTAGAGGTTACGCCTGCTCATTACCTTTCACAAAATCCTCATTTCGTCAAATCGGCCCTTGCTCGTTATACCAATTGGGATTTTATTTCTCTTGTGGCGGAGCGGGGAATTGCTTATCACGAAAAGGAATTAGGACAATTATTTTGCGATGAGGGCGCAGAACGAATCGTTGAAATGCTGAAATCTGAATGCGATAAATATGGTGCTAAGATTTTATTGCGTAGCGAAGTTTCTCAAGTTGAACGGATTCAAAATGATGAAAAAGTGCGGTTTGTTTTACAGGTAAATTCAACCCAATGGCAATGTAAAAATTTGATTATCGCCACAGGCGGGCTTTCTATGCCGGGGCTTGGCGCAACGCCATTTGGCTATCAAATCGCAGAACAATTTGGTATCCCCGTTATTCCTCCTCGCGCGAGTTTAGTGCCTTTTACTTATCGAGAAACAGATAAATTTTTAACCGCACTTTCAGGCATTAGCTTGCCTGTTACGATCACAGCGCAGAGTGGAAAATCTTTTTATAACCAGCTTTTGTTTACCCATCGTGGTATTTCAGGCCCTGCGGTGTTGCAAATTTCCAATTATTGGCAGCCCACTGAGTCAGTGAAAATCGATTTATTACCTAACCTCAATTTGGAAGAAGAAATTAATCAAGCAAAACAACATTCGCCAAAACAAATGTTGAAAACCATTTTAGTTCGATTACTTCCGAAAAAATTGATTGAGCTTTGGATTGAGCAAGGCCTTGTGCAAGATGAAGTTATCGCTAACATCAGCAAAGTGCGGGTAAAAAATCTGGTGGATTTTATTCATCACTGGGAATTTACTCCAAATGGCACGGAAGGATATCGTACGGCAGAAGTCACAATGGGTGGTGTAGATACTAAAGTAATTTCTTCTAAAACAATGGAAAGTAATTTTGTACAAGGTTTGTATTTTATTGGAGAAGTGTTAGATGTGACAGGCTGGCTCGGTGGTTATAACTTCCAGTGGGCGTGGAGTTCGGCTTATGCTTGTTCACAAGGAATTAGTGAAAAATAGAAGGGATGTTGAAAATACGTTAGAATTCTTTTAATTAAATCATAAAATAAGGAAGTAAAATATCAAAAATCCTCCTATTACATGCAGACACAGTAGGCTCTTATTTACGTTCACAAGCATTAAAAGAAACTCGTTTAAAATTTGCATAAGGTGAAATCTCTCGTGAACAATTAACTGAGATTGAAGATCAAGCAATTACAAAGTTATTCCAAGCTCAGTTAGATGAGGTATCCAAATCATCTATTTGTTGAGCATTTAAAGAAATTGAATGCTATTGTTAGTGATCGTAGCATAGTTAAATATACCATCCCTAGTCCCAATCAATTAATGTATCCTATTCAGTGGGATACGGGCATTTATGTTACACGAGAAGAAATCGCTAAAGAGGTTTGGGGCGAAGATTAATTTGATTTTATGGGTAGATAATAAATGGCTCCTCATGGAGCCATTTTTTAACGCTGAATTAAGTAACGTAATTTTGTTCCATCTTGCTCTACACTTAGCAGTGTATATCCATGATTTTTAGTATCAATAGGAATGTTGTTGATAGATTGTGCGCAATCGCTTAATAGTTCTAAAATTTCACCTTTTTGTAATTGTGGCATGGTTTCTAACATTACAATAGCGGGGTAAGGGCAGGGTTCGCCTAACGTATCTAATGTATAATCGGGTGAAATGTCTTTTGGATCTTTATCTAATTTTTGAACAATAGTAAATGCCATGATTATGCTCCTTTTGGTTAATTACATCCGCAGCCAGTTTGTGCGGTTATTTGAGATTTTGCTTTGGCTAAGAAACGACGTTCCCACCAGACTACGGCAATTAAACATAAAATTAATAAACCGTAATTCACAAGTAAGCCACCCACGGGCCCGAAAGATTTTAGTAAATTAAGTTTTTCGTAATCAAGTGCTAAAACAGGAGCGATATCATCCCAAACATAGGCGAGATAAGTTGAACCGACTACGTTACCTAAGCCAACCCACATAAAGTGTACTTGACCTTCCATTGAGCGATACATCCAACCTGTTTCACAACCACCAGCGAGTACAATACCAAATCCGAATAATAAACCGCCAATAATAGCATTGGGGCCAGCCCACATAATTTTAGGCGAGACGCCAAGTTGAATGTAACTAAATACACCAATTGTGCCCACTAATATTCCAAAAATAATCGCTTTTGCCATATAAGCACGCCCAGTTACCCATAAGTCACGGAAAGCTGAGGTAAAACAAATTTGAGCTCGTTCAATTAATAACCCGAAAGCCAAACCACAAAGCATAGCAAAACCAAGCTTAATAGATTGAGTCATTACATAAAGTGAAGCAATAAGATAAGCAAAAAATACAACCATACCAATCCAGAAACGGCGTTGTGCTTGTTTAGGATCTGTTTCTTTTATTTTCGCTGCGCCTTTTTTCAGTTCTAATTTAACGCGAAATATTGGTAGTAATGTGACTTTCACACCCGCATAAGTACCTATTGCTGTTGCGATAGTGAAGAACCAAGCGTGTACCGAAAATTGTGGGATACCTGTAAAAAGTGAAGCTAAATTACATCCCATTGCTAAACGTGCACCAAATCCTGCTAATGCACCTCCAATTAAAGCCTGAACAATCCGACGTTTATGTGGTTGGTTGCGCCATTTTACATTATTTGCCCAAAGTGCCGCAGAAATACAACCTGCAAACATGCCTAAGATCATGACACCATCAACACGTGAGAAGATATTACCTTGCATTCCTATGATTTTGTAGTAACTCCATTCAGATACATCAACGCCTAATGCTTGTAATGCATGTCCTCCCCACCGAGTAAATTCCCCTGTAACAGCCCAATAAGTGCCTGTTACCCCAAAGTAATAAGCGGAAAGCAAACCCGCTGCAGTCACTGCGACAATCGGATTCCAGTATTTAATTAAGTAATTTTGTTTAAATTGCAGCCAAATCTCTTTCATAAGATACCCTAAATTTATTGAAAAGAAAGATTTGCAAGGAAGGTATAAATAATGAATGCAGTGAAAAAAGAAGTGCCCATTTTCCTATACACAAAACTTGCGATATAAGACAAATGAAATTTGTCAGGTAAAATAATAACATTATTTTAACAATAAAGGCAAAACCTTTATTGCTTTGCCTTTATAGATATCATATTTTTCGATTAAAGAATATCTAATAATTCTACTTCAAATACGAGTGTTGAGAATGGCGGAATTGATGCGCCAGCGCCACGTTCACCGTAAGCAAGTTCGTGTGGAATGGTGAGTTTCCATTTAGAACCAACAGGCATCATTTGTAATGCTTCAACCCAACCACGGATTACACCATTTACTGGGAATTCAGCCGGTGTGCCACGAGCCACAGAGCTGTCGAATACGGTGCCATCTGGTAATGTACCAGTGTAGTGTACACGCACTTTATCTGTTGCAGATGGTTTTGCGCCATTGCCTTCAGTCATGATTTCGTATTGCAAACCGCTGTCGGTTACGTTTACACCTGCTTTTTTCGCATTTTCTTCTAAGAATTTTTTGCCTTCTTCTTCAATGGCTTTAAATTGCGCTTGTTGTGCTTCAGCGGCTTGTTGTTGAAGAGCTTGAACAGAATGCATTAACTCATTGATGTCTAATGCAGGTTGATTATGGTTTAACGCGTCAAAAATGCCTTTTGCCACAGCTTCAACGGTGATTTTCATTTGGCTATCGGCTAATTGTTGGCCAATTTGCAAACCAATCCCGTAGCTACCTTTTTCAGAAATGCTTTCTAATTTTACTTGTTCAAAATTCATTTGATGTTTTCCTTTCGTTAAAAAATTATTTTTTATATGCCAAGATTTCGCCCATACGAACAGGTTCGTTGACGCTTAGATGATCAGCTAAACGGACTTGATTTGCTTGGAATAAATTAATTACTGTTGAACCAAGTTGGAACCAACCCATTTCTTGACCTTTCAATAATTTGACCGCACTTTCGCCTTCATAAGTCCAAGTCTTCACTTCATTGTGGCGTGGTGGATTAATTACGCTCGCCCAAGTGGTGCCAATACTTGCAGTGATGGTTGCGCCGACTAAAATTTGTACCATTGTGCCAAATTCAGTATCAAAAACACAAATCACGCGTTCATTACGCGCAAATAAATTCGGTACATGTTGGGCTAAAAATGGATTTACAGAGAATAAATCACCCGGCACATAAATCATTTTGCGTAGCGTACCATCGCACGGCATATGCACTCGGTGGTAATCACGAGGAGAAAGATAAGTAGTGGCAAATTCACCATTTTTAAAGGTTTCCACTAATTCTTTATCTTCTGCCAGTAAGTCTTCTAGGCTGAAAAAATGCCCCTTAGCTTGCAATAAAAGATTATCGTCAATATGACCGCACTCGCTAATGCGACCGTCTGCTGGTAAACAAAGTGCGGTAGGATTTTGATTAATTGGACGCGCGTTTTCTTTTAACGGACGAATAAAAAATTCATTAAAACTTGCGTAATCAGAAAATTGTTCTTTTTGCGCAATGCTCATATCAATGTTGTATTTTTTCGCAAAAGCTTTAATTACAACATGGGTTAGCACACCCCATTTTTGTTTAGCAAACCAGCCTGCAATTTGAGTTAAATAAATTTGCGGCATGACATATTGAAATGCCACTTTTAAACGTTGCCAATAAGAATTTGAAGTCATCATTATCTTTCCTTGTTAAAAAAAGAGGCGTGATTATAGCAATTTTTTTTATTCTTCCAACTATTTAAATAATGACAGCTATAGAACAATTATGCTTTAATATCAGCAATTCATTTCCGCCATCAGTATTAAGGTTTAATCTATGTTTAGCGGCTTATTCATTGGAATAGCTTTCGGCATTCTACTTCAACGTACACAATTCTGTTTTGTTTCTGGTTTTCGTTGTTTTTTATTTGAAAAAAACTTCCGTTTTTTAACCGCACTTTTAATTGCTGTCAGTGTGCAATCTATCGGGCTTTTTACTCTGTCTGAATTTGAACTCATCAAAATTCCTACATCTCAGTTGCCTGTGTTTGCCAGTATTTTAGGTGGATTGTTATTTGGCATTGGTATGGTGTTAAGTAATTGTTGTGGGAGCGGGGCTTGGTTTCGCAGTGCTGAAGGGGCGTTAGGCAGTTTACTTGCTCTGTTTGCTTTTGCGCTCACAATGGCTTCAACACAAACTGGCAGCCTTCATCAATTCATTGGCGGATTAACCCAACAAACCACACAATGGAATAATATTTATTTAACATTCTCTATTTCTCCTTGGTGGTTGGTTGTGATTTTAATTATCGCCACGCTGATTCTGTTTTCTCGCCGTGAAAAAATTGCTTCCCAAGAAAATCTTTCATTTTTTGACCGCATTTTTAAGCGTAGTTGGAATCCTTATTTAGGGGCATTATTAATCGGTTTGTTGGGTGTTGTCGCTTGGTATTTTAGTTCTAAGACAGGACGCAATTTTGGCTATGGTATTTCTGTTCCTTCGGCTAATGTGGTGCAATATTTAGTCATCGGTCAGCAACGTTATTTAAACTGGGGGAGTTTATTTGTGCTTGGGATTCCATTGGGATCATTTTTAATGGCAAAATTTAGTGGCGATTTTAATCTCAGAATGCCTCAGCCAAAAGAAGCCTTACGGCGTATTTTAGGAGGCATTTTAATGGGCTTGGGCGCAGCATTAGCTGGTGGGTGCACAGTGACAAACTCCTTAGTGGCAACCGCTTATTTTTCTTGGCAAGGCTGGCTTGCCACAGGCTTTATTTTATTAGGATGTTGGATTGGTAACAGATTGTTCGTGAAAAGATAAAAGGAGAAACTCAATGAAATTTAACCGCTCTTTACTAGGTATGGGTGTTGTATTTGCACTTGCAGCTTGTGATGATAATCAAGTAAAAACTATTGAAACAAAAGAACTTTTGGATAATTTGAATAATCCGAATTATGTGATTATTGATTCTCGCCAAGATAGCCTTTACAACGGTTTCAAAGATAAAAATACGACGCATGGTGGACATATTCCTAACGCTGTGCAATTTTCTTGCTCATGGCTAGATTCCATTGCACCGGACAAATTTGAATCTTTTGCAGCAGGCAAGGGGATTACTAAGGATAAAACCTTGGTATTTTATGATTCTAATCTGGATAATTTAGCTTGCATTAGTGCTGATTTTGCCGCAAAAGGCTATAAAACTCGCGTATTTAATGATTTTATCAGTTACGCTAATGCAGATTATCCATTAGAACGTTTTCAAAATTTCCAATATAGCGTTTCTCCGGAATGGATTAATTCTGTGTTGAAAGGCGAAAAACCAGAAACTTACGACAATGATAAATTTGCGATTTTTGAAGTGTCTTGGGGACCGTTAGAAAAATCCCAAGGTTATGTGCAACACATTGTTGGCGCTTATCATTTTGATACGGATTGGATCGAAAATGGCCCGATTTGGAATTTATCATCGCCGGAAGTGATTGAGCAAAATTTGTTGAAAAATGGTATTACGGCGAACAAAACTATTATTTTGTATTCAGATAATCAATTGGCAGCCTATCGCGTATTTTGGGCGTTAAAATGGGCAGGCGTAAAAGATGTGCGTGTATTAAATGGCAATCTTTCTACTTGGATGGATGCCAATTTACCAACAGAAACCACAGTGAATACACCAATACCTGAAACTCATTTTGGTGCAACAATTCCAGCAAATCCTGCGATTGATATTGAAACGCCGAAAGAAATTATGTTGGCACAACAAAATGGCTTAAAACTCATTAGCAACCGTGCTTGGGATGAATATACTGGCAAAGTGAGCGGCTATGATTACATTCCGGGCAAAGGTGAACCGCAAGGAGCAATTTGGGGCTTTGCTGGCACTGATTCTTCCAATATGGCTGATTTTTATGATCCGGATGGCACGTTGCGTAACCCAAATGAAATTTTTGCTTTGTGGAAAACTCAAGGTATCGAAAAAGGTAATAAATTAGCCTTTTATTGTGGCACAGGCTGGCGAGCAGGCGTACCTTGGTTTATGACTCAACTAGCTGGCTGGAAAGATACTTTGGTTTATGATGGTGGCTGGAATCAATGGCAAATGGATTCTGTTTATCCTGTACAAAAAGGTGCGCCAAATAATATGACAAAACCAGATTCGAAAAATGATTTTGGTAAAGTGATGAAAAAAGGAAATTCCTGTAAAAGTTAATTAAGCGGGGGAAAATCACGAGTTTTCTTACATAAAAAATGTGATTTCCCTTTGACTATCTTCGCAACAACAGGTAATATTCACGCCCTATGCAAAAGGTAAAACTACCCCTAACCGTTGATCCGGTAAAAGATGCTCAAAGACGGCTTGATTATGTTGGCTATTATGCCGCTAATCAGCTTGAGCGTTTGGCGGAATCAGTGGTGAACGTGCTCAGCGATGCACAGGTAACATTATCGTTTTATATTGATCCACAAAAATTAGTGGTGATGAAAGGTAAAGTGCAAGTTGATGTTGAATTAGAATGTCAGCGTTGTAACGAACCTTACAAACAAACATTGGAATGTGAGTTTACTTATAGTCCAGTGGCTAATTGGGATCAAGCTGATGTATTGCCGGAAATTTATGAGCCAATCGAGTTCAATGAGTTTGGCGAAATAGATTTAATTGGCACGGTGGAAGATGAGCTAATTTTAGCTTTGCCGCTTGTACCAATGCATTCATCTGAACACTGTGAAGTGTCCGCGCAGGAACAGGTTTTTGGCGAATTGCCTGACGAATTGGCAAAAAAACCGAACCCGTTCGCTGTATTAGCTAATTTAAAGCAAAAGTAAATTAAATTTAGGAGTATGGCCAATGGCTGTTCAACAAAATAAAAAATCTCGTTCACGTCGTGACATGCGTCGTTCACACGATGCGTTAACTACTGCTGCAGTATCAGTGGATAAAGCAAGCGGTGAAACTCACTTACGCCACCACGTAACTGCAGACGGTTACTACCGTGGTCGTAAAGTGATCAATAAGTAATTTTTACTTATAGGTATTCACTTGACTCGTCTAACCTTGGCGTTAGATGTGATGGGCGGGGACATTGGTCCCCGTATTACTATCCCTGCCTCTATTTTAGCGTTGGAAAATGATCCTGAGCTTTCTTTAATCCTCTTTGGCGATAGTCAACAAATTTCTCCTCTTCTCAATCACTGTTCTCAATCACTTTTAGAACGAATACAAGTTCAACATTGTTCAAGTGTTATAGAAAATAATCAAGGCATATCTTATGCGTTGCGTCATAGTAAAGGAACATCAATGCGTTTAGCATTGGAATCTGTACAACGTGGCGAAGCGCAAGGTTGTGTCAGTGCGGGCAATACAGCGGCATTAATGGGATTATCGAAGATTTTATTACAGCCTTTACAAGGCATTGCACGCCCTGCATTGATTTCTTTGATTCCGACTATTGATGGTGAAAAATCAGTGATGTTGGATCTTGGTGCAAATATTGAGTGTAGTGCGGAAAATCTTTATCAATTTGCTATAATGGGCGCGATTTTTGCTGAAGCTCGACTTAATTTGGTGTACCCGCGAATTGGATTATTGAATATAGGTATTGAAGAAATTAAAGACCATCAATCTATTCGTGATGCCGCTAATTTACTGCAAAAATCAACCGCACTTAATTATGTCGGATTTATCGAAGGTGATGTTTTACTGAATGGGAAAGCCGATGTCATTGTGAGTGATGGTTTTGCAGGCAATATAGCATTGAAAACCTTAGAAGGGGCGGTGAGAAATTTGTTATCTCTGTTTAAAGATAAAGCGAATTCACGTTTTATAAAGCCCATTCTTGCTTGGCTTTTTCGCTTTGTATTTAAACAACGCTATAAATGCTTGAAACGAATTAACCCTGATGAATATAATGGCGCATCACTTATTGGCTTAAAAGCTGTGGTGGTAAAAAGCCACGGTAGCGCAAACGTGAACGCTTTTGCACATGCTATTGCTGATGCCGCTTTCCAAGCTCGCCAGCAACTTCCAGAAAAAATATTGGCTGGGCTTGTTCGTTATTAATGACTTAATTTTTATTTATTATGAATAGCAGAATTTTATCTACTGGTAGTTATTTACCAAGCTATATCCGCACTAATGCGGAATTGGAAAAAATGGTTGATACATCAGATGAATGGATTGTCACTCGTTCCGGTATTCGTGAACGTCGTATTGCAGCGGCAGATGAAACTGTTGCAACAATGGGTTTTGAAGCAGCAAAAAATGCGATCGAAGCTGCTCAAATTAATCCTCAAGATATTGAACTGATTATTGTTGCAACAACAAGTAATTCACACGCTTATCCAAGTGCCGCATGCCAAGTACAAGGGTTATTAAATATTGATGATGCGATTTCTTTTGATTTGGCAGCGGCTTGTACAGGCTTTGTCTATGCATTGAGCGTGGCAGATCAATTTATTCGTGCAGGTAAAGTGAAAAAAGCCTTAGTGATAGGCTCAGATCTCAATTCTCGTAAATTAGATGAAACTGATCGTAGCACTGTTGTGCTATTTGGTGATGGTGCGGGAGCGGTCATTCTTGAATCGAGTGAGCAAGAAGGGATTATTTCTACTCATTTGCACGCTTCAGCAGATAAAAATAATGCCCTTGTTTTAGCTCAGCCAGAACGTGGTATAGAAAAATCTGGCTATATCGAAATGCAAGGTAACGAAACGTTCAAATTGGCAGTTCGTGAACTTTCAAATGTGGTGGAAGAAACACTTTTAGCGAATAATTTAGATAAAAAAGATTTAGATTGGCTTGTTCCACACCAAGCAAATTTACGTATTATTACAGCGACAGCTAAAAAATTAGAAATGGATATGTCGCAAGTGGTGGTAACGTTAGATAAATACGCTAACAACAGTGCAGCAACAGTGCCTGTTGCTCTAGATGAGGCTGTTCGAGATGGCCGTATTCAACGTGGGCAGTTACTATTATTAGAAGCCTTTGGCGGTGGTTGGACTTGGGGTTCAGCGTTAGTACGCTTCTAATTAATTTGTTAGAATAGGTAAGTAATTTAAAAAGTGCGGTTAATTTTGACCGCACTTTTGGTATTTTGTTGTCAGGTTTCGCCTGACGGCGACCTACTTTCTTTTACTCGTGTAAAAGAAAGTAGGCAAAGAAAACACGCCCCAGTTAAATCGCTGGTCTTTGCTTTGTTCCAATTTTCTTAACGACAATTTGCTGAACTCGCTGCGCTCAAACAGACGCAAATTGCCTAAAAATTGAAAGTCGCAAAGGCGATTTATATGGGGTCCGGAATTTATCGGAGCATTATTTAAAAAGTGCGGTTAATTTTGAATTCATTTTAAGAACAAAAAATATTTTGAGTTTTGACTGCACTTTAAATCGGAGAAAGAACAAATTGGGTTCCCTTCTTTTCCACCTTTGTGGAATTGAATTTGTAGGAAATTTTCGTCTGTTTGAGCGTAGCGAGTTTAGAAAATTTCCGTTAAGCAAATTCAATGGAACAAAGGAAATAAGGAAAAGCAGGGGCGCTTTTCTTTTTGCTTACTTTTTCTTTGGCGAGGCAAAGAAAAAGTAAGTCGCCATCGGCGAAACCCGATTTTAATTACCGAAGAAGAATTCTCAATTAAAAAACAATAGGACAAAACATAATGAAAAAATTCGCAATGGTCTTCCCAGGTCAAGGTTCCCAAACTGTCGGTATGCTTGCTGATCTTACAACTGAATATCCAATCGTTACTGAAACATTTAAACAAGCATCTGATGTTCTTGGTTATGATTTATGGAATCTTGTTCAACAAGGCCCAGCTGAAGAACTTAATAAAACTTGGCAAACTCAGCCCGCACTTTTGGCCGCTTCAGTCGCTATTTATCGCGTATGGCAAGAAAAATTTCCTCAATTAAAACCAGAAGTAATGGCTGGCCATAGCTTAGGTGAGTATTCTGCGTTAGTTTGTGCCGGCGTGTTGGATTTCCAAGATGCGATTAAATTAGTGGAATTGCGCGGAAAATTAATGCAACAAGCTGTGCCTGAAGGCACTGGCGCAATGTATGCGATTATTGGTTTGGATAATGAAACGATTATTAATTCTTGTAAACAAGCGGAAGAAGGTGAAGTTGTATCAGCGGTGAATTTCAACTCACCAGGCCAAGTAGTTATCGCTGGTGCGAAAGCTGCAGTTGAGCGTGCGGCTGCATTATGTAAAGAAGCGGGCGCAAAACGTGCATTGCCATTAGCTGTGAGCGTACCTTCTCACTGTGCATTAATGAAACCAGCAGCAGAGCAATTAGCGGTAACACTTGAGAATATTCAAATTAATACACCAACAACATCGGTATTAAATAACGTTGATGTGAAAGCGGAAACAGAAAGTGCAGAAATTCGCACCGCACTTGTTCGTCAATTATATAGCCCGGTTCGTTGGACTGAAACAGTTGAAAAAATGGCGCTAGATGGCGTCCAAGCACTTGTTGAAGTGGGACCCGGTAAAGTATTAAATGGTTTAACCAAACGCATTGTGGGTGATTTACAAGCAATATCTGTAAATGATGTTGCATCATTCAATGCTGTAGAAGAATTTTTAGCGTAAAAGGAAGAAAAAATGCAAGGTAAAATTGCTTTAGTGACAGGAGCTACTCGTGGTATCGGTCGTGCAATTGCAGAAGAACTTAGTTCAAAAGGTGCATTTGTAATAGGTACTGCAACATCTGAAAAAGGTGCAGAAGCAATTTCTGCATATTTAGGAGATAAAGGTAAAGGTTTAGTCTTAAACGTAACGGATAAAGAATCTATCGAAACTTTACTTGAGCAAATTAAAAATGATTTTGGCGATATTGATATTCTCGTGAATAACGCAGGTATTACTCGCGATAATTTATTGATGCGCATGAAAGATGATGAGTGGTTTGATATTATGCAAACTAACTTAACTTCGGTGTATCATCTTTCTAAAGCCATGTTACGTTCAATGATGAAAAAACGTTTTGGTCGTATCATCAATATTGGCTCAGTGGTTGGTTCAATGGGTAATCCAGGACAAGCTAACTATTGTGCAGCAAAAGCGGGTGTGATTGGTTTTTCTAAATCTTTAGCGAAAGAAGTAGCTGCACGTGGTATTACTGTAAATGTGGTTGCCCCTGGTTTTATTGCAACGGATATGACAGAAGTCCTTACTGATGAACAAAAAGCGGGTATTTTATCTAATGTTCCAGCAGGTCGTTTAGGCGAGGCTAAAGATATTGCTAAAGCCGTTGCTTTCTTAGCTTCTGATGATGCGGCTTACATTACAGGCACAACGTTGCATGTAAATGGTGGTTTATATATGAGCTAATGCTGAAAATCAGCATTTCTCTTTATTTAGACTTGAGTGGCGTTCTAAACACAAAATCATAGCCAAAGATTTTAGATAATGTTAGAATCCCATTCGCAGTGTAGCTTGGTTACGCCTTGAGCGTATGCAACGGTACGTAACTATTTTTAATGTGTGTATTCAGATTGCCCGTTTTGTGGTGCGACCAGCCTATAAAATAGTTGCAAGTTGATAAAAAATACATACACTAACCGCTCTTTTATGAGTTAAAACCAACAAAATAGGAAAAACAAATGAGTATTGAAGAACGCGTGAAAAAAATCATCGTTGAACAATTAGGTGTTAAAGAAGAAGATGTTAAATCTGAAGCTTCTTTCGTTGAAGATTTAGGTGCGGACTCTTTAGACACAGTTGAATTAGTAATGGCTTTAGAAGAGGAATTCGATATCGAAATTCCAGATGAAGAAGCTGAAAAAATCACAACTGTTCAATCTGCGATTGACTACGTGCAAAACAATCAATAATTTCAAGTTGGGCGACTTTTTAAGTCGCCTAATTTTTTTCAAAAATTTCTTTCTAATATCACCGCACTTTTCTCTTATTCCTGCATTATAAAATTGATCTGAATTACCTTTTCATTAAATTCTTGCTCTAAAATTTAAAAAATATTTAGTTTTATGCCTCAAAAAGGGTATTATTTTTACAGTTTTTTTATTTTTGAGGTACTTATGCTTTATTTAGAATTTTTATTCCTATTATTAATGCTTTATATGGGAAGCCGTTACGGTGGTATCGGATTAGGTGTTGTTTCTGGTATCGGTCTTGCTATCGAAGTTTTTGTATTCCGTATGCCAGTAGGGAAAGCACCGATTGATGTAATGCTCATCATTCTTGCGGTGGTGACTTGTGCATCTGTACTTGAAGCGGCAGGCGGTTTGAAATTTATGTTACAAATTGCCGAACGCATTCTCCGTAAAAATCCAAAACGTGTAACTTTACTTGGCCCATTGGTAGTGTATTTATTAACGTTTATGCTTGGTACTGGCCATTCTGTTTACACAATTATGCCAATCATCGGTGATGTTGCATTGAAAAACAAAATCCGTCCAGAACGTCCAATGGCAGCGTCTTCAGTGGCATCTCAATTAGCGATCACATCTAGTCCACTCTCTGCAGCTGTTGTTTTCTATCTAGGTAAAATTACTGGAATGCCTGGTTTTGAGCATATTAGTTTGTTAGATATTATTTGTGTGACAGTTCCTGCAACCTTAGCGGGTACGATAGCGCTTTCTTTATATAGTATGCGTCGTGGTAAAGAGTTGGAACAAGATCCAGAATATCAACGTCGTTTACAAGATCCCGTATGGAGCGAACGAATTTTAAATACCACAAGCACAACATTGAATGAAGCCCTTCCACAAGGCGCTAAAAAATCAGTTTATTTGTTCTTATTAGCATTGGTGGTGATTGTTGCGATTGCGATGATTCCTGAAATTCGTACTATCGGTAGCGGAAAAGCGATTTCTATGTCGCTAATCATCCAGATGATGATGCTTTGCTTTGGCGGTGTGATTTTACTCGCAACGAAAACAAATCCTCAAATTGTGCCAAATGGCGTAGTATTTAAGTCTGGTATGGTGGCAGCCATTGCGATTTATGGTATTGCTTGGATGAGCGATACTTACTTCCAATATGCAATGCCAGAATTTAAAGCCGCGATTACTGATATGGTTCAAACTTATCCTTGGACATTCGCATTGGCATTATTTGCAGTTTCTGTTGTGATTAATAGCCAAGCAGCGACTGCAGTCATGTTATTACCTGTTGGTATTGGTTTAGGTATTCCAGCACCAATCTTGGTTGGTTTAATGCCAGCAACTTATGCCTATTTCTTTATTCCAAATTATCCATCAGACATTGCAACAGTAAACTTTGACGTAACGGGTACAACGAAAATTGGTAAATATTATTTTAACCACAGTTTCATGGTGCCAGGTTTAATTGGGGTTGTTGTTGCTTGCTTGGTCGGTGTTTCTGTGGCGGAATTAGTGATTCGCTAATTTACACACAAACTAAATCCTTTTAATATAAAAGCACCTTTGAATGGTGCTTTTATTTTATGACAACCTACATCGCCTATGGCAATATAAATCAACCTTTTTCTTTGGAATCCTTACCCGATGAACTGATTCCAGAAAATCTATATCAAATTGAAACGGATAGCTCGCGTGTTTTTCAGCGTCATCAGTGTCGTCGGCTTGCTCACTTATTACTTTTCCAACTTCTAAAAATATCAGGAAAATCCACCGCACTTTTATCTCAAATTCATCGTACTGAAAGTGGCAGACCTTATTTTCTTGATGAGCGAATAGATTTTAATATTAGCCATTCTGGTGATTGGGTGGCGGTGATATTAGATATTAGAAATGAAGAAAAAAGTGCGGTGGGAATTGATATTGAATTTCCTAAAATAAGAAATTTTACGGCGTTGATGGAACATATTGCACCAAAAGAAGAAATTGATTGGTTTCATCATCAGCAGGATTCTTTGAAGGCTTTTTATCGCTGTTGGTGTTTGCGAGAGGCTGTATTGAAATCTCAAGGATTTGGGATCGTAAAATTATCTAATGTTCGTCATTTCCCTGAACAACAAAAAATTTTTTCAGATTATTGTCCGCAGGGGCAGTTGTGGTTTACTGATGAACTCCCCGTTTATTTAGCTGCTTTTGTCAATCATCAAGAAAAATTACCGCACTTTTATGAATGGAGTGGAGAACGATTGCAACTTAAAATACTACAAGAATTCAGTTTTTATCATGTGAACTAGAGGGACTATTATTATATTTAAAACCTCACCGTAACGAGCTGTAAAAATAGTGACTAAGCGCAATAAATCAGTAAACAAATTAGCCTCATTAAAAAAAGATTGATGGCATTGGAAGCAAAACAGGCATGGCGATTTGAGCGGTGACAGCGGCATTACAAGCGGCAGCACAAAATGATACCGCAGGCAGTCTTGTTGCATGATCCTATCAAATTCTCAGATCATGAGATTCTTGAAATGGGGCAAAAGGCTGTAGCTAAAGGATATAGTGATTTACTTGAGAGAAATAGATTAGATCCAAAAGCTTATCAAGATTCACAAAAAATTAACGGTATACAATTTCACTACTATATAAATACGGAAACTAAAGGAGTAACTAATGTTCACCCTAAATAACACTATTCCTAAGTACATTCCTATAGGAGCTTTCTATACACCTATTCTTAAAGAAGTTGTGCATGAAAATGATAAAATAGAACTTACTATAAGTGGGTATATTGACAATGTATATTATGAGGGAGATTTTTTAAAAGCTATCTATTCTGTTCTAGTAGAAAAAGACGGATTCTGTGAGGAGGGAGCAGATTGCTATTACCCTGATATGAATAGTCCGTTTCCAGAAGATCACTTTGAAGGGGTAAGGTTTGAGATTGGAGGCCTATGTGATCCTAGATATCAGGTTCATGTATCTGAAGAAATCTGTTTTATGTATTTTAAAAAAGCATGTGAACGTTTTTTGGAATTACATCCTGAAAAAGAATATGCAGAGTTTATTTATGATATTTTAAATAATTGGGAACCATCAAATATGAAATAAAAGTTCCCAGATAGCGGCCTCTCCTGACGCGTGCTTATATCTAACTAAAAATAAACAAAATGAAGTTGTTAATGAAAATAGTAAAATCATCATTAAACGAAATTGATGTTTTTGGCACGCGTCAGGAGACGCTCGCCATCGTGGGGGGATTCGAGCGGTGACGGCGGCATTACAAGCGGCAGCACAAAACGATACCGCAGGCAGTCTTCTTATCAAATTCTCAGATCATGAGATGCTTGAAATGGGGCAAAAGGCTGTAGCTAAAGGATATGTTAGTAGTGTTAAAGCAAGTAATAATTATTTAAAAAATTATCAAGATTCCCAGCAAATTAATGGGATAAAATTTCGTTATTATATTGATAAAGATACTAAAGGAGTAACAAATGTACACCCAGAATAGTATTCCCTTATATACAGCCAAAGGAGAAGATTCTCGTAGTCCTTTAAATTTTTTTTATGGTGGAACAGGTGGCTTAGATGAACCTGAGTTTAGTATAAAAAGCTACTTTAATATTGTTTATTATGAGGGAGATTTTTTAAAAGCTATTTATTCTGTTCTGGTAGAAAAGGATGGATTCTGTGAGGAGGGAGCAGATTGCTATTACCCTGATATGAATAGCCCATTTCCAGAAGATCACTTCGAAGGGGTAAGGTTTGAGATTGGAGGCTTATGTGATCCTAAATATCAGGTTCATGTATCTGAAGAAATCTGCTTTATGTATTTTAAAAAAGCATGTGAACGTTTTTTGGAATTACATCCTGAAAAAGAATATGTAGCGTTTATTTATGATATTTTAAACAACTGGGAACCATCAAAGATGAAATAAAAGTCAAAATTTATGTCTGTTTTTATATGTAAGTTAATAATATAAGAGTGCTAGAAAAAATAATGAATATATATAAATTTTTTGAAAATTTTGTTTATCCTAGGGTGATTGAAAAATTCGGAGTTGTTCAAGTTGATTTTGAGAAAGAGGGAGATTTTGGTTATTTAACTAGATTTGACTTATATTCAAATAAAAAAACAGCAACTATTGAGCTCTGGAGTAGTCATTGGGTAGGATTGGAAATATATAAATTAGAAAATAGGGATATAGATATTATATATAACAAAATGATTTCTCCTGAGGAAGTATCAGAAAAAGATTTTTTTGAATTTATGGAGATTTTATTTAATGATGATTAGTGAAAATCTGTTTTTATAGCTTGGATATATCAAGCGCGGCTAATTTTTAAAGAGTTTTTGAACCTCTCAAAAATTGACCGCACTTTTTGTATTTTTAGAGCTGTTTATCTTTAAGCAAATCTTATAATTCCACATCCAACTTCGCGTAAGCACACCCGATTTTCTACGGAAATATCACGAGAGAGCAAGACACCTAAGCTGTGATGAGAATTAACATCGCTTTTTCTGAAAATGTACGTATTGCTATTAAAGGCAATCTTAATTTAAAAATCTGTTAAGGCAGTAACTGCTACGATAGCAAACAGTAAAAGCTATCCAACGCTAACGGAAAAAAATCTCCGCGCCTAAGGGGCATAACTTAAAAGTGAGGCGAAATTAATGGTTATCTCCTCTTGCATTTTCATAGACGCGCCCCATTTATTTAGCTAAACTCTTAACAATTTTTTGACAAATGGAGAATGAAATGTCACAGAACGGTTCAGATCGCGATCCTTGGAGCAAACCAGGGCAAAGCAACGACCAACAGCCGGGAAATTCATCCAATAATAATGGATGGAATAACAATCAAAATCGTGGGAATCAAGAACAATCTCCGCCAGATATTGAGGAGATTTTTAATAACCTTCTCAGAAAATTAGGTGGTGGAAATAAAAAGAGCGGTCAAAATAATGGTAGTTCTCAAAACAGTACGCCATTTAATTTTGGAAAAGTGGTTCCGCTTGCTGTTGCCATTGGTGCGATTATTTGGGGCATAAGTGGTTTCTACACCATTAAAGAGGCTGAGCGTGGTGTGGTGCTTCGTTTTGGTGAGTTGCATTCTATTGTTCAACCTGGTTTGAACTGGAAACCAACATTTGTAGATAAAGTATTGCCAGTGAATGTAGAGCAAGTTAAAGAACTTCGCACGCAAGGTTCGATGCTGACTAAAGATGAAAATATGGTTCGAGTGGAAATGACCGTGCAATATCGAGTGCAAGATCCTGCTAAATATCGTTTTAGCGTGACGAATGCTGATGATAGTTTAGGTCAAGCGACTGACAGTGCATTGCGTTATGTGATCGGCCATATGTCAATGAATGATATTTTAACAACAGGCCGTGCGGTTGTTCGTGAAGATACGTGGAAAACGTTAAATGACATTATCAAATCCTATGATATGGGACTTGAGGTTATTGATGTGAATTTCCAATCTGCGCGCCCACCTGAAGAAGTAAAAGATGCCTTTGATGATGCGATTAAAGCGCAAGAAGATGAACAACGTTTCATTCGTGAAGCGGAAGCCTATGCCCGTGAGAAGGAGCCGATTGCGCGTGGTGATGCACAACGTATTATTGAAGAAGCAACAGCTTATAAAGATCGTATTGTGTTAGATGCACGAGGCGAAGTGGAACGTTTGCAGCGTTTATTGCCTGAATTTAAAGCTGCGCCAGATTTACTGCGTGAGCGTTTATATATTCAAACCATGGAAAAAGTCATGGCAAATACGCCAAAAGTGATGCTTGATGGCAATAATGGTAACAATTTAACCGTGTTACCCTTAGAACAAATCATGGGTAAAAAAGTATCAGCTAAAGCGCCAGCCGTAACAGAAAGAGCGGTAGAATCTGCGCCTGTTTTATCACAGCCAGAGCGTATTAATCATTCTTCAAGCCAACTACCAAGCACTGTTGAGCCGATTCGACAAGGGAGATTTAACTAATGCGTAAATTTTTATTACCAGCTATTTTTGTCATTGCAGCAGTAGTCTATTCCAGTGTCGTGGTCGTGACGGAAGGTACTCGTGGTATTATGTTGCGATTCAACAAAGTACAACGTGATGCAGATAACAAAGTGGTTGTCTATGAACCAGGCTTGCATTTTAAAGTACCTTTGATTGATAGCATTAAAGTTTTAGATGCGCGTATTCGTACTTTAGATGGATCGGCAACACGTTTTGTTACTGTTGAGAAAAAAGACTTGCTAGTAGATTCTTATGTGAAATGGAAGATTAGTGATTTTGGTCGATTCTACACATCTACTGGTGGTGGCGATTATACTCAAGCTTCAAGCTTGTTAAGCCGTAAAGTAAATGACCGTTTGCGTTCTGAAATTGGTACAAGAACTATTAAAGATATCGTTTCTGGTACGCGTGGTGAATTAATGGAAGGGGCAAAAAAAGCTTTAAATTCAGGGCAAGATAGTACGGCAGAATTGGGTATTGAAGTGATTGATGTGCGTGTAAAACAAATTAATTTACCGGACGAAGTATCTTCTTCAATTTACCAACGTATGCGTGCAGAACGTGATGCAGTCGCGCGTGAACACCGTTCTCAAGGTAAAGAAAAAGCTGCATTTATCCAAGCTGATGTAGATCGTAAAGTAACGTTGATTCTTGCTAATGCAAATAAAACTGCACAAGAATTACGAGGTTCAGGCGATGCTGCGGCTGCAAAATTATATTCAGATGCTTTTGCTCAAGAACCACAATTCTTTACTTTTGTACGTAGCTTAAAAGCCTATGAAGCGAGTTTTGCAAGCTCTGACAATATGATGATTTTAAAACCAGATAGTGATTTCTTCCGCTTTATGCAGGCACCGAAGAAGTAGATTTAAAATTGATAAAAACACCTTCCTCGTGAAGGTGTTTTTTTATAGCCAGCGTCTTACTTTTTGTTTGTAATGACGGTATTCATCGCCAAATTTACTTTCCAAATAGGTTTCTTCTCGGGCTATTTGAAAGCGATTCATAACTAGTATAAAGACAATCACGCCTAACCAAGCCAAACTATTACCCAACCAAAGAGACTACGCAATTAACATTAACAGCAAACTTAAATACATTGGATTACGGCTAAATCGAAATATGCCCGTAGAAACTAATTGTGTTGTATGTTTTAAGTCATGAGGATTGATAGTCGTTTTGCGGATAAAAAATTGAAGCACACTGCCCCCAGCAATCAAAAATGAAAGAGTAATGACAAAGGCAATAATTGCAAAATGGACAGAATAACTAGCAACTTTTGGCAAAAAATACATTGCAGTGCCAATTAATAAACAGAGTAGTGGTGGTGGAATAAATAACATCGCTAAATCTCATTAATAAAAATGCCGCCTAGTGATAGACGGCATGTAAAGTGCGGTCAAAATTTATTTTAATTTTGCTTTAATCGCTTCTGTCACAAGTTCTGCTTCAGGCCCTAAAATGACTTGTAATCCATCATTACCTAATTTTACATTACCTTTTGAACCAAGCGCTTTAAGTTGATCTTCATTAATATTGTGATGGTCAACTAAAGTTAAGCGTAAACGAGTGATACAAGCATCTACGGTTTTGAAGTTTTCTGAACCACCTAAAGCCGCGATAAATTTTACCGCTCTTTCTTCGCGAGATTGGTTGCTTTGTGTTGGGGCTGCTGTTGTTTCTGCTTTATCTTCACGTCCCAGTGTTTTGAGATTAAAGGTATTTATTGCAAAACGGAACACAAAATAATAGATAGCAAAAAATACAATACCTTGTACAAGCAACATATACCAGCTAACGGCAAGTGGGTTGCGGCTAGAAAGTACCATATCCACTAAACCAGCACTAAAGCCGAATCCTGCGATCCAGTGCATTGTGGCTGCAATGAATACAGAGATACCCGTTAATAATGCATGCAATACATAAAGTACAGGTGCAACGAACATGAATGAGAATTCAAGCGGTTCGGTGATCCCTGTAAAGAAAGAGGCTAACGCACCCGCAAGCATAATTGAGGCAACTTGTACTTTTTGATTTGGTTTTGCGCAGTGATAAATTGCAAGAGCAGCACCTGGTAAACCAAACATCATCACTGGGAAGAAACCAGCTTGATACATACCTGTTACCCCCATAGTTGCAGTGCCTTCGGCAATGGATTTAGCACCGCCTAAGAAGTTTGGAATATCATTGATACCCGCTACGTCAAACCAGAATACAGAGTTTAAGGCATGGTGTAAACCAACAGGAATTAATAAACGGTTGAAGAAACCGTAGATACCCGCACCGACTGCACCTAAATCTTTGATGGATTCACCAAATGAAACGAGTGCGTTAAAAATATGAGGCCAAATATAGAGTAAGGCAAATGATACGGCGATCATGACGAAAGAAACCAAAATTGGGACGAGGCGTTTTCCGCTAAAGAACGAAAGCGCTTTTGGTAATTCAACTTGATAGAACCGGTTGTAAAGTTCAGCTGAAATTACACCAATTAAAATCCCGATAAATTGGTTATTGATTTTTTTGAATGCGGCAGGCACTTCACTAATATCAATGTGTTGTAATTGTGCTACACCAGCAGGGGAAAGCAGGGTGGTTACTACATAGAAACCAACAAGACCTGAAAGTGCGGCGGAACCGTGTTTGTCTTTTGCAAGACCAAACGCGACGCCTACTGCGAAGAGTAAGCCCATGTTGTCAATAATTGCTGCACCAGATTTAATTAATAATGCTGCTAATTGACTGTTTGCACCCCAACCATCTGGGTCTATCCAATAGCCAATACCCATTAATAATGCTGCAGCAGGTAAGGCTGCCACGGGCACCATTAAGGCTTGACCGATTTTTTGTGCGTAACTAAGTACACTCATATAATCTCCTTAATTTTTATATTTTGATGAAATCAAAAGGCTTGAGCCCATTCTTTGCCTCAAGCCTTAACATTATTCTATGCCAAATTATTCAACGGTCAATTTTTTACCATCGTAGCTAATAGCTTTGACGCTAGTTAACGCTTTACCACCGTCTGTTTCACCACCGATGAGTAATACTTTATTGTTGTAAGACACAGAGAAACCATAGCCAATATTCATTGGTAATTCACCAACGATACTCCATTTACCATTATTTAAAGTGTAAACTTCGTTATGCCATGTTTTGGTTAAACCTTTATGCGCGTGAAGTTTGCCTTCTTTGAATTGTTTAATTGAACCAGGGAAGTTTGCTCCACCCGTGACTAAATAATGACCATGGCTATAGCCTGCGAGTGCACCGGCTAAACCATCTTGTGATTTACCTTTTGGTGCAGGTAAGTCAGGTAAGTTTTTCCATTGCACACCTTTAGCAGTGAATTTGCCTTGATGAGTTTCTGCGGTACGAAGCCCTGGTTTAACTTCACCATTGACCACCACTAAGTCATTACCTTGGATAGTGAATGCCGCACCAGCACGACCAGAGAATGGAATACGACCTTCATTACGCCATTTATTAGTTGATGGTTCATAGCTCAATAATTCTGTTGTGAAGAAATAATCTTCTGGACGTTGATCGAAATAAGCTGCTGCGATTTCATCTTTTTTCGCTTTATCTTCACCTGCTGCTACGGTGTCTTGGAAGAAACCATTAAATATAGAGAGGTTAGAACCACCTAAAATATAAACTTTATCACCGTGAGATGCGCTGCTTGAACCCACTAATCCACGCGGAGAGCGAGTAGGAAGTTTCACCCAAGTATTATCAGCTGGATTGTAGCTGTAAGCATCATTAACAAGTTGGAGTTCGCCCTTTTCATTTTTTTGCAAACCACCGAATACATAAAGTTTTCCATCTACGGCTGCTGCAACAGGTTGATTACGTTCACCACCAGGAAATGCTGCAATTTCTTTCCATTGTGCAGCAGGATCTTTTAAGTCTAAAGAATAGAATTTATTGCCACCCGAACCTAAGCCTACATATACGGTATCGCCGATGAGTGCGCCAGTTCCGCTTTTGATGCCTACTGGTAAATCTGGATAGGCTTGTGCGTTAGCTGAAAATGCAACAGTTGCAAAAAGTGCGGCGCATAATGCTGTTTTTGTCAATGTCATAATAAACCTCATTTATTAAGTTATGTTTATGGTTTGCTATTCATAAAACCGCATTGAATAGGATTTATTTTATAAAAAAAGTGCGGTTATAAAAGCTTTGCTTTTTTTAACCGCACTTTAGTGTTAAGACATCAATAGATTTGGTACAAAAGTAATAATTTGTGGGAAAATCGTAATTAATACTAATGTTAAGAATATCGGTATTAAGAACGGCAATACACCTTTAGTCACAGTGGATACTGACATATTACCCACACGCGCCACCACAAACAGAGCCATACCCATTGGCGGTGTTAAGATACCGATCATCATATTCAAAGTAGTCATTACACCGAAGAATACTAAGTCGATATTAAATTGCATTGCGATTGGAATTAACATTGGTAAGACTAAGAATTGCAATGCTAATGCATCAATGAACATACCCAAGAAGAGCAAGAGCGCATTGATCATGACTAATACCATAAGTGGAGAATCAGCTACGGCAACGAATACATCTGCTATACGCATTGCAACTTGTTCACGTGCGATCATATCTCCGAAGAAGGTCACGGTCATAATCATTAATGCAACCACACCAGTAATTGCCATAGCTTCAATGCAGCTATTAAAGAGCATTTTCATGGTTAATTCTTTATAAACGAATTTACCAATGATGACGGAGTAAGTTGCAGCAACAACGGCAGATTCTGTTGGGCTAAATAAGCCAGAGAAGATACCACCGATGATGAGTAATGGGGTTAAAATTGCCCAGAATGCTTTTTTGAATGATGTGCAAAGTTCTTCACGAGTTGCTTTTGGTGTTCTTGGATAACCACGTTTTTTAGATACATAGTAGTTCATGATCATCAAAGCAATTGTTACAAGTATGCCTGGTACAAAACCTGCAACGAAGAGTTTCGCAATGGATTCGTTGGCGATTACACCGTAAATAATCATGGCGATACTTGGTGGAACTAATGGACCGATGATACAAGATGCTGCAGTGATACCACCACAAATGTCATCATCATAACCTGCATCGCGCATAGCCTTGATTTCTAACTGACCTAAGCCACCCGCATCAGCAAGTGCAGAACCTGACATCCCTGAGAACAATAAACTTGCACCAATATTTACATGCCCCATACCACCAGTGTAGTGACCGAGTAAGGCTTTTGCGAAATTAAAGATACGTTCTGTGATACCGCCAGTATTCATTAAAATACCCGTTAGGATATAAAACGGCACAGCAAGTAATGAGAAACTATCTAAACTCATGGTTAGTTTTTCAGCTGCTGCGTTTACCACATTCCATCTGGTCATAGAGAAATAAAGCAATGTAGTGATAAATAATGACCAACCTACCGGCACACCAAGGAACATAATAACTAGCCAGAATATTAGGGCAACGTATACAGAGTTAGAACCAAATTTCACATATTCTGTGATGCGTAATACTTTGTACCACTCTGGGAACGTAAATAAAATGCCTAATAAAATGATCGTACTTACAATGAAGAACATCGCTGGTAAATAGCTTTTATCTTCTTTAAAATTGTCTGCTTGAGCTTGGAAGAAGCGCACTAACATTAGGATAGAAATGATCGGCAGAGAAGCATAAATCCATTTCTCTGAAATTCCGCCTAATGCGTCAATAGGGAAATCTGCGCCAAGGAACGTTTTAATACCAAAATGGATAAAGAAAATAATGCCAAGGAAAATCACTAACTGCACAAAAGAGTTTGTTACTTTTTTGACAGAAGCTGGCATTAAATTGGTTAAGAAGTCGATGTAAACGTGTTCTTGTTTGCGGATAGCAACACTAATGCCGAGCATACCTACATATACAAACAATAATTTAGCGAGTTCTTCACTCCAAATTAATGGTGATTGGAAAGCTTGGCGGAATAGGATTTGAGCAACAAGAATACCGAAGATTACAAGGAATAGCGCGCCGCCAATCCATTCTTCAAGTTTGTTAAAAAATTTCATACTTCACTCCGAGAGATTGTGGAGAACGAAAATGAGTGCGCCAACCAGATTGCTGGCGCACGTGATAGAGATTATTTAATTGCTTGGATTTCTTTTAATGCTTTTTCGCCTTTCTCACCAGTTTGTTTTACAAACTCAGCATAGAATGGTTTCATCGCATCTTTAAATGGAGTTAAATCTGGGTGAGTCACTTTAACACCTTGTTTTTCAAAGAATGTCACTAAATCTTTTTCGCCATCTACGAATAATTTAGTATGGTATTTTGCTGCATTTTCAGCGGCGTCTTTGACTACTTTTTGAAGATCTTCAGGTAATTCTTTATAAGTTTCGTTACTCACTAAATAAAGTTGGTCATTCAAAATGTGGTTAGTCATCGCTAAGAATTTTTGCACTTCATAGAATTTTTGTGCTTGTACTGTCGCTAATGGGTTTTCTTGACCATCTACAGAGTTAGTTTGAAGTGCAAGATATACTTCAGAGAATGCCATAGGTGTTGGAGATGCGCCTACATATTTTGCGTATGCTAAGTTAGTTGCAGCATTGGGTACACGAAGTTTTAAGCCTTTCATATCTGCAATGCTATTGATCGCTCTATTTGAAGTTGTTTGGCGAGTACCGTTGTAAGCTTGTGATAATAAGGTTAAGCCTAATTCTTTATTCATTTTTTGAACTAAATCTTTACCAAATTCGGTTTCTTGTAATGCTTTTTGTGCAACATTGTAGTCGCTGATTACATATGGTAACGCGAACACTGCCGCTTCAGGATAGAATAATTGGAAGCGAGCTGATTCAGCAAAAGTGAAGTCAAGAGAACCATCTTTTAATTGTTTTAACATTGCACGGTCATCACCAAGTTGTGAACTTGGATAAAGTGAAACTTCAATTTTACCATGTGATTTTTCTTTTACTTCTTTTGCAAACATTTCTGCTGCTTTGTACTCATTAGATGAAGTACCCGCATTCATACCAAATTTTAAGTCATAATCTGCGGCAAAAACGGCTGAAGAAACGCCTAATGTGATAGCAGTTGCAAGGAAAAGTTTAGTAAATTTCATAATGTTCGCTCCTGTGTGAACCTATGTTGATATAAGCCATAATTGGCTTGAATTGAAAGTGAATGCTTGATGTTTTAGACATCAAAAAAAACTACTCGGGCGCTATTCTAAAGTAAAAAAATACTTTTTGAACTGCTCTTTGAAGTTTTATTTCAAAATTGAGAGGTAGATCACATTTGCAAAAAAATACTTCAAAAAATATTTTAAAATGGAGTTATGTTTTTATATAATGCTGAGCACTGACGAAAATGCGGGCTCAGTTATATTTTTGAGGATGATTGAGTCTAAATAATGCTAGCGCCTAGATGGCTTGTAATAAAGCATTTAAGCATTATCGGCCTCAATATATTTAGGAGTGATATTATGTCGAAATTATCTCATCAAGATGTGCTTTCTCAAATTCAATATGGTCTCATTGCTTCTTGCCAACCAGTTGATGATGGTCCAATGGATAAACCTGAAATTGTTTCTGCCATGGCTCAGGCTTCCGTTGCTGGTGGCGCATCAGGTTTACGTATTGAAGGTGTAGATAACCTTAAAGCGACACGTCCTTTTGTAAACATTCCAATTATCGGTATTGTAAAACGCGACTTACCTGATAGTCCGATTCGTATTACGCCATTTCTGCAAGATATTGAAGATCTTGCCAATGCTGGGGCAGATATTATTGCAGTAGATGGCACTAGCCGTCCTCGTCCAGTTGATATTGAAAGTGCGGTGAATAAAATCCATGAAATGGGCTGCTTGGCAATGGCAGATTGCTCTAATTTAGAAGAAGGCTTGTATTGTCAAAAACTCGGTTTTGATATTGTGGGCAGCACAATGTCTGGTTATACAGGTGGTCCAGTTCCCGAAGAACCTGATTATCAATTAGTGAAAGATTTAAAAGCAGCGGGTTGTTTTGTGATGGCAGAAGGTCGCTATAACACGCCTGAATTGGCAAAAGTGGCCATTGAAATTGGCGCAGATTGCGTAACCGTTGGTTCAGCTTTAACTCGCCTTGAGCATATCGTGAGTTGGTTCGCTAATTCTGTGAAATCTGCAAGATAGTCGTAAGACGTGTGAGAAAATACTTCATACTAATAAGGATAAGTTATGCGTTGTTTAGCTCTAGACATTGGCGGTACAAAAATCGCGGCGGCTATCGTAAAAAATGGCGAAGTTGAACAACGCCAACAAATTCATACACCGCGTGAAAATGTGGTAGAAGGAATGCATCAAGCATTAGAACAACTTCTTACTCATTATGCGGGGAAATTTGATTATGTGGCGGTGGCTTCAACCGGTATTATAAATGATGGTGTTTTAACCGCACTTAATCCTAAAAATTTAGGTGGTTTGAATCAATTTCCACTAAAAGAAAGTATTGCTAAACACACAGATAACCCAATTGGTTTATTAAATGATGCGCAAGCCGCAACCTATGCGGAATACCAACTCCAAGATTCAGAAAAAGTATCAAACTTTGTTTTTATTACTGTTTCTACTGGTGTGGGTGGTGGTGTCATATTAAATCAACAATTACAAACTGGTCCGAAGGGAATCGCAGGACATATTGGGCATACATTAGCGGATCCTAATGGTCCAATGTGTGGTTGTGGTCGTCGAGGTTGTGTAGAAGCCGTTGCTGCAGGGCGTGCAATTGAAGCAGTGTCTTCCCAATGGGATGATCCTTGTGAGCCAAGAGAAGTTTTTGAACGTTTTAGAAAAAATGATGCAAAAGCTACCGCACTTATAGAACGTTCAGCCCAAGCTATTGCCAATTTAGTGGCGGATTTAGTGATTGGATTGGATGTGCAAAAAGTTGTTATAGGTGGTAGTGTCGGGTTGGCTGAAGGTTATTTACCATTAGTCAAACGTTTCTTACAGGATATGCCTGCTGTATATAGCTGTGACATTGAATCTGCTAAATTTGGTCAAGATGCAGGATTAGTCGGCGCAGCTTATTGGGTGAAAGATGTTCTGCTTGATAAACCAAAAGGAACAATTTATGGCTAAATCCGGAAATGTGTTAAATACCATTAGTTCGCTTTACCATAGCTTAACTAAATCAGAGAAAAAAATTGCTGATACGATTTTACGTTCGCCTGATTTGGTGTCTCAATGTCCCCTTTCAGAAATCGCTAAACATTTGGAAGTTGGAGAGGCAACACTCGTCCGTTTTTGTCGAACCATTGGTTTTAAAGGTTTCAGCGATTTTAAATTAGAACTTTCCATTGAGCTTGCTACGAAAGATAACAATGATGAAACTGTGCTCGAAACAGAAATTATGCCAAGCGATGATTCTTTAACGATTGCACAAAAGTTGCAAGCGGCAGTTTCTAATGTAATGGAAGAAACGGTTAATTTATTAGATTTAAAACAGCTTGAACAAGTGGTTAAAGCCATTAAAAAAGCACGTCGTATCTTTTTATTTGGCGTGGGATCATCCGGTGTGACCGCTGAAGATGCGAAAAATAAATTGATGCGTATCGGTTTCCAAGTGGATGCAACAGGTAATAATCATTTTATGTATATGCAGGCGTCATTACTTACGCCTTCTGATGTGGCAATTGGTTTAAGTCATTCAGGATATTCCGCCGAAACAGCACATACACTCAAAATTGCTAAACAAAATGGCGCAACGACAGTGGCATTAACTCATAGTTTGCGTTCACCCGTTACAGAATATGCTGATTATGTTTTAGTAAATGGTAATAAACAAGGGAAGCTACAAGGTGACTCCATTGGTACCAAAATTGCACAGCTTTTTGTATTAGATTTAATTTATGCTTTGTTAGTGCAGGGCGAAGAAGAACTTGCAGCTCAAACCAAGCAAAAAACTCTCAATGTGATTCTTGAACAACGTATAAAATAGGAGAAAACTTATGCGTGATTTAAAAGGTATTTTCAGTGCATTATTAGTGTCCTTTAATGAAGATGGCACAATTAATGAAAAAGGTTTACGTCAAATTATCCGCCACAATATCGACAAGATGAAAGTTGATGGTTTATATGTGGGTGGTTCAACAGGCGAAAACTTTATGCTTTCAACTGAAGAAAAAAAAGAAATCTTTCGTATTGCAAAAGATGAAGCAAAAGATCAAATCGCACTAATTGCTCAAGTAGGTAGCGTAAACTTAAAAGAAGCAGTTGAATTAGGTAAATATGCAACAGAATTAGGCTATGATAGCTTATCTGCCGTCACTCCGTTCTACTATAAATTTAGTTTCCCTGAAATCAAACATTATTACGACACCATTATTGCAGAAACGGGCAATAATATGATCGTGTATTCTATTCCGTTCTTAACTGGCGTGAATATGGGAATTGAACAATTTGGTGAACTTTACAAAAACCCGAAAGTATTAGGGGTAAAATTCACAGCAGGTGACTTCTATTTATTAGAACGTTTGAAAAAAGCCTATCCAAACCACTTAATTTGGGCTGGTTTCGATGAAATGATGTTACCTGCGGCTGCACTTGGTGTGGATGGTGCAATCGGTTCAACTTTCAACGTAAACGGTGTTCGTGCTCGTCAAATTTTTGAATTAACCAAAGCGGGTAAATTAGCCGAAGCGTTAGAAATTCAACACGTAACCAACGATTTAATCGAAGGCATTTTAGCGAATGGTTTATATTTAACCATCAAAGAATTGCTTAAATTAGAAGGTGTGGATGCGGGTTATTGCCGTGAGCCAATGACAGCAAAAGCAACAGATGCTCAGCTTGCTAAAGCAAAAGAGTTGAAAGCGAAATTTTTATAATTAATGGAATATTGTGAGAACCTAGGGGATTGATTTCCCTAGGTTACTCATAATTTATCCCTCTTGGGGTAGCAATTCTCGTTTCCTGCTTCTCAGTTTTCTATTTCGTAGTGGGAAACCATTATGTTTAACCGTTGGTTTGTTTATCCACGGTATTGAAAATAAAGGAAGTATAGTATGCGTCTTATCCCTCTACACAACGAACAACAGGTGAGTCGTTGGGCTGCACGCCATATTGTTGATCGTATCAATCATTTTAATCCTACGGCTGAACGTCCTTTCGTTCTCGGTTTACCAACTGGTGGCACGCCATTAAAAACTTACCAAGAATTAATCGCTCTTTGCAAAGCGGGAGAGGTGAGCTTTAAGCATGTAGTAACATTCAATATGGACGAATATGTGGGGTTACCAGAGGAACATCCTGAAAGTTATCATAGTTTTATGTATAACAATTTCTTCAATCATATCGATATCCAGCCAGAAAATATCAATATTCTTAACGGCAACACGGATGATCATGATGCGGAATGTCGCAGTTATGAAGAAAAAATTAAATCTTACGGAAAAATTAATTTATTTATGGGCGGAGTAGGCAATGATGGCCATATCGCCTTTAATGAACCGGCGTCATCATTAAGTTCCCGTACTCGTATTAAAACGTTAACTCAAGACACGCTGATCGCAAATTCACGCTTCTTTGATAATGATGTAAATAAAGTGCCTAAATATGCTTTGACTATTGGCGTAGGCACATTATTAGATGCCGAAGAAGTGATGATTCTTGCGACAGGCCATCATAAGGCGCTTGCAGTTCAAGCAGCAGTCGAAGGTGGTGTGAACCATATGTGGACAGTAAGTGCACTTCAGCTACATCGCCATTTTGTGTTAGTTTGTGATGAGCCTGCACAACAAGAATTGAAAGTAAAAACTGTTAAATATTTTACTGAATTAGAACAACGCGCGATTCATAGCGTGTTATAAGATCATACCGCTTAAAAGAGCGGTAATTTTTCTGATTATTTTATTTAAGGACAAAAAATGAGATATGCATTAACGAATTGTGTGATTTACACAAAATATGATGTTTTACGTGATTTTGCTGTAATTATTAACGGTGAAATTATTGAAGCGGTAGTTCCACAAGCTGAATTAGAAACAGGTATCAAAACCATTGATTTACAAGGTAATAATTTAACCGCTGGTTTTATTGATCTTCAATTAAATGGCTGTGGTGGCGTGATGTTTAACGATCAAACTAGCGTTGAAACCTTGGAAATTATGCAGGAAACTAACTTGAAATCAGGTTGTACAAGTTTCCTTCCAACCTTTATCACTGCGCCAGATGAAAACATAAAAAGTGCGGTGAAAATTATGCGTGAATATTTAAATAAGCATAAAAACCAAGCACTTGGTTTACATATTGAAGGACCGTTTATCAGTGTTGAGAAAAAAGGTGTACACCGTCCCGAATATATTCGTGAAATTACGCCTGAAATGAAGGATTTCCTCTGTGAAAATGGTGATGTCATTACAAAAATTACCATTGCTGCAGAAAACCCAACCATTAACTATACGCCTGATTTTGTGAAAGCGGGCATCATTGTCTCTGTAGGCCATTCTAATGCGACTTATGAAGTCGCTAAAGCCGCATTCCACAAAGGCGCAACTTTTGCGACGCACTTGCATAATGCAATGTCGCCAATTAGTTCTGGACGAGCAATGGGCGTAGTAGGTGCGGTACTGGATTCTGATGTTTACACTGGTATTATCGTGGATGGCGTGCATATCAATTACGGCAATGTTCGCATTGATAAAAAAATCAAAGGTGACAAACTTTGTATTGTGACTGACTCTCTTGCAGCAGCAGGCGCTCCACCTGAATTGGAAACATTCACCTTTGTAGGTAAAACCATTTATATCCGAGATGGTCGCTGTTTTGATGCGAACGGTACGATCGCGGGCGCATCAATTACCATGATCGAATCTATTAAGAATGCAGTGGAGTTTGTTGAAATTCCACTTGCTGAAGCAATTCGAATGAGTAACCTTTATCCTGCACGAGCAATTGGTGTAGATGATCGTTTAGGTTCGGTAGAAAAAGGAAAAATCGCAAATTTAGCCGTGTTTACGTCAGATTATAAAGTGACAGCAACCGTGCTCAATGGTGAATGGAAACCTAATTGATTTAAAGTGCGGTAAATTTTCCTGATTTTTTATAGCCCCGCCAATCGGTTGGGTTATTTTTTGCTTTACTACTTTAATAAGAATAATTTTCATCTATAATATAAAAACCAAGTTAATTACTAGGAGATAGATATGGCGAAAGATGAAGTAGGGCATAATTTTCTTGCACGTTTAGGTAAAACTCGTTTGCGTCCAGGCGGTAAAAAAGCAACAGATTGGTTAATTGCCAATGGTGATTTTAGCCAAGATAAAAAAGTGTTAGAGGTTGCCTGTAATATGGGAACGACAGCAATTGGATTGGCGAAGCAATTTGGTTGCCATATTGAAGGTGTTGATTTAGACGAACATGCGTTAGAAAAAGCACAAGCAAATATCGAAGCAAATGGCTTGCAAGAAAAAATTCATGTGCAGCGTGCGAATGCGATGAAGTTGCCTTTTGAGGATGAAAGTTTTGATATTGTCATCAATGAAGCGATGCTCACGATGTTACCCGTGGAAGCTAAGAAAAAGGCCATTGCAGAATATTTTCGAGTATTAAAACCGAATGGCTTATTGCTTACTCACGATGTTATGCTGGTAGGGAATGATCATCAAACTATTCTAGAAAATATGCGCAAAGCGATTAATGTGACTGTCACGCCATTAACGAAAGATGGCTGGAAAGGAATATTCCAAGAAAGTGGCTTTAGAAATGTTGATACTTTCTCTGGTGAGATGACATTACTTTCACCAAAAGGAATGATTTATGATGAGGGTATTCTTGGAACGTTAAAAATCATCCGTAATGCGATGAAAGCGGAAAATCGTGAGCAATTTAAAAGAATGTTCAAAACCTTTAATGATCCTGAACATAAATTACATTTTATTGCTGTATGTAGCCAAAAATAATATAAAAAAACGAACCGCTCTTTTATGTGCGGTTCGCTTCTTTTACGATAATTTTTTCACTAGGGTTGTTTAGATTTATTTTGAATAATCCCTTGCACCAAAAATCGCAGTACCAATACGTACCATAGTAGAACCGCATTTTATTGCGCTCGGCATATCATCCGTCATTCCCATAGAAAGAGTATCAATTTGTTGATTGGGTAAGGCTTGTTTAAGTTGTTCAAATAGATCTGACATTTTTCTGAACACGGTTTCTTGTTCAGCGATTTTATCGGTCGGCGCGGGTATTGCCATTAAGCCACGTAGGCATAAGTGTGGTAAATTTTCGATGTGTTTTGCCAGTGTTAGCATTTCCTTAGGTTGAATACCTGATTTACTTTCTTCATCGCTGATATTAATCTGAATCAAGACATTTAACGGTGCTTTGTTAGTTGGTCTTTGTTCATTTAAACGATCTGCAATTTTTGCTCGATCAAGTGTTTGCATCCAATCAAAATGTTCTGCCACGAGACGGGTTTTATTCGATTGTAATGGACCGATAAAATGCCATTCAAGGTTAATACCTTGAGATTCAAAATATTGGATCTTTTCTACACCTTCTTGCACATAATTTTCCCCAAAGTCCGTTTGTCCAGCTTGATAAGCCGAAAGAATAGTGGAAATCGGTTTGGTCTTAGATACGGCAAGTAATTTTACGGTATTTTGATTGCGTGTTGCTTCTTCGCAAGCCGTTTCAATTTTTTGATGAATTAGGTTGAGATTATGCTGGATATCCATAGGTTCTCCTTTATAAAAGTACGATTAGTTTACACGAAATTTATTTGCTGAGAAAATTTCTGAAAAATTTGTCACTTTCTGTTTGACAAGCTAGGGAAATTTCGGTATTTCTTTACGCATTCGTTTTTCAAGATAAAACACAATGAAAAATAACCGCACTTTATCTGTAATCATTAGCACGATTACCACCATTATGATGACCATTACTATGATTAATGGCGCGGGTTAGTGCACCAAAAAACAGGATACAGAAAACCCGCGATTCAACTGAATAGCGGGTTTTTTTATAAATTTAAAAACACAATATCTCTAGGAGAACCAATCATGCGCGTACTTAAATTTGGCGGCACTTCGCTTGCAAATCCGGAACGTTTTTCCCAAGCAGCGAAATTGATCGAGCAAGCTCATTTAGAAGAGCAAGCAGCAGGTGTTTTATCAGCACCAGCCAAAATAACTAATCATCTCGTCGCCCTTTCTGAAAAAGCTGCATTAAATCAACCAACCGATACGCATTTCAACGAAGCAATCGAAATTTTCTATAACATCGTCAATGGCTTACATGCCGAAAATAATCAATTCGACTTAAATGGCACCAAGGCGCTTATTGATGCTGAATTTGCTCAAATCAAAGGATTATTAGAAGAAATTCGTCAGGCAGGAAAAGTAGAAGATGCAGTTAAAGCGACGATTGATTGCCGAGGTGAAAAACTTTCTATCGCAATGATGAAAGCTTGGTTTGAAGCGCGTGGCTATAGCGTACATATTGTGGATCCGGTCAAGCAATTATTAGCGAAAGGCGGTTATCTTGAATCTTCTGTTGAAATTGAAGAATCAACAAAACGTGTTGATGCAGCAAGTATCGCAAAAGATAAAGTGGTGCTTATGGCAGGCTTTACTGCGGGTAATGAAAAAGGTGAGTTGGTACTGCTCGGTCGTAATGGCTCAGATTATTCTGCAGCCTGTTTAGCCGCTTGTTTAGGCGCAAGCGTATGCGAAATTTGGACTGATGTGGATGGCGTTTATACTTGTGATCCGCGTTTAGTGCCAGATGCACGTTTATTACCAACTCTTTCTTATCGTGAAGCGATGGAGCTTTCTTATTTCGGTGCGAAAGTGATTCATCCTCGTACGATTGGCCCATTGTTGCCACAAAATATTCCTTGTGTCATTAAAAATACAGGAAATCCTTCTGCGCGGGGTTCGATTATTGATGGCAATGTGAAATCAGAAGGTTTACAAGTCAAAGGTATCACTAACTTAGATAATTTGGCGATGTTTAATGTATCAGGCCCTGGTATGCAAGGCATGGTAGGCATGGCATCTCGCGTATTTTCAGCTATGTCAGGCGCAGGCATTTCAGTCATTTTAATTACTCAGTCTTCATCTGAATACAGTATTAGCTTCTGCGTGCCAGTGAAATCTGCAGAAGTAGCGAAAACCGTACTAGAAACGGAGTTTTCTAATGAATTAAATGAACATCAATTAGAACCGATTGAAGTGATTAAAGATTTATCCATTATTTCTGTTGTGGGCGATGGAATGAAGCAAGCGAAAGGCATTGCTGCTCGTTTCTTCTCTGCGTTAGCACAGGCAAATATTAGCATTGTGGCGATTGCACAAGGTTCTAGTGAACGTTCAATTTCTGCGGTTGTGCCGCAAAATAAGGCGATTGAAGCCGTGAAAGCTACCCATCAGGCTCTTTTCAATAATAAAAAAGTAGTGGATATGTTTTTAGTGGGCGTTGGTGGAGTAGGCGGAGAATTAATTGAGCAGGTAAAGCGTCAAAAGGAGTATCTAGCAAAGAAGAATGTTGAAATTCGAGTTTGTGCTATTGCGAATTCCAACCGCATGTTACTCGATGAAAATGGATTATGTTTAGACGATTGGAAAACCGATTTAGAAAATGCGACTCAGCCATCAGATTTTGATGTATTGCTTTCTTTCATTAAATTACATCATGTGGTGAATCCAGTATTTGTAGATTGTACCTCAGCCGAATCTGTAGCAGGGCTTTATGCTCGAGCGTTAAAAGAAGGTTTCCATGTGGTTACGCCAAATAAAAAAGCGAATACACGAGAATTAGCTTATTACAATGAGTTACGCCAAAATGCTCAGGCAAGCCAACATAAATTTTTGTATGAAACCAATGTGGGCGCTGGTTTGCCAGTTATTGAAAATCTTCAAAACTTACTTGCCGCGGGCGATGAGCTTGAATATTTTGAAGGCATTTTATCTGGCTCCCTTTCCTTTATTTTTGGTAAATTGGAAGAAGGACTTTCTCTTTCAGAAGTCACCGCACTTGCGCGTGAAAAAGGGTTTACTGAGCCTGATCCCCGTGATGACCTTTCTGGACAAGATGTAGCGCGGAAATTATTAATTCTTGCTCGTGAAGCTGGAATTGAGCTTGAACTTTCAGATGTTGAAGTAGAAGGTGTATTGCCGAAAGGCTTCTCTGAAGGAAAATCTGCAGATGAATTTATGGCAATGTTGCCACAGCTTGATGAGGAGTTTAAAGCTCGTGTTTCCACCGCTAAAGCTGAAGGCAAAGTATTGCGTTATGTTGGAAAAATTTGTGAAGGTAAATGTAAAGTATCTATTGTTGCAGTCGATCAGAATAACCCACTTTATAAAGTGAAAGACGGTGAAAATGCTTTGGCATTTTATACTCGTTATTACCAACCTATCCCACTTTTATTACGTGGTTATGGCGCAGGTAATGCGGTGACGGCAGCAGGTATCTTTGCAGATATTTTAAGAACATTACAACATTAATAAGGATTCCCGATGTTAAGAATTTACGCCCCTGCATCTAGCGCGAATATTAGCGTAGGTTTCGATACTTTAGGTGCGGCGATCTCTCCTATTGATGGCTCATTGTTAGGTGATGTGGTTCAAATAGAATCTATTTCAAGTGGTTTTGAATTAGGAAGTGCGGGCTATTTTGTTCGTAAATTACCGAAAGAACCACAAAAAAATATTGTTTACCAAGCTTATGTGCTATTTAGCGAGCAATTAAAATTACGCGGAGGAAATGTGAAACCTTTGCGTTTAACGCTCGAAAAAAATATGCCTATAGGCTCTGGTTTAGGCTCTAGTGCTTGTTCTATTGTTGCTGCATTAGTGGCATTAAATCAGTTTCATAATGAACCTTTTTCGAAAATGGAATTGCTTGAAATGATGGGCGAATTGGAGGGGCGTATTTCTGGTTCAATCCATTATGATAATGTGGCACCTTGCTATCTTGGCGGTGTGCAATTTATGGTGCAATCGCTCGGCAATATTTGTCAAAAGCTTCCATTTTTTGATAATTGGTATTGGGTGTTAGCATATCCGGGAATTGAAGTTTCTACTGCTGAAGCTCGAGCAATTTTACCGAAAAGCTATACTCGACAAGACGTGATTGCCCATGGTCGTCATTTAGGTGGCTTTGTACATGCTTGCCATACTCATCAAGAAAACCTTGCAGCGATTATGATGAAAGATGTCATTGCTGAGCCTTATCGTGAATCTCTGCTACCTAATTTTGCTGAAGTAAAACAAGCTACGCGAGACTTAGGTGCACTTGCCACAGGTATTTCAGGATCAGGGCCAACAATTTTCTCTATTGCCCCAGATTTACAAACTGCAATTAAACTTTCAACTTATTTAGAGAATCATTATTTACAAAATAATGAAGGTTTTGTGCATGTATGTAAGGTCGATAACGAAGGCGCAAGAGAAATTAAATAAGTTAATTTAAATAGATAAAAACGGATTAAATATGAATTTATATAATATCAAACATCCCGAAGAACAAGTCACTTTTTCTCAGGCTGTTCGTCAAGGACTTGGTCGGGATCAAGGTTTATTCTTTCCTGAAGTAATTCCTCAACTTAATAACATTGATGAATTACTTGAATTGTCTCTTATTGAGCGTAGCCAAAAAATTCTAGGTGCATTAATTGGTGACGAATTACCGAAAGCAACGTTAGATGAGATGGTAAAAAATGCATTCACTTTCACCGCACCTTTAGAAAAAGTGGAAGATAATATTTATGCACTTGAATTATTTCATGGTCCCACATTAGCATTTAAAGACTTTGGTGGCCGTTTTATGGCACAGGCACTTGCGGCGGTACGTGGTGATGGAAAAATCACTATTTTAACGGCAACGTCTGGCGATACTGGAGCTGCTGTAGCACATGCGTTTTATGGATTAGAAAATATTAATGTAGTTATCCTTTATCCAAAAGGTAAAATCAGCCCATTACAAGAAAAGCTATTCTGTACTTTAGGTGGGAATATTCGTACTGTTGCGATTAACGCTGATTTCGATGCATGTCAGGCTTTGGTTAAGCAAGCCTTTGATGATGCTGAATTGCGCCAAGCTATCGGGCTTAACTCCGCAAATTCTATTAATATCAGCCGCTTATTAGCTCAAGTTTGTTATTACTTTGAGGCTGTCGCACAATTGCCAAAAGAAAAACGTGATAATGTTGTGGTTTCTGTGCCAAGTGGTAATTTTGGTAACTTAACTGCAGGGTTAATTGCAAAAACATTAGGCTTGCCGATAAAACGCTTTGTTGCCTCAACAAACGCAAATGATACGGTGCCACGTTATTTGAAATCGGGTAATTGGGATCCTAAAACGACAGTTGCAACCCTTTCTAACGCAATGGATGTAAGTCGCCCAAATAATTGGCCGAGAGTGGAAGAATTGTTTAAACGAAATGGTTGGAATTTAACTGATTTAGGTTCGGGTATGCTAAGTGATAGTGAAACAGAAGATACCTTAAAAGCGATGCAGGCAAAAGGTTATTTATGTGAACCTCACGGTGCGATAGCTTACCAAGTGCTGAAAGATCAACTTAAAGAAGGTGAAACAGGAATCTTCCTATGTACAGCGCATCCTGCAAAATTTAAAGAATCTGTTGAACGAATTCTTGGTATTCAGCTTTCATTACCTGAAACTCTGGATAAACATAATAAGCTACCATTGCTTTCTGATGAAATGGATAATGATTTTGCACAACTACCGGCTTACTTATTGAAGTAATAAAGTGCGGTAAATTTTTATTGTATTTTGAATAGCGCTTGATTTTCAGGCGCTATTTTATTTTAGAAAATATAACGTAGCGATAAAATATATTAATTATTTTAGATTAGGTAGAAAGAATAACTATTCTTTAGTAATCAAGTGATTTGAAAGATTTGTACAAGATATTAGGCAATAAAAAAACACCTTGCGGTGCTTATTTTATTTTTAAGTGGTGGGTCGTGAAGGATTCGAACCTTCGACCAACGGATTAAAAGTCCGCTGCTCTACCGACTGAGCTAACGACCCACTGGTATCATTTTTGAAATGGTGCCCGAAGCCAGACTTGAACTGGCACGCCTCGAAAGGCGAGGGATTTTAAATCCCTTGTGTCTACCGATTCCACCACTCGGGCATATAGACAACTAACATTTGCGTATTATGGAGGCGTGTCCCGGAGTCGAACCGAGCTACATGGATTTGCAATCCAGTGCATAACCGCTTTGCTAACACGCCACGAATTGGAGCGGGAAACGAGGCTCGAACTCGCGACCCCGACCTTGGCAAGGTCGTGCTCTACCAACTGAGCTATTCCCGCATTCGCTGTTAGTGGTGCGCATTTTACGGAAATTCAGATAACTGTCAATTACAGATTTAAAAAAATTATCTAACCGTTTAAAAAAAGTTCATTTTGTTCAAATAAATCACAGAAAATGATGGAAAAATGGAATTTTATGTAATTTTCTAATTTCTACTTTTATCACTTTTTCCTTTGTGCCAAAATGCTAAACGTTTTTAGCACGTAAAGTGTGGTTGATTTTTTCATTATTTTTAGAGGATGTTATGACACAACAATATGCTATCGATACTTTATTAGCTCAAGCAGGCAATCGCAGTGATGAGCGTACCGGCGCGGTTTCTACACCAATTTTTCTTTCTACGGCTTATGGACATTATGGTATCGGTGAAAGCACGGGATTTGATTACACGCGTACCAAAAACCCAACTCGTACAGTATTAGAAGAAACGATAGCTAAATTAGAGAATGGAGATCGTGGTTTTGCGTTTTCTTCTGGTATGGCTGCAATTCAAGTTTTGATGACGCTTTTCACTGCACCAGATGAATGGATCGTTTCTAGCGATGTGTATGGTGGTACTTATCGACTATTAGATTTTTCTTATAAAAATAACAATAGTGTAAAACCTGTTTATGTCAATACGGCATCTGCTTCAGAAATTGAGGCGGCAATTAACCCAAATACGAAAGCGATTTTTATTGAAACCCCATCAAATCCTTTAATGGAAGAATGTGATGTAGTTGAAATTGCAAAACTTGCGAAAAAATATAATTTGATGTTGATTGTGGATAATACGTTTTTAACACCAGTGCTTTCTCGCCCATTAGATTTAGGCGCTGATGTGGTGATTCACAGTGGGACTAAATATATTGCTGGTCATAATGATGCACTTGTTGGTTTGATTGTTGCGAAAGGGCAAGAACTTTGTGATCGCATTGCTTATATTCAAAATGGTGCGGGTGCAGTACTTTCGCCGTTTGATTCTTGGCTGACTATTCGTGGTATGAAAACCCTTTCTTTGCGCATGAAACGTCATCAAGAAAATGCACAAGCTATTGCGGAATTTTTAAAAGCTCAACCACAAGTGGAATCTGTGCTTTATCCAAATAAAGGTGGGATGTTGTCTTTCCGTTTGCAAGATGAAGCTTGGGTTAATACGTTCTTAAAATCCATCAAATTGATTACTTTTGCAGAAAGTTTAGGCGGCACAGAAAGTTTTATTACTTATCCTGCCACTCAAACTCATATGGATATTCCAGAAGCCGAGCGTGTAGCTCGTGGAATTACTAATACCTTGCTGCGTTTTTCAGTCGGTATTGAAGATGTAGAAGATATTAAAGCAGACTTACTACAGGCTTTTGCAAACTTAAAATAATTGGAGCAAACCATGAAAATTGCAATCTATAGCACTAAAAGCTATGACCGAAAATATATTGAGCTCATTAACGCGAAATATAATTTCGATTTAGAATTTTTTGATTTTATGCTGAACGAGAGCACCGCACGTTTGGCAGAACATTGCGAAGTAGTATGCATTTTCGTGAATGATAATGGTAGCCGAAAAGTATTAGAAAAATTAGCCGCACTTGGTGTGAAAATCGTGGCTTTGCGGTGTGCCGGTTTCAATAATGTTGATTTAAAAGCTGCTCAAGAATTAGGCATTCAAGTTGTACGCGTTCCCGCTTATTCGCCTGAAGCAGTGGCAGAACATACCATTGGTTTGATGATGACACTGAACCGTCGAATTCATCGTGCTTATCAGCGTACCCGAGAGGCGAATTTCTCTCTTGAGGGATTAATTGGTTTCAATATGCATGGACGCACGGTTGGCGTAATCGGAACGGGTAAAATCGGGATCGCAGTGATGCGCATTCTGAAAGGTTTTGGAATGAATATCTTGGTGTACGATCCTTTCAAAAATCCAGTGGTGGAAGAACTGGGTGGGCAATATGTTGAATTAGATGAGCTTTATGCTAAATCTCATGTGATTACGCTTCATTGCCCAGCAACGCCAGAAAACTATCATTTATTAAATCGCGAGGCTTTT
>NZ_LCTH01000015.1:0-32329 GCF_001008275.1 Haemophilus haemolyticus
TTTTTTAACATGTATTATTTTATTAAATAATCTCTTCTTGGCAATGTGGGCAGGTCATTAAATGTTGTTCATTATTGTTATGCACAATGTAATGCCCCATTTTTTTCGCTTTAGTATCAAGATATTTTGTATTGTAGCGGTTTTCGCCAACATTAAGAGGTACTCGTTCAACCACGTTGATACCTGCTTTTTTCATAGTTTCTACTTTTTCTGGGTTGTTGGTCATCAAGCGAACTTTTTTGACACCAAGTAGCTCGAACATATCGGCACAGACTTCAAAGTTGCGTTCATCTGCTTTGAAACCTAAAGCAAGATTGGCTTCAATCGTATCCATTCCTTTATCTTGTAAAGAATAAGCACGGATTTTATTAATCAAACCAATTCCGCGACCTTCTTCGCGATGATAAATTAAGACACCGCGACCTTCTTCTTGAATTTGTTTCAATGCTGTCGCCAGTTGGAAACCACAATCGCATTTTAAGCTATGGAGCGCATCGCCAGTTAAACATTCAGAATGGATACGTGCTAACACAGGTTCATCAGCATTAGAAATATCGCCCATCACTAAGGCTACATGTTCTTTTTTTGTATCTGGGAATTCAAATCCCACCATTTTAAAAATACCGTATTCAGTGGGTAAATTGGCTTGCGCAACTAGCTGAATTTTTGCCATAAAGTGATCCTTATTCGTAGTCATTTCTGTTAGAATGCGCGCGTTATTTTTTATTATCAAGGGGCGAGCATGTTCAAAAGGCTGTCATTATATACGTTATTACTTTGTCTTGTACCATTTTTTATTTGGGGTATTTCCTATCAGTGGCATGGCAATAGCCAATTAACTGAAGCTGATTATTGGCTTTATTTGCTTACTGAAACGGGGAGTGTACCTTATGCGTTGATCACCTGTGTGTTATTTACGCTTTTGTTTGCCTTTTTATTCAAAAATCCAAAACAATGGATATTAGGCGTAATTGTGATGGGGATTTCAGTTATTGCAACTCAAGCCGCAAAAACAGGGGCAAAAGCATTATTTGAAGAACCTCGTCCATTCACTGTGTATCTAGCTGAGCAAACTCATTCAACGCCTGAAAACTTTTATAAAAATGACCGCACTTTGCGTGCAGAAATGGCTAAGAATTTTTATTCTATGGATGCCATCACACCAGCTTGGTTAGTTCATCATTATGAAAATGAAACAGGGTATTCGTTCCCCTCAGGACATACGATTTTTGCGGCAACTTGGCTAATGCTTGCTGTTGGCTTTACTCAATTATTAGGTAACCGTTCTTTTAAAGCAAAATTGCTGGTGGCGGGCATTGCGGTGTGGGGCTTATTGATGTTGATTAGCCGTGTGCGATTAGGCATGCATTACCCAATAGATTTATTAGTGGCGACATTGCTGGCATGGTTGATTAATAGCATTATTTTTGCCTTTTTAAAGAAAAAGGCGATCTTCGTCATAAAATAATGATTTAAGTGCGGTTAAAATTTTGGCTAATTTTAACCGCACTTCTTTATAAAGGAGCAGATTATGTATTATGGTTTAGATATTGGTGGCACGAAAATAGAGCTTGCCGTATTCAATGAAAAATTAGAAAAATTATATTCTGAACGGGTGCCAACACCTAAAACCGATTATGAAGAATGGCTTAATACGATTGTGGATTTAGTGAATCGTGCTGATGAAAAGTTTGGTGAAGTGGGCACCGTAGGTTTGGGCGTGCCTGGTTTTGTTAATCAACAAACTGGATTAGCCGAAATTACCAATATTCGTGTGGCAGATAATAAACCAATTTTACGCGATTTGTCTGCGCGTTTAGGCCGTGAAGTGCGGGCAGAAAATGACGCAAATTGCTTTGCGTTATCTGAAGCATGGGATACGGAAAATCAGCAATATCCGACTGTACTTGGTTTAATTCTCGGAACTGGTTTTGGTGGTGGCTTTGTCTTAAACGGTAAAGTTCATTCAGGTCAAGTGGGAATGGCAGGAGAGCTTGGTCATTTACAACTAAATTATCATGCTTTGAAATTATTGGGATGGGATAAAGCCCCAATTTATCAATGCGGTTGCGGTAACAAGGCTTGTTTGGATAATTATTTGTCTGGTCGCGGTTTTGAAATGCTTTATCGAGATTTGAAAAGTGAAACATTATCCGCTCGTGAAATTATTGATTTGTTCTATCAAGGCAATGAAAGTGCGGTAGATTTTGTGAATCTTTTTGTTGAGTTGGCAGCGATTTCTATTGGCAATATCATTACGGCATTTGATCCGCATATGATTGTGCTAGGCGGTGGATTATCTAATTTTGATTACCTTTATGAGGCTTTACCAAAAGCACTTCCGCCTCATTTGATGCGGACAGCAAAAGTTCCACCAATTAAAAAAGCGAAACACGGCGATTCTGGTGGTGTGCGTGGTGCGGCAGCATTGTTTTTAACCAAATAATTCAACAAACTAGTGGGGCGTATTCAAATAATATGCCCTTTGTTTTGGAAAATATTTAGAATATTCTAAATTTATTAGATTTTTTCTTGTTTGTATTTCTTTTCTTTAGAGAAATTTTTAAAAAATCTCGCCTTTTCATTGAAAAACCATACAATCAAATTATTTATCGCTTGAGGGATGATTATGGAATTTGAATTTTCAAAAATGTTAGAAGACGTGCTAACTTGGATAGTCGCATACCTTGATGGACCTTTATGGGATGCCACCATTATTATTTTGCTTGGGACGGGTCTATTTTTTACCATTACAACAGGATTTGTGCAGTTCCGTTTATTCCCAGCAAGCCTTCGTGAAATGTGGTTTGGTCGTGCTGTAGAGGGAAGTTCGTTAACACCTTTCCAAGCCTTTACGACAGGTCTTGCGAGCCGCGTTGGTGTGGGCAACATTGGTGGGGTTGCAACGGCAATTGCCTTAGGGGGCGAAGGCGCGGTGTTTTGGATGTGGGTAACGGCATTTATTGGTATGTCGAGTGCTTTCGCTGAATCTACTCTTGCTCAATTATTTAAAATTCAAGATAAAGATGGCTCATTCCGTGGTGGCCCTGCTTATTATATTGTGCAAGGTTTAAAATCACGTTGTATGGCAGTGGCTTTTGCGCTTGCATTAATTTTTACATTTGGTTTTGCCTTTAATTCTGTGCAGGCGAACTCCATTGTGGAAGCAACCAGCAATGCGTGGAATTGGAAAGGGGAATATGTCGGTATTTCATTAGTAATTTTGACCGCACTTATTATTTTCGGTGGCGTTAAGCGCATTGCGGTTATTTCGAGTAGCCTTGTTCCAATGATGGCGCTTTTCTATTTAATTATGGCGGTGATTATTCTTGGCATGCATATTGATATGATTCCTTCGGTGATTCATCGTATCATTCAAAGCGCATTTAGTTTTGATGCTGCAGCTGGCGGAATGTTTGGTGCGCTAGTATCAAAAGCAATGATGATGGGGATTAAACGCGGACTATTCTCTAACGAGGCTGGGATGGGTTCTGCGCCTAATGCGGCGGCGGCAGCTCACGTTAAGCATCCTGTTAGTCAAGGCTTAGTACAGATGTTGGGTGTGTTTGTTGATACCATGATTGTTTGTTCTTGTACTGCCGTGATTATTTTGCTTTCAAATAATTATGGTAGCGAAACGCTAAAAAGTATTTCACTTACGCAAAGTGCGTTGCAATACCACATAGGCGAATTTGGGGTGCATTTCCTAGCGTTTATCTTATTGTTATTCGCTTATTCTTCTATTATTGGTAACTATGCTTATGCGGAAAGCAATATCCGTTTTATCAAAAATAAACCTTGGTTTGTATTTTTGTTCCGTTTAATGGTGCTATTCTTCGTGTATTTTGGTTCGGTTCGTTCAGGCAATGTGGTGTGGAATTTCGCAGATACGGTAATGGCAGTCATGGCAATCATTAACTTGATCGCAATTTTGATGTTGTCGCCAATCGTATGGAAATTGATGAAGGATTATCAACGCCAGCTTAAAGAAGGAAAAACACCAGAGTTTAAAATTGACGACCACCCTGAATTACGTAAGAAAATATTTGATTCCCGCATTTGGAAATAAAGATAAAATGGCTAGAAAGAGATTTTTAGCCATTTTTAGTTTATTCATATATTGCGTTTTATCATTAATATCGTGATAAATTGAAAATAATCCCCGATAGCTATTGTTCTAAGTAGGCAAAAAGGGTATATTCCGACCCAAATTTTTTCTTTTTTACAGAACGGAGTTTATTATGTTTGGTTTATCCCCTGCTCAAATGATTATCTTGTTAGTGGTCATTTTATTGGTTTTCGGTACGAAAAAATTAAGAAATGCGGGTTCAGATCTTGGCGCTGCTGTGAAAGGCTTTAAGAAAGCAATGCAAGATGATGAAAAAGCAAAAGATGCAGAATTTAAGTCTATTGACAATAATGCAACATCTGCAAAAACTGAAACTACAAAAGAGAAAGAACAGGCTTAATCCGTGTTTGATATTGGTTTTTCAGAACTTGTTTTGTTAATGGTAGTTGGCCTAGTTGTGCTAGGACCGAAGCGTTTGCCTGTCGCCATTCGCACAGTGATGGGCTGGGTGAAAACGATTCGTGGTTTAGCTGCCAATGTGCAAAATGAGTTGAAACAAGAACTAAAATTGCAAGAATTACAGGATAGTATCAAAAAAGCTGAATCTTTGAACTTGCAAACCCTTTCACCAGAATTGAGTAAAACGGTGGAAGAATTAAAAGCTCAAGCAGATAAAATGAAAGCAGAGCTAGAAGATAAAGCGGCTCAAGCTGGTACAACGGTGGAAGAGCAAATTAAAGAAATTAAAAGTGCGGCTGAAAATGCAGAAAAGCCTCAAAATGTGGCATTAACTGAGGATTCTACAGAAACTTTACCTGAAGTAGAAAAAACACCTGCAGATTTAACCGCACTTGAAGCCCACGAGCAAGCAGAATTGACTGAGCGTTTATCTGATTATTATCCGCCAGATGAGATTGAAATTGCTCCAGCACCAAAATCTCAATCTTCAAAAACTGAATCATAGCGAGTTTTTATGAGTAATGTGGATGAATCTCAACCCCTAATTACACACCTTGTTGAGTTAAGAAACCGTTTATTACGCTGTGTGATTTGTGTGGTATTGGTTTTTGTCGCATTGGTGTATTTTTCCAATGATATTTATCATTTCGTTGCTGCACCTTTAACGGCGGTTATGCCAAAAGGTGCGACGATGATCGCAACCAATATTCAAACGCCTTTCTTTACACCAATTAAATTGACAGCAATTGTTGCTGTTTTTATTTCTGTTCCTTATTTGCTTTATCAAGTTTGGGCTTTTGTTGCGCCTGCATTGTACCAACATGAAAAACGGATGATTTATCCGTTGCTATTTTCAAGTACGATTTTATTTTATTGTGGCGTGTCTTTTGCTTATTACGTTGTATTCCCGTTTGTATTTAGTTTCTTTACACAAACTGCGCCAGAAGGCGTTGCTATTGCAACAGACATCAGCAGCTATTTAGATTTTGCTTTGGCATTGTTTTTAGCGTTTGGTGTGTGTTTTGAAGTACCGATAGCTATCATTCTACTTTGCTGGACTGGCGTTACTACTGTGAAGGCTCTTTCCGAAAAACGTCCTTATATTATTGTGGGGGCATTTTTTATCGGCATGCTTTTAACACCTCCTGATGTTTTCTCACAAACTTTACTCGCGGTGCCGATGTGCTTGCTCTTTGAGCTTGGTTTATTAGTAGCTCGTTTTTATCAACCCAAAGACGATGAAAGTGCGGTTGAAAACAACGATGAATCAGAAAAAACAGAATAATAAATCGATTAATATATTAAATAGGGGCTTAGCCCCTTTTTTATTGCATTGATGACATCGTCGTGTTGCTTTTTCATAAAACAATATCTTTTCTTTATTCACGAATAAATGTGATTTATAGTTTAGTAAAAGTTTCGTATTTTTACCTAAAACATCATCATTTTATTAGGTTATTATCTTTATTTTTATTTTCTATCTAATAAATTGGGTTATTTTTTAGATAATTTCTTTCTGTTTTGTTTTTCTTTAAATTTCCTTCATGAAAATTATTGCAACGTTAAATCAGTCATTGCATATTGTCAGTGCGCCCTATGAGGCGAGCATAATAAAAAAACACAATACACACAACATTAACAACAAAGAAGGAAATTCATTATGTCAACAGTTGCTTCCTTAGATGCATTCTTAGCAAAAGTCGCTCAACGTGATGGTCATCAACCTGAGTTTTTACAAGCGGTGAGAGAAGTATTTACTTCTATTTGGCCCTTTTTAGAAGCTAATCCTAAATATCGTTCAGAGGGATTGTTGGAACGTTTAGTCGAGCCTGAACGTGCATTTCAATTCCGTGTAGCTTGGACCGATGACAATGGTCAGGTGCAAGTGAACCGTGCATTTCGAGTGCAATTTAATAGTGCAATTGGTCCATTTAAGGGCGGTATGCGATTCCATCCATCAGTAAACTTATCTATTTTAAAATTTTTAGGTTTTGAGCAAATTTTTAAAAATGCTTTAACTACATTGCCTATGGGCGGAGCAAAAGGTGGTTCGGACTTTGATCCGAAAGGGAAATCAGATGCAGAAGTCATGCGTTTTTGCCAGGCATTGATGGCTGAACTTTATCGCCATGTAGGGGCGGATACTGATGTGCCTGCAGGTGATATTGGTGTTGGAGGGCGCGAAGTTGGTTATTTAGCTGGCTATATGAAAAAATTATCGAACCAAGCAGCATGCGTCTTTACAGGGCGTGGATTATCTTTTGGGGGGAGTTTAATTCGTCCAGAAGCGACGGGATATGGGTTAGTTTATTTTGCTCAAGCCATGTTAGCTGAAAAAGGCGATAGTTTTGCGGGTAAAGTTGTATCGGTTTCAGGTTCTGGTAACGTAGCGCAATATGCCATTGAAAAAGCATTATCGCTTGGTGCAAAAGTAGTTACCTGTTCTGACTCATCAGGTTATGTTTATGATGCTGAGGGATTTACTACTGAAAAATTAGCCGCACTTTTAGAAATTAAAAATGTAAAACGTGGTCGAGTGAAAGATTATGCAGAACAATTTGGCTTGCAATATTTTGAAGGCAAACGCCCTTGGGAAGTGAAAGTTGATATTGCGCTTCCTTGTGCAACTCAAAATGAATTAGAACTTTCAGATGCTCAACTTTTAATTAAAAATGGCGTGAAATTGGTCGCTGAAGGTGCCAATATGCCAACTACCATTGAAGCAACAGAAGCGTTACAGGCTGCAGGTGTATTATTTGGACCTGGTAAAGCGGCTAATGCTGGTGGTGTGGCGACTTCCGGTTTAGAAATGGCGCAAAGTTCACAACGTTTGTATTGGACTGCAGAAGAAGTAGATGCAAAATTGCATCGAATCATGCTAGACATTCACGCAAACTGTAAAAAATACGGCACGATTGAGGGGCAAGAAAATATTAACTATGTGGTAGGCGCAAACGTAGCAGGTTTTGTCAAAGTCGCTGATGCCATGTTGGCACAAGGTGTTTATTAATCCTCAAAATTTCAAATAGAAAATAACCGCACTTTAAAAAAGAGCGGTTATTTTTTCGGATAAAATTTGAATATAAGATAGGCGACATTGAGTCGCCTTAGAGATGTTATTTATTTGAATTGTTTTCATCGCAATGATTAATATCACTACATTTCCCGTAAAGATATAAACTATGCGCTTTTAATTTAATGCCATATTTTTCGCTAATTTCACGTTGGCGTTGTTCAATAATATTATCACTAAATTCAAATACTTTTCCGCAATCTTCGCAGATAATATGATCATGGTGTTCAGTTGGTGCTAGCTCAAATACAGATTTATTACCTTCAAAATTGTGACGAATTAAAATATTAGCTTCATCGAATTGGTTTAATACTCTGTAAACGGTCGCTAAGCCAATTTCACTCCCTTGATCAAGTAGAATTTTGTACACATCTTCTGCTGAGAAATGTTCATTTTTGTGTTCTTGCATTAAGCTAAGAATGGTTAAACGAGGTTCAGTGATTTTTAATCCAGCTTTTTTAAGTAATTTAATGTTTTCTTCAGACATAAAGTTCCCTCCCTTTTATGTGAAAAATTCTAAGCGATCTCGGCTAAACACATTTCATCGTAAATTTGTTTACACCATTTTTCCACACGTTCTGCAGTGAGTTCAGGTTGGCGATCTTCATCAATACACAACCCAATGAAAGTTCCGTCTTCTAATAATGCTTTTGATGCTTCAAAAGTATAGCCTTCAGTTGGCCAGTTACCCACAATGATTGCGCCGCGCGGTTCTACGATGTCGCGCACGGTGCCGATAGCATCGCAGAAATAATCAGCATAGTCTTCTTGATCGCCACAGCCGAAAATACCTACGAGTTTATCTGTAAAATCGATTTCTTCTAACGTTGGGAAAAAATCATCCCAGTCAGCTTGTGCTTCGCCGTAATACCAAGTCGGAATACCGAAAAGTAAGAAATCGTATGCTTCAATATCTTCTTTGCTACTTTTTGCAATATCACGAATATCGATTAAGTCATTACCTAATTGTTTTTGGATCATTTTTGCGATGTTTTCGGTATTGCCTGTGTCACTGCCATAAAATAGACCAACAACTGCCATTTTTCTTTCCTTTTAAAATTTAACGTATTGATTATAAATAGGGGATATTCCCTAAATTGTGTGGGAGTATACTACAAAAGTATTCTCATTTAAATTAATTAATTCTTATTTACAAATCGCTCTATCGCACGTATAACAAATTCAGGTTTTTCAGCATGTACCCAGTGGCCACAACCACTAATAGTAAAAGACGTCGCATGAGGAAATTGTTCTAAAATTTTTTCGCTATTCTCTATTTTTATATAAGAAGAATTTCCACCTTTGATAAACAGCGTCGGCGTGAGTACATGCACCTTTTCCCAATCCATAATGTTAGCGTAATTGTTGAAAAGTGCGGTGAGATTAAACCGAAAATAATCAGGTGAATTGGGTTCAAAAGATTTCAGCATAAATTGCACGACATCCTGATCATCAATTTCCTTTTCTAAGAGCGGTTTTGCCTCTTGACGAGTTTGAGGGGCTGCATTTTTTACAGCGAATAAGCCATTAAACACATCTTTATGCCCAAATCCTTCGTAAGGCAGGGGAGAGATATCAATTACAATTAATTTTTCGACTAATTCTGGACAAAGTGCGGTGATTTTCATGGCGATTTTTCCCCCCATAGAATGACCAATTAATATCACTTTGGATAAATTTAAGTGGTGGATTACCGCGATAACATCTTCCGCCATAAGTTGATAATTCATTTTTTCCGAATGAAAACTATGACCGTGATTGCGCAGATCTACGCGTAAAATATTGTAATTTTCGCTAAAAGCTCTGGCGATGATGCCAAGGTTATTCATATCCCCGAATAAACCGTGAATAAAAACTAAAGTTGGAGAATTAATCGTTTGTTTTACTTGATGAAATTGATAATTGAGCAATGAGTTTGACATAATTTTTGCGTGAGAATTTGTAAAGAAGTCGCTATAATTAAAAAAATTCTAGCAAACAGAGAGAAAAAAATGAAGATCATTGAAGTTGATGAAGAATTATACCAATATATTGCGAGCCAAACCCGCTCTATTGGGGAAAGTGCTTCGGATATTTTACGCCGTTTGCTTAATTTACCGGCACATGCGAGTGTTTTTGCCGATGACTTAACATTTGCTCCGGCTGAAAATAACGAAAAAACAGAATCAAAAGTAGAAGTACAGCCCGCGCCTGCTAAGTCAGAAAGTGTAAAACCGACGAAAAAACAGCCGATAACTGCAATTAATCAGATCGTAGAAAAAGTTCAAGCCTTATTAAAATCGACAGAATTTCAAGAAGAAGGCAAAGCTGTTACGCGTTTCTTAGCTATTCTGCGCGTGCTTTATCGCACTAATCCTGAGAGTTTTGCGCAAGCCACAGAATCTTTACAAGGCCGCACCCGAGTTTATTTTGCTCGAGATGAAGCAACATTGTTAATGACCGGTAATCATACAAAACCAAAACAAATTCCAGATACGCCTTATTGGGTTATTACTAACACAAACAGTGGCCGTAAAATGCTGATGTTGGAAGGCGCAATGCAATCAATGGATTTGCCTGAAAGTTTAATTGACGAAGTGCGGGCATATTTCACGGTAAATTAATGATGTATCCTTGGCAAGCCTTTGCTATCCAACCTAAGTTTTCTCATAAAATCGCCTTGCGCACTGCACAGGGCGATATTTTTAATTGGGCGCAAGTAGCCGAGAAAGTGAACCAAACCGTTTCCTTCTTACAAAATAAAGGTGTAAATCCTGAAAGTGCGGTTGCTTTTGTCGGAAAAAATACAGAAAACATTTTATTTTTATATCTTGCTGCAATCCAACTGGGTGCAAAAATTCTAGGCATTAATCCGGCGTTTCCTCAAGAAAAAATTGAAGAATTATGTGAGATTCATCAAATCGATTTTTGTTTTTATGATGAAGATTTGAGGGATTTTCCAAAAGCTGACGTAGTTATACAAAAAGCTGATTTCTTTCGCCCTGCAACAATGACGCTCACGTCTGGCTCGACAGGTTTGCCAAAAGCGGTAGTACATAATGTTCAAGCGCATTTAGATAATGCGAAGGGCGTATGCGAATTGATGAAGTTCGATAGCGAACATTCTTGGTTACTTTCCTTGCCGTTATATCATGTTTCAGGTCAAGGTATTGTTTGGCGTTGGTTGAGTTGTGGTGCTGAATTGCATTTCCCGAAAACGGATTTTTACGCTTCATTATTGGAGGCGACTCACGTTTCTCTTGTGCCAACGCAATTACAGCGTTTATTAGATTATTTACAGGAAAATCCGAGTATTTCATTTGCTACGCGTCATATTTTACTGGGCGGTGCGCATATTCCGACAGAACTTACACAAAAAATGGTGAAATATGGTGTCGAAACGTATTCTGGTTACGGAATGACGGAAATGGCTTCTACGGTTTTTGCCAAACAATCTGATAAAAAACAAGGCGTAGGGCAACCGTTATTAGGTCGAGAATATCGTTTGGTGGATGATGAAGTTTGGCTAAAAGGCGCGGGTTTGGCGATGGGGTATTGGAAAGATCGACAAATTTTTCCATTAACGAATAGCGACGGCTGGCTTCAGACAAAAGATAAGGGCATTTTGCAAGAGGGCGAACTGGTTATTATCGGACGACTTGATAATATGTTTATTTCAGGCGGTGAAAATATTCAGCCAGAAGAAATAGAGCAAGTGATGCTGAAAAATGCTATGGTGAAACAAGTTTTTGTTTTACCCAAAGCCGATCATGAATTTGGCTATCGTCCCGTTGCGATTGTTGCTTTGAATGAACCCTTTAATCAAAGTGCGCTCGAAAAACTCACTGAATTTTTACAAGATAAATTGGCTCGCTTTAAACAGCCAATAGCTTATTATGAATTGCCAGTAGATTTATCTGCTGGCGCAATAAAAATATCACGTAAAGTGCTTGCCGATTGGTTAGCAAAACAAATAAACGAACAATAAAAAATACAGGTAACTTATGAAAACATCACGTTTTTTCACCGCACTTTTAGCTACAGCTTTAATTGGTTGGGCGACGGTGCATCCAACATTTGCAGCAAACAAAAGCAAAATATTATTACCTACGGAGCAAGATCTCTCTGCAGATTTAGCTGATGCGCAAAAAATGGCTGATGGTGATGTAAAAACAGCACTTATTAATGAATTGCAAACCTCTTTAGATTTATTGCAACTCATTCAAACTCAACAAAAAAATAATGAAGATTTACATGATGTTTTAGCCCATGCTGATAGTGAAATTAAGAAAAATAATGCAGATTTATTGGCGTTTAAGAAGCAGTTAGAACAATCTAAATCAGTCGATTATCAAGCTCAAAATTTAGCAGATTTACAGGCTACATTAAGCAAACTTAATGCCCAACAGCAGGAAACCCAAACTGCATTAAGTAAAGCGAATACTCAATTAGCGGGGCAAAGTTCTGTATCTGAGCGTGCACAAACCAGTCTTACTGAGAATTTGAAACGCACACAAGAAATTAATCAACAATTAGCCGATAGCAATCTTACAAAAACTTTACGTCAAAAAAATCAAATAGAATTGCAGTTGATTGATTTAAAAAACGCTTACAACCAAGATTTATTGAAAAATAGCGATCAGCTGACATTGCTTTATCAAAGCCGTTATGATTTGTTGAATGTTCGTTTGCAACTGCTACAACAACAAATTGTGGCGATCCAAGAAGTGATCAATCAGAAAAACTTAGCGCAAACTCAAAACCAAGTAGAACAAGTTCAACAACAGCAACAAAATAGTGCGAAAAATGCTTATATTCAGAAAGAATTGGCGCGTAATGCAGAGTTGAGTCAATATTTGTTGCAACAAACGGAAAAGACGAACATCTTGACGCAAGATGATTTAAGAATGCGTAATGTGTTTGATAGTCTCACTCAAACTCAACATACCATCGAGGAGCAAATTAGTGCATTACAAGGTACGCTGGTGCTTTCTCGTATTATTCAACAACAAAAACAAAAATTACCAACTAACTTAAATATTCAAGGTTTATCAAAACAAATTGCGGATTTACGGGTACAAATTTTCGATATAACTCAAAAACGTAATGAACTTTACGATTTAGATGCCTATATTGCTAAAGTCGAATCAGATGAAGGTGAGAAATTTACTCACGCTGAAAAAACACAATTAGTTAATTTATTAACTGAACGTCGTAAAATGGCTTCTGACTTAATTAAGTCATTGAATAATCAACTTAATTTAGCCATTTCTTTAGAGCTTACTCAGCAACAAATTACTCAAATTAGTGATCAAATTCAATCAAAATTGGAGCAACAAAGTTTCTGGGTTAAAAGCAATAATCCTATTAATTTAGATTGGTTTGCTGAATTGCCTCGAGCCTTTATGGCGCAAGTCAATGGTATTGTGAAAAAAATTGGTTTACCCACAAATTACAGTAACTTGCCTTACTTACTGATGTACTGCTTGGGCTTGTTTGTCGTGGGTGGCGCTATTTTTAAATTCAAAGATCGCATCAAACAACGCCTATCAAAAATTAACGGCGAAATTAACCGATTAAAATATGATAATCAGTGGAATACACCACAAGCTTTATTGCTTACTGCATTTTTAACGCTTTCTGGAACTTTATGGTTTTTAGCCATTTGTCAAATGCTTGGTTTCTTCTTTATGAAAAATCCAACTGAGTTTTGGGATTGGTCGTTTAGTATGGCGGGCTATTGGTGGTTCTTCACGTTTTGGCTTTCTTTATTCCGTCCGAATGGGATTTTTGTCCGTCACTTTGAATTTTCTCAACAAAGTGCGGTGCGTTTTCAAAGTGTAATTAAACGTATTGTTGTAGCGGTTGTTTTATTACTGAATACATCAGTATTTAGTAACGTGACTGATTATGGGTTGGCAAATGATGTGATTGGACAGGTGAATACGATAGTTTCATTGCTGTTCTGCATTATTATCATCGCACCACGTTTCAAAAATGTGCTACGTTCTTACGAAGATGAGAAAAAAAGCCATAACCACATTATTGCCAAAATCGTTCAATTCGGTTTACAGATTATTCCTGTTGGCTTAGTGATATTAGTTGCGTTGGGATACTATTACACTGCGTTGAATTTAATACAGCATTTGATTAATTCTTATATCGCATGGTGTGTGTGGTGGTTAATTCGTCAAGTGATTTATCGTGGTATAACTGTATCTTCTCGTCGCTTGGCTCATCGCCGTTTAGAAGAAAAACGTAATCAGAAACGAGCAAGCATCAATGAAGGATCAACATCTGATGAGCCTGTGCTTAATGAAAAAGAAGAAGGCTTAGCGCTAAATGAAGTGCGTAGCCAATTATTGCGTTTTGCAGATCTTTTCATTTGGACTGCTTTGTTTGGCATTTTCTACTATGTTTGGTCAGATCTTGTCACGGTGGCAAGTTATTTGCGTGAAGTGACCTTATGGCAGCAAACGACGACTACTGAAGCAGGCACAGTGATGGAAAGTATCACTTTATTTAATCTTCTCGTTGCCTTGGTAATTGTAGGGATTACTTATGTGTTAGTGCGCAATATCTCAGGTATTTTAGAAGTATTAATTTTCTCACGGGTTAAACTTTCACAAGGCACACCTTATACTATTACTACATTATTAACCTATGTTTTAGTTGCGGTTGGTGGTGCGTGGGCATTTGCTACATTAGGCATGTCGTGGTCTAAATTGCAATGGTTGTTTGCTGCCCTTTCAGTTGGTTTGGGCTTTGGTATGCAAGAAATCTTTGCAAACTTTGTATCTGGGATTATTTTATTGTTTGAACGCCCAATTCGAGTGGGCGATACCGTTACCATAAACGGTGTCACTGGTACGGTAGCAAAAATCCGTATTCGTGCAATTACGATGATTGATCCAGATAGAAAAGAAGTGATTGTGCCGAATAAATCGTTTGTAACAGGGCAAGTGACCAACTGGGCATTATCAAATACCATTACTCGTTTAGTCATCTCTGTGGGGGTTGCTTATAACTCCGATTTAGAATTAGTAAAACGTTTGTTATTACAAGCTGCTTATGAATTGCCGAGCGTTTTAAAAGAGCCTGAGCCAAGAGCGTTGTTTTTAAATTTTGGTGCAAGCACTTTAGACCATGAGTTACGAGTTTATGTCGGACAAGTTTCAGATCGTAATGATACTCTTGATTTATTAAATCGCCGTGTAAATCAATTATTTAAAGAAAACAATATAGACATTGCTTTCAATCAATTGGATATCTTTATTAAAAATAAAGACACGGGTGAAGAGATTCCTTTTATTAATATGGAAAAATTAACTAAAACTAATTAAAGAGAAAGAATATGGCGGGTAACACAATCGGACAACTTTTTCGTGTGACAACCTTTGGGGAGTCACATGGTATTGCATTAGGCTGTATCGTTGATGGGGTACCGCCAAATCTCGAATTATCTGAGAAAGATATTCAGCCAGATTTAGATCGTCGTAAACCAGGAACATCTCGATATACCACGCCGCGTCGTGAGGACGATGAAGTTCAAATTTTGTCTGGTGTGTTTGAAGGAAAAACGACAGGCACAAGTATCGGAATGATCATTAAAAATGGTGATCAGCGTTCGCAAGATTATGGCGAGATTAAAGATCGTTTCCGCCCTGGTCATGCGGATTTTACCTATCAGCAAAAGTATGGCATCCGTGATTACCGTGGCGGTGGGCGTTCGTCAGCGCGTGAAACAGCAATGCGAGTGGCAGCGGGAGCGATTGCAAAAAAATATTTACGCGAACATTTTGGTATTGAAGTCCGCGGTTTTTTAAGCCAAATTGGCCATGTGAAAATTGCGCCGCAGACCATCGGAGACATTGATTGGGAAAAGGTAAATAGCAATCCATTCTTTTGTCCTGATGAAAGTGCGGTAGAAAAATTCGATGAATTGATCCGTGAACTTAAAAAAGAAGGGGATTCTATTGGCGCTAAACTTACTGTTATCGCTGAAAATGTTCCAGTAGGATTGGGCGAGCCGGTATTTGACCGTTTAGATGCGGATCTTGCTCACGCATTAATGGGAATTAATGCGGTGAAAGGCGTTGAAATTGGTGATGGTTTTGCTGTGGTTGAGCAACGTGGAAGTGAACATCGTGATGAAATGACCCCCGATGGATTTGAAAGCAATCATGCAGGTGGAATTTTAGGCGGAATTAGTTCTGGTCAATCGATTATCGCTACTATTGCGCTAAAACCGACTTCAAGTATTACGATTCCTGGTCGTTCAATCAATCTTAATGGTGAACCCGTAGAAGTTGTAACAAAAGGTCGTCACGATCCTTGTGTGGGGATTCGAGCAGTACCCATCGCAGAAGCCATGATGGCGATTGTTTTATTAGATCATCTATTACGTTTTAAGGCGCAGTGTAAATAATCTTAGTATAAGATGGGAGTCTGTGCCTAGGGTAGGTATACCCTAGGTTAGTTTGATGTTACCCCTTTGGGGTAAGTGGAAAGTTCTTCAATGGGGCTGAACTTAAGGTGTACCTATATGTGAGTCTGTGCCTAGGGTAGGTATACCCTAGGTTAGTTTGATGTTACCCCTTTGGGGTAAGTATAAAGTTCCCCAAAGGGGAACTATTTTTCTAACCGTGGGTATACTTACCCACGGCAAAACCTAGGATATACTTACCCACGGCAAAACCTAGGGTATACTTACCTACAGCAAAACTTTAGAATGAATAAAATTTTATTAAAAACAACCATAATTTTTACCGCACTTTTTTCTCTGAACGTTATTGCGTCTCCTCTCGATTGGCAAAAAGTGAAACGTCCTATTCCAAGTGACGATGGGAAAGCAAAACCTATAGGTAGTTATACCAACGGGTGTATTATTGGGGCGCAAGCATTACCGCCGAAAGGTGAAGGTTACCAAGTGATTCGCATGAATCGCAATCGTTATTATGGCCATCCAAATATGATTCAGTATCTTGAACGTTTGGGACAACGCGCTAAAGCTGCTGGGTTGCCAACGATGTTAGTAGGCGATATTGCCATGCCGGGTGGTGGACGGTTTTTAACGGGTCATGCTAGCCATCAGATGGGATTAGATGCGGATATTTGGTTAAGAATGGGCGAAATGTCAGATGCCGATGCGCTCAATTCTGATGGTAAAGGTTTATTAGTTGTGGATAGAAAGGCACAACGAGTAGATGAACGCGTATGGAATAGCAATCATGCGACGTTAATCAAGTTAGCCGCACAAGATCCAAATGTGACGCGTATTTTTGTTAATCCCGCGATTAAGGTAAAATTATGCCAAACCGCTGGCAATGATCGCGGTTGGCTACACAAAGTTCGTCCTTGGTATGGCCACGACTCTCATTTTCATGTTCGTTTAACTTGCCCAGCAGATGCGCCTTATTGTGAAAATCAAGCGCCTGTGCCTGCCGGTGATGGTTGTGGAGACGAATTATATTCTTGGTTTGAACCGCCAAAACCAAGCACTTCAGTGAGTAAACCTAAAGTTGCACCACCTGAGCCGTTTTTGTGCCAACAAATTTTGAACTCACCGAATCGGAATGAATGGTTAGAATAGCATTAAGGTAAATCAATATGGATATCGGAATTGATCTTTTAGCAATATTGTTTTGTGTTGGTTTTGTCGCATCATTTATCGATGCAATTGCTGGCGGTGGTGGATTAATCACCATTCCAGCGTTGCTCATGACTGGCATGCCACCTGCAATGGCGTTAGGCACCAACAAATTGCAAGCTATGGGCGGTGCATTATCCGCAAGCCTTTATTTCTTGCGAAAAAGAGCGGTCAATTTACGCGATATTTGGTTTATTTTGATTTGGGTTTTCTTAGGTTCTGCCCTAGGTACATTATTAATTCAATCAATTGATGTGGCGATTTTCAAAAAAATTCTGCCTTTTTTGATTTTAGCCATTGGTCTATATTTTTTATTTACCCCTAAATTAGGTGATGAAGATCGAAAACAGCGTTTAAGTTACATGTTATTTGGTCTTTTAGTTAGCCCATTCTTAGGTTTTTATGATGGCTTCTTTGGGCCTGGTACTGGCTCAATCATGAGTTTAGCCTGTGTTACTTTGCTAGGATTTAATCTCCCAAAAGCGACAGCACATGCAAAAGTGATGAACTTCACTTCGAATCTTGCTTCTTTTGCGCTTTTCTTATTGGGCGGACAAATTCTTTGGAAAGTGGGTTTCGTGATGATGGCTGGGAGCATTTTAGGTGCAAATTTAGGAGCCAAAATGGTGATGACGAAAGGTAAAACCTTGATTCGACCGATGGTTGTTATTATGTCTTTTATGATGACGGCTAAAATGGTTTACGATCAGGGGTGGTTTCATTTTTAATTCGGAAAGCGCGCAAAAGTGCGGTTAAAATTAATTTCATTTTATTATGTCGGATAATCAACAAAATTTACGTTTAACGGCGAGAGTGGGTTATGAAGCGCACTTTTCATGGTCGTATTTAAAGCCTCAATATTGGGGCATTTGGCTCGGTATTTTCTTTTTATTGTTGTTAGCATTTGTGCCTTTTCGTCTGCGCGATAAATTTGCGGGAAAATTAGGTATTTGGATTGGGCATAAAGCAAAGAAACAGCGTACGCGTGCACAAACTAACTTGCAATATTGTTTCCCTCATTGGACTGAACAACAACGTGAGCAAGTCATTGATAAAATGTTTGCGGTTGTTGCACAAGTTATGTTTGGAATTGGTGAGATTGCCATTCGTTCAAAGAAACATTTGCAAAAACGCAGCGAATTTATCGGTCTTGAACATATCGAACAGGCAAAAGCTGAGGGTAATAATATTATTCTTATGGTGCCACATGGCTGGGCGATTGATGCTTCGGGCATTATTTTGCACACTCAAGGCATGCCAATGACTTCTATGTATAATCCACACCGTAATCCATTGGTGGATTGGCTTTGGACGATTACACGCCAACGTTTCGGCGGAAAAATGCATGCTCGCCAAAATGGTATTAAACCTTTTTTAAATCATGTCCGTAAAGGCGAAATGGGTTATTACTTACCTGATGAAGATTTTGGTGCCGAGCAAAGCGTATTCGTTGATTTCTTTGGAACTTATAAAGCGACATTGCCGGGATTAAATAAAATGGCAAAACTTTCTAAAGCGGTTGTCATTCCAATGTTCCCTCGTTATAACGCTGAAACGGGCAAATATGAAATGGAAATTCATCCAGCAATGAATTTAAGTGATGATCCTGAACAATCAGCTCGAGCAATGAACGAAGAAATAGAATCTTTTGTTACGCCAGCACCAGAGCAATATGTTTGGATTTTGCAATTATTGCGTACAAGGAAGGATGGCGAAGATCTTTATGATTAAGAATATGGTTTGAAAGCCATATTCTCAAAAACGGATATTCAACAAGGTAAATAAGAAATGGAAGAAAAAATTAGGCTGACGCAATACAGCCATGGTGCGGGTTGAGGTTGTAAAATTTCGCCTAAGGTGTTAGGGACAATTTTACATTCAGAACTGGAAAAATTTTATGATCCAAATTTGCTCGTCGGCAATGAAACTGCTGACGATGCAGCGGTGTATGATCTTGGTAATGGAACTGCGATTATTAGTACCACAGACTTTTTCATGCCAATTGTGGATGATCCTTTTGATTTTGGACGAATTGCCGCAACCAATGCCATTAGTGATATTTTTGCTATGGGCGGTAAGCCGATTATGGGAATCGCTATTTTAGGTTTTCCAACCAATGTATTACCCGCAGAAGTCGCACAGAAAATTGTTGATGGTGGGCGTTTTGCTTGCCATCAAGCGGGTATTGCTTTGGCAGGTGGGCATTCCATTGATTCACCTGAACCTATTTTTGGTTTAGCTGTGACAGGCGTAATTGACACTGAAAAAGTGAAACGTAATGCGTCTGCAAAATCAGGTTGTAGGCTTTATATGACAAAACCGCTTGGTATTGGTATTTTGACGACGGCGGAGAAAAAAGGAAAACTCAAACCAGAACATCAAGGTTTAGCCACTGCCGCTATGTGCCAAATGAATTCCATTGGCAGCCAATTTTCCCAAGTGGATGGCGTCACCGCAATGACGGATGTTACAGGATTTGGTTTACTCGGACATTTAATCGAAATCTGTGAAGGTTCAAATCTAAGTGCGGTGATTTTTCCCGATAAAATTAAAACCTTGGATGGTGTCAAAGATTATATTGCTCAAGGTTGCGTACCCGGTGGAACAGGGCGTAATTTTGACAGTTATGGACATAAAGTTGGGGTATTGACAGAAGAACAAAAAGCGATTTTGTGTGATCCTCAAACATCAGGCGGTTTATTAGTGGCAGTTGAGCCTAATAGCGTTCAAATGGTCATTGAAATAGCCAAAGATGAGGGCATTGATTTATATGAAGTGGGGGAGTTAAACCCTAAATCAGAATCCGATCTCGTCGTTGAAATAGCTTAATAAAAAAGCGTGGAAATTTTAAAATCCACGCTTTTTTATTTTATAAAAGGATTATTTTCCGATAACGTCTAATCCGCCCATATATGGACGTAGCACTTCTGGCACGGTGATTGAACCATCTGCATTTTGATAGTTTTCAAGCACAGCCACTAAAGTACGACCAACCGCTAAGCCAGAACCATTTAAGGTGTGTACTAAGCGGGTTTTCTTATCGCCTTTTGCTTTACAACGTGCTTGCATACGGCGAGCTTGGAAATCCCACATATTTGAGCAAGAAGAAATTTCACGATAAGTATTTTGTGCAGGCACCCAAACTTCTAAGTCGTAAGTTTTGCAAGAGCCAAAGCCCATATCGCCTGTGCAAAGTAAAACTTTACGATACGGAAGATTTAATAATTGCAATACTTTTTCTGCATGACCAGTTAATTCTTCAAGCGCTTCCATAGATTTATCTGGATCAACGATTTGTACCATTTCCACTTTATCAAATTGGTGCATACGAATTAAACCGCGAGTATCACGACCGTAAGAACCTGCTTCTGAACGGAAACATGGCGTATGTGCGGTCATTTTTATTGGTAATTCTGCTTCATCAATAATTACATCACGCACTAAATTAGTGACAGGCACTTCTGCGGTTGGAATTAATGCGTAAGGTTGTTCGCCTTCTAAGGCTAAAGTATGGAATAAATCTTCACCGAATTTTGGTAATTGCCCTGTTCCATAAAGTGTTGCGTGATTCACTAAATAAGGCACATAGGTTTCTAAATAACCGTGTTGTTCAGTATGAAGATCTAACATGAATTGCGCTAATGCACGGTGCATTTTTGCGATTTGACCTTTCATCACCGCGAAACGAGCACCTGCTAATTTAGCCCCTGCGGCAAAATCTAAGCCATTGGCGTCTTCACCCAAAGTGACATGATCTTTCACTTCAAAATCAAATGTACGTGGTGTACCCCAACGTAAGATTTCTTTATTTTCTGTGTCATCTTTGCCTAATGGCACTTCATCTGCGGGTAGATTTGGAATACTTAATGCAATTTGATTGATTTCCGCAAGTATCGCATCTAATTGTGCTTTTGCTTCTGTCAATTGGTTGCCCATATTATCCACTTCAGCCAATAATGGTTCAATATTTTCACCACGAGCTTTGGCAGCGCCAATGGCTTTGGAGCGAGTATTACGTTCCGCTTGTAAGTTTTCTGTGGTGACTTGTAAGTTCTTGCGTTGTTCTTCTAATGAGTTGAGTTTTTCTGTATCAAGAATAAAGTTACGTTTTACTTTTAATTTTTCTGCGACTTCCGCTAAATTATTACGGAGCAAATTTGGATCGATCATAGAATTTCCTTACTTTTTTCGTTGAAATGAAAATAACTTTATTCTAGCGTGCTTTATTCAAATAAACCAGTTAAAAGCTGAGGGAAAAGCAAGATTCTGAAAATAAAGAAAAATACACCGCACTCAGACATTAAATAATGAATTGATTACAAAATGGAAATCGTTATTTGAACAAGTGAAAAATGCTGCAGACGCCAAAATTGACGTTTCTTGGGAAAACAAATTGAAAATGATGCAATCTGTTCAACCGTTGGATAATAATTTAGTGGCATTTCATTTTGTTCAACAGCCTAATCTCGTAATGGCTGAGAAACCTTATGTTATCTCAACGGGTATTGGTGCTGGCTTTGGAATTATTCTTAGTTTGTTAGCTATGCTGATTTTAGGTGCTGGAAGAAATAAAAAAGCAAAAGAGTAAAGGGCTATTTGCAAGAAATAAATTTTTGTGATCGTTGTCAAAATTTTAAGATCCTGTTCTGTTTATTTGGGGCGAATGTAGTAAACTGAAACCAGTTAAAACCACTATAGGAGCAATGCTATGTTTCCCGAATACCGAGAACTAATCACCAAATTTAAAAGTAATGATGCTTATTTCGATCGTCTTTTTGAAAAGCATAACGAATTAGATCATGAAATTAAGAACATGCAGGAAAACATTCAGCTCGCCACTTATATGGAAATTGAGGCTTTGAAAAAAGAAAAATTACGGATTAAAGATGAGCTTTATGAATACCTCAAGAAAAAATCACAAGAATAGTAGAAAGCCGACAAATGTCGGCTTTTTTGTTGCACTGTTTTAGGTTACACAACAGGTTTTTGTCGATAAAACAATAGGCCCGGTAAAGCCAATCCAAATACTATTGCACCTAGGATAAAACTAGTATTAATAAAGGAACTAATCATTTGTTCAAATAACGCATCGGAAAAGCCGAAATGATGAATTTGCACTATTGAAATCATTGCTTTATAAGCATGAACACCGGGAATCATCGGGATAATGGCGGCAACGGTGAAGGCTTTGGGATGGGCTAGATAACGATGGGAAAGATGCACGCCTAAAAATCCAATTACGCAAGTGGCAAAGAAGGTGGCAAATACAATAGGCATATTAATATGCAGTAATAATGTGCGTGTCACATGCCCAAGTGCGGCTAAAATTGCGCAATATTTTAAGGCCTTGGGCGGTACATTAAATACTAACGCAAAGCCCATAGCTGGAATCGAGGCAAATAACATATCATCAAGTAATTTCAATATAAATATTGTTATATCTAATAACATTTTAATGCCCCCAAGTTGTAATATGTAATACGCTTAACGCGAATACAATACCAAGACATGCGCCAAAAGTGAGAATAGTGGCAATCGTCCAACGGCCTAATCCCATATTGACATAACCTTTTAATATATCCGCCAAAGAATTAATTAGAGGAAACCCTGGCACAAGTAATAACACACTAGATGCCAAGGCAATTTGAGGATCATTACCTAAGTTATATTTCAAGCTTACGCCAGAAATAAGCGAGGCGACAAAAGAGGTGATGGAAAAGACGATAAGGGGATTATAGTGCCGTTTAGAAAATTCTTGTCGCACAAACATTGCAATGGCTGCAGCCACAAAGGTGATGCCACAAATTACCCAGTCTCCGCCAGATAAATGGGCAAATGCCGCACAAGATAAGCCAATCATGAATACAACTAACCATCGGTTATATTTCAGCGGTTTTAATTGATCCAGTTTTCTTTGTGCGATTTCTAAGTCATACAGATGATGTTCAACAGCAATCACAATGCGCTGAACATCAGTGACCATTTGCATATTAATGCCTTTATCCGTATTTTTTCGCGCGGTGGTAATGCAGTGATTATCTGATAAGGTCGTCAGCACCACCGCATTTGCCGTGAGCGCACATTCTACACTTTCTACGCCAAGTGCGATGCCTAAACGCTGCGCCATTTGCACCACCACAGTACTTTCTGCACCATGTTGTAACAAGAGCAGTGCCGTTTGTACGCACACGCGAGTCACCGCCCGTTGATATTCGTGTTCCATATCTTTGTTCTCTATCAAAATATACCTATAAATAATTATAAAAATGTTTTCTGAAAAATGCGCAAAAAAAGAACCGCACTTATGATTTAAGTCAAAAATTTTTTAGTGAAAAATTTTGTTATATCGATCACAAAATAAATAATTTTTCTTTGATAATACGAAAAAATAGGACTATCCTAAATTGATAATTGTTATCGTTTAATATGGAGATTCAAAAAATGAAACATAAATTTTCCTTTATGCTATGTCCTCTCACCTTGCTTATTCATCAAAGTATCTATGCTTCCCCACAAATAAATCAGCTTGATACGATCTCTGTTTTGGGTACTTCTGAAAGTAAGGCCCAAGCAGGTAAAGATAAAATGTTTTCAGAAAACCAAGTAACCGAATATAAAAGTAAGAAAGAAATTGAAACTTACAAAGGACATTCTGTAGCGGATTTATTGACAGGTACAACGGGCGTATATAGTGGTGATGCACGCAATAGCGGTGCATTGGATCCTAATATTCGTGGTGTTCAGGGGCAAGGTCGAATTCCTGTTTTAGTTGATGGCACAGAACAAGCAATCACTGTTTGGCGTGGTTTTGCGGGGGTGAGCAACCGTAACTATCTTGATCCATTTTTAATTAGCGGTGTTACTGTTGAAAAAGGCCCAAATTTGAACCGCACTTTAGATAGTGGCGCAGCAGGAACAATTCGTCTTACCACATTAGAACCTGATGACATTATTAAAAAAGGTGAAAAATTTGGTATCGAATTTAAAGCTGAAACAGCTAATAATTCTATTAAGCAACGTGGTTATCCTATTCCTATTGGTCAAGATTTCCGTAAACTTAATCAGCCTGAAGATATGGGGTTAGGTGCTATTTCAGCTTATTTTAGAACATCCGATCGTTACCCTGCTCGTTCTCATGGTAGAAATAAATTCTTTAATGACAATGCCTATCGCCTAGCCATCGCAACAAAAGATGAGCATTTTGAAGGCTTAGTTGCTTATGCTTATCGCAATAAAGGAAATTATTTTGCGGGGTCAAAAGGTGGGCATAATTATGGTGAAGGAAAAACTTTGGATGAATATGCAAATCAAGAAAAGTTCAATCCGGATTATTATTCCACCGATGATCCTTACATTCCTTGGATTGCCATTGTTTATCATCCGAAAAAAGAAGTTCCTAACACATCTTTTGAATCTGAATCTTATTTAGGCAAAGCGACCATTAAGTTTAACGAGCACACCAAATTAAAATTTGGCTTACGCCATAGTGATATGCATTATGGTGAAATTATGCCTTCCCGTTTATGGCAAACCAGCTATCAACAAGGCACAGTTCTACAATGGCCGCTTGCCAATGTAAAACAAACCGCAGTGAATACAGATTTTGAATATAACCCTGAAAATAATAAATGGGTGAATTTGCGCCTTGGAGCCTATGCAGTATTTAATCATGCCAAAACCAATACTTCAGGTGGAAGCCCTTCCGATATTATTTTTGATGATATGGGATTTAATTCGGTAGGAACTGATCTTGTTGCACCTGAAATTAAGCAACCAGGGGAAGAAGGTTATGAACAATATTTAATAGATAAAGCCGAATATATAAAACAAATACGTAAAAAATGGAAAGAATACGCTAATTCCAATGATAAAACACCAAATATTAAGGGGGTTTTTGATACCAAAGAAGCACAAGCACAATGGTCGAAAGATAATCACTATGGCGTTTATGCTAGCAACCGTTTTGAAGTTACTCCAAAATTAAATTTTGATGTAATGAGTAATTACAAATGGGAGAATCTAAATTCTGAAAATGAATTTACCAAAAATACTCCACTTGCAAACGAAGTATGTGGTGGTTGGGTTGGTGGCGGTAAACCAGACAGTAACATTTATTGTCCAGGCTGGGATTACCATATGAGTGGCGAACGTCACGGAAAACGCAAAGAATTAAATGTAGGTTTTAATTTCCAATATAGCCCAGTGGATTGGTTGGTTTTAGATGCTGGTGCAAAATATACGCACTATAAATCACGTGATGATGGGTTGAGAAAGCAAATTCAGGATAAGCAAAGGGAAGAGGTGTTGTATCCAGCGGCTATTCGCTTTGATTATAGAGAGCTGCCAAATATTACTGAGGACATGATAAAAAAATATAATAACTATAAGAACTTTGGTATTAAAGAAGCAGAGTTCAAAAATGAATTCTCAAAAAATAATCCAGAACCCAAAAGAAGTAACTATAATACAGAAGAAGAGTGGCTTAAGGATAGAAGAATATGGAGTACAAATAGAAGGGGATATGTTAATTCAAAATTAATAGAAAGCAACTTATCTAAACCTACAGATGAAGACTCTAACATAGCTGAAATTTTAGAAGAAAGAAACGGATTAAGTGGAGAGGAAAAAACAATTTATTGGGAAAGAGATCAATATGGAAACTTTAATTTAGATAATTCTCCTATTAACAAGTATTTTACAGATGATAAATTGAAAGAAGAGCAATTTAATCCAGCAACTAACCAAACTGAAAAAACAATTCAGTATATTAGTGCCAATTTTTCCCAATTAGAAAAACGCAACCCAACGGAAGAACAATGGGAAAAAATGAAAAAAGCAAAACGAACAGCCCACGCTTGGGCTCCAGCTTTTGGGGCAACAGTACTTGTTACTGACAATATTCGTATTTATGCGAGATATACAGAAACAAAACGTATGCCAAGTATTTTTGAAGATACTATTGGTTATTCCATTACTGAACTTCATCCATTCTATGATCGAAAACCTGAACATAGCAAAAATATTGAGATCGGTTATGTGCAAGATTTACGAGGTTTATTACCCAATGCACGCCGTGCTGATATTCGTCTAAATTATTTCCATAATTTAACAAAAAATGTATTTGATCGTGATGTGAATTATGAAATGAAACAGTTTGATAAACGAATGTTATCTGGCTTAGAGTTTCAAACTCGATATGATCAAGGTAATTTCTTTGCTGATTTAGGTATCGTTTATAATCTTAAAAATAAATTCTGCGATAAAAATTCAGCAGTACTTGATCGAGGTATTTGGGATTATGTTAGAAATGTAAAAAAACCAAGAGCTCTTCCAGAATGCGTAAATGGTGGCAATGCTGAAGGCTATTTAAAACATACGATAGCACCAAAATATTCCATCACGGCTAACCTTGGCATCCGTGCTTTAGATGAGCGCTTAGAATTAGGTACTCGCTGGCTTTATCATTCTCAAGTAAAAGACAGCCGTGCAAAATCATTAAGAGATGCGGGCTTCTTAGGAAGCACTGAAACCAACCGCTGGAATCCAGTATTAGTTGTTGATGCTTATGCTTCCTATAAAGTAAATGAAAATCTTCAATTAGAATTGGTGGGAACAAATATTACTGATCGTTATTATCTTGATCCACTCACACGTTCTAGTATGCCTGCACCAGGAAGAACGATCAAATTAGGTTTCACTGCAAAATTTTAAATGAAAATAATTATCATATTTGTTTTTGTGATATGATGATTTTGGCTCAAGACGATTGATGTTTTGATTTTATAAACCTTCTATAATAAGGAAATTATTATGAAAAAACTAAGTAAAATTGCAGTAGCAGTAATGGCTTGTGGTGTTGTTGGTTTTACACAAGCACAAGTTGTCGGTGGCGTATCAACAGATACAAAACAAACTAAATATATTATTGTTAAAGCAGGTTTAAAGGATGGAAAAGCTGGCATTGAAGTTCATGATAGAAACTTACCAGATTATAGTCCCACAACTGAAAAAGCATTAAGTAAAACAGCAAATAATAAAGGTCAATCAATGGCTTTAATGGCTGAGCGTGCAGACAAATGGATTTCGCGTATTACAGGCGTTGCTAAAAAAGATTCCAATGGCGTAGTTGTTGCTAAAATGCAAAATATGCCTAAATTGACTTTAATTATGCCAGATCATACTGGATTAGGAAGATTGTCCTTTAAGCAAGTTGGCAATATGGATACCTACTATGGTGAATGGGAAAATGTAGCAGGAAGCAACACAAAAGAAAAAAATGTTAGTGTTTATTACGTAGGTTCAAACCCAACTACAAAATTGCCTAGTGGAAAAGTGACTTATAATGTTCAAGGTATCAATAAATACACTGATTTCAATAAAGAATTGATGAAAGGTAGATTTGATGTCGATTTTGATGATGGCTCTATAGAAGGTCATTTAAGTAAAACTAATTTTACCATCCATGTTGAAAGCCAAATCAATAAATCTAAAGCCACTTTTGAGGGTGAAGCTACAGCAGAAGGTATCACTGGTAAATCAGAAGGTCGTTTCTATGGTGCGAAAGCAGAAGGCTTAGCAGGTATGGCAACATTTGCTTCAAAACCTGAATACAACACAGCCTTTGGCGGTACTAAAAATTAAGTTTAATAAACAAAAGGCTTGCGAAAGCAAGCCTTATTGTAAACAGGATGTTTTATGTCGAAATTCCCTTTTATCTTTCTTTTTATTCCTTTTTTGGTACTTGCCGAAAATCAAGAAAAAGATTTCCGCTTACAGCAACAATCTCAATTAAATCAACAACGACAAGAACAACAATTTATTCAACAAGATAAATTCTTTACTACATTAACAATAAACAACCAAGAATTTGAGGTGAGTGATAATATAGAAGAAATAATGACCGCTCTTTTTCTCGCAATTAATTACAAACAAACGAATGATATTCAACATTTATTGATCCGTTATAAACAATTTCCGCAAGCAGAACAAGGAATGATTTTATTTGCAGAAGCGAATATTGCATTTAATCAAGGAAATACCAAAAAAGCCATTCAACTTTACGAGCAACTAGTTCAACAAGAACCCGATTTCACACGCGGAAAATTAGATTTAGCTAAACTCTATTTTCTAAACTGGCAAAACAATCAATCTAAAATTCTTTTTAATCAGATAGAATTGCCGCAACAACCAAATGTAATGGCACGTGTAAACCAATATTTATCACAACTTGATTATCGCCAATCGTGGCAAGGTTCCTTTTCTTTTGGCACAATTTATAATTCTAATTTAAATCAATCTGGAAATGAAACTAGTAAAGAAATTGTCGAAAATCCTTATCTTGGTACATTAGAATTTACACGAACTAGACCAACTATTCAAAAAAGCATAGGATTTAGTTATGAAGCTGTATTAAATAAATATACTGAAATATTAAATAATCAAGGTATTATTTTTAAAGGATTAGCTTATGGTGAGTTTTACCCTAAAAAATCAGAATTTACGGAACATAATATTTCACTTGGATTAGGATACCGTTTTAAAGATCAAAAAAATCAATTAGATCTTTATCCTTTAATTGAAAAAACAAGATCCTATCATCATTGGTATAGCGAGAGAAAAGGGTTTAATATTTCTTATTCAAAGATTTTTAATCCGAATTTATACTTTTCTTTGCAAACAGAATATAAATGGGAAAAATATCAAGATCGTAATTTATCTTATCAAGATGGAAAAATTCTCTCTTTCTTTTCTACTTTAGTTTATAGCTTACCAAATGATTGGATTTTATTTGGTGGATTGGATTATGCGAAAAAGTTTTCAACAGAATCAAAAATTGATCAATATGCTAGAAAGGGGATTAGAATAGGTATTAATAAAAGTTTTGAAAGCGGAATTGATATTACTGCGCAAGGTATTTTTAGAAAAATAGATTATCAAGATTATAATGCACTTTTAGGAAAAACAAGAAAAGACAATGAACAAAAATATTTGTTTACCTTTGCTATTCCTAAATTCAAATTTTACGATATTGTGCCTAGTATCAATTTTATTCATACAAATCATCAGAGTAACGTAGAAATGTTATATCGCTATAAACAGAATGAAGTGGTATTGAAATTTGAAAAAACATTTTAAAAAACAAACCGCACTTTGATAGATATTTAACTCAGATATTTAACTCTAAGTGCGGTTTATTTTCTTTCAATTTTATTATAACTTCACTACTTTCGCTTGTTTAATCATATTATCGCTCACTTCAAGAATGGTGATTTGCAAGCCATCAATTTCGCAAACCGTGCCTTCATCGGGAATTTCTTCTAAGTGTTCTAGGATTAAACCATTAAATGTGCGGGCATCTTCTGTATCTAATTCCCAGTTAAACATTTTGTTGAGATCGCGTAGGTTGGCAGAGCCATCAATAATCATTGAACCATCGGATTGTTGAGTTACTTCCTCGTCAATACTTGGAGCGGTGGAAGTGGTAAAATCACCCACGATTTCTTCCAAAATATCTTCCAAAGTTACAAGACCTTTAATATCACCGTATTCATCCACCACTAATCCAATGCGTTCTTTATTTGCACGGAAATTCGCAAGCTGAGTTTTTAATGGCGTGCTTTCAGGAATGAAATACACTTCATCCGCGGCACGAATTAAGGTTTCTTTGGTAAATTCATTTTTTTCAAGCAGTAAGCGGAATGCTTCACGCACGCGCAAAATACCAAGCACTTGTTCATCAAGGCTGCCTTTGTAAAGCACAACTCGGTTGTGTGCTGCGTGATTGAGCTGGCGCATAATGGCTTTCCAGTCATCATCAATATCAATGCCGCCGATTTCGTTGCGTGGAACCATAATGTCATCAACGGTGACGGTTTCCATATCTAAAATAGAAAGCAACATTTGTGGATGTTGTTCATCAGGTGTCGCTTCCCCCGCTTCTGATACGATACTACGAAGTTCTTCACGGCTAATTACTTGTTTTTGCATATCGGGTTTTAATCCCACCAAATGCATTAATGATTTGGTAAAAATATTCATCAGCCAAACTAACGGATAGAAGATTTTTAGTAATACCGTCAAAATATGGCTGGACACAAAACCGACTTTTTCCGCGTGCATTGCAGCCACCGTTTTAGGAAAAATTTCAGAAAAGACAAGCATCACGAAAGTGAGCAACCCCGTTGCAATTGCCACGCCTGCATCACCGTATAAACGCATACCAATCATGGTCGCAATTGCCGATGCGCTGATATTCACAAGGTTATTAAAAATAAGAATAAAGCTTAACAAGGTATCTGGCTTTTCTAGCAGTTTTTCTGCTTTTTGTGCGCCTTTATTGCCTTGTTCAGATAGAAAACGAAGACGATATTTATTGAGAGAGAGTAGTCCAGTTTCTGAACCAGAAAAATATGCAGATAACACTAAACAGATAATGAGAATAATCAATAAAGTACTAAGGGGAATACTGTCCAAGGGAAAATCCTTTTGTTCGTTAATCAATAAAAAGTGCGGTCATTTTTCACCGCACTTTTTACCTGTTATTTGATTTTGCTAAATCAAATGGCTACTCAAATAGCCAAGAGTGGGCAGAATGATACCCGAAATTGGCTAAATAATCATTCTTTTTCCTTATATCCTATGCTTTCTTAATGAAATCGCCTACTCAAAAAGCCATTTTCATTTGAAATGATGAAAAACGCCTAAATTTCGGTATAATCAGCGCAATTTTTTAAGAAAAACAGGATTGTTAGCCATGTTTGAGAATTTATCGGATCGCCTTTCCAAAACCTTACGTAATATCACCGGAAAAGGCCGTTTAACGGAAGATAATATTAAAGAAACCTTGCGCGAAGTGCGTATGGCATTACTTGAAGCAGATGTTGCTTTACCTGTGGTGCGTGAATTTATCGCAAAAGTAAAAGAAAGCGCGCTTGGGGAAGAAGTCAATAAAAGTTTAACGCCGGGGCAAGAGTTCTTAAAAATCGTTCAGCGAGAGCTTGAAAAAGCCATGGGCGAAGCGAATGAGAGTTTAAACCTTGCAACCCAACCACCAGCAGTTATTTTAATGGCGGGTTTACAAGGGGCGGGTAAAACTACCAGCGTGGGTAAATTGGCAAAATTTTTGCGTGAACGTCATAAAAAGAAAGTGTTAGTGGTTTCTGCCGACGTATATCGCCCTGCTGCGATTAAGCAACTTGAAACCTTGGCTCAATCGGTTGGTGTGGATTTTTTCCCATCGGATGTTAAACAAAATCCGGTTGATATTGCTAAAGCGGCACTTGCTGATGCAAAACTGAAATTCTACGATGTGTTGATTGTGGATACGGCAGGTCGCTTGCACGTTGATACAGAAATGATGGACGAAATCAAGCAAGTCCATGAAGTGTTAAATCCAATCGAAACCCTTTTCACCGTAGATGCAATGACTGGTCAAGATGCCGCCAATACGGCAAAAGCCTTTAATGAAGCATTGCCGCTTACCGGTGTTATTTTGACGAAAGTGGACGGTGATGCGCGTGGTGGTGCGGCGTTATCAATTCGTCAAATCACAGGTAAACCAATTAAATTCTTTGGTGTGGGCGAGAAAACAGAAGCGCTTGAGCCTTTCCATCCTGATCGTGTCGCTTCCCGTATTTTGGGTATGGGTGATGTGCTTTCGCTGATTGAAGATCTTGAACGTTCCGTTGATCGTGAAAAAGCAGAAAAAATGGCGCAGAAATTCAAGAAAGGCGATGATTTCACTTTAGATGATTTCCGCGAACAGCTGATCGAAATGAAAAAAATGGGTGGCATGATGTCTATGCTTGAGAAATTACCAGGTGCAAAAAATTTACCTGAGCACGTTAAAAATCAAGTAGATGACAAAATGTTTATCAAAATGGAAGCGATCATTAACTCTATGACCTTAAAAGAACGTGCAAACCCAGATATTATCAAAGGATCTCGCCGTCGTCGTATTGCATTAGGTTCTGGCACTCAAGTGCAAGATGTTAATAAATTACTTAAACAATTCGATGAAATGCAACGCATGATGAAGAAAATGCGTAAAGGCGGCATGGCTAAAATGATGCGTGGAATGCAAGGCTTAATGGGAGGAGGC
>NZ_LCTH01000016.1:0-7887 GCF_001008275.1 Haemophilus haemolyticus
GAAAGGGGAATTGTTTAGATAACAGTGCGATGGAAAGCTTCTTTGGGCGATTAAAAACGGAATGTTATTACGGCAAACGATTTGAGACGTTCGAACAACTGGAAAAAACGATTCATGAATATATTCATTATTACAACCATGAGCGCATTCAGGGGAAACTAAAAGGACTCAGCCCTGTGAATTACAGAACTCAGTCCTTGAACTAAATCAGTCTAACTTTTTGGGGTCAGATCATATAACCCCTTTTTATTTTGCCTACAATTTACCGCTGCATTAGATAGCGGATTTTTTGTAGGCATAAATCTACCCGCCTTATCTGATAATCTAACTTTTAAAATTTAGCGAAAATTAAGAATGATGAAAGAATAAAAAGACTAAGTTCGATTGAATACCGAACTTAGTCTTTTTTAATGGAAATGATTTAACGTTTGAATTTATTGCTTACGCCAAGTTGTCCCATTCGCACCATCTTCTAATACGATACCCATAGCGGTAAGCTCATTACGCGCAGCATCTGCAGCTGCCCAATCTTTAGCCGCGCGAGCTTCATTGCGTTGTTTAATTAGTGCTTCAATTTTTGCCACTTCATCATCGTCAGAACCAGCTTGTAAGAATTTTTCTGGTTCTTGTTGAAGTAAGCCTAAAATTGCACCCAATTCACGTAAACGAGCGGCAAGTCCATTGGCTTTCTCAGCATCCTCTGTTTTTAACTTGTTAATTTCACGCGCCATTTCGAATAAAACAGAAAGTGCATTTGGCGTATTAAAATCATCATCCATTGCTTCACGGAAAGTTTCCACAAAATTTTCTCCGCCAAAAGCAACCGCACTTTGATCTGTTCCGCGTAAAGCCGTGTATAAACGTTCCAACGCACCTTGCGCTAAATTCAAGTTTTCTTCGCTGTAATTGAGCTGGCTACGATAATGTGCCGTTAATAAGAAATAACGTACAGCCTCTGCATTATAGTGATTTAATACATCACGAATAGTGAAGAAATTGCCGAGAGATTTCGACATTTTTTCTTTATCCACCATAATCATGCCAGAATGGATCCAATAATTCACATATTGACCACCATGCGCACAGCAAGATTGTGCGATTTCATTTTCGTGGTGAGGGAACATTAAATCAGAGCCACCACCGTGAATATCAAAATGTTCACCAAGTTGTTTGCAGTTCATTGCAGAACATTCAATATGCCAACCCGGACGACCTGCGCCCCAAGGGGAAGACCAACTTGGTTCGTTTTCTTTCGACATTTTCCAAAGCACGAAATCCATTGGATTTTTCTTGATTTCATTGATTTCAATACGTGCACCAGCTTGTAATTGCTCAAGATCTTGACGAGATAATTTGCCGTATTCTTTAAAGCTTTCCACATCAAACATCACATCTCCATTATCCGCAACATAAGCATGTCCGCGTTTAATCAATTTTTCCACAATTTCAATGATTTCAGGAATATGATGGGTTGCGCGAGGTTCAAAATCAGGGCGTAATACATTAAGAGCATCAAAATCTTTATACATTTCCTGCACCATACGATCCACTAACTGATCACAGGTTTCTTTATTTTCTAACGCACGTTTAATAATTTTGTCATCTACGTCCGTAATATTGCGCACATAAGTTAAATCGTAACCCAAAGAACGTAAATAACGGGCAATCACATCAAAACACACAAAAGTGCGTCCATGACCGATATGGCACAAATCATAAACAGTCACGCCACAAACATACATTCCCACTTTATTTTCGTGGATAGGTTTAAAGATTTCTTTTTCTCTCGTTAAGGTATTGAAAATTTTTAGCATTTTTAAGCTCGTAAAATGAAATAAAAACAAACCGCACTTTTATAGCACTTTTACCTCGATTGTGGAATAATACGACCCTTAATTTTTCAGAAGGAAAACAAAATGGTTACGTTACACACAAACTTTGGCGACATTAAAATTAAATTGGATTTTGATAAAGCTCCGATTACTGCAGAAAACTTCTTAAATTACTGCGAAGACGGTTTTTATAATAACACAATTTTTCACCGTGTTATTGATGGCTTTATGATTCAAGGCGGCGGTATGGAAAGCGGTATGCGCGAAAAAGCAACCAAAGCACCAATCCAAAATGAAGCAAACAATCGTTTAAGTAACAAACGTGGAACCATTGCAATGGCTCGCACTTCAGATCCACATTCAGCGACAGCACAATTTTTCATTAACGTGGCAGACAATGATTTCTTAAATTATCGTTCAAAAGAAATGTTTGGCCGCGAAGTCGTTCAAGAATGGGGCTATGCAGTATTTGGAGAAGTAGTAGAAGGGATGGATGTTGTGGATAAAATCAAAAAAGTGAAAACAGGCAACAAAGGCTTTCATCAAGATGTTCCAACTGAAGATGTAGTGATTACATCGGTTTCAGTAGAATAATGGTGAATGGCGGATGAATTCCGCCATTTTTTATCGACCTAAAGGAAAATGCTCATGCCTTTCTTCGACACTCACACGCATCTCGATTATCTCCAACAATTTACTGGGGAGCCTTTGTCACAGCTTATTGATAATGCTAAGCAAGCTGACGTGCCAAAAATATTGATTGTCTCGGTGAAAGAAGCTGATTTTAAAACAATCCAAAATATGACCGCACTTTTTCCTGATAATTTGCGCTATGGGCTTGGGTTACATCCTCTTTATATTAAAGAACACGCCGAAAATGATTTGATGCTGTTAGAACAAGCCTTAAAAAATCGTGATGCAAATTGCACGGCGGTGGCAGAAATTGGTTTGGAACGCGCGATTCCTGATTTGCTCACCGATGAACTTTGGGCAAAACAATGTCATTTTTTTGAAAGCCAACTTTATTTGGCACAACAATTTAATTTACCCGTCAATATTCACAGTCGAAAAACCCATGATCAAATTTTTACTTTTTTAAAACGTATTCCATTATCTAAACTTGGCGTAGTACACGGTTTTTCAGGAAGCTACGATCAAGCAAAACGCTTTGTTGATTTAGGTTATAAAATCGGGGTTGGCGGCACTATCACTTATGAACGCGCCAATAAAACTCGTCAAGCAATCGCGAAGTTGCCGCTTGATGCCTTAGTGTTGGAAACAGACAGTCCAGATATGCCTGTATTTGGTTTTCAAGGGCAACCTAATCGACCAGAACGTATTGTGGAAAGTTTCAAAGCCCTTTGTGCCTTAAGAAATGAACCTGCTGAATTGATTAAAAAAGTCACATGGGAAAATGCTTGCCAGATTTTTTCTTGATCCACGTCACATTACTGAAATTATTTTGAATTAAATACTAGAAAAAAGAAACTGAGCATAATAATATCCGCCTAGTAGAAAGTTTTTCTCAACACACAATAAGGATATATTATGTCGCAAATCTATACTCAGGTGAGAAAGTTAGCGGAACAGTTTATTGAGCCTTACGCCGACGAACTCGATCAAAAAAAAGAATTTCCTGTTCAGGCATTTAAAGAATTAGGTAAAGCTGGTTGGTTTTCACTTTTAATTCCAAAAGAATACGGTGGAATGGGATTAACCCTAAAAGAACATGCTGAAATCTGTATGGCATTAGCTGAAAGTTCAGCCTCTGCTGGTCTCTGTTACATGATGAGTAACGTTGCAGTGAATTGTTTAAATCTATTCGGCAGCGATCAACTCAAACAAAAAATCTTTTCTGACATTGTTAAAAATCAAACCTTTGCCGCACTCGCCTATAGTGAATTAGGTACGGGTACTCACTTCTATATTACCGATGCAACCGCACAATTTAATGCTGAACATGCAGTATTCAATGGCTTAAAATCCATGGTGACATCGGGCAATTATGCCTCTTATTATTTAGCGCTTTTGCCTTCGGAAAATGGTGAAACTATTGATAACTGGGTGCTTCCACTTGGTACTCAAGGCTTAACTTTTGAAGCCGATAGCTGGAATGGCTTAGGTATGCGTAGCAATGTCTCTTGCTTTATGCGCATGACCGATATGCCATTAGATCGTGGCTGGCGCATTGGCGAAGTTGGCGCAGGCGCAGAACAAGTATTTGGTGGCATTGCACCTGCCTTTATTTGTGGCTTAGCTGCTGTCTATAGCGGCGTCTGTAAAGCCGTGCTTACTGAGGCAATTAAACATTCAACACACCGTAAATACACATCGGGCACTGCATTAGCTGAAATCGAAACCGTGCAAATTCACTTAGCTAAAATCTATGCAAACACAAACGCTGCTGTATGTGCTACGCGAGATGCAGCTCGTGCAGCCACAGAAGGTGATGCAGATGCATTGGCTAAATTATTAGCTGCCCGAATTCTCGCGAGCGAAACCGCGATTACTCTTGCACAGATTGGTATGCGTATTGGCGGTGGCAAGGCTTATAACAAAATGGGGCCAATGGAACGCTATTTACGCGATGCATTAGCAAGTCAAGTGATGGCGCCAAGTGTCGATGTGCTAAATATTTGGTTAGGTAAAGCCATTACAGGTCAACAAATTCCATAAAGTGCGGTGAAAAATGAGTGAGAAATTAAAAATTGGGGCGGTAATCTACGCCCCACAAGTGACGGTTATTTGGGGAATTATTGCAGACTTTTTCGAAAAAGAAGGCTTCCCTATTGAGCCTGTGTATTTCAAAGACTACAAAGGGCAAGTTGATGCGTTACTCAATAATGAAATTGATGTAGCGTGGAACTCTCCCCTAGCTTGGTTAGATGGTTACTTACGTAGTGGCGGTAAAACCTTAAATGGTGCCATGCGTGATACCGACCAAGATCGTCAAAGCTATTTAGTTGTTAATGATCCAACTATCCAATCGATTGAAGATTTAAAAAATAAAACTATTGCTTTTGGTGCAATTGATTCCCCACAAGCGCGGTTAATTCCAATCGAGTTTTTACATCAACATGGCTTGGAGTTTGGTCAAGATTATGTAGAAAAACGCTTTGATGTGGGTGTTGGTTTGCACGGCGATCATGTAGGTGGTGAATTAGATGCAGCCAATGCATTAAAAGATCGCCAAGTTGCGGCAACATGGATGTTAGATTTCAACTTTGAACGTTGGACAAAAGATGGCACACTCGATCCTGCAACAGTTCGAGTGCTCGCAAAAACACCATCATTTGACCATTGTATTTTCAGTGGACGCGTGGGATTAGATGAAACCAAATTCAATGCATTCACCGAAACCTTGTTCAAAATGGATTACAACAATCCAGAACATAAAGAAATGATGGATTTGGAAGGATTAAAACGTTGGGTTGCGGGTAGAACAAAAGGTTTTGCTCAATTACAAGCTGCCAATGAATATTTAAAATTCTTTTAATATCAATATGTCATGATGGGCGTGTAATAAACGCCCATCATTGTGGATTTTCTATGAAACCTTTCACAACTTCTCTTTTAGGCTCAATGCCTCGTAGTCAAGCACTTTTGATGGCGCGTAAAAAGCACGCACTCGGCAAAATAACCACTGCAGAGCTTGAGCAAATCGTTGTTCAAGAAACAAAACAAATTATCGAACTTCAACAACGAACTGGCATAGATATTATTACGAGTGGCGAATTACTTCGCGACAATTACCTTTCTTTTATTGCAAAAAAAATTCAAGGGGCGACCTTAATGAGCATGAGTGAAATGCTCGATCACATTAAAGAAAAGCAAATTTTTGAGTCAATGCTAGAAACCTTGGATGTTCCCGCACTTTCCATAAAAAATGCTATTTGCGTGGGAAAAATCAGCTACAAACAATCTTTAGTCGCAGATGAAATGTTGCTACTGAAAAATCTAACTAAGCAGCCAATTAAAGCAACCTTGCCAGGGCCTTACTTAATGGCTCGCTCCATGTGGCTTTCGCCTGTGTCAGGGCAACATTATTCATCAAAAGAAGAAATGGCAAAAGATGTTGTTGCCATCTTAAAGCAAGAAATTGATCATTTATGTGAACTAGGCGTAAGTGTAGTTCAATTTGATGAGCCTGTTTTGACAGAAGTTATTTTTAGCCATCATCAAACACGTTCATTTATGTGTGCGGCGTTAAGCGAAAAACAAGATTTTGCTGCGGAACTACAGTTTGCGAAAAGTTTAATTACTCAAATCTTTGAGTATGCAAGAAATAAAAATATCAAAACCGCACTACATGTATGCCGTGGCAACTGGAGCAAAGATGAAAGCGTATTACTGCGCGGGCCTTATACATCATTAGTGGATTTATTTGAATCGGCATTACCTGATATTTTAATGCTCGAATTTTCTACACCAAGAGCGGGAGAATTAAGTTCGTTATTAGAAAGTAAAATCTTAAGACAAAAATGTATTTTAGGCTTAGGCGTCATCAATCCTCGTTCTGATGAAGTGGAAACCGTAGATCAGATTGTTCAACAAGCAGAAAAAGCTCTAAATTTCCTTCCACCAGAGCAAATTTGGCTAAATCCAGATTGTGGATTTGCCACTTTTTCTAACCGCCCTTTAAATGGTTTTGATATTATTGAAGCCAAACTTAAGGTATTAAATGAGGCAAAATCAATATTGAGGGAACGTTATGTATAACGTACCTGAAAGTGAATGTTTTACTGCTAAATATCGAGCCGTATTACGCGGAGAAGAAATTAAATTATTCACACCAAATGACAGTATTTCGCTCTATTCACAAGTCAATTTCGATAACCAATCATTACAAAAAAGTGCGGTGGATTATTTTGCCGTTTCTATTCTAGGTGGCATTTTGAGTAGTGTAAAAGCGCATTTTGCTCAACAACGTGCCGATATTGTAGAAATGGAAGGAAAAATTTGGCTCAACCTCGCCAATCCTTTAACCTTACTAGGCGTTCGTGGCTATAGTGAGCAGCCTGTCATTAATGACGGAAAAATTAAAATTTTTATTTCATCGGATTTAACCGATGATATCTTCACACAACTCACGCAAAACACATTACGCTGTTGTTTTATTTACAACACGATAACCAAAGCCTTTCCTTTAAATATAGAATTTGAGCAAGTGCTTTAATTCTCATCGAGTCGTTTATCTAAATTTCAGACAAAAAAATTGCCCCATTAAGGGGCAATCTTATCAATGCTCTAAAGTTACTTATAACTTTAAGCAACTATTAAATATGTTGGTTAATGAAGTTCGCCAATTGAGTTTTTGGTAATGCACCAACTTGAGTTGCAACAACTTGACCATTTTTAATCAATAATAATGTCGGGATACTACGAACACCAAATTGTGCTGGTGTTGCTTGATTATCATCCACATTCATTTTCACGATTTTAACTTTACCAGCAAATTCAGGCGCAAGTTCATCTAACACTGGCGCAATCATTTTGCAAGGACCACACCAAGGTGCCCAAAAGTCTAATAAAACGGGGATATCTGAATTAACTACAACACTTTCAAAATCTGCGTCATTAATGTGTAATACTTCGCTCATTTTGTTTTCCTTATTTTGTGAATGGAATCCCTATATAAGGGCTTTTTTTAAACTTACAAGTGCGGTGCAGAATAACACCATTTTAAAAAATGTAAACTAATCGTTTTAATTGCCAAAAGCTAAGACGGCAAAACAATATTTTCACACACTTTACCAGATTTTAATTTATAAACGTTCGATAAAGTCACGTCTGCAATATTGGTTAGTGCTTCTTCGGTTAAAAACGCTTGGTGACCTGTTAGCAATACATTATGGCAAGAAGATAAACGGCGGAAAATATCATCTTGAATCACTTCGTTAGACTTATCTTCAAAGAACAAATCACGTTCATTCTCATACACATCCATACCTAACGCACCAATTTTGCGCTGTTTTAACGCATCAATTGCAGCTTGAGTATCAATCAAAGAGCCACGACTCGTATTAACGATCATCACGCCATCTTTCATTTTTGC
>NZ_LCTH01000017.1:0-39238 GCF_001008275.1 Haemophilus haemolyticus
GAAACATTGGCCGCATACCGTGCAATGCTTTCGTAGCCTGTTTCACAAGCTCTTGAGCATTACCACTTGAGGGACCTTGAATTGAGGCGATAAGCAATTTATTCGGGCTTAAAAAAGTGAAAGACGCATCATATACTCGTTCGTTATTTTGATTGCGAATATTAATAGAAAAATACCCTTCAAAGGGATCGATATGATTAATACTCAACGATAAACGCAAATCCTCAGTTAATTGGGTTAGCACGATATGTTGCTGATCTAATAATTGCTGGCAAAGCGAATATCCCATTTTTTCTTCTGCCAAACGTAAATTCTCCGTAATCGCCGTTAAACGTTCTGAAGCAGAAAAGCGTTTATCGCAAAAAGTAGTAAGAATTGTATTGATACGATAATAATCTTGTGTAAATAAAGGCTGCCATTGAGTTTCTGCATTAAGAAAATCCACTAATTGGCTACATTGCTTTTGATACAACCATTTATAGCCGTAATAGCGTAATTTTTCCCGCACTTGTTTGAGAAAAGGGCGATCCTTAGAATAAGGATACATTTGAACGTAAGTGGGGAAAATAAAATTATTTTTCGTGGACATAAATCAATATTTTGTGAAATTTAATAAAATTGTCAGTCATTTTAGCGATTATCACGTCATTTGCCAAAATTCTTTTTTGTTTAAAACCCACTTTATAACTCAGATTTTGTTATAATCTTTTCCTTGAATTCCTTTTTCCCTACCCCAATATTTACCCAAATTATCAGAAAGAATTAAGAGAGATAAATTATGGCGAAGAATACCCAACGTACGATGCCCGTATTACCATTACGCGATGTCGTCGTTTTCCCTTATATGGTGATGCCACTTTTTGTAGGGCGTGCAAAATCAATTAATGCCCTTGAAGAAGCGATGAACGATGATAAACAGCTTCTTTTGGTATCTCAAAGAGAAGCAGATTTGGAAGAACCTACCCCTGAAGATTTATTTGATGTGGGTACCATTGCTAACATTATTCAGTTACTAAAACTACCTGATGGCACAGTGAAAGTGCTAGTTGAAGGTCAAAATCGCGCGAAAATTAACAGCCTTGAAGATGGCGAAAAGTGCTTTTCCGCAAAAATTACCCCTATCGAAACCACTTATGGTGATGAGAAAGAGTTAGATGTTGCGAAAAAAGCGGTACTTTCTGAATTCGAAAATTATCTCACCTTAAATAAAAAAATCCCTGCAGATGTATTAAATGCACTTCATCGCCTTGGTGATGCAGATCGTTTATCAGACACAATGGCTGCGCATTTGCCGGTAAGTGTTCGCCATAAACAAAGCATCTTGGAACTTGCCAACGTGCAAGACCGCTTAGAATATCTGCTTGGTATGATGGAATCAGAAGCAGACATTCTTCAAGTTGAAAAACGCATTCGCGGTCGTGTAAAAAAACAAATGGAGAAAAGCCAGCGTAACTATTATCTAAGCGAGCAAATTAAAGCCATTCGCAAAGAAATGGATAGTGGCGAAAATGAAGACACAATTGATGAAGTTGAACAACTTCGTCAAAAAGTAGAAGCAGCAGGCATGCCCGCAGAGGTACGCGACAAAGTGGAAAATGAGTTACAAAAACTCAAAATGATGTCAGCCATGTCTTCTGAAGCAACCGTTGTTCGTAGCTACATTGAATGGATGATCCAAGTGCCTTGGCATCAACGTTCTAAAGTGAAAAAAGACATTTCGAAAGCACAACAAGTATTAGATGCCGATCACTATGGCTTAGAACGAGTGAAAGAACGTATTCTTGAATATCTTGCAGTACAAGCTCGTTTAAACAAAGTGAAAGGACCCATTCTTTGCTTAGTTGGCCCTCCAGGGGTAGGTAAAACCTCTCTTGGTCAGTCTATTGCCAATGCCACTGGTCGTAAATATGTACGTATGGCATTAGGCGGTGTTCGCGATGAGGCAGAAATCCGTGGTCACCGTAAAACCTATATTGGCGCATTGCCGGGCAAATTGATTCAAAAAATGGCAAAAGTGGGGGTGAAAAATCCATTATTCTTGCTTGATGAAATCGACAAAATGGCATCCGATATGCGAGGCGATCCAGCATCAGCATTGCTTGAGGTACTCGACCCTGAGCAAAACACCACGTTTAATGATCACTATTTAGAAGTGGATTATGATCTTTCTGATGTGATGTTTGTGGCGACATCAAACTCCATGAACATTCCAGGTCCATTATTGGATCGTATGGAAGTGATTCGTCTTTCTGGTTATACCGAAGATGAAAAACTTAATATCGCGATGCGTCATTTGTTAGCGAAACAAATTGAACGTAATGGTTTGAAGAAAGACGAACTTACCGTCGAAGAAAGCGCAATTTTAGATATTATTCGCTATTACACGCGTGAAGCGGGTGTTCGTGGGTTAGAACGTGAAATTTCAAAAATCTGCCGTAAAGCAGTAAAAAATTTATTAGTAAATCCAAAACTTAAATCTATCACGGTAAATTCAGATAATCTGCACGATTATCTTGGTGTCAAACGCTTTGAATTTGGCAAAGCCGACACACAAAACCGCATTGGTGAAGTGACAGGTCTAGCTTGGACAGAAGTGGGGGGCGATTTACTCACCATTGAAACAGCCTCCGTTGTCGGTAAAGGAAAACTTACTTTCACAGGTTCGTTAGGTGATGTGATGAAAGAATCCATCCAAGCGGCAATGACGGTTGTGCGCGCTCGTGCGGATAAACTTGGTATTAATTCTGAGTTCCATGAGAAACGCGATATTCACATTCACGTGCCGGATGGTGCAACACCAAAAGATGGCCCAAGTGCAGGTATTGCAATGTGTACCGCATTAGTTTCTTGTTTAACAGGTAATCCTGTGCGTGCTGATGTGGCAATGACGGGAGAAATCAGTTTACGTGGTAAAGTATTACCAATCGGTGGATTAAAAGAAAAACTTCTTGCAGCACATCGTGGCGGAATTAAAACCGTATTAATTCCAAAAGAGAACGTTAAGGATCTTGAAGAAATTCCAGAAAACGTAAAACAAAATCTTGCAATTCACGCAGTAGAAACCATTGATGAAGTACTTGGTCTTGCGTTAGAAAATCCACCAGAGGGCATTGAGTTTGTTAAAGTGGAAGCTAAACCTAAAACACCACGCCGTAAAGTGACGAGTAAATCAGAAAGAGCGGTCAATTAATTGAATGTTTTAGGGCTTGTGAAAACAAGCCCTTTTATTGATTTTAGAGATGATAATTTCATCTTTACACAAGGTTAATTTATACTTTTCCAAATTGAAAACTTGTTAATAACACCATGCTCAAACTTCCTCCACTTTCCCTTTATATACACATTCCATGGTGCGTTCAAAAATGCCCTTATTGCGATTTTAATTCGCACGCACAAAAAGGCGATATACCAGAACAAGACTATATTCATCACCTTCTGAAAGATCTGCAGGACGATTTACAACGCTTTAAAAATTCCATTCAACAACGAAAACTCCATTCGATTTTTATAGGTGGCGGTACGCCAAGTTTGTTTTCGTCAGAAAGTATTGCGTATCTCTTAAAAGAAATAAAAAAGCATATTGATTTTGAAGATAATATTGAAATCACATTAGAGGCTAATCCTGGCACAGTAGAAGCTGAACGCTTTAAAGGTTATGTATCAGCAGGCATTACGAGAATTTCTATGGGGATACAAAGTTTTAATGATGACAAATTACGGCGTCTTGGGCGAATTCATAATGCAGCGGAGGCAAAAAGTGCGGTCAATTTAGCGAAAGTTTCTGGGCTAAAAAGTTTCAATTTGGATTTAATGCACGGTTTGCCAAACCAAACGTTGGAAGAGGCCTTAGATGATCTTCGCCAAGCTATTGAGCTATCTCCTCCTCACCTTTCTTGGTATCAGCTCACTATTGAGCCAAATACGATGTTTGCTTACCGCCCACCTAAATTGCCAGATGACGATGAACTTTGGGATATTTTTGAGCAAGGTCACCAACTTTTAACCGCAGCAGGCTATCAGCAATATGAAACCTCAGCTTATGCAAAAATGGGGTTTCAATGTAAACATAATTTGAATTATTGGCGGTTTGGGGATTATTTAGCTATTGGCTGTGGCGCACATGGGAAATTGACCTTCCCAAATGGCGAGATTACCCGCTTTTCTAAAACCAAGCACCCGAAAGGTTATTTGCGTGGCGAATATCTTTACGAAGAAAAAAACGTGCTAGAAATTGACCGCCCTTTTGAATTTTTTATGAATCGCTTTCGTTTGTTAGAAGCGGTGCCCAAACAAGAATTTGAAGATTACACAGGTTTATCGCAAAGTGCGGTGAAAAATCAAATTGATTTTGCCATTCAACAAAACTATATTGTGGAAAACGCTGATTCTTGGCAAATCACTGAGCATGGCAAATTATTTCTCAATGAACTATTGGAATTATTTTTAACGGAATCGTAGCTCATCCGTTAAACCTCTCATTGCTGAAAAATTACACTTGTTTATTCAATACTCTCGTAATAAAGTAACGCAATCGTTTACTTATTAAAATAAGGAAAAGAAATGAATCAATTAGAAATGAAAAAACTCGCCGCACAAGCCGCATTACAATATGTAAAAGCTGACACAATTGTTGGCGTGGGAAGTGGCTCCACGGTGAACTGCTTTATTGAGGCTTTAGGTACAATCAAAGATAAAATTCAGGGCGCAGTTGCGGCTTCAAAAGCATCAGAAGAATTATTACGTAAACAAGGTATCGAAGTATTTAATGCAAATGATGTCTCTAGCTTAGATATTTATGTGGATGGTGCAGATGAAATCAATCCACAAAAAATGATGATTAAAGGTGGCGGCGCAGCGCTCACTCGTGAAAAAATCGTCGCTGCATTAGCGAAAAAATTTATTTGTATTGTGGATTCTAGTAAACAAGTAGATGTGTTAGGTTCGACCTTCCCATTACCAGTTGAAGTTATTCCAATGGCTCGTTCACAAGTAGGCAGAAAATTAGCCGCACTTGGTGGCGCGCCTGAATATCGTGAAGGCGTTGTGACAGACAACGGCAATGTGATTTTAGATGTACACAACTTTACTATTTTAAATCCAGTTGAAATGGAAAAAGAATTAAACAACGTTGCGGGTGTCGTCACTAACGGGATATTCGCGTTACGTGGCGCAGACGTTGTGATCGTCGGTACGCCTGAAGGCGCCAAAATTATTGACTAATTCATAATAAAAATCATAAGGAAGCAAACATGACAAACAAAGTCTCTCTAGACAAATCAAAAATCAAATTTGTATTGTTTGAAGGTGTGCATCAAAGCGCACTTGATACGCTCCATGCGGCAGGCTATACCAATATTGACTACTATAAAAAAGCGCTAGATGGTGATGAATTAAAAGAAGCCATTAAAGATGCACACTTTATCGGCTTGCGTTCTCGCACCCATTTAACGGCAGAAATGATTGAGGCCGCACCCAAATTAATCGCAGTGGGATGTTTCTGTATTGGCACCAACCAAGTGGATCTAAATGCGGCAAAAGCGCGTGGAATTCCTGTATTTAATGCCCCATTCTCAAACACTCGTTCCGTCGCAGAACTTGTATTAGGCGAGATTTTATTACTTATGCGCAATGTGCCACAGGCTAATGCCGAAGTACATCGTGGCATCTGGAATAAATCAGCTACTGGATCTCATGAAGTGCGGGGTAAAAAACTAGGAATTATTGGTTACGGCCACATTGGTTCACAATTAAGTATTATTGCGGAATCATTAGGCATGGATGTACATTTCTACGATATCGAAAATAAACTTCCGCTCGGTAATGCCAAACAGGTTCGTAGCCTTGAAGAATTACTCAGTTCTTGCGATGTGATTTCATTACATGTGCCAGAGCTGCCATCTACCAAAAACTTAATGAACGCTGAGCGTATCGCACAATTAAAACAAGGTGCAATTTTGATCAATGCTGCGCGTGGCACAGTGGTAGATATTAATGCGCTCACTCAAGCCTTAAAAGACGGGAAAATTCACGGCGCTGCCATTGATGTATTCCCAATTGAGCCTGCGTCAATTAATGAAGAATTTGTCTCACCGTTACGCGAATTTGATAATGTGATTTTAACGCCACATATCGGCGGTTCAACAGCAGAAGCACAGGAAAATATCGGTTTTGAAGTGGCAGGCAAATTTGTCAAATATTCAGACAATGGTTCTACGCTTTCTTCCGTCAACTTCCCTGAAGTATCTTTACCAGAGCACGAGGGAACAAAACGCCTATTGCATATTCACGAAAATCGTCCTGGTATATTGAACAAACTGAACCAAATTTTCGTCGAAGCCAACCTCAATATTGCTGCGCAATATTTACAAACTGACCCGAAAATTGGTTATGTTGTCGTAGATGTAGAAACAAATGATGCATCGCCATTACTGACAAAATTGAAGGAAATCGATGGCACAATTCGTGCGCGAGTACTTTACTAAATGACAATTCGTACGTAAAACACGAGGTTTTTAGCCCCCTATAAGGGACTATACTTCACAAGCCTCTCTTGGGGCTTGTGAAAACTGACAATCCCTATCCCTGATTCCCCCTTAAAAGGAGCTACATATTCTTTCATTAAAAAATTAGGGGCTGACGTAGACTAGCACTCTTGCTAATCTACGTCAGCCCCAAAATAATTATTCACCTATAAAAATAGACAGGCTCCCCATTTTTGACAACATGGATAGTACAAGAGCCAGCAAAGAACAAAACAACTTAAATAAAGCGAAACATTTTACATTCAGACCAAAGCTGTAAGGATTATTTGGATTACTATAATCAGCAACAAATTAAACTGAAATTCAAGGACCGACTTCGATGCTATGTCATCATCACTCCTTAAGTAAATAGTCTATTTTTGGCTAGATCAAAATTTCACCGCACTTTTGTAAGATGTTACCCCACCATTTTCTTTAACTGATACAAATATGCCAATGCTTGTTTAGGGCTTAGATCATCGGGATCCAGTTTTTCAATAGCCTCTCTTAGTGCATCCGTTTCTTGTTCAAACAATAATTCACCTTGAGTGTGATTGGATTCACGTAATGCCTGAATTTGCTGATCGGCTGAATGGCCTGATGTTTTTTCTAATTGTGTCAATTTCTGTTTTGCCAGTTTAATAACAGATTGTGGTACGCCTGCCAAAGCTGCCACCGCCAAACCATAACTTTTACTTGCAGCGCCATCTTGTACGGCGTGCATAAAGGCGATGGTGTTGTTATGCTCAAGGGCATCTAAATGAATGTTGGCGATGCCTTCTAGCTGTTCTGGCAATGCGGTTAATTCAAAATAATGGGTGGCAAATAATGTAAGCGAGCGGATTTTTTTGGCTAACCACTCTGCACAAGCCCAAGCTAAGGATAAGCCATCATAAGTGGATGTGCCTCGACCGATTTCATCAATAAGCACGAGACTTTGCTCAGTAGCTTGATGAAGAATATTTGCCATTTCAGTCATTTCCACCATAAAGGTTGAACGTCCTGAGGCTAAATCATCAGACGCACCAATTCGAGTAAAAATACGATCAATCGGTCCAATTCGTGCACTGTCTGCCGGCACAAAGCTGCCGATATACGCAAGCAACGTAATTAATGCGGTTTGGCGCATATAAGTACTTTTCCCGCCCATATTTGGCCCAGTGATAACTAACAAATGACGGTTGTGATTGAGCTCCACTGGGTTGGCGATGAAAGGATCTTTCAATACTTGTTCCACAACAGGATGGCGGCCATTTTCAATTTTCACACTCACTTCATCACAGAATGTTGGTATCACGTAATTGAGGGTGTCTGCGCGCTCGGCAAGATTGACCAATACATCCAATTCAGAGAGTACAAGGCTCGCCAGTTGCAGTGAACCTAAGTACGGTAATAATAAATCAAACAATTCATCATAAAGCTGCTTTTCTAATGCTAACGCTGCGCCTTTCGATTTCAGCACTTTGTCTTCATATTCTTTGAGTTCAGGAATAATGTAACGCTCTGCATTTTTCAAGGTTTGGCGGCGAACATAATGGATCGGGGCTTTATGCGCTTGGCCTTGGCTGATTTGAATGTAATAACCATGCACTGCATTAAAACCGATTTTTAAAGTGTCAATGCCCGTGCTTTCACGCTCACGTTTTTCTAAGTTTTCCAAATATTGGGTTGCACCATCAGACAGCATACGCCATTCGTCTAACTCAGCATGGTAACCTTCAGCAATCACGCCGCCATCCCGAATTAAAAGTGGAGGCGTTTCAATCAATGCACGTTGCAATAAATCGCATTGCTCGCTGAAATCGGCAATTTGGCTGAAAAGTGCGGTTAAAAATGGCGGTGTTTTTTGTTGCACAATCGTGCGTAACTCTGGAATTTGTTCTAATGCCGTGCGCAAACGAGTGAGATCGCGAGGACGCGCTGAACGCAGCGCAACACGCGCTAAAATACGCTCCATATCGCCAACTAATTGCAAATAAGGCTGAAGTTCATCGACCAAATCAAAATTCAGAATCTCTGCAATCGCTTGTTGGCGTTGTCTTAATTTTTCCACATGACGAACAGGCTGGTGAATCCAACGTTTCAGTAAACGGCTCCCCATTGGCGTAACACATTTATCCAATACAGACGCTAGCGTATTTTCTGTGCCACCCGCAAGATTTTGCGTCAATTCAAGATTTCTGCGAGTGGCTGCATCTAACTGAATGCAGTCTTGATTTTGAATTAAGCTAATGCTTTGAATATGGGGTAATGCGGTACGTTGGGTTTCTTTTGCATATTGCAATAAACAACCTGCCGCACTTAAGCCTAGAGGGGATTTTTCCACACCAAAGGCTCGTAAATCTTTTGTGCCAAATTGGCGATTCAGTAACGTAATGGCAGTGCTAAGTTCAAATTCCCAAATCGGGCGACGGCGTAATCCCTTGCAATGTTCAATCGCAGCCATTTCATTAAATTCTTCACAATACAGCAATTCCACAGGTACAATACGTTGCAATTCCGCGCGTAATGTTTCTTTATCCGCAGGTTCACAAAGCTGAAAACGGCCAGAGGTCATATCTAAAGTGGCTAATCCAAATTTTTCTTTTTCTTGATATACCGCAGCAATCAGATTGTCTTGGCGCTCTGGCAAAAGTGCTTCATCACTTACCGTACCGGGTGTAACTATTCGCACAATTTGGCGCTCCACTGGCCCTTTACTTGTGGCAGGATCACCAATCTGTTCACAAATCGCTACAGATTCCCCTAACTGAACTAATTTTGCTAAATAACCTTCCACCGCATGATAAGGCACCCCAGCCATTGGAATGGGTTGCCCTGCAGATTGACCTCGTTTCGTCAAAGAAATATCCAACAATGCCGCCACTTTTTTCGCATCGTCATAAAACAACTCGTAAAAATCCCCCATACGATAAAACAACAAAATATCTGGATTCTCTGCTTTGAGTTTTAGATATTGTTGCATCATTGGTGTGTGTTCGGGTAAATTATCGTTTAAAATCATCTGCTTTAATCTCTTAACTTATTGATATTTAACAAAGGTTAATAACTGTTTCAATATTATAACATTTCATTAGGTTTTATATAGTCTTACTAAATCCTACACTAAAGTGTAGGTTATTTTGTAGGTTTTATAGTTTGCAGTATAATGTACGCATAGCAAAAAGCTACATTTATCCAGGTATTTTATGAGTAATAAAACTAAAAAGCCATTAACTACAAAAACTATTGAAATGATGAAACCAAAAGATCTTGATAAAGCAGATATTGGTGAATATTCCGGTTTAAGAGTAACTTGTGGTAAAACTGGCATAAAAACATTCTTTTACCGATATTCTAGCCCGATCACTAAAAAACTTACCCAAGTAAAAATAGGTTCATTTCCCCAAACTAGCCTAGCTGAAGCTCGAAAACAATTAAAAGAGTTAAAAAATATTCGTTTAACTGGGCGTTGTCCCGCCTATGAATTAAAGGAGTTCAAAAAGGAACAAGCTAGAAAAGAGAGTGAAAAACTCTTCTACATAAAGGATCTTATTGAACTTTACTTATCCCAATATATTGAAGATCACTATAGTGAAAATGGGCGTTTAATTGTTGGCGCAAGAAAGCCAAAGGGACAAGATGAGGTGAGACGAACTTTGTATAATGATGTTGTTCTTCCATTTGGAGACAGATTAGCCTCTTCAATGACAAGAAAAGAAATAGCTGAACATATTACAAGCATTGTTAATGAGCGAGGTGCAAGCGTTCAAGCTGGTAATGTTCTTAGGGAATGGATCGCGGCATATCGTTTTGCTATAGGATTAGATAAATTTGATGAGAATTTTGTTAATCCAGCATTGTTAGCAAAAGAAACGTTAAAAATGACAACCATTAAACTCACGAATAACAAAGGAACTAGAGCATTTGATCACCGTGAATTAGGGATATTCCTAAAATGGCTGAAAATATCAAGACTAACAGAAAAAATCCAAAACGTATTTCTACTTACATTACTCACGGGCTGTCGAACAGGGGAAATTTGCGCTATTGCTTGGGATGATATTGATTTAGAAATGAAGACAATTTTTCTTCGAGAAACTAAAACTGGCACATCTCGCTATGTTCAGCTATCTAATCAAGCAGTAGATCTTCTTAAAACATTTGATCGATCAACAAAATACTTATTTCAAATGCGATTACAAGAAAAGCCTATCCAACAAAAATACCTTACCGAAAGAACTTGGGGACTTAGAAAAAGTGGGGCAATGTTAGACATTGAACATTGGTCGCCACACGATCTGCGTAGAACAGTTCGAACAGGTTTGGCGAGATTGGGGTGCCCGAATGAAGTTGGCGAGGCTATTCTAGGACATTCAAAGAAAGGTATTGAAGGTACTTATAATCTACATACTTACGATAAAGAATGTAAAATTTGGTTACAAAAATGGGCTGATTACCTAGATGATTTACTAACAGAACAAAAATAGGCAGTTCCCTGCCTATTCTTTAATTTTCTGTTATGAGTAACTGCCGTTTTCCCATTGATAGCTCAGATACAATACCTTCTGTTTCAAGCTGATCCATAATGTGAGCGGCTCGACTAAAGCTAAGGTTAAATTTGCGTTGAATTGCTGATATTGAAATAGTTTGAGTTTCAATTACCCATTTACGCATAATATCAAATAAGGGATCAAGCTCAGTCTTAACTGGCGAAAATACCTCTTCAGTGAAGATATTTTCTTGATATTGAGTCTGTCCACACAGACGCCAAAGATCGGTTATCGCAACTATTTCTTCATCACTGATAAACGCACCGTGAATACGAGTTAAATCTGGAGAGCCTGATCCAGAATATAGCACATCACCTCGCCCTAACAATGTTTCCGCGCCACGCTGATCAAGAATAGTACAAGAATCTACCGCACTTGTCACGGTAAATGCAATACGACTAGGAATATTTGCCCGAATAACACCTGTAATAACATTGCTAGCAGGGCGTTGTGTGGCGAGAATTAAGTGAATCCCCACTGCTCTTGCTTTGTGTGCAATACGCACTATACATTCTTCCGTCTGCTGACCAGATGTCAGCATTAGATTGGCAAATTCATCAATAACGATCACAATATAAGGTAATGGGCTAAATGTATCTTTAGCAATACCTTCCGCATTTAAACGGCAGATTTTCTGATTATAGCTTTCGATATTGCGCACTTCCCACAATGATAAAAGCTGATAACGGCGTTCTATTTCACCAACACTCCATTGTAAGGCTTGAACGGCTTTGTGTATATTGGTAACAACAGGCGTAATGAGATGTGGGATATCATTATAAGGTGATAATTCAACCACTTTTGGATCAATTAACATCAACTTAAGCTGTGTTTCGTCTAATTTTGACAATAGACTGATAAGAATAGTATTGATACAAACTGATTTTCCTGCACCTGTCTGCCCCCCAATCAATAAATGAGGTGTTTTGGCTAAATCAATCACAACAGGCTCACCTTTTGTATCAACACCTAAAGCAACTGGTAATTTGGCATTACTATCCAGAAAGGCTTCGGAACAGATCACATCTTTGAACGAAATCGTATGACGATTATGGTGCGGGATTTCTAAAGAGAGCGTACCAAAACCATCCGGTATCATTCTAACGGCATGCACATTCAATAATTCCGCCCATTTTGTAGGATCTGAAAGTTGATTGATGATGTTTTTTTCTAGGCTCTCTAGCTCTAATTTAATATTGTAAGTCGTAACTACAGGACCAATATCGTAACTGATCTTGGCATTCGCGATACCAAATGTCGATAGCACTCCGTCCACATCAGGCAACTGTGCATTATAATGCTTGGTTAAGAACTCTATCGGCAATAATAAATTATTTGAAAACATAAAAACCTCTAGATAATAGGTTAAAAATCTAGCTCACTTTCCCAAGGATCAACTTGATTGATATAGATCATTCGTTCAGCAATTCTATTGACTAATACACCATCAATCTTTTCTGTATAAGGATCATAAACTACTCCCTCAAAGTACCAATTTTCACCATCATTTATTATTTCTAACAACATTGATTCTTCTGTAACATTAGGTTTATTTGATCTTAGCTCTACTGAACAAGGATAAGTGAGCATATCTACTATGCCTTTAAACCAAACATAAGTATTAGGCTTTCCCTCTTGTTCATATTCAAACTTAATACTTAATTCTTTAGATTCACTTTCATACTTAATCCAGCAAGGTAGTGGTTCCCCCCATTCGGATTTATTACTACTATCTGAATATTCCATATATTCAGCAGTAATATTAAAATCATCTAATTGCATAGCTGGTTATTCCTCTTCATCTGAAACAATTTTAAGATCACCTAAATGCCAGTTTTCACCATCCCAAGAAATGACACTGTGCATACCTTGCTGAGCTACGTGAACATTTTTTCTTCTAAGTTCTTTATCTTTTGTAAACCAATAGTTGATTACTGTCATTGGTCGTGGTTTCAAAATACGATTTTTCTCATTTAATGGAGCTTGTAAATAATAGGTAAGTAAGCGCTCAGGCTCTTTCAAATAGGCTAAATAAGCTCCATTCATATGAGGGTAAGGTGTAGATTCAATAATCCCTAACCAAACCTCTCGCTCACTATCAATTTTCCAGTGTTTATGATGAGTTTTAAATCGGGATGCATAGGACTGTTCCGAAATACCGCAGTATTGAATTTGGCTCTCAGTCTCATCTTTTTGTTTTCCTGTAAACAAATAGAGCCCGCTCTCTTTTCCCCAATCTGATTCAATCACTTCAGAAAGCTCAAAAGGTCCATACCAATGAATAAGTGTAAAAGAATGCTTCATAACAAAATCCTTAAATAGGTGATATTCGTAAAATGTACTATAACCGATATTTTTAAAGGAGTAAAACAATTACAAAATAGCTATAAAAGATGATTTTAAGGCTAGATAATGTCGAAACTTTCAGTAACAGAAACCGATAGATTGATAGGAAAGCGGATTCAGCAAAAGCGTAAAGAGCTTGGATTAAGTGCCTCCGTGCTATCGGAGCAAATTGGCATCGCACAACAGCAACTTTCTCGTTATGAGCGAGGTGAAAATAAGATTAATGTTGCACATCTAGTCGAAATTGCCGCAGCATTGAATACCGAAATTAGCTGGTTTTTTATAGATTGCATATCAGATCAAAAAATTAATGATAAACAGAAATTTATTCCTGTTTCAGAAGATCGTATTAGAAATAGACTTTATGCTCATTTAGATAAGTTAAGTGCGGACAAAAAACGTGGTCTTTTAGTCTTCCTTGAGACTATTTTGTAGATGCTAAAAAATATGTTAAAATATTGATATATAAACATATTTTTATTTTGCATGAAAGCATTGCAACAGGGGGAATTAGACTGTTTATGCGGAATTTATAGCATAGTAAATGCAGTCTATTTCGTATCAAATAAGAAAATTAAGCGAAAACCATTATTTCACGAGCTACTTTTAGCTTATATGAATAACTGGGGTATTTATGATCTACTCACGAGTGGATTGGATCTTCACCAAATGAAGTATTTATTAAATCATACCGCTAAAATACATAAGCAAATAAGAATAGACTACCCTAACATAAAAAGACACTCAAAAATTCCCTTACTTATATCTTCTCATCTAGAAAGCCAATCTAACTCAATAGTATTATTCTCGACTAACTATCATTGGAGTTTGATAAAAAGTTACGATAACGAAAAATTAGTTCTTTTTGATAGTTGTGGTACAAATAGCGTAAAAATCTCTGAAATTTTACCTAGTTCACTATTTTTTATCTCTTTCATCCCTAAAGAATAAATAAGCAAGTAGGATTTCTCGATTCCATTTCTCTTTTTTCAGGGGAACATTTTTATCTAACAACTTAAGTAATTTATCTAAAGTCATATTTTCCTCACCTGCATATCTATAGATTTGACGCAATATTCTTAATTTTTCTTTTCTTGCGTGAATATAAATATAATAAGTAATAGCTAAAGATTTTACTTCCGCTTGTCTTATCTTTTCTCCTACTATTTCAAAGGCTTTTGCTATCTTCATCTGTCTTCTTGCTATTTTTTCATCAATATCCTCATAAGTATAGAATGTAACCGTCTTGGGAAAGCGTTCCTTGATTGATTTCCTTCTACGCTGTTGCTCTTCACAATTTCTCTTTTGCTTTCTTGTTTGTCCAATAAAATTCGTACTCACTTTTCTTCCTTAAACCAACTGACAGTCAGCAACTAAATTAATAAAACTGACAGTCAGTTATTTTAGGCTATTTATAACTGACTGTCAGCCAGTTTAAGAGCTAAAAATAGCTAAATATTCACTTCTGTAAAGGAAACCTCGCAAAGGGTAATTCCGCCTTTTGGTAATAAATGAGGTTTTTATGAAACTAATCAAACTAAGCCAAGTAATGGCAAAAACAACGTTATCCAAATCAACTATATACCGACTAATCAAAACATCTGATTTTCCACCACCAAAGAAACTGTCATTGAGAGCTGTTGCGTGGTTAGAAACGGAAATTGATGAATGGATTGTAAATAGAGGATGTGCATGTAATTCAAGTTCCAATCACTCTATTAGCACGTTACAAGCATATTTATTAAATAATACAACAACTCAATAGGAAATTAGCTATGAAAAATACCATTCTTGTAAACAGAAATGCTATTTATAGAAAGAATAACTTTATCTGTGTAGGTACTTTCAAAAAATACCCTATTTATATGGGAATTGATAAGCTATCTTTTGTATCAAAAATAATACCAGCTGAAGAATTCTGGGGTGTATACAAAAAATTTGATAAGTTAAAGCAGGTTAGATCTGGAAAATATGAGATATGTAGTATAAAAGTTAAACATTACCGCTGTGGTATAAAAATTACTTCGATGAAAAATCCTGATTTTTATCTGCTATTATCTTACGATTTCCCAAGAAAACTTAATGAGCCTAGAGTTAGATTTGAGTTATCTCCACAATATGCAAAAAATAGAGACATACCTAATGTGATCAAATGGCTGAAGAAACATATTGGGGTAGAGGTTATTGATATGCTGTTACAAACTAGTAGAGTAACTCGAATCGATCTTACCCTTGATGTACACAGCAAGCGATTTCTAAGAAATTATTACTTCTCTATTCCTAATGCTAGAACAGGGCGGAATTTCTTAGGTAACGAAGATGATTGTAAGAACAATTATGCTATTGGTTCTCAACGTTCTAGTTCTTACCTTTTAGTATATGAGAAACTAAAATTTCAAGAAGTTGAAGATGTTTACCAAAATAACCTTATAGTTAAGAGAGAACATATTAAGCGGAGCATTACTCGCTTAGAATTAAGAATAAAACCGCCATATCAACAACCACTTTTTCTATCGGAGGTTTCAATGCTAGAAAACCCATTCAGTAGAATTCTCATTTATAGAAGAAATAAAATCGCCTCTCAATTTAAGGATTTCCTTCCTTATATAAAAGAGGAGAAAAGTATTCCTCTAGCGGTTAAATCGTATCTACAAGCTAAAGTAGATGATGATACAAAGGTGAATAGAAACTTAAGACTAAAAACGAATAGATGTCTTGAAAAGTGTAAAAGTAAGTTTATACTCAACATTGATTGGTCAAAATACCCAGATATCATAGACAATTCTATTGGGTATTTCACTCAAACATCTCTGAGATAATTTGCCCCCTCAGCTATAAAAGCTACATAAGTGTAGGTTATTATGTAGCTTTTCATTTCCAAAACGCGCGAACCCTTGCAAATAAACAAACATAGCCTTATGCATCAGGCGTATGTTGTTGGAAATTTTCTTCGGAAATCATCTAATTACCTGCTTTGAAACTGAATAAAGATAGGTTTTGTGGCGGCTATTTTAGGTGCCGAAAGGGGAAAAAGCCAGATAAAAAAGAGCGGTGAAAATTTATTGAGATTTTTCACCGCTCTTTTTAGAGGAAGATTAATGTCTTGGGAGGTAACGTACTGGATCCACTGATTTGCCTTTGTAGCGAATTTCAAAGTGAAGTTTCACAGTATTTGTACCAGAGCTACCCATTTTTGCGATTTCTTGACCAGCTTTGACTTCTTGTTGATCGGTTACAAGAATTTTGTCGTTATGCGCATAAGCACTTAAGAAATCATCATTATGTTTGATGATGATTAAATTACCGTAACCACGTAAAGCATTGCCTGCATACACGACACGACCTGATGCAGCTGCTTTTACAGCCTGTCCACGAGAACCACTAATATCAATCCCTTTGTTTCCGCCATCAGTATTGGAGAAACCTTGAATGATATTACCTGAAGTCGGCCACTGCCATGCAACATTTGATGCGATTGGTGCAACAACATTGGCATTAATCGGTGTGCTATTGGTGTTCTCTACTGGTGTTGTTGGTACTGATGGTGTTGTCGCAGGGGCAACTGGTGCAGTTGCAACCGGTACCATTGCTGGTGCGCTATTCGCTACACCTGCGCCAGATTTAATTGGTCCAATGATTGTGCCATCAGATCCCATTTGCGTACCATTTGCACCTGGCGTATAGGTGACTGCTGGTTCTGCTGGCGTTGTCGGCTCTGCAGTAGTCGTTGCTGTTGCTGCCGCAGGTTGTTTTACAGGAACCGTTGTTGTTACGGTTTTTGTACCACAATTAGAGATTTTTAAAGTTTGTCCTAGGCTCAGACTATAAGGCTCAGTCATGTTGTTCAATGCAGCTAATTCTTTTACATCAATCCCCGCCAAGTAAGCGATTAAGAACATGGTATCGCCTTTATTCACTTTATAGGTATTGCCTTTGTAAGAGCCTTTTTCAATTTGGCTGTAATCTGGTGCATTAGTATTTGGATTACGTGGAACATTAATATGTTGCGAACCTACGCAATCAGAAACTGTTTTAGTGATGTTTTTTGTTTGCACAGCTGGAGCTGGTGTTGGCGCTACTGGTTTTTGAGCCGGCTGAAATACTGGCTGTGCAGGTTTGAATGCCGGTTGAGCAGGCGCTGCTGGCATGGCAGGCTGTTGATAGGTTGGTTGGAAATTTGGCTGTGGAGTTTGCACGCCTGTTGGTACACCGCCTATCGCTGGTACCGTGTTTTTTTGAATTTCAGGTTGCCAAGAACCGCCCGCACTTTCACCATTTACAGGTTGCATGATACCAGGGGAAAGATTGCCATCAGCATTACTGATTGGCGCTGGAGAATTAGAGGTACAAGCCGATAATACGACAAGACTCAAAGGGAGTAAGAGAAATGATTTTTTCATAACAATTCCTTATTGTTCCTTTATTATTTCGTTTGCGCTGGCATTGTATTTTTTTGAATTTCTGGCATAAAGCTACCGCCAGCAACAGCGCCTGTGCCTTCTACTGGTTGCATGATGCCGTTTGGCAACGCATCTGGATCTTTAACTGGTTCTGATGCACATCCAACCAATACGAATCCAGCCATTAAAATAAGACCTAATTTATTCATTTTTTATCCTAGTTTTTCAATATAAAGTAAGCAATGACAGCCAGCGCAACGACTGACCAACCAATAATTTCAATAGATTTTCGCAATTTTGCTGCGAATTTTTCACCGCCCCACGCAGCTAATTTTGCCACCAGCAAGAAACGCGCTAAACGTGAAACAAATGCGGTGATGGCAAAAGGGAAAAATGCCATTTGCATTACGCCAGAGCAGAGAGTAAACACCTTGTAAGGAATTGGACTAAAACCCGCCACAAACACAACTAATACGCCCCATTGCTCAAACCAATTTATGGCTTTTGCCCAATACGCACCATATCCCCATTGTTGTACAATATTTTCCACCCAGTCCGTTGCATAATAACCAATAGCGTAACCAATCACCCCACCGATGACAGAAGCAATTGCCGTATACAATGCAAATTTTATCGCACTTTTTGGCTTTGACATTGACATTGGGATCAACATCACATCAGGTGGAATAGGAAAAAATATAGCCTCGATAAAACTAACAAAAGAGAGCCAGAAAGTCGCAAAGCGGTGCGTTGACCATTGCATGGTTTTATCGTACATCGTACCGAAAATTTTCATATTTCTTCTCTATTTGGTAAAACGCGCCATTATTCCTGCTCTAACCAATCTTGTAAAGCCGAAAGTGAATGATGCGCAGTAAGATCTGCTTGAATTGGCGTGATAGACACATAACCATTTTTCACCGCATGGAAATCCGTTCCCTCGCTTTCATCCTGAGGTAATGCTGAAGGGCCAATCCAATAAATCGTTTCATCACGAGGATCCCTTTGTTTAATGACTTCTGCAGACGACGCACGGTAACCCAAACGACACACCTTGTAACCCTTTAATTCTTCAAAAGGTAAATCCGGCACGTTGATATTAATAATTTCACGAGGATTTAATAATTGATGATGTAATTTTGGAATGAGATCACACACCACTCGTGCTGCTGTTTCATAATGTTGACGACCATCTAACGAAACCGCAATAGCAGGCAAGCCTAAATGACGCCCTTCAAGTGCTGCTGCTAATGTGCCTGAATAAATCGTATCATCGCCCATATTGCAACCTGCATTAATGCCCGATACCACTAAATCCACTTGGCCAGATAAAAATCCGTTTAATGCTAAATGCACACAATCTGCTGGCGTACCATTCACACAATAATCGCCACTGTCTAAATGGCGTGGGCGCAGAGGCTCTACTAATGTGAGCGAGCTTGATGCTGCACTTCGATTACGATCAGGTGCAACAACAATGACTTCTGCAATTTTTCTTAATTCTGTTGCTAAAACTTGAATGCCTTCCGCGTGAAAACCGTCATCATTACTGACTAAAATTCGCATTGTACTTCCTTATGCTTCTGTATAATTTACTAAGTCACGAACTAATGCCGTGGCATAACTGCCTGCTGGCAAATAAAATTTCAAACGCAAGCCCTCAGGCTCAAATGCCCAAGAAAACGCGTTTGCCTTCATTAATAATGGACGACGTGCCGCCTTCATTCTTTCTTGTTTCATTAAAGGAGCGAAGACTGAATGCCGGCTCACAATTTCATTTTCAATATCACTTGCCACCAAAGCATCTTCGCCAATTAAAGGGGCGGTGAGTAAAATATCTTGATTTTCTAACCGCACTTGCAAGGCATTTAAGTCTTCTTTTTCATCCGCTTTGAACCAACTGTGCGAACCGGCTAATTGCACAATATCGTTTGGTAAAACTTGATTTATTGCGGCCCTTGCAATACGCGCCGCCACAACCAGATTAAAAATTTCACTGCGCGCAGCGGAAAGATAAAAACTGCGTTTTTTGCGATCTTTTACCTTGATTTTCCCTTGCGCCCAACGCAATGCTTGCGTGAGGTTATGACTATCCCGACCAAAACGTTGTTCCGTAAAATAATTGGGGAAACCAAAATTTGCCACAAAATCCAATCGCGCTTTAAGCTCATCTGATTCTTCCGCGCCACGCAATAAAATATCGAAATAATTTCCCTCAAGGCTACCCGTGCGAATTTTTCGGTTATGTCGAGTAACCGTTAAAATTTCTACGCCATCTAATTCAAATTGACTGAAATCGGGCGTTTCCATTCCAGGCATTTGTAAACAAAACCATTGTTCTGTCACTGCTCGACGATCTTTCAACCCCGCATATCCCATATTGCGTTCAGAAACACCGGCAAATTTAGCTAATTTTTCGCCAACAAATAAGGTGTTGCAATCTGTTTTGCGTACATACAACGCAACAAACTCCCCTTCGCCTGACATTTCATAGCCTAAATGCTCTTTTACAATAAAATCCGCACATTCAGCTTTTAAAAGTGCGGTGGTTTTTGGCTGTGTTTTTAATGCCAAATAAGGGAGTTGTTCGAGCATGATTAAGGGTTCTTTTTTATAGAAAATAATTGCGCGAAATTTTATGCGACTTTTGGTGATTTATCCACTAAAATAACCGCACTTTTGTTCTTGTTGAAGGATTTTATTATGTCAAAATTGGCTGAGTTACAAGCAGAAACCCGTGAAATTATCACTGATTTACTTAACGATGGTAGTGACCCGGATGCGCTTTACATTATTGAGCATCACATTGCTCATCACGATTTTGATTTGTTAGAAAAAATCGCCGTAGATGCTTTTAAAGCTGGTTATGAAGTTTCCGAAGCGGAAGAATTTGAAGATGATGATGGAAAACCAATTTTCTGTTTTGACATTATCAGTGAAGTAGAATTAAAAGCGGAAATTATTGATGTTCAACAAAAAGAAATCCTTCCGTTATTAGAAAAACATAAAGGCATTTATGATGGTTGGGGCACCTATTTTGAAGACCCGAATGCCGATGACGATGAATACGGTGATGATGGGGAATTTTTTGATGACGAGGATGTCGAAGAGCCTCGTGTGCATTAATCATTCTTTTTAACCGCACTTAATAAGTGCGGTTATTTTTTTAGGAGTTTCAACATGAAATTAAAATCGCTTTCCTTAGCATTATTGGTGTTGCCTTTTGCTGTGCCCGCATTGGCGGATAATCCTCAAAGTGCGGTGCAAAATAATATTGTTTCTTTTAATGCTGAAGTTGAAAAAGAAGTTTCACGAGATTTGTTACAAATTACGCTTTTTTATCAGGCAGAAGGCACCTCACTTTCAACCTTAAATAAAACTATCAATGAGAAATTAAGCAAAGCGCTTTCTATCGCGAAAAACGAAAGTGCGGTGGAAATTAAAGATCATTTTCGTCATACCAGTGTGCGTTATAACAATCAAGGCAAGCAATCTGGCTGGATTGATCGTGTAGAACTTGTATTAGAAAGCAAAGATTTCCAAGCCATCTCCAAAGTGATCAGCGAGCTTGATGGTGTTATGGCGGTGGAAAGTACGAATGCACTTATTTCATCAGAAAAATTAATGAGTTTAGAAAATGAATTAACTCAAGCTGCGTTGGATAAATTTAAAAGCAAAGCCACATTAATTCAAAATTCGTTGAATATGAAAGGCTATCAAATTTTAGATTTAGATGTCTCTTCCGTGAATGAACAAACCATGAGCCCACGACCTTATATGATGGCGATGGCAAAATCTGCCGATATGAGTGTGATAGATTCTTCTGGCGATGCTTATTTGGAAAATGGTAAAGAGAAAATAAAAGCACGCATTAGTGCGCGAATTGCATTGCGCGCGGAATAATTTTCGCTACAATGGTACGACTTTTTTTAACCGATTTTTTTTATAAGGAAAACATAATGAAAGTAGCAAAAAATGTAGTGGTGAGCATTGCTTACCAAGTTCGCACACAAGATGGCGTATTGGTAGATGAAGCTCCAGCGAATCAACCACTAGAATATTTACAAGGCCACAATAATTTAGTAATCGGTCTTGAAAAAGCGCTTGAAGGTAAAGAAGTAGGCGACAAATTTGAAGTACGTGTACAACCTGAAGAAGGTTACGGTGCATACAGCGAAAATATGGTTCAACGTGTACCAAAAGATGTATTCCAAGGTGTTGATGAACTTGAAGTTGGCATGCGTTTCTTAGCTGATACTGACATTGGTCCTGTTCCAGTGGTGATTACTGAAATCGATGGCGATGAAGTTGTGGTTGATGGAAATCACATGTTAGCGGGGCAAGAATTACACTTTACCGTTGAAGTTGTCGCAACCCGTGAAGCAACGTTAGAAGAAATCGCACACGGCCACGTTCACGGTGCGCATAGCCACCACCATGATGATGACGAAGAAGGTCACGGTTGTGGCTGTGGTGGTCATAACCACCATCACGACCATGATCACGATCACAGCGGATGTTGCGGCGGTGGTCACGGACACGGACATGGTCACGGCAGCTGTGGCTGCGGCGGTCATTAATTAAAAACAGCCAAAAACATTACCGCACTTTAGCAATGAAGTGCGGTATTTTTTTATTAAAAAACTGACAAAATGCGCTGAAAATATTGGATCCTAACGAACTTCTCGGTAGACTATAGCGCAATTTACTTAGAAAATTTTAGCCCCTTAAAATGAAGAAAAAATCGCTAAAACTCACCGCACTTTTTTTGGCATTAAGTTGCTTTCCTGCACTTGCGGAACAAACTGTTAATATTGAAGTTCAAGGCATCCGTGGTTTCCGTGCTGTTCGTAATACGGATCTTAATGTTCATCTGATTAACAAAGAAGAAATGGATGGGTCTGAACGCTATCAACATTTAGTCACTCAAGCTGTGGATCGTGGTTTGCGTGTGTTTGGTTATTATGAATCTTCCGTGCGTTTTGAACGAAAACAGCGTCAAGGCAAACGCGATTTGTTGATTGCTCATGTTACACCTGGCGAGCCAACAAAAATTGCGGGCACTGATGTGCAAATTGAAGGGGAAGCCGCACAAGATGAAAATTTTGATGCGCTACGTAAAAAATTACCTAAAGAAGGGGTGTTAGTCGAACACCAAACTTACGATGATTACAAAACAGCGATCTCACGTTTAGCATTAAATCGTGGATATTTTGATGGGGAATTCAAAATTTCACGTTTAGAAATCAGCCCTGAAACCCATCAAGCATGGTGGCGAATGTTATTTGATAGTGGTGTCCGTTATCATTATGGCAATATTACTTTTAGCCATTCACAAATTCGTGATGATTACTTAAATAATATTCTTAACATCAAATCTGGTGATCCGTATTTAATGAATAACTTATCGGATTTAACCAGCGATTTTTCGTCTTCAAATTGGTTTAGTTCAGTATTAGTTCAACCTAATGTTAATCATAAAAGCAAAACTGTGGATGTGGAGATTATTCTTTATCCACGTAAAAAAAATGCGATGGAACTAGGGGTTGGCTTTGCAACTGATGGTGGCGTGCACACTCAAATTGGTTGGACAAAACCGTGGATTAATAGCCGTGGACATAGTTTCCGCACTAATCTTTATCTCTCTGCACCAAAACAAACTTTAGAGGCAACTTATCGAATGCCTCTACTTAAAAATCCATTAAATTATTACTATGATTACTCTGTCGGTTGGGAAGGTGAAAAAGAGAATGATACCAATACAAGAGCGCTTACGTTGTCCGCATTACGTTATTGGAACAACGCGCATGGCTGGCAATATTTTGGCGGACTTCGTGCACGATACGATAGTTTTACACAAGCCGATATAACCGATAAAACATTCCTTCTTTATCCAACGGTCGGATTTACTCGCACCCGATTACGTGGCGGTTCTTTTGCAACTTGGGGCGACGTACAAAAAATCACGTTTGATGTGGGTAACAAAGTTTGGTTATCGGAAGCGTCTTTCGTAAAAGTACAAGCCTCTAGCGCATGGATTCGTACTTATGCGGAAAATCACCGTATTGTTGCTCGTGCTGAAGTTGGGTATTTACATACAAAGGATATTGAAAAAATTCCGCCCGCACTTCGTTTCTTTGCTGGTGGCGATCGCAGTGTGCGCGGTTACGGCTATAAAAAAATTGCGCCTAAAAATAAAAACGGAAAATTGGTTGGTGGCTCACGATTACTTGCGGGTTCTTTAGAATATCAATATCAAGTTTATCCGAATTGGTGGGCGGCGACCTTCGCAGATAGCGGATTAGCAGCTAATGATTACACGACTAAAGAATTGCGTTATGGCGCAGGCATTGGTGTCCGTTGGGCATCACCAGTGGGCGCAATTAAATTTGATATTGCCACCCCGATTCGTGATAAAGATAACAGCAAAAATATTCAATTTTACATCGGACTTGGTACAGAAATTTAAGGTGAATTTATGACAGAACAAATACAACCATCAGAAACTTCACCAAAATCACCTGAGCAACCTAATAAAAAACATTGGGTACGCAAGGCTGTTTGTATCGGAAGTTCGGTCATTTTGGTGCCTGTTTTAGGTGTTGCTGGGGCACTTTCTTTCGATGCGGGGCAAAGAAGTTTAATTCAACTTGCCGATAAAATGCTTGATAGTTTTTCTGTTGAGCAAATTGAAGGCGGACTACAAAATGGCTTGGTGCTAAATAATGTTCGTTATCAAACCGCTGGGATTGATACTCATATTGCACAAGCACGTTTACAGCTTGATTTCGGTTGTTTGCTTTCACGTGAGGTTTGTTTACGCGATTTCACCCTAAATAAACCGACGATTGCAATTAATACAGCATTACTGCCTCCATCTACGCCTGATGATTCAACGTCTGACCCGATGAAGCGCATTGCCTTGCCAATTGGTATCAATGCAGAAAATTTGGTGGTGCAAGATTTATCTGTAAATATTGACCAGACTCATCTTACTCTCAGTCATTTTAAAAGTGCGGTAAGTTTAAATAATGAAAAAGGCTTAACTATTGCACCGACTGAAATTAACGATATTTCAGTTATTTCAAAAAAATTGCCTGAAGTTAAATCAGAGCTGAAAGCCGAACAGCCGAATAAGCCTGTAGATTGGGATGCGATTGAGCAATCTTTAACGCCTGCTTTTTTAGGCAATGTATCAGAAATAATTCTTCCTTTTGATTTACACATCCCCGCGATTAAAGGCAAAAATTGGCATTATCAAGCGGTGAATGAAAAAGGTGAAACACTTCAATCTATTGAAATCCCAAGCCTTATTGCACAGGCGGATACCGTCGATAACCAACTGCAATTACAAAAATTAGCGGTAGAAAGCTCATTGGGTAATCTTTATTCACAAGGTAAATTACAACTTGATGGCGATATGCCACTAGATTTAACTTTAAAATCCCATTTGGAGCCGTTGAAATCTGCTGGAAAAGAAATTCTGCCAGCGAGCGATGTCGATCTTACACTTTCGGGATCATTAAAAAAATCCACCGCACTTTCTTTAAAAACAAAAGGCGTATTAGATGCTGAACTGAATGGCGAAGTGCAATTAGCGCAAGACAAAATGCCCTTAAACCTCACATTAAATGTGGCAAAAGGACAATACGCTTTTGTAAACACGATGGCGCCACTCAAAATTAATGATGTGACACTTAAGCTCACAGGGGATTTACTGAATTATCATGCTGAACTTAAAGGTGGCGTAGATGGAATGGATTATATTCCTGCATCTCAAGTGGACCTTAATGCTGACGGCAAACTTTATGAAGTAACCGTTAATAAATTAGGGATAGCTTCGTTAGACGGTAAAAGTGAATTTGTGGGGACTGCAAACTGGAAAGAGGGCGCAAACTGGGATGTACAAGCCGATTTAGAAAAAATGAATATCGGTTTTTATGTACCGGTCATGCCTGCAACGCTATCTGGCAAATTGCATTCGCGTGGTTTTGCTGGCTCTCAAGGCTGGCAAGTGGAACTGCCAGTAGCTGATTTAAATGGAACACTGTCTTCAAAACCCATTAGTTTAAAAGGCTCTGCAACACTTAATCAAAATGTACTTCTAACAGTACCTGATTTGCAGGTTAGATATGGTGAAAATCATCTTAACGCAAGAGGGGTATTAGATGACCATTCTGATTTTGTATTAGATGTTGATGCACCGAATTTGCGTGGTTTATGGTCAGATTTAAGCGGTAATGTGAAAGGGCATGCGGCTATTTCTGGTCAGTTCACCAGCCCAAATCTTGATCTTGACTTAACCTCGTCTAATTTACACTTGCAAGGTTTCCAATTATTTAAAGCGAGCGCGAAAGGGAATATCAAAAGCGATCCTTTAGCTAAAGGACAATTCAATATTAAGGCGGAGCAACTTCATTATGGTGAAAGTGTTAAACTCCGTTTACTTGATCTCGCCTTATCTGGCGATGAACAAAATCATCTGTTAACGCTTAAATCCCAAGGTGAGCCTGTTGCTGCAAATTTACAAATTAACGGTCATTTTGACCGCACTTTGGAGCAGTGGAAAGGCACACTTTCCCAAGCAAAATTTGATACACCTATTGGCGATGTAAAATCTAACCAAGCTATTGCGGTGTCTTACGATCACAAACAAACACAAGCCAATATTGCCGCACATTGCTGGCAAAATACAGATGTAGAATTATGTTTCCCCCAAGCATTCAATGTGGGCAAGCAAGGGTATATTCCTTTCCAATTCAAACGTGTTAATTTAGATTTAGTGAATAAACTTATCGAACAAGATAGCCTCAAAGGAAACTTGCAATCCCAAGGTAACGTTGCTTGGTTTACGGATAAACCATTTCAATTTACCGCAAAAGTAGATGGTAATCACTTAGCTTTCTCTCAAAAATTGGATTACCGTACGTTTAAATTGGATATTCCCAAATTAACCCTTAACGCCGACATTCAAAATAATAATTTGGTTTTAAAAACAGACATCAATGTGCATAACCAAGGCAGGATTGTAGGTGATATTCATCTAAATGACCTGGCTAAAAATCGTCAACTTGGCGGAACTCTTGCAATAGAACGATTAAGCTTGTCTATCGCAAATCAGCTACTTACTAGTGGTGAATCAGTGAATGGTGAGGTTGTTTCGAAGTTGAGTTTCGGCGGGAATTTAGAGAAACCATTATTAAATGGCGACTTCAATATTCGCAATATTCGTACCAAATTAAAATCTATGCCAGTCAATATTACTGATGGCGATATTGCCGTACATTTCCACGGTAATAATTCCACCTTGCAGGGCAAAATTGAAACTAGTGATAACCGTTTGAATTTAACTGGCCGAGCAAACTGGGCAAATATTGAACATTGGACAACAGAATTAAATGCTCAGGCAAATAATTTCAACGTGGATATTCCTTCTATGGCGAAACTACGTTTCAGTCCAAATATCACGGTGAAAGCGAATCCTAAAGAATTGAATTTAAGCGGAACGGTGGATATTCCTTGGGCGCGAATTAGAATTGATAGCTTACCAGACACTGCTGAGCCAGTGAGCGAAGATGAAGTTATTTTAAATGGCCCTCATAAGAGCAAAGAAGAACTGATTAAACGTGAATTTGCGGCAAAAACAAAATCAGGCATGGATATTCGTTCTGATTTACGCATCAATATTGGTAAAGACGTCAGCCTTGATGCCTATGGCTTAAAAACCAATCTTGATGGTTTACTTTCTGTGAAACAAGACAGGGGCAATTTAGGTTTATTCGGGCAAATTAATTTAACTAAAGGACGTTATGCATCTTTTGGACAAGATTTATTAATTCGAAAAGGACAAATTAACTTTTCTGGCCAACCGTCACAACCGATGTTAAACATTGAAGCAATTCGTAATCCAGAGGCAATGGAAGACAGCAAAATTACAGCTGGTGTTAGAGTAATAGGTACGGCAGATAGACCTGATGTCACCATCTTTAGCGAACCAAGTAAACCACAAGATCAAGCACTTTCCTATTTGTTAACGGGTCGTTCATTAGAAAATAGTGGTGAGGCGGGCTCTAGTGGATCCGTGGGGGCTGCATTACTTGGCCTAGGACTTTCAAAGAGCGGTAAATTAGTGGGAAGTATTGGCGAGGCTTTTGGTATCCAAGATTTAAACCTTGGCACATCGGGTGTGGGTGATAAATCCAAAGTGACCGTCAGCGGAAATCTCACCAACCGCTTACAAATAAAATATGGTGTAGGCTTATTTGATGGCTTGGCAGAAGTAACCTTACGTTACCGCTTAATGCCACAACTTTATTTTCAATCCGTTTCTAGTACAAACCAGGTGTTTGACTTACTTTATCAATTTGAATTTTAGGAATTTTATGAATCACCCTATTTTAGAACCCCAGCACCGCAGCGATGTACGTGAAATCGCGGCGATTGATCTCGGGTCAAACAGCTTCCACATGATTGTTGCGCGTATTGTGAACGGCTCAATCCAAGTACTTTCTCGCTTAAAACAAAAAGTTAAACTCGCGGAAGGCTTAGATGAAAATGCGGTGCTTAATCAAGAGGCTATCACGCGTGGTGTAAATTGTTTAGCCTTATTTGCCGAACGTTTACAAGGATTTCCTGTTGAAAATGTCAATGTGGTTGGTACTTATACGTTACGAAGAGCGGTGAATAATGACGAATTTTTACGTCAAGCAGCCAAAGTTTTCCCCTATCCCATTAATATTATTAGTGGGCAAACTGAAGCTAAAACCATCTACGCAGGTGTATGCCACACGCAACCAGAAAAAGGCCGTAAGCTTGTTGTGGATATTGGTGGTGGCTCGACAGAAATGATTATCGGCGATGATTTCACGCCGCTTGTGGCTGAAAGCCGCCATATGGGGTGCGTGAGTTTTGCGACTCAATTTTTTACCGATGGTGTCATTTCTCCAGAAAACTTTCAACGCGCGCGCCAAAGTGCGGTAAATAAAATCGAAGATTTAGGATTTGAATATCGCAAATTAGGTTGGCAATCTGTGCTCGGATCATCGGGGACGATTAAAACTGTTGCACAAGTCATTGCGACTAATCTTGATCCAAATGGAACCATTACAGCCGAGCGATTAAATGCTCTAATTGAACAAACACTACAAGCCAAGCATTTTACTGAGCTAAATATTAACGGTTTAAACCAAGACCGCGTAGATGTTTTTGTACCCGGTTTAGCGATTTTAAGTGCGGTGTTTGAAGTTTTTCATATTCAACAAATGCGCTATTCTGACGGTGCATTGCGCGAAGGCGTCATTTATAGCCTAGAGAAAAACTTCCAAGTAGCAGATATTCGAGCGCGCACAGCTTGGGGGTTAAGCGAGCAATTCAATATTGACCAAGCCCAAGCCCACCGCGTTGCGGATAGTGCTAATTTACTCAGTGCGCAATATCAAGATTGGCAATCGACAGAATTTATTGAAGAAATGCGCGAAATCCTACTTTGGGCAGCGCGCTTGCATGAAGTTGGCATTGTGATTAATCACAAAGGTTTACAAAAACATTCGGCTTATATCTTACAAAATATGGAACTGCCTGGGTTTGATCGTGAACAGCAACGTTTGCTTACCGCGTTAGTGCGTTGGCATATTGGCACGATTAAACCTGCTGAATTTTTTAAATTTGCACGTTATAGCGAGCAAGATGTGATGGCTTTAATGCGATTGCTTCGTCTTGCGGTTATTCTCAATAAATCCCGTCAAGCAACAGAAACAGCAAAAAATTTCACCCTTGAAACGCACCGCACTTTGAATGATTGGACATTGAATTTTGAAAGCGGATATTTAGATCGTAACCCGTTAATTTGGAATGAATTGCGAGCAGAAAGCAATCTTATGAAAGAGTTTGAAAGCAGTTTAGTTTTTTATTAATCATCTTTCTGCTCAATATTTATGGGAGAAAAATTTAGGGCAAGCTAAATACTTGCCCTATTTTTATAATTTGACGGTCTGAAATAACGCTTTTATTTCATCCAATGATAATAATCTAAATGAGCCATTTTCTAATCCATTAATAGATAATGAGCCCATACTTACTCTCACCAATCGTAAGGTGGGGAAACCAATATGCGCAGTCATTCTTCGCACTTGACGGTTACGCCCTTCACTAATTTTAATTTCCAACCAGCTTGTGGGAATATTTTTCCGTTCTCGGATAGGTGGGTTGCGTTCCCATAAATTTGGCTCTGAAATTAACCGCACTTGAGCGGGTTTTGTCATGCCATCTTTGAGTTCAACGCCTTTTCTGAGTTGTGCTAAATCGGTTTCTTCAGGGATGCCTTCCACTTGCACCCAATAGGTTTTTTCTGTTTTAAATTTGGGATCGGCCAAACGATGTTGTAATTCGCCATTATTAGTTAAAATCAATAATCCTTCACTGTCTCTATCTAATCGACCTGCCGCATAAACATTTGGAATTGAGATAAAATCTTTTAAGGTAGCGCGCCCTTGTTCGTCGGTAAATTGCGTGAGCACATCAAAAGGTTTATTGAATAACACAACTTTGGTTTCATCCAACGACAGCGTTTTAGGTTTTGATTTAGGCTTAAAAGTGCGGTGAAAATTAACCGCACTTTTTCCTTTAGACGGCAATTTTCCTGCCGAAAAATTTTTCTTCATTGAATTAGATTTCTATTTTGAAAGACTTGCAACATCATAGCAAAACTTCAAGCTGTAGTAATGATAATTACCTGAGTTAATCTAAAAAACTAAAAAGGCTAAGCCAGTAAAACTGAGCTTAGCCCCCAAACTAAATTTTTAGAATTGATATTTAAACCGATTTTTTAATGGAAAATTATTTGCCATCCCAAGCTTGTACTGCATCTAAACGAGCTTTAATTTTGCCTTTGGTATCTTTTTTGAAGTAGCTATCAGCTAAGCCACCTTCCCAGCCACCGTAGTTTGCGTTAGGCAACATGATGAAGGTTTTACCAAATTTGCCTTGGTTTTGATCAACGAATGCACGGCGGTCAGCGTTTAATTTGCCATATACGGTATCACCGAAGTCATCTAAGTTATCGCCTACATAAAGTACGATTTCATAGCCTTGTTTTTCAATTTCTGCAAAACGAGCTGCTTTAGCTGATTTGTCTTTTTTCAAATAAAATGCAGATTCTTCCACGCCATTGAAACCTAAGCGTTTCATATCATCGATAGTGCCTGCTTTTTCAGAACTATCTTTGCGGTTTGTTACGTAGAACATTTTACCTTTGTGGCTGTTTACGTAATTGTTAAATTCTACCGCACCCGGAACGGCACGAGATTGACGCGCGTCTACCCAACGAGTCCAATCTTTACCATCGAATGGTTTGTTATTTTGAACTTGCCAGCCAGCATAAGGGCTGTTATCTAACATGGTTTCATCTAAATCAACCACTACCGCTTTTTTCTTACCTTTTGCCACTTTTGCGTGATCAAATGCTACTTTTGCCGCATTGTAGGCTTGATAAGCTAATGCTTTATATTCACCGGAATCTTGCATCCAGTTTAAGCCAAGAACAGCTTGTTGTTGTAATTGCATATTTGCGTGTTCTTCGGACTTCATTTTGTGTGCGCCACAGCCAGATAAAACAAGAGCAGAAAGTGCTGCAAGTGCGGTCATTTTTAACGTTGTTTTCATGTTATATTCCTTTTAACTTTAGGGTTAGTAAAAACGGGGAGAGTATAGCAAGCCTTTTTATTTTTTGGGGCGATTTCTTGGTAATTCTATTAAATTTGTGATGTTCGTCACATTTTTAACGAGAGATTTAGATGTAAAACTTACCGCACTTTCTTTTTATCCTATCGCCTTTCCCCCCTTTTCACGGTAAACTAACCGCAATTTTATTCATCACCAACATTTTTATGCGACTTCTTATTCTCATTCTTTTTGCCGTATTAGCTTTGTTCCAATATGACTTATGGTTTGGCCGTAATGGTTTCTTCGATTACCGCGACACTGCCGCAAAGATTGTAGAAAACCAAGCGGAAAATGAAAAACTGTCTCAACGCAACCAACGTATTAATGCGGAGATTCAAGGACTCACCAAAGGCTTTGAGGCTATTGAAGAACGTGCGCGAATGCAACATGGCATGGTGAAAGAAAACGAAGTGTTTTATCACATTGTGAAAGAGAATAAATAATGGCTCGTTCAATTATTGCAGTATTGCCCGCAGCTGGTGTGGGCTCGCGAATGCAAGCGGATAAACCTAAACAATATTTAACGCTGCTTGGAAAAACACTGCTCGAACACACACTTGATGTTATGCTTTCTCATCCTGCCGTCTCTAAAATTATTTTGGCAGTGAGCAAAGATGATCCTTATATTGATAAGCTATCACTCCCTAGTAAAATTCAGCTAGTAGAAGGTGGCGTAACACGAGCTGAATCCGTATTAAATGGTTTAAACGCGATTGAGGAAAAAGATGCATGGGTGCTTGTTCATGATGCTGCGCGTCCTTGTTTACAACACGCCGACATTGATAAATTGCTAGCCATTGAAGATGAACATGGTGCTATTTTGGCAATTCCAGCGACGGATACGATTAAACGAGCGGATAATCAGCAATGTATTGTGAAAACAGAAGATCGTCGTCAGCTTTGGCAAGCGATGACACCACAGTTTTTCCCAGTAGATATATTAAGAAATGCGCTTTCCACAGGGATTCAACAAGGTGCAAATATAACGGATGAAGCATCGGCAATGGAACTCACAGGATTTCAACCGCACTTGGTAGCCGGGCGTAGCGATAATTTAAAAGTGACTCGTCCAGAAGATTTAGCATTAGCAGAATTTTATTTAACAAGGAATAAATTATGATCAGAATTGGACACGGTTTTGATGTTCATGCGTTTGGTGAAGATCGCCCATTAATTATTGGCGGCGTAGAAGTGCCTTATCATACTGGGTTTATTGCGCACTCTGATGGTGATGTGGCATTACATGCCTTAACTGATGCTATTTTGGGTGCCGCGGCTTTAGGGGATATAGGAAAGCTTTTCCCTGATACCGATATGCAATATAAAAATGCTGATAGTCGTGGGCTATTGCGTGAAGCATTTCGTCAAGTGCAAGAAAAGGGATATGAAATAGGCAATGTCGATGTCACCATCATTGCACAAGCACCTAAAATGCGTCCACATATTGATGCTATGCGTGCCAAAATAGCTGAAGACCTACAATGCGATATTGAGCAAGTCAATGTGAAAGCAACGACTACTGAAAAACTAGGCTTTACAGGAAGACAAGAAGGAATTGCTTGTGAAGCCGTTGCCCTTTTAATCCGACAATAATTGTTTATTCTTAAAAGTGCGGTGAAATTTTTAAAAGAATTTCACCGCATTTTTATTTTTGTGATCTAGATCACAGTTTTAACCTAGGAAAAGGCATACCATATTCTTGTACAGTGAGTTTGTAGCTGATAACACAGACTATAAATGAAAAGATTTAGGCGCAAGAATGGATGTTTGTGCCATTTGGCATTGCGCTGTGCACTTTGCCTATTGGGTTTGGCGGGCTGTTGTCTGACATTCCCGATTGTCCCTAATCAGTGAAATGGCAGCGGTGATAATTCACCCTTGTTATTATAAGTGGCCATTGGTGAGAGGAAACGTCCATTTATGGACGAGGGAGCAATGGACGGCTTCAGTTCGCCTTTTTGCTCACCAACCTTGTTGTTAGGTGCTATGTTGTTAGTTGACGTTGACTAATGGAATATCTACGTTAAAACGTACATATTCCATTAGTTAAGCTATTTAGCGTGCTTAATTTTCTAAAAGTCTTAAGAATCTTATAACTAAATCAACCGTCCTTATTTATACATTTAACCAAAATGTAACTGGGCCATCGTTTGTTAAACTCACTTGCATATCCGCTGCAAATTGCCCAGTTGAAACAGGTAATTTCTCACCGCACTTTTGGATAAAGTATTCATATAATTCATTAGCCAATGCTGGGGGTGCACCTCTTGAAAAGCTTGGACGCAAACCTTTTTGCGTATCCGCCGCTAATGTAAATTGTGAAACAATAAGTAATTCCCCTTGTGCTTGTTGAACATTTAAATTCATTTTGTCATTTTCATCACTGAAAATTCGATAATTAAGCACTTTTTCAGCAAGTTTATCCGCTTTCTCTTGGTTATCTTCTTTTTCTACACCAAGCAAAACCAGTAAACCTTTGCCAATTTGTCCTATTGTTTCACCGTTTACATCAACTTTTGCCTGAGTGACACGCTGGATTAAGGCAATCATTTTAATCCCTCAATAAAGAACGGTAACCATGCTTCAGCATAGCCTTCTTGATCATCCACGTTTAAAACGTCAATTTTTAAAGTCTCGCAAATTTTTACCGCACTTTTTTCTTGAAGCACTTGCTCCACTTTATCCGCTGCATAGCAAAAAGTATCGTAATCAGAATTACCTAATCCAACGACAGCAAAGCGAACATCTGAAAAATCGCTTTGACTTTTAGCTAATTCATCAAATAGAGGTTTTAAATTATCTGGCAACTCGCCTGCACCATGAGTTGAAGTCACAACAAGCCAAATTTTCTCGTTTTCAATGTCGGATAAATTGGGACCGTGAAAAAGAGCGGTAGAAAAACCTTGAGTTTCTAAAACATCGTTTAAATGTTCGGCAACATATTCTGCGCTACCTAAAGTGCTGCCAGAGAGAATGCAAATGTGCATTTGATTATCCTGTATTTATTTTTCTTCCCTAACACAGGGAAAAGTAAAAAGAATATTTTTGAAATAATTAAAATAAAAAGGCTTAGATTTTCTAAGCCTTTTATTACGATTAAACGTTATCGAATTTGCCAAGCAATGAACGAATATGTTCTTGCCAGTTGCGGTGTTCGTTTTTCAGTTGTTCGTTTTCAGTTTGTAAACTTTCGATATTTCTGTGAGATTCTGCATTTTTCTCTTTTAATTCTTCAACTTCTAATTGAAGTAATTGGATAGTTTCTACCGCTTGTTTAATTTTTTCTTCAAGCTGGTTCAAAATTTCTAAAGACATAATGATTTCCTTTTAAATATGGGTAAGTTTGAGAGTATTTTACCCAGTAAATTTGCCTTTTTAAAGCGTTGGAGAAAAAATTATTATGCAAACGATTACGTAGTGATAGAATAAGGCCATTTTGCCATGATCTAGAAACGTAAGCAGAAGGAGAATAATGATGAATCGTGCATTGGCTATTGAATTTTCACGTGTGACTGAGGCAGCAGCATTAGCGGCTCATATGTGGCTTGGTCGAGGGGATAAAAATGCAGCTGACGATGCAGCAGTGAAAGCCATGCGTTATATGCTGAATTTAATTCATATGGATGCTGAAATCGTTATTGGTGAAGGCGAAATTGATGAAGCACCAATGCTTTATATTGGCGAAAAAGTCGGCTCTGGCATGGGAGAACTGGTTTCTATCGCTGTTGATCCTATTGATGGCACGCGTATGACCGCAATGGGTCAGTCTAATGCTATTTCTGTCTTGGCTGCCGGCGGTAGAAATACCTTTTTAAAAGCACCAGATATGTATATGGAAAAATTGGTGGTTGGTCCCGATGTTAAAGGTATGATTGATTTAACTTTACCTCTAGAACAAAATCTTCGCCGTGTCGCATCTAAGCTAGGAAAATCCCTTTCTGATCTCACCGTAATGGTATTGGCAAAACCACGCCATGATGCGGTAATAAAACAAATGCATAGCTTGGGCGTGAGAGTGATGGCAATCCCTGATGGTGATGTAGCTGGTTCCGTATTGTGCTGTTTGCCTGATGCCGAAGTCGATCTTCTTTACGGAATCGGGGGCGCACCAGAAGGTGTGGCTGCTGCCGCTGCAATTCGCGCATTAGGTGGCGATATGCAAGCTCGTTTACTTCCTCGTAACGAAGTAAAAGGTGATACCGAAGAAAATAAAAAAATTGCTGCCGATGAAATTCAGCGTTGTGAAGCATTAGGCGTAAAAATCAATGAAGTGTTAAAACTTGAAGATCTTGTGCGTGATGACAATCTAGTATTTACCGCAACGGGTATCACCAATGGCGATTTGCTTAAAGGTATCTCTCGAAAAGGAAATTTAGCCAGCACTGAAACAATTTTAATTCGTGGAAAATCCCGCACAATTCGTAAAATCCAATCCATCCATTATCTAGATCGTAAAGATTCTGAAATTTATAAGATTTTGAATATTTAGTTTGGGCAAACAAAAGTGCGGTGAATTTTCACCGCACTTTTAAGAGGTATGTTTAGCAAGATACTACCAGCTATAATGATAAATCGCTTGAATTGCATAAGGTTTGTCGAAGTTTTTACCGTCAGCACGGCTTACTTCTAAACCAAAACGATGATTTGCAAATCCCGCATTTAAACCGACCGCACTTTCAAAACGTCCACGGATGCTTGCGACATCAAGTGCACTGTTTGTGTAATGAATTTTGCTACTACGGTTTTTGCTGGTAATCGCATTGACTTCTGCATAAGGCTGTAAATTCCAACCATTACTTAATGCAAAGCCTTTGGCTACACGTAAACCAATTCGAGAATAAACAGAAGATAAGCTATCTTCATTCTCTTGTGATGAAATACGTGTCCACGCTAATTGTGCTTGCGGAGTGATTGTCCAATCGTTCACAAGGCTAAAACGTTTGCCTAACTCACTTGAGATAGTATAAGCATTGTAATGACGTTTTTCAGTGTGATTTGAGTTAGCGTGTAAACGGCTGTATTTCACGATGTTATCTACATAAATACCGTTATCTGCAAGGTAAGCTGCATATAAGCCCACGCTATTGCTTCTTACTTTGCCATCACCGTAATAACCATTGAAATCAACGTTAGCTTGGCTACGGCCCACAAATCCACCGATACGAAGATTATCTGTTACAGCAGCATCAGCGCCCACTTGTAAGCTATGTACGTTTTGTTTAAAGCCAGAAGTTTCACTCTTACCTGTCGAAAGTGCGGCTAATTTTTGGCGAGAATTCACATTACGAACCCATACATTACCTTTTTCACCGTTTTTCACTTCACCTAGACGTTGATGAATGCCACTTAAATCATCTTCCACTAAAAGCAATTGTGCTTGGCGAAGAGAAACTTGTGCATTTGCTAAGTCTGAAAGTAATGGTGTACTTGGTAGAACTGGAGCTGCAGATGGTACTACCGGATTACTTGGAGTCACCACAGGATTACTTGGAGTCACCACAGGATTACTTGGAGTCACTACAGGATTACTTGGAGTCACTACAGGATTACTTGGAGTCACTACAGGGTTGCTTGGAGTCATCACTGGATTACTTGGCGTCACCACAGGATTGCTTGGAGTTACCACAGGGTTGCTTGGAGTCACCACAGGGTTGCTTGGAGTTACCACAGAATTACTTGGTGTAACTACATTTTTAGAGTTCGCTAATACCCAATTATTTCCCTCTTTTGTTAGGAAGTATTGATAAGCACCTAAATCTACTCGATTATTCGCATTAGTTAAGTTAAATGCCGCATTACCACCATTGGTTTCTACAAGAGTTACTTTACCGTCAGCAACATTCTCGCCTTGGTTCGTTACCCCAATTTTGTGTGAACCTTCTGCGGTGCCCTGAACAATGATTTTATTTGCATTGTTATTGGCAATATTTGTGTAAAGATTAAATGTTCCAGAGCCAGTAAGATTTCCCGTGATAGTTAATACAGCATAAGGCTCTTTGGTGCTAGTTAAGGAAACGGCTGAATTATTTAAATGCAAGTCAGTTAATTCTGAGTTATCAACTAAATCCCATGTAGAATTGTTAGTGAGGTTTAATGTAACAGGCGTTTTATTTTTGTTGTCGTATTGTTTTACCACACCATTCAACTGAGAGTTATCTGCATTCAAAATAAATCTCGGTGAACTTGTCTTTTCACCTTCAGCTAAGTCTGTATCTGCTAGTTCAGGCATATTTAACCCTACAAGCACTTTTGCATCAGGTACTTTAGTATTTTTTAGATTAACGGTAGTTGAGCTGTAATTATTTGTGTCATCTCAAGAATCTTGTCTATTGGTAAAAATAACCACATCTCCAGTGTTATTTTCAATGTTAGAATTTGTAATGTTGGTTACGCCACCATCAAGTACAAAACCTAAACCTTTACTTTGACCTTTCGCTTCAATTGTGAGCAAGCTGTCTTCAATATTTAATGTAGTATTCTCAGATGCGTATGCAATAGTAGTTGATTTATCGATACCTTCTGGCTGTAGCGTGATATCTAAATTTTTGATATGTAATGTTGAGTTTTCGGCATCTATAGCAGTGCTGTTATATCCCCCCAGAAAAATAGAAGAGTTGGTAATATTTGCTGTAGATTTATCAAATAGTTGGTACCCTATGCTCTCTTTAGCTGAACTAACAATACTAACTGCATCAATATCAATAGTACTATTACGCTGAAGTTCAAATGCTGAATTTCCTAAAACAGGCTTTCCATCTACATCAACTGTAGAAAGCCCCTCAGATAAATTGATATTACCGAAGTGAAATTTAAGGTTTGAATCTCTTAAATTAAAAACAGAACTTTCAGGAAAAGCTTTCGATAATGTGAAAGTGCTATTAGGTTTGATTTCTAATGAGGTAGCTCCATTAGAAAATTGAGGATCGAGGAAAATTAATGATTCTGTTGGATAATCCTTATTATTTAAACCATTTTTCATTCTAAAAGATACATGGGCTAGATTATTTTTATTTGTTAAATCATAGCCATAATCTGAATAAAAATTCATATTTTTTACTTCAGAGTCAGTTCTTTCTGGATTCTTATATACGGTACCTTCATATAGTTTATAATCAATAGCCCATGCCGAATTAACTAATCCTAACGCCACAGCTACCAAACTCACTTTAAAAGTGCGGTTAAGAACTTTATTATTTTTCATATTAATTCCTTTGGATTATAAAAAAAGCCAACTTATTGAAAAAGTTGGCTTGAATTTTACTGGTTTAATAATTAACCTGCAACTGCGATATGTTTCATATCAGTCATATAACCACGTAATTCTTGACCGATTAATTCAACAGGATGGTTACGAATCGCATCGTTTACATCGCAATAGCATAAATAGGCTAATTCCTCATAAACTATCAGGACAAATTTATGAAGCCTCACTATGCTAAAATGCCTCCTCCACCTAAAACGGAAGAAAACCGCTTACGTTTGAGAATTTTACAGCTTAAACCTATCGTCGAATCTGGACAGAAAATAGCATCATTCAAAATATGTCTAGAAAAGGGAATTACTAGAACAATGCCGCAATGGAAAGTTTCTTTGGGCAATTAAAAACGGAAGGTTTTTATGGTCGGAAATTCAACAGCATAGGAGAGGTAGTTGATGCAGTCAGAGATCATTTGGATTACTATAGTCATCGATGGATTCAACTAAAATTAAAAGGACTGAA
>NZ_LCTH01000018.1:0-95227 GCF_001008275.1 Haemophilus haemolyticus
AATTGCTTCCTTTTTGTTTTGAGTTCGTTTGAATTAAAATGGTTGTTTCTATTTTATAGTAAAATGTAAATCATAAAGTTATTTAAAATCAAATAATTAGGTTTTAGTCATTCACTTTTTACACAATGTGCTTGCTATGAGATACCAAATTGACAATGTTTATCTATAAAATCCTTGAAAGAAGGAAAAGCTGGTCGATTATAGTAGTTTAATTTGTTTTATTCCACTTCCATCCCTTTTCCTAATATCTTTTAATTTCGATAACTCATCCATCAATCTTGATACCTTCTATATACTTATCATTATAAAAACATTAAAAATGCTTGTTGAAAAATGTGTTAGTATATAAAAATCTATATTTTTATAAATAAGGGTAATTTAGTGTGGTCAGATACTGAATCTAAAGAAGACTATCTCAATTTTGGTGAGGTATCCCAAATTGTTACTGAAATATTGGAATCTGAGGCTATGCTACCAGTTTCAATAGGTATTTTTGGTAACTGGGGAGCAGGTAAGTCCTCTTTGTTAAATTTGATTGAGCAACAAATCAAGCCTGATGAGTGGATTATAATTAAATTTGATGCTTGGCTCTATCAGGGATTTGATGATGCCAGAGCGGCGCTTTTGGAAACTATTGCAAGCCATTTGATTCAGGCCGCCAAAGATGAAGAAACCATCTTGAAAAAATCCAAAAACTTATTTGCGAGAATTAATGGTTTGCGTTTGCTTGGTTTAATGGCCGAAGGAGCTGCGTTGGCTGCAGGAGTGCCAACTTTTGGCTTAATTTCCAAAACATTTGAAACAGCAAAAGAATCATTGGATGGTGTTCAAAATGAAACAGAAAGTAAGCAAATTGTAGAAGTAGGGAAAAATCTTGTTGATTCAGGGAAAAATCTTATCAAGCCAAAAGAGAAACAAACACCACCACAACAAATAGATGAGTTTAGAAAAGAATATAGCGAAATATTACAGGATTTAGGTAAAAAGCTGGTTATTGTAATTGATAATCTTGACCGTTGTCTGCCTGCTAATGCTATTCAGACATTGGAGGCGATTCGTTTATTTTTGTTTTTAAATCGGACGGCGTTCATTATCGCGGCCGACGAGGAAATGATTCGCCATTCAGTTGCGGAGCATTACAAAGATTTGTCGTATCGTCATCAAATTGATTATTTGGATAAGCTCATACAGATTCCTATTCGTGTACCCAAAGCAGGTGTGCTTGAAATTCGTGCGTATTTATATATGCTGTACGCCATTCATCAAAAAGTACCAACCGGAAAATTAGCAAGCTTACGCCAATTTTTAGAAACTCATTTGCAACAATCTTGGAAAAGTCAATCTTTAAATCCAGAAGAAGTAGCCAAAACTATTGAAGAGCAACACAATCAAGCTCTATTGTCAGATTTTGAACGCGCAAACAGAGTAGCGCCTTTATTAGCAAATTCACCTAATATTCACGGTAATCCTAGAATTGTAAAACGCATTTTAAATACCATTAAAATGCGTACCAAAATCGCAAACAAGCGTCAAATGTCATTAGATGAAGCGATTATTACCAAGTTGGTTATTTTTGAGCGATGCGTGGATTCTGATGTGGTAACAAAATTTTATCAGAGTATCAATGAAGAAGATGGTAACTCTGAATTATTAAAAGGGCTTGAAAAGAACAATGAGCAAAATTTATCAATGCTCTCCGAAAATAAATCCATTCAAACATTTATCAAAGAATGGGTAAAATTAGAGCCAAAATTATCTGATGTTAATTTACGAGCAGCAATTTATTTATCTAGAGAAACCATTCCGCTAAATACTTACACTGCTCAACTTTCTCAAAAAGCCCAAGATGTTTTAAGTATTTTACTTGTAACTAAATCAAGAACAGGCTCACAAAATACTCAGAACGCTATTCAGAGATTAACAATTGATGAACAAATCTCCGTTATGGAAGCATTGATTGAACAATTAAGAAAGCTGGATAATTGGGATAAAAGCCCAGATGGTTTTATGGGGGCTTGTTTGCTAGCGGCAAATTCAGAAGACGGTGCAAAAATTTTAACTCGCTTTATTGCTGAATTGAAAAATAAAGACATTAACTATCCGTGGTTGAACAAAAGATTAAAAAGTGAAACTTGGTACAAGGAGTAAGCAATGGGTACTTCACAATCTAGCGTAGGGCCAAATGGTCGTTCGCCTCTATTACCCTCTTGGGTTGATGATAGTCAGACATCGTTACAAACACCAGACCCACAGAGATTAAAGGGATTGCGTCAAGCAATCGGTAGGGCTGTACGAAGCGGTGGGCGTGATGATGTCCGTAAAGCACTTGGGCATTATGCACGAAAAGCCAGTGGTGGTAAGCATATAGCTGTCCAAAAATTGGGGAAAATTACCCAAGCAGGCTCGGGTTTATTTGGTATTTTTTCAGGCAGCCAGCAGCAACAATATTCGGTTAATTTACATAGTTTAAATGGTCAGCCTTGCGATGAAGCCATCAACCAAATTACCGAACTTTTGGCTGGTCATCACGGTGATTCAGACAAAATTCGTTCTGCAATGAATATTGCTTTATCAGAAGCATTGGAAGGAATGACAACTTTTGATGAAAATAACATTACCACTGAAGTCATTGGTAAAATGATGATTTGTTATTTAACCGAAAGTATTTTTCTGCAAATTGCACACGATGCCGGTAAGGCTTGGAAGAAAGGCGATGATCCTGTGCAAATTGCCAACGCGGAAAATGATTTACGGCAACTCATTCGTGAAGTAGTAGATATTAAGCTTGCCCCTAAATTTACGGATGATGTTTGCCAGTTAACAATTGAACAAATGCGAGAAATTCAAAACCAAGCTATTTTGGAAATTTGGGAAGAATGGGAGGATTATTGATGAATCAATTATTTTTTCACCACGATATTGAGCAATTAAAAAATTTGCCTAATGGTGTTTTACCTATTCGTCTTTATGGTATGGGTGATAAAAGTCTACAAATCGCTCATATTGGTAATATGGTTTTGGATAGAGTAAGAAGATTAGGTGTTGAACTCAATAATCAAGTAATGGATTTTCTAACTATTGCTATGGCAGTTACAGCAGCAGATACTTTTATTTTGCGAAAAGATACTGCAAATGGCTGGTGTCGTTCCTTTTCTATCACGTTACCATTGTGCCAGCCAGATATTTGGCAAGCAAACAAAGTTCATTTAGAACAGATTTTACACTTTTTAAGTGGTGATATTTGGCAATTTGATTTTCAGGCAGGCGGACAGTTACCGCCACAGCCCTATAAATTAAGTGGCAGAACCAAATTGGTAGATCTAAGAAATAAGGACTGTGTTTGTTTATTTTCAGGTGGGTTAGATTCAGCAATTGGGGTAGTTGATTTATTGGAGTTGGGGCATTCACCAGTTTTAGTTAGTCATTCTTATAAAGGTGATAAATCACGCCAGCAAGCTATTATTCAGCAACTTAACCGAAATGGTTATATTAATCAATTTTCCCAATTTAATGCGATTGCACAACCTCATTCAAATAATGGAAAAAGCACTGAAATCACAATGCGAACCAGAAGTTTAAATTTTTTGGCATTTGCCATTGTATCAGCTTATGCATTACAGGAAGTCGCGCAAAAAAAGATTGATATTTTAGTTCCTGAAAATGGGGTAATTTCAATCAATGCACCTTTAACAGTACGCAGAGTAGGCACTTTAAGTACCCGTACCACTCACCCTTATTTTATCCAAGAAATACAAAAATTTCTCACTGCGGTCAATATTCCTTTCACTTTAAGAAATCCTTATCAATTTAAAACCAAAGGGCAAATGATAGCAGAATGCAAAAATTTACCATTATTAAAGCAAATTATCCCTGATACTGTTTCGTGTAGCCATTGGAAACGCAAAAATCAACAATGCGGGGTTTGTGTTCCATGTCTGATTCGTAGAGCGTCATTGCATTATGCTGGTATTACCAATGATGCCCAATATGAATTTAATGACATTCGGCAAATTTTAATAAATCAGGACAGAAGAGATGATTTATTTGCTTTAATAAGTGCTATTCGTCAAAAAAATCATCGCAACATCAATCAATGGGTTTTACAAAGTGGTTCACTATCCACTCAACAATTAAATCAGTTTGCAAATGTTTTTATAAATGGGTTGGATGAAGTGGAGCAACTTTTAATAGAGAACCAAATATTATGATGGATATGCATTGCCATTTGGATTTATATACTAATCCACAATACGTTGCAAAACGATGTAAAGATGAAAATATTTATGTCTTATCTGTTACAACTACACCAAAAGCGTGGTGTGGAACAAGTTCATTAGCAAAAGATTGTCCTCGTATTCGTACCGCCTTGGGATTGCATCCCCAACTAGCTCATGAACGTTGGCAAGAATTGGAATTGTTTGATGCATTATTAAACCAAACTCGCTATGTGGGTGAAATTGGTTTGGATGGCGGAAAAGAGTTTAAAATACATTGGGAAACACAATTAAAGGTCTTTCGCCATATTTTAAGAAGCTCAGCAAAATCTGGCGGAAAAATCTTAAGTATACATTCTAGGATGAGTGCAAATGCTGTACTAGATGAATTAAGTCAAGTAAATGATAACCTGCCAATCCTTCATTGGTTTTCAGGCACAAAGCAACAGTTAAAACGAGCGATTGAAATGGGCTGCTATTTTTCTGTAGGACCCGCAATGTTAAGTAGTAAAAAGGGGGATGATTTAGCTCAACTTATGCCAATAGAAAAAATATTAATTGAAACTGATGGACCTTTTGGGAATTTTAAAACACAAGCTTTATTCCCTTGGAATGCTGATATTGCCATTGCAATATTGGCAGATATGTGGAGGATGAATATTTCAGAAGCTGAAAGTATGCTGAGACAAAATCTCTTTAGCTTAGTTTCAAAACATATATAAACCATAAGCTTACCTCAAAATTATCAATTACTTCCAATAACTCAAATTCCTTATAATATCTCTACCTACAATCTCAACTCAAACCATTATCCTAATGGTTTGAGTTATTTAATTACAGCCAGACTTTCGTCTGGCTATAATAAACGTAAAAAGAGAAACCTTGTTTTATAAGGTTTCTCTCATTTTTTTGTGTTATATTTTACAATATTTAATTATATGTAACTCAAAATGGGATATCGTCATCGAATCCATCCATTGGTGGCTCAGCCTGTGGTGCAGCTTGTTGCGGCGCAGGACGAGATGATTGATAATTACCACCAGTGTTAGTTTGACGAGCTTGGTAAGAAGGTTGTGGTGCAGCTCCCATATCACTAGGGTAGCCACCTACGTTTTGATTGCGCGCACCAAGCATTTGCATTACATCGCCTTGAATTTCTGTGGTGTAACGATCTTGACCATTTTGATCTTGCCATTTACGCGTTTTTAAACGACCTTCTACGTATACTTGAGAGCCTTTGCGTAAATATTCACCGCAAATCTCCGCTTGACGACGATAGAATACAATGCGGTGCCATTCCGTTACTTCACGGCGCTCGCCAGTATTACGGTCGTTCCAGCTTTCACTCGTTGCTACGCTAATATTTGCTACAGCATCGCCATTCGGCATGGTACGAATTTCTGGATCATTGCCTAGATGACCCACAATAATGACTTTATTAACTCCAGCCATAAAAAAACCTCATTTTTTATCTAAAAAAGTGCGGTTATTTTGCCTGAAATTTTTCAAAAGATCTATATATTTTAACTGGATATTTGCACAGATGTTAAAATATGCGATAATGATCGCAGAATTTAAACTTATTTCATTCTTTTGAGTTATTTTATGGAAAATATCGATATTCGCGGGGCCCGAACCCATAACCTGAAAAATATAAATCTAACTATTCCACGCAATAAACTTGTGGTGATTACTGGGCTTTCAGGTTCGGGAAAATCCTCTTTAGCGTTTGATACACTTTATGCGGAAGGGCAACGCCGCTATGTTGAATCTCTTTCGGCGTATGCGCGTCAGTTTTTATCTTTAATGGAAAAGCCTGATGTGGATTCTATTGAGGGACTTTCCCCTGCAATTTCGATTGAACAAAAATCTACCTCACACAATCCACGTTCTACGGTGGGAACAATTACGGAAATTTACGATTATTTACGTTTATTGTTTGCCCGAGTAGGTGAACCGCGTTGTCCAGATCATGATGTTCCATTAACGGCACAAACGATTAGTCAAATGGTGGATAAAGTATTAAGTTTGCCAGAAGACAGAAAGATGATGTTACTTGCGCCAGTTGTCAAAAATCGAAAAGGTGAACACGTTAAAATTTTAGAAAATATTGCTGCACAAGGTTACATTCGTGCGCGTATTGATGGCGAAATTTGCGATTTATCTGATCCACCAAAATTAGAGTTACAGAAAAAACATACTATTGAAGTGGTAGTTGATCGCTTTAAGGTGCGGTCAGATTTAGCAACACGTTTAGCTGAGTCTTTTGAAACCGCATTAGAGCTTTCAGGTGGCACCGCGATTGTGGCAGATATGGATAATCCGAAAGCGGAAGAATTAGTTTTTTCGGCAAATTTTGCTTGTCCGCATTGTGGTTATTCTGTGCCAGAATTAGAACCTCGTTTATTTTCCTTTAATAACCCTGCCGGAGCTTGCCCTACTTGTGATGGTTTGGGTATGCAACAATATTTTGATGAAGATCGTGTGGTGCAAAATCCAACTATTTCCCTTGCTGGTGGCGCGGTAAAAGGTTGGGATCGTCGAAATTTCTATTATTATCAAATGCTCACCTCATTGGCGAAACATTATGATTTTGATGTTGAAGCGCCCTATGAATCTTTGCCAAAAAAAATTCAACACATCATTATGCATGGCTCAGGCAAAGAGGAAATTGAATTCCAATATATGAATGATCGTGGAGATGTGGTTATTCGCAAGCATCCTTTTGAAGGTATTTTGAATAATATGGCTCGCCGATATAAAGAAACGGAATCAATGTCGGTGCGAGAAGAGTTAGCGAAAAATATTAGCAATCGACCTTGTGCAGACTGTGGTGGTTCTCGTCTACGACCAGAAGCGCGTAATGTGTATATCGGAAAAACGAATTTACCGATGATCGCGGAAAAAAGTATTGGTGAAACGCTCGAATTTTTCACCGCGCTTTCTTTAACCGGTCAAAAAGCACAAATTGCGGAAAAAATTCTTAAAGAAATCCGCGAGCGTTTGCAGTTCTTAGTAAATGTAGGTTTGAATTATCTTTCTCTTTCTCGTTCTGCTGAAACTCTTTCAGGCGGTGAAGCACAACGTATTCGCCTTGCTAGCCAAATTGGTGCGGGGCTTGTTGGTGTAATGTATGTATTAGATGAACCGTCTATTGGCTTGCACCAACGTGATAATGAACGCTTACTTAATACATTAATTCATCTGCGTAATCTTGGTAATACGGTAATTGTCGTGGAACACGATGAAGACGCAATTCGTGCGGCTGATCATATTATTGATATTGGACCAGGTGCTGGCGTGCATGGCGGACAAGTTATTGCGCAAGGAAACGCTGATGAAATTATGCTGAATCCAAATTCCATCACAGGAAAATTCTTATCAGGCGCAGATAAAATTGAAATTCCTAAAAAACGCACTGCACTTGATAAGAAAAAATGGCTCAAGCTTAAAGGAGCATCAGGTAATAACTTAAAAAATGTGAATTTAGATATTCCCGTCGGTTTGTTTACTTGCGTTACTGGTGTATCAGGCTCAGGAAAATCAACACTCATTAATGATACTTTATTTCCACTTGCGCAAAATGCATTAAATAGAGCTGAAAAAACCGATTATGCACCTTATCAATCTATCGAGGGATTAGAACATTTCGATAAAGTTATTGATATTAACCAAAGCCCGATTGGGCGCACGCCACGTTCAAATCCAGCGACTTATACAGGCTTATTTACCCCGATTCGTGAACTTTTTGCAGGCGTGCCAGAAGCGCGTGCGCGTGGTTATAATCCAGGACGCTTTAGCTTTAACGTACGTGGTGGACGCTGTGAGGCTTGTCAAGGTGACGGTGTACTCAAAGTTGAAATGCATTTTTTACCCGATGTTTATGTTCCTTGCGACCAATGCAAAGGTAAACGCTATAATCGCGAAACCTTAGAAATTCGTTACAAAGGTAAAACGATTCATCAAGTTTTAGATATGACGGTGGAAGAAGCTCGCGAGTTTTTTGATGCGATTCCAATGATTGCAAGAAAATTACAAACCTTGATGGATGTGGGATTATCTTATATTCGATTAGGCCAATCTTCCACAACACTTTCAGGCGGTGAAGCGCAGCGCGTTAAGCTAGCGACTGAGCTTTCTAAACGTGATACAGGTAAAACTTTGTATATTCTAGATGAGCCGACAACTGGTTTGCATTTTGCTGATATTAAGCAATTACTTGAAGTACTGCATCGATTACGCGACCAAGGAAATACTATTGTCGTTATTGAACACAATCTTGATGTGATTAAAACGGCAGACTGGATTGTCGATCTTGGTCCTGAAGGGGGAAGCGGTGGCGGACAAATTATTGCTACTGGCACACCTGAAGAAGTCGCTAAAGTCGAAGGCTCTCATACCGCCAGATTCCTTAAACCGATTTTAGAAAAACATTAAAAAATTACCGCACTTTTAGTATAAAAAGTCGTAAAATGACAATTAGAATCTAGTTTCATGTTAATAGATTTTTTGATTTAACATTGGGAACTTTATTTAATTAAACGTACCTAAGTAGCGCCTCAGATTGAGGCTTAATTAAGAGGATTTAATAATGAACTTTACTAAAGTTTTACCGGCATTTGCTGCCGCTATCGTATTATCTGCATGTGCAAAAGAAGCGCCAGTAATGGAAAAAGCATCGGCTCAAATGGCGGCTCAAACTGCATCAACTATTACTGACAAAACAGTAGTTTATTCTTGCAATAAAAAAACTGTGACTGCAGTGTATCAATTTGAAAACCAAGAGCCCGTTGCGGCAATGGTTAGTTTAGGTAACAAAATTATTGCAAAAGATTTTGCTCGTGATAAATCACAAAACGATTTTACAAGTTTCACTTCTGGTGACTATGTTTGGAATGTAGATAGTGGTTTAACTTTAGATAAATTTGATTCTGTTGTACCGGTGAATTTAATTCAAAAAGGCAAAACTAGCGATAAGATCATCATCAAAAATTGTGATGTAAACGCAAAAGCAACTAAAAAAGCAAATTTATAATTCATCAAAATGGCTAGCGTAATTGCTAGCCATTTTTTATCTTAAATACTCCTTAACTTGCATCACCTTAATAGATAAATAAAAAAGTTTAACTATGATAGAAGATAAGATTTTTATTTTTTCTTGAGATCATCCCCGATTCAAACTAGACTTATCGCCTATTTTATTTAACCTAAACTTTATTATGCGTGTTTCAGATTTTAATTTCGATTTACCTGATGAACTTATTGCTCGCTATCCAAAAGAGGATAGAGCATCTTGCCGTTTATTACATTTGAACGGGGAAAATGGCGCGGTAATTGACCGCACTTTTTCAGATGTATTGGATTTAATTGATGAAGGCGATTTATTGATTTTCAATAATACTCGTGTCATTCCTGCAAGAATGTTTGGGCGTAAAGCCAGCGGTGGAAAAATTGAAGTTTTAGTTGAACGCATGTTAGATGAGCATCGTTTCTTAGCGCATATTCGTTCATCAAAATCACCAAAAGAAGGGGCTGAATTATTTTTAGGTGAAGATAAATTAGGCGAAAATAATGGAATTAAAGCGGTAATGACAGCGCGTCATGGTGCATTATTTGAAGTGGAATTAAGTGATAAATCAACAGCTCTTTTAGATGTGTTGCAAGCCATTGGACATATGCCATTGCCGCCTTATATTGACCGTCCAGATGAAGAAGCCGATCAAGAATGTTATCAAACCGTTTATAGTAAAGTACCGGGCGCTGTAGCAGCACCAACAGCAGGCTTACATTTTGATGACCCCTTGCTTGAAAAACTTAAAAAGAAAGGTGTGAATTTTGAATTTGTCACATTGCATGTAGGCGCAGGAACATTCCAGCCTGTTCGTGTCGAGAATATTGAAGAGCATGTGATGCATGCAGAATACGTAGAAGTTTCTCAAGAAGTTTGCAATGCAATTATTGCAACAAAAAAAGCGGGTAAACGTGTGATTGCAGTAGGAACCACTTCTGTTCGTTCTATTGAAAGTGCGGCGCTTTCTGCGGAAGAATTTGGCAATCCAGATTTAATTGAGCCTTATTTTTCTGATACCTCTATTTTTATTTATCCTGGTAAAAAATTCCGAGTGGTGGATTGCTTAATTACTAATTTCCACTTACCTGAAAGCACACTGATTATGTTAGTTTCAGCTTTTGCTGGTTATAAAAATACCATGAATGCGTATAAGCATGCAGTGCAAGAAAAATATCGTTTCTTTAGTTTTGGCGATGCGATGTTTATTAATAAAAATCCTAATGTGAGAGGATTGGAATAAGTTGTTTGACTTGTAATTAGTCAGCACCTACAATAAAGAACAAGAGATGGCGGTAACCATCCCTTGTCGGCATCAACTACTAATAGCCAGTGCTACTTTTCAATAACAGGCAAAGTAGAATAATGATGACCAACTTAATCATAAATTTAGTCATATTTTTATCCTTAGTATGATTAACAAACTCAGGATCTACGAAATAGCCCGACAGCGGCAACTGGCGGACTATCTTAGTAGATCCGCCTCTGCTCAAAGAGCATTGGAAATATGATATCACAAGGCCTGTATTTTTTAACAGGCTTTTTTGTTTAAAAAAATCTTCGAACTGTTTATTCGTTGGAGCAAAAATGAAGTATGAATTAGATAAAACAAGCGGCAATGCTCGTCGTGGTCGCTTGGTATTTGAACGTCCACAAGGCACGTTCAGTGTAGAAACCCCTGCATTTATGCCAGTGGGTACTTATGGTACAGTAAAAGGCATGACGCCAGAAGAAGTGCGTGCGACAGGTGCAGAAATTTTACTGGGTAACACCTTCCATTTATGGCTTCGACCAGGACAAGAAGTCATGCGTAAACATGGTGATTTGCACGATTTTATGCAATGGCATCGTCCGATTTTAACTGACAGTGGTGGCTTCCAAGTATTTAGTTTAGGTAAATTACGTAAAATCACCGAAGAAGGCGTGAAATTCCAAAACCCAATTAACGGTGAGCGCATTTTCCTTTCACCTGAAAAATCTATGGAAATTCAATATGATTTAGGTTCTGACATCGTGATGATCTTCGATGAATGTACGCCTTATCCAGCGACTTTCGATTATGCGAAAAAATCCATGGAAATGTCTCTTCGTTGGGCAAAACGCAGCCGTGATCGCTTTGATGAATTAGGCAATAAAAATGCGCTATTTGGTATTATTCAAGGCGGCGTGTTTGAAGAATTACGCAAAGTATCACTAGAAGGCTTAGTGAATATTGGCTTTGACGGTTATGCGGTGGGCGGTTTAGCAGTAGGCGAACCAAAAGAAGACATGCACCGCATTTTAGAATACATCTGCCCACAAATCCCGGCTGACAAACCTCGTTATTTAATGGGCGTAGGTAAACCGGAGGACTTAGTAGAAGGCGTTCGTCGTGGTATTGATATGTTTGACTGCGTAATGCCAACCCGTAACGCACGTAATGGCCATTTATTTGTGACGGATGGTATTGTTAAAATCCGTAATGCAAAATATCGCGATGATACGAGCCCATTAGATCCTGAATGTGATTGCTACACCTGTAAAAACTACACCAAAGCCTATTTATATCATTTAGATAAATGCGGTGAAATTTTAGGTGCACGCTTAAATACCATTCACAATTTACGCTATTATCAACGTTTAATGGCGGAAATTCGTCAAGCGATTGAAGATGATCGTTTTGATGATTTTGTGGTGGAATTCTATGCTCGTATGGGCAAACCTGTTCCACCATTACAATTAGCGGATAAATCATAATTGATAAAAGTGCGGTAGAAAAATGAAATGTTTTCTGACCGCACTTTTTAACAAAGGAAACCTTATGCAAATTCTTGAACCTCAACAATTCGCCACCTGGAATGAACCTATTGAAATGCTTTATGCTTGTCATAGTAAGGTAAAACGCTTTTGTCGCCAGTTAAGCATTTTGCCTGATTATCTAGAAAAACACGGCTATACTCAGGCTGTATTAAATGATGTTGAGCAGATTTTAACTTATTTCAATCGTGCCGCGCCGTTACATCATGAGGACGAAGAATTAGATTTTTTCCCTCAATTAGTCAAAGTGGCTCCGCAAGTACAAAGCTCCATTGATGAATTAGAAAAACAGCACGAATATTTGCATGAAAATTGGAATGCACTATCTGCGCAGTTAGAAGAGCTTATTTCTGAACAACGTCAAAATATTGATGAACATTTAATTGAACGCTTTGTTCAAGGTTATGAGCGTCATATTGCGTTAGAAGAACCGTTATTTGAAATGGGGCGTGAATGTTTAAGTGCGGATATTTTGGCTGAAATGGGCAAGAGCATGAGTGCTCGTCGTCAAGTTAAAGAATGAAATATCAGCTCAATTTAACCGCACTTCGATGTCCAATTCCTCTTTTAAGTGCCAAAAAAGCCTTAAAAAATTTGGATAAAAATGATGAGCTAATGTTGATCTTAAACCTTGAAAGTGCGGTGGAAAATTTTTCTATTTTTGCAAAGGAAAATTCTGTTGCTTTGGTCGAGCAATATTACGCTTCGGAAAAAGAATTTATCGTTATCTTGAAAAAATAAAATTAATCGCCATAACGTAGGATATTGGGTGTGGTTCACCTTTCCCAATGAGCCAATTTATGGTATTTTAAGCGCAATTTTTAACTTAAATTAACAAGGAAAACATACAATGGAAGCACAAAACCCGATGTCCACGTTATTTATTTTCGTGATTTTTGGTTTAATTTTTTACTTTATGATTTATCGCCCTCAAGCTAAACGCAATAAAGAACATAAAAAATTGATGTCTGAGCTTGCAAAGGGTACTGAAGTTTTAACCGCTGGTGGTTTAATCGGCAAAATTACTAAAGTAACCGAAGGTAGCGATAGTATCGTGATTGCGTTAAACGACACGACAGAAATTACGATTAATCGTAACTACATTGTGAGCGTTCTTCCTAAAGGTTCATTAAAATCACTTTAAGAGTAACGTTAAATTATTTTTCAGAGCCACGAATTGTGGCTCTGTGCGTTAGAAAAGGAAAACTATGTTAAATCGTTATCCATTATGGAAGAATTTGATGGTAATTTTTATTGCAGCCATCGGGATTTTATATTCTCTTCCAAATATTTATGGTGAAGATCCTGCGGTGCAAATTTCCGGTACACGTGGTCAAGAAGCGAATACTAGCGTGCTTGGACAAATTCAAGATGTGCTTAAAACCAATAATCTTCCAACTAAATCTATCGTGCTTGAGAACGGCTCAATTCTAGCTCGTTTCAATAATACCGATGATCAACTCTTCGCTAAAGATAAGATAGCTGAGCGTCTTGGCAATAATTACACCACCGCATTAAACCTCGCTCCTGCCACTCCAGCTTGGTTAAGTATGTTTGGTGCAGCCCCCATGAAATGGGGATTAGACCTACGAGGTGGGGTTCGTTTTTTGATGGAAGTCGATATGAATGCGGCACTTGTAAAACGCCAAGATCAATTACAAGACAGTTTACGTAACGAACTGCGTAAAGAAAAAATTCAATATAAGACAATTAAAAATACTGAGCATTTTGGTACTTCTGTCACATTGGTCGATGCAAGTCAACGCTCTAAAGCAGAACGTATTATTCATCAGTTACATCCAACCTTAGATATAACAGAATTGGATAACGATAGTATCAATTTAGGGTTATCTACCGCTTCATTAAATGAAGCACGTGACTTAGCAATTGAGCAAAACTTAACTATTTTACGTAAACGTGTCACTGAATTAGGCGTATCTGAAGCTGTGATTCAACGGCAAGGTGCAGAACGTATTGTTATTGAATTACCTGGAATACAAGATACAGCACGAGCAAAAGAAATTTTAGGGGCAACAGCGACGCTTGAGTTTCGTATCGTAAATCAAAATGTTACAGCCGATGCAATTTCTCGTAATATGTTACCAGCCGATACGGAAATTAAATATGATCGCCAAGGTCATCCTGTTGCATTATTTAAACGCGCGGTATTAGGTGGTGAGCATATTATTAATTCAAGTTCCGGTTTAGATCCACATTCAAGCACTTTGCAAGTAAGTGTAACGTTGGATGGGGAAGGCGGTGAGATCATGTCTCAAACCACCAAAAAATATTACAAGAAACCAATGGCAACACTTTATGTTGAATATAAAGATAATGGCAAAAAAGACGAAAATGGTAAAACCATTTTAGAAAAACATGAGGAAGTCATTAATGTGGCGACGATCCAAGGTCGTTTCAGTTCTAATTTCCAAATTACTGGTGTTGATAGTATCGCGGAAGCGCACAATCTTTCTACCTTATTGAAATCTGGGGCATTAATTGCACCAATTCAAATTGTTGAAGAACGTACAATTGGCCCATCTTTAGGAGCTCAAAATGTAGAGCAAGGGATTAATGCGAGTTTATGGGGGCTCATTGCTGTGATTGTCTTTATGCTGTTCTACTACAAAATGTTCGGTATTATCGCAAGTTTTGCTTTGGTCATTAATATTGTGTTGTTAGTCGGTTTAATGTCTATTTTACCTGGTGCGACGCTTTCAATGCCCGGGATTGCTGGTATCGTATTAACCCTAGGTATGTCGGTGGATGCCAACGTGTTGATTTTTGAACGTATTAAAGAAGAAATTCGAAATGGTCGTCCAATTCAACAAGCAATTAACGAAGGTTATAACGGGGCATTTAGTTCTATTTTTGATGCAAATTTAACGACAATTTTAACCGCAATTATATTGTACGCAGTGGGAACTGGTCCAATACAAGGATTTGCAATTACACTCTCACTTGGTGTGGCAATTTCAATGTTTACCGCAATTACAGGAACACGTGCATTAGTTAATGCGCTTTATGGCGGCAAACAACTTAAGAAATTATCAATTTAGGTAGGGAACGATGAAAATTTTTGCAAAAGATAAAGACGGACATTTTATCCGTGAAATCAATGGGATTAAACTCCCGTTCCCATTGACCGAATTTATGAAAATTCGTAAATGGGGCTATGTTTTTTCCGCACTTTTAATGGTCGTTTCGCTATTTTTTATCATATCAAAGGGCTTTAACTGGGGATTGGATTTTACCGGTGGGGTTGTTTTTGATACCCATTTTTCACAATCTGTAGACTTAGAAAAAATCCGTGGTAAGCTCCATCAAAATGGTATTGAAAGCCCAATTGTGCAGACAACGGGTTCTGTTCAAGATGTCATGATTCGTTTACCAGCTACGGATAATGATTCTGGCATTGGCGATCGTGTAAAAGGAATGCTCCAAGAAGTAGATTCTGGCATTAAGATTCGTAGTGTTGAATTCGTTGGACCAAACGTAGGGGAAGAATTGGCTCAAGGCGCTGTGTATGCGACATTAGCAACATTAGCGATGATGCTAGTTTATGTAGGTTCTCGCTTTGAATGGCGTTTAGGTTTCGGCGGTATTGCATCTCTTGCACATGACGTAATTATTACTCTTGGTGTGTTTTCAGCGTTACAAACCGAAATTGATTTAACCTTCGTTGCAGCGATTTTATCTGTTGTGGGTTATTCTATTAACGATAGTATCGTGGTCTTTGACCGTGTGCGTGAAAACTTCAGAAAAATAAGACGTCTAGATACGATTGATATTATTGATGTTTCTTTAACGCAAACTTTATCAAGAACCATCATGACCTCTGCTACAACATTAATTGTTGTTGTTGCATTGTTCTTTTTTGGTGGTCCATCAATTCATAACTTTTCTTTAGCATTACTTGTGGGTATTGGATTTGGTACATATTCTTCAATCTTTATTGCAATCGCAATTGCATACGATGTTGGATTACGCCGTGAACATATGATCCCGCCTAAAGTAGATAAGGAAATTGATGAATTACCTTAGTTAAATTCTATTCTTAGAATAAACTTCAATAAAAAATAGTTAACCAAAAATTCATGGTTAACTATTTTTTTATTTGTATGACTTTTTAATTTAGACTTTTAATCTTGAGGTAAGGCATTTATAACGGCTTTCACTAAAGTCGCTAAAGGAATTGCAAAGAATACGCCCCAAAACCCCCATAAACCACCGAAAATTAATACTGAAATGATAATAATCAATGGATGTAAATTCACTGCTTCAGAAAATAAATAAGGGACGAGTAAGTTTCCATCTAAGAGCTGGCTTACAGCAAAAGTGATGATGATATACCAAAACGTTGGGTTGATTCCAAACTGGAATAGAGCAACTAATGTAACAGGAATCGTGACAATTACCGCGCCAATATAAGGGATGAGAACTGAAAGACCAACAGCAAAAGCCAATAAGAGCGGGTAATTTAGCCCGAATATTAAGAAAATAATGTAGGTTATAAGCGTGACAATCAGTATTTCTAATAATTTTCCATGAATGTAGTTGGAAATTTGTTGTTGCATTTCTTTCCATACTTTGAAGGCTAAGTTTCTATTTTTCGGTAAGAAACGGCTCACACCTTGTAAAAGTTCTGATTTATCCTTCAACATAAAAAACATCATTAATGGCACTAAAAAGGCATAAATCCCTAAAGAAACCAAGTTCATGATGGAGGCTAAAGAAAGTTTTACCGCAGATTCACCAAAACCAAGGATTTTTTCTCGAACAGAATTGAAAATAGAATCTACCATTGAATAGTCGATGAGCTCAGGATAATGCTCTGGTAAGTTTAGTAACCATTCATTGAGCTTGTTAAACATTGCGGGCAAATCACTTAATAAGGAAATAGTTTGATTCCATAGCATTGGCATGAGGATTAAAAAGAAGATTGTTGCTAGTCCAATAAAGCCACCAAAAATGATGATTGTTGCTAGCATTCTTGGGCATTTTAAATGTTGATGTAAAAAATTAATCGGCATTTCTAGTAAATAGGATAACACTAGAGCAATCAACAAAGGCGCGATTAAATCTCCAAAAAAATAAATGGAGATAAAGCCAAATAATAATATTGCTAATAGTCCCATCGCTTGTGGATCGCTTAAGCGACGCGAGTACCAGCTTTTCAACATTTCTAGCATAATTTTTTTTCCTATAAGTATTTTTCGCCATTATAAGTTAAAATTTATAGTGTTTATAGCTACTAAGAGGAAATCCTATGTCTGTCGTAATTTATCACAACCCTCATTGTTCAAAAAGTCGTGAAACGCTAGCATTATTAGAAAATCAAGGTGTTCAGCCAATCGTTGAATTGTATTTGCAAAAGCAGTATTCCATTGATGAATTACAAAGCATTGCCCAAAAATTAGGAATTGATGATGTGCGTCAAATGATGCGTACGAAAGATGATTTATATAAAAGCTTAAATTTAGATAATTTAGCTCTCTCTCAAGCTGAATTATTAAAAGCCATGAGTGAACATTCAGCGCTTATTGAACGCCCAATTGTTATCAATGGTAATAAAGCTAAAATCGGGCGTCCGCCAGAAAGTGTACTTGAGATTTTGTAATTTAAACGTTTGCGCGTATAATACTCCCGCCGTGGAAATCCTTTCGCGGCTTTTTTGAGGAAAAATTATGGCAAAGCAACAAAAAAGTGCGGTTGAAAATGAAACCGTTTATGAGCACACTCGAGGAGTGATCAAAGATAATGCAGTGATGGCATTATTGCATGATAAATTATTTCGCCAGCGTGTTGAGAAAAAACGTAAAGGGAAAGGGAGTTACCAACGTAAAGCGAAACACGCAGGGAAAATGTTTGAAAAGCCCGATTATAAATTTTTTGATTACAGAAACTTTATAATCGGGTTTTTCTTAGGCTAAAAATAGTAAAAAGGAGTATAAAAATGTCAAATCAGCCTCAAGTCCTATTTAATAATACATGGAATGTACGCATTAGTGATCCTGGTGAAGAGGGGGCTAAAAGCCATTTTTTTGAAACTATCTACCTAACTTTAACAGCATATTTTGAAGAAAATAGAGTACGTTATGAGTTTGTTCGTAAAGTAGAAGATCAAATAAAAATTCAACGCTCTTTTATAGAACTAAATGAGTTATTCAAATTTCTGGGTGATTATTTTGATCCCGTTTTTATTGGATTATTAGGCGTGAAAATTGGGAATCTTGGTGTGAAATCAGAATAATAACTTGACTAATCCACAAAATATTCTAGTATTCTACCCATATTTTGTTATATAGACAAAATAGGGATCGCACTTTAAATTGTATAAACAATGACATAAAAGTGCGGTTATTTTTTTCTTTACTTTTATTGGAGAGCAAAATATGTCAGGTATTTTTACTCAAAGTCTAGCAAACCGTCGTCGTTATGGCGTGGCAGTATTTGTTGGTATCGTTGCAGGGATTATTTCTGCTTTTGTTAAATGGGGTGCCGAGCATCCATTTTTTTGTTGGAGAGAGATGCTTTAATTAACAACAAATTTCTTGTACGACAAATTGTAATGAATGTCTCGCAAATTGCTGTTGTTTACGGTGTTTCAAGCGTCTCAGACGTAGATTACGTGATAAAGAGGTTTGTTGTAAATTGGTTTTCTTTTTAAGAAAAGTTTTGCGTTTTAACATTTTATTTATCCTTTTTTTCTTTTATTTCTTCTGAATTTTCAACCGCACTTTCGTTGTTGGCATTATCATTCGTTGTTTGATTTTCTTGGACTCGATGATAATTCACAATGCTATTCATATAGCGGCGAATATTTTCTACATATTGATGGGCTTCATAGCCTCGCGCATAGCCGTATTTCAGTTGGGAATAATATCGTTTTTTTGCTAATAAAGGCAGATTTTTTTTCACATCGATCCAATAATCTGGATTTCCACCAAGATTTTTAGTTAAACGACGCGCATCAATTAAGTGACCCAATCCCATGTTATAGGCGGCTAAGGCAAACCAAATTCTTTCTTCTTTTTCAATGGTTTCTGGAATTTGACTAATCAGCCAGTGTAAATATTCTGATCCCGCTTTAATGCTTTGTTCAGGATCTGTTCTATCGATGATTTTCATACGTTGTGCGGTATTTTTAGTTAACATCATTATGCCACGCACGCCCGTAGGTGATGTTGCATCAGGATTCCAATGAGACTCTTGATAAGCGACTGCTGCGAGTAATCGCCAATCTAATTCACCTTTGTATTTTTCAAAGAGCGGTGAGAATTGTGGCAGGGTATTTTCAATTGCTTTCATATAAGAGCGCGTATCCACGTAATCAAATTGTGAAATATGCCCTAAATATTTTTCTTTTAAATTATCTACTAGCCCTGTTTCTTGTGCATTATTCATAAAATTGAGTAAGGCAGCTTGCAGATCATTGTAGGCATTATTCGGTAAATACCAGTGAATGTTTGCCTCATCAGTAATATCAAAGGCAATGGCTAATTCTGGTTTGATTTGTTGGATCGCTGCGATATCAATGGAATTAGCAATGATATAAGGAATTTTTCCTTCAGACAGCTGTAGTAATAGTTCTTCTTGAGTAAACGCTTGATTTCTTTTCCAAGTTAATTGTGGATATTGTTTTTGTAATTCTTTTAGTGTTTCTTCCAATGATGAATTGTTAGCAATATAAATTTCTTTCTTAATATCGCCTAGATTTTTAGGGCGTTGTTCATCTTTTCGATAAACTAATTGCCATGAAGCTGAATGATACGCTGGGCCAATTTGGAAACGTTCTGCATTATTAGGATGATATAAAAGGTGAGCGGCAGCTAAATCAATATTATGCTTATCTAACTCATTAAATAATTGTTCTTGATTATCGAAAGTTTTAATTTCGAGTTCTACACCTAGTGAATCAGCAAATGCTTTGGCCAATTCATATTCAAAGCCTCGTTCGCCGTCTTTATTGATAAAATAAGAAATAGGGTTGTTCATTGTGCCCACAATGAGTGAGCCTCGTTCTTGAATTGCTGTATAGTGGTTTTCTTCAGCATGGCGTAGAAATTGCCATGGGAATACCATATCAATAGCCCAAAGCAATAAAGCCAAGGCAGTAATAATACGTAAAAAGAGACCTTTCAATGATTTTTCCTATATAAAAATTTTGCGGGATTGTAGCCAGAATTTAAGCAATAGACAATAAAAAGCCCCTTGAGGTTCAAGGGGCTAATTCTACTTTATCAATAGTGCTAAATTTTAAATGATGGCAAAAACATTAGGAAATAGCACTATTCGTTATATCTTAAGGATATTATCCTCGGCGATCACGGCGTGGTTTATCGCTAAAAGTGCGGTTACTTTTTTCATTAAATTTACGATTTCCACGATTGTCACCAGTGCGTTCATTACGTCCGCGTTCTCCACGAAAATCGCCACCACGGCCTTTACGTTTACCGTTAAAATCATCGCCGCCACGCGAACTATCAGACTTCACCGCACCTAAGAAAGACATTTGCATTTGTTTATTCAATACGCGTGTTTTACCGAATTGTTGAAGCAGTTCTTTCGGCATACCTTGTGGCAATTCAACGGTAGTGTAGTCATCATAAAGTTTGATATGACCAATATAGCGGCTATTGATATCACCTTCGTTAGCAATTGCCCCCACGATATGGCGAACTTCTACACCATCCGCACGACCCACTTCTATACGATATAAATCCATTGGTTGTGGATTTCCGTAGCCTTTACGTTCGCCACGACGTTCAGCTGAACGTGGATTTTCACGGCGATCGCCTCGTTCATTACGTTCACGACGACGTTTTTCCATTAGTGGATCAGGTGGAAGAATGAGTTTTTGTTTGCCTTGGAGCAGCATCAACATTGCTGCAGCAATATCTTCTTGATCCTGATCGGCTGTGAATAAGTCTTCTAATAAACTACGATATTGTTCTAAATCGTGATGCTCGAGTTGTTTCGTAATTTTTGCGACGAATTTTTTGCGGCGGCATTCTTGTAACACAAGATGATTTGGCAATTCTACTTCATTGATACCTTTTTTCATTAGGTGTTCAATATTACGAAGTAAACGACGCTCACGAGGCTCAACGAATAATAAAGCACGACCAGAACGACCTGCACGACCAGTACGGCCAATTCGGTGTACATAAGATTCTGCATCAAGCGGAATGTCGTAGTTCACCACAAGGCTGATACGTTCAATATCAATACCACGTGCGGCCACATCGGTTGCCACAACAATATCTAAACTGCCGTTACGTAAGCGATCGAGTGTTTGCTCGCGCAATTGTTGTGTCATATCACCATTAAGTGCGGCAGAACGGAAACCATTTTTTTCAAGTAGTTCTGTAATGTCTAAAGTACCGGTTTTAGTGCGAGCAAAGATAATCGCAGCATCAAAATCTTCCACTTCTAAGAAACGAAGAAGGGCTTCATTTTTACGCACGCCGTGCACATACCAACAACTTTGGTCGATATCTGGGGCATTTTCGTTATTAACCTTGATCTTCACTTCTTTCGGATCATTCATAAAACGTTTCGTAATACGACGGATCGGTTCAGGCATTGTTGCAGAGAATAACGCAGTTTGGTGATTTTCTGGTAATTCTGCCATGACGGTTTCTACATCATCAATGAAACCCATACGTAGCATTTCATCTGCTTCATCTAATACGATAAAACGAAGTTCAGAAAGATTTAATGTTCCGCGACGAATATGGTCAAGAATACGGCCAGGTGTACCCACAACCACTTGTGCCCCTTGTTTTAATGCACGAAGTTGGATGTCATAACGTTGACCACCATATAAGGTAACAATACGGGAGCCGTGAGCATATTTAACAAATTGTTCGCACGCATCGGCAACTTGAATAGCAAGTTCACGAGTAGGCGCCATCACTAACATTTGTGGATGTTTTTCACTTGGATCGATTTGAGCTAATAAAGGCAGTGCAAAGGCAGCGGTTTTACCACTACCCGTTTGTGCCATACCTAGCACATCATTGCCACTGAGCAAATGCGGGATACAAGCTTGTTGAATTGGAGAAGGGGTTTCAAAACCTAAGTCAGAAACAGCTTTTAAGATGAACTCAGGTAAGCCTAAGTCATTAAAAGTAATTTTGTCAGTCATTAAAATACTCGAATATAAATAAGGAAAGCTCAAAGAGGCCTTCGGTTTATTAAGTTGAGCAGAGCAAATGAATTTTTCTATTCGTTCTACTGTAAAGAGCGGTGAGTTTTCGATTGATTTTTAGAAAACAATCGCTTTTGTTACCGCACTTTTCTCTTCTTTTTCGTCTTCTGTTTGAACCGGTTTTAATTTCATTAGTTCAAACGCGGCAAAACGATACTCAACAAAGTTATAAACCTGATTTGCCATAGCTAGTTTAAATAAAGCTGCCGCTTCATCTACTAGCCCTACATTGAGTTTTTGTTTTGCTAGATAAAAATAGGTTTCTGTGAGAATTTCAGCATATTGTTGTGAATTTTCAGCAAATTCATTCGCACGTTGTTGTAATTCTTCTACAGAGATGTGTCCTAAGTAATATTGAACGATATGTGTACCCCAGAAGTCCTCTGATAGCCCTTTTGCTCGTTCAACAAGGTTTGTTTGGGCTTCTTGTGGTTTTAATTTTTGTTCGTTCAAATATAGCCATAAGACACGATAGGGATCTTTTGTATCGGCTTGGTAGAACTGTAAGAAATCTTGCTGAGCAAGATGGTAGCGCCCTACATAATAAAAATTTAAACCACGATTAAGGTGGGTATAGTCATAACTTGAATCTAATTCAAACACCGTATTGAATGCTTCCAATGCGCCATCGTAATCTTCTTCAAGCAATAAATAAAGCCCTAAGTAATTGTACACAGATGCCATTTTAGGCTGTAATGCAAGGGCTTGAGTAAAATCGTAACGAGCAAGTCCCCATAACCCAAGGGAATCATAGAGTACGCCACGTTCAAAATGTAGCGATGCACGTTCTTCATTACTCATTTTTCCAACGAGTAGTACTTGGCTTAATCGCACGATCATCACTTCTTGTTCAAAGTGAGTATTCGGATTTTGTTCCGCCAACACGACATGATTTTTAGACACAAAACCGCCCCTAGACTGAACACAGCCTGCAAGGAGTAAGATCGCACATAAGCTAAATAAATAGACTATAAAATGGCGAGATAAGCGAAAACACTGCATTTGCTTTCTTTATGCCTAAAAGTTGGAAAACAACAAAACTTGGCAGCGGTTGCTACCAAGTTTTGATTCGATATCCCAAGATTATTCTTGTTCTTCTACAGAATCTTCTTGGTTAATTTCAGTTTCTTGTTTTGGAGCCAAGTCTTTCATTGTTAAACGAATACGACCTTGACGATCGATTTCAACAACTTTTACGTTTACTTCTTGACCCACTTGGAGGTAATCGCTAACTTTTTCTACGCGCTCTTCAGCAATTTGAGAAATATGAACTAAACCTTCTTTATTTCCAACGATTGCTACGAATGCACCAAAATCAGCAAGGCGAGTCACTTTACCTTTGTAAATTGCGCCAGCTTCAACTTCTGCAACGATTTCTTCAATACGTCCCATTACGTTTTTCGCTGCATTGCTATCTACTGCGGCAATTTTCACGGTACCATCGTCATCAATGTCAATTGATGTACCAGTTTCTTCAGTTAGTGAACGAATTGTTGCACCACCTTTACCAATGACATCTTTGATTTTCTTAGGATCAATTTTCATTGTATAGATGCGCGGTGCGTAATCGGAAATATCTGCGCGTGGAGCAGGGATTGCTTGTTCCATTACACCAAGAATGTGCATACGTGCACTTTTCGCTTGGTTTAATGCAATTTGCATAATTTCAGGGGTGATACCTTCAATTTTAATGTCCATTTGAAGCGCGGTGACACCTTCACGTGTACCCGCTACTTTAAAGTCCATATCACCTAAGTGGTCTTCATCACCTAAGATATCTGAAAGAACCACAAATTTCTCTTCTTCTTTCACTAAGCCCATTGCGATACCTGCAACAGCGGCTTTGATTGGTACACCTGCATCCATTAATGCTAAAGACGCACCACATACAGACGCCATAGAAGAAGAACCGTTAGATTCAGTGATTTCAGATACAACACGCACAACATACGGGAATTCTGCAAGACTTGGCATAACTGCTGCTACACCACGTTTTGCTAAACGACCATGACCGATTTCACGGCGTTTTGGCGAACCGATCATACCGGTTTCACCTACAGAGTATGGAGGGAAGTTGTAGTGGAATAAGAAGTGATCTTGACGTTCACCTGTTAATTCATCGATGATTTGTGCATCACGTTCAGTACCTAACGTTGCAACAGCTAATGCTTGCGTTTCACCACGGGTGAAAATTGCAGAACCGTGAGTACGTGGTAATACCCCAGTGCAAATGTCTAATGCACGAACGGTATCAACGGTACGACCATCAATACGTGGTTCACCTGCAATGATACGGCCACGAACGATTTGGCTTTCAAGTGCGGTGAAAATATCTACGATTTTACCTTCGCTGATTTCTTCATTTTCAGCTGTGATTTGTGCAATCACATCCGCTTTAATCGCGTCGATCTGTTCGTAACGTGCTTGTTTTTCAGTAATGCGGTATGCATCGCCTAAACGTGCTTCAGCAATCGCTTTTACTTTGTTGATTAAATCTGTGTTTGGTTGTGGTGCAACCCAATCCCAACGAGGTTTGCCAGCTTCTTTTGCAAATTCTTTGATCGCTTCGATTACAACTTGTTGTTGTTGATGACCAAATACGACCGCTGCTAACATTTGTTCTTCAGTTAAGATATCAGCTTCAGATTCAACCATTAATACTGCTTTATCAGTACCTGCAACCACTAAGTCTAAACGGCTTTGTTTTTGTTCTGCCATAGTTGGGTTTAATACGAATTGGTTGTCGATGAAACCAACACGTGCCGCACCAATAGGGCCATTGAAAGGCACGCCAGATAAAGTTAATGCTGCAGAAGCACCAATCATTGCTACTAAGTCAGGGCTGATTTGTGGGTTTACAGAAACCACAGTTGCCACAACTTGGATTTCGTTGAAGAAACCTTCTGGGAATAATGGGCGAATTGGACGGTCGATTAAACGTGCAATTAAAGTTTCGCCTTCAGATGGACGACCTTCACGTTTGAAGAAACCACCAGGGATTTTACCCGCTGCATAAGTACGCTCTTGATAGTTTACGGTTAATGGGAAGAAATCTTGACCTTCTTTCACATCTTTTTTAGCCACAACAGTCACGAATACCGTGGTATCGTCCATGCTTGCCATAACCGCTGCCGTTGCTTGACGTGCAATTGCGCCGGTTTCTAGAGTAACGGTATGTTGACCGTATTTAAATTGTTTAACAATTGGATTCACAATGTTTTCCTTAAAATTTATATTAAAAACAATGCCTTATTTTCCAGATTGCGACTAGCAAAAGAAATCTTTTGTAAAAATAACCGCACTTTCGAGCGCTTAAAATTGCTTTTGATAGCCGCACGCTAATGTAGAAAATAAAGCCTGAGCATTATACAGGATGTTTTGCCTTAGTGGGTAACTTTATTTCACATTGTCAACTTGTTATGATTGTGTCACTTTTATTTTGCTCTAAAAAAGTTGATTGTGACTCACTCAAATTAGATTCCCCTTATGAAATATAATGTAATTATGGCTAGTGATGCCAACTATCTTCCTTATGTAGAAATTACACTGAAATCTTTATTAATGCACCATGAAAATCTCTCTGTTTTTATTTTACATACAGGAGATATTTCTGCGTCGTGGCAAAATGATCTTCAACCTTATTTTGCTAAACGCTATTCAACATTACAATTAATTCATATAGATAAATTAGAATTAGATTCTTTCAGTGCAAATAATTATATTACTTCTGCTACTTATTTAAGATTTTATATTGATCGATTACTTCATTATAGCGATATTCCTTATTGGATTTATCTTGATTGTGATATCGTGATTAATGGCAATATTATGCTTCCTTTTGAATGCTTAGATTTTTCTCGACGCTCATTAGCCGCAGTTTTAGATCCTTATATAACTCGTATAGGCCATCCTTATCAAGATGGGGATTATTTTAATGCGGGAGTTTTATATTTGAATATGGAGAAGTATCGCTTAGGTATTTCATCATTTTCTAAAGAATTATTTGAATTACATGAAAAGTTAAAAGAACGTTTAATTTATGGCGATCAAGATATACTAAATTACTATTTTAAAGATTGTTGGATACCATTAGACAAGCGTTATAATTTTCAATTAGATCATATGATTTCAATTAATAGTCTTGATATTTCTCCTGTTATTTTTCATTTTACAGGTCCTCATAAGCCTCTCGATAATATTTTTTCTGAGAATGCTTGTGTTAATGCCGTAATTTCATTGTTTAGACTTTATGCGTCAATAAGTTGGCAAGATGTTTGCTCTCTTCCGCTCGGTACTGTAAGAGCTAATTGGACTAATCAAGAGAGATGATGTAATCGGTAGCTTTATTTAATTTAACCGACTTGGTATCATAGGATAACTTTTATCCACTATAAGGAAAATTCTATGATTATTAGCAGTTTAACCAGCCCAAATTTTAAAGTTGGTTTACCAAAAGTGATTGCTGAAGTATGTGATTATTTAAATACATTAGATTTGAATGCGTTAGAAAATGGTCGCCATGATATTAACGATCAAATTTATATGAACGTAATGGAGCCAGAAACAGCAGAGCCAAGTAGCAAAAAAACAGAGTTACATCATGAATACTTAGATGTTCAGGTGTTAATCCGCGGCACGGAAAATATAGAAGTTGGCGCTAATTATCCTGATTTGTCTAAATATGAATCTTATAATGAAGCAGACGATTATCAACTTTGTGCAGATATTGATAATAAATTTACCGTCACAATGAAACCAAAAATGTTCGCTGTATTTTATCCTTACGAACCGCATAAACCTTGCTGCGTAGTGAATGGAAAAACAGAAAAAATTAAAAAATTAGTCGTGAAAGTGCCTGTTAAATTAATTTAATTTTTGAAAAAGGGCGGTTAATCATGTTTTTGTTTTTAACCGCTCTTTTTTATTATTTAATCACCGTAATTGACCATTTGGCATCATCAATTTGCTCGAAGTTTGTTACTTCATAGCCTTCTTCAGCAGCCCAAGCAGGGATAGCTTCAGTAGCTTGGGTACAGTCAAATTCAATTTCTAGGCCATCGCCTTTATTTAACTTAGCCATGGCTTCCTTCGCTTCAACTAGAGGAAATGGGCAAACAAGGCCAAGTGTTGGTAATTTAATGATCATATAAACTCCTTATGATACTTTTGCTAATTTTAAACGTTGTGGTCGGATAATAGTGAAGTAGGCAGCTACCCAAGTGCCGAGAATCATCAATGGCAATGAAACCCAACCTTGCCAAGAGAAAAAGGCGGTTTCGACTAATCCATTACCGATAGAGCAGCCACCCGCAAGGGTTGTGCCAATCCCCATGAGAATACCGCCGAGTCCGCTGCGTAGAATCGTGGTAGCATCTGGTACACGGATACGAAATTCATTGCTCGCTTTCGCGCCGATGAATGACCCGATAAAAATCCCTAAGACTAAGAATACGCCCCAGTTAATAAATTTACCGTCGCCAGTAACGAGGAATTGCATAATATTGGCTGATGGACCAGTGATCCCAAGTCCAAACTCACGGCCAGTAGCGACACTGAGTGGCCAAGCCGCAAGTGCGATTAATCCGATTAATACGGCAGAGAAAAATGGATGCCAGCGTTTTTCAAATAATAAGTGAGGAAGCCCCGTTTTCTTTGGTTTTAATGCCGCGACTTTTACGCTTGGTTTGCTTAGGTGTTTGTACACATAGAAAGCCGTCACTAAAGTTAATAATGCGACTAACCACCAAGGTGAAATACCGAATGTATCGTAAATATTGCGTTGTTCAATATTGATACTGCGTAAGGTTTTATTGAATTCCCCTAATGGGCCAGTACGCATGATGGCACTTAACAACATATAAGTGAATAACGCGACCCAACTGCCGACTAAGCCTTCCGCAGCACGGTACCATGTACCTGTCGCACAACCGCCAGCAAGAACAATGCCGATACCAAACACAAAGGCACCGATAATCACGGCTAAAAAGGCAAAATTTTCAGCTGGATCAACATTTAATACCCCGATTTCCTTTAACAGGAAAAAACCAATAGATTGTACGGTAATCGCCAATAAAAGGGCTACAAACATTTTGTTATTTTTGGTGACATACATATCGCGAAATGCGCCAGTAATACAAAAGCGCCCACGCTGCATCACAAATCCGAGTAAAATTCCGCAAAGTAATCCGGTTAAAAGCATAAATATTCCCTCTCTTTTAGAACTAAGTAGGTCGGTATTTTCTAAAAAAATAAGAAGGTTGCGCCAATAACTTTTAGCTAGAAAATATATTTTTTTGATATAAAAAAGTGAGGTTATAAATTTATACTTTTTTACCACACAGCTTTAGCAACGTAAGTGTAGAGAAGAATATAATAGGAAGACTTTATGGCGCTCTCAAGCGATTTAATGAGCTTCTTAATAATTAACCCCACTCAAAAGAGCGGGGTTAATTGTTTTATATGCGTCAGAAATTTGGTTTATGCAGGAACGCGTTCTGCTACGAGCATTTGTAGTTTTCGTAAAATAACATTTAATACTACGCCATAGGCTGGGACGAACAAGATAATTCCTATAAATAATTTAAATAGATAATCTACAAAGCCGAGTTGTGCCCAGTGTTCAGCCATGAATGGATCTGCACTTTGGTAGAAGGCGACACTGAAGAATACAAACGTATCCGCCATTGAGCCAAATGTCATTGAGCTAGTTGGTGCTACCCACCATGTTTTTAACTGGCGTAAGCGGTTAAATACGATTACATCAAGCAATTGTCCTACTACGTAAGCGGCAAAGCTCGCAATAGCAATACGGAATACAAACAGATCAAAATGCGTTAATGATTCGAAACCTTGGAATTTGCTTTCAGAGAATAAAACAGATATGACGTAACTTACAATAAGTGCAGGAAACATCACCACGAAGATAATTTTTCTTGCATCTTCCGCACCGAAAATACGCACAGTCAAATCAGTAGCCAAAAAGATAAATGGGAATGTGAGCGTTCCCCAAGTGCTGTGGAAAGAAAAATCATTTGCTGCACCAAGTGCGGTTAATTTCAGCGTAATTTCAAAAGGGATTTGTACAAAGTAATTGCTCGCTGCAATTATGAATATGTGGAAAAAGCTGAGCCAGATGATTGCACGACGTTTTTGTTGATCATTAAAGATCGGAGAGTTTAATTTCATGTTGTACCTTTTTAGTTTAAATAAATCGGGGTTAGGGAACCCGAGGTTGAATATAGGGGGCTAGATAATACGCATATTTCAAATAATTGCAAGATTTGATGTCATTTGAGTTTTATTTTATGAAAATTGACGAACGATTTTACAGCCTTTATTCTATTTGCGTTTTCCACCAAATTTGAAAGGAGAGAAAATGGAGTTACACAATATTCGCGATGAATATACTAAACGAGTGCTTTCACAACATGATTGTTATGAAAATCCAATCTCGCAATTTGAACAGTGGCAGAAAGAGGCAATTCATGCACAAGTGAATGAGCCTACTGCAATGAATATTGCGACTGTTGATGAACAAGGTCGCCCAAATAGCCGAATGGTTTTGCTAAAAGAAGTCAATGAGCAAGGTTTTGTCTTTTTTACGAATTATCTTAGCCGAAAAGGTAGCTGTATTGAGCGTAATCCTTATGTTGCGCTGACTTTCTTTTGGCCTGAATTGGAACGCCAAGTGCGAATTGAAGGTAAGGCGGTTAAAATCCCAGCAGAACGATCCGATAAATATTTTGCTACCCGCCCTTACACCAGTCGCATAGGAGCTTGGGCAAGTGAGCAAAGTGCGGTGATTTCTAATTATAAATCTTTGTTAGCAAAAGCAGCATTGGTTGCTGCTAAACATCCGTTAAAGGTGCCTCGACCAGATTATTGGGGCGGCTATTTAGTTTTGCCAGTAACCGTGGAGTTTTGGCAAGGGCGACCAAGCCGTTTACATGATCGCATTCGTTATCGTAAAGAAAGCGATAATTGGATTAGAGAAAGACTTTCTCCTTAGTAAATTGAGCATAAAAATAACCGCACTTTAGTTATATTCCAAAAGTGCGGTTAATTTTTTACAAATTTTCGTGCTAGCGTTGTCTATTAATGCGTGCTAGTACTTGTCGTTGTACGATTTGCACGTTTACGATCGTTTTCCGTTAAAAGTTTTTTACGGATACGAATCGACTCAGGCGTTACTTCCACTAACTCATCGTCGTCGATAAATTCAATCGCTTGTTCAAGACTGAATTTTACAGGTGTAGTCAGGACAATCGCATCGTCTTTACCTGACGCACGCATATTGGTGAGTTTTTTACCTTGTAAGCAGTTTACGGTTAAGTCATTTGAACGGCTATGAATACCGATAATTTGACCTTCATAAACTTCTACGTTTGCATCAATCATTAACTTACCACGTTCTTGTAAGCCAAATAATGCATAGCCAAGTGCTTTACCTGTTGCATTAGAAATCAACACACCATTTTTACGTTGACCGATATCTCCACCTTTGATTTCATCATAGTGGCTAAAGCTTGAGTAAAGTAAGCCTGTACCAGAAGTCATGGTCATAAAGTCACCACGGAAGCCAATTAATCCACGGCTAGGAATGATGTATTCTAAGCGAACACGGCCTTTACCGTCAGGTAGCATGTCTCGAACTTCACCTTTACGGATACCTAAGGCCTCCATCACAGAACCTTGATGTTGTTCTTCCACATCGATAGTCACTTGTTCGTATGGCTCTTGTTTTTTACCGTCAATATCACGATAGATTACTTTAGGACGAGAAACGGCAAGCTCATAACCTTCACGACGCATATTTTCGATTAACACGGAAAGATGTAATTCACCACGACCAGACACACGGAATTCATCTGGGTTTGGGGTTTCTTCTACACGTAACGCTACGTTGTGAACCAATTCTTTATTTAAACGTTCAAGAATTTGACGAGATGTTACGTATTTACCTTCTTGGCCTGCAAATGGAGAGGTATTTACACAGAAGAACATGGTTACAGTTGGTTCATCAACGGTTAATGATGGAAGCGCTTCAACTGCGTTGATATCACAAATCGTATCAGAAATATTTAATTCACCTAAACCAGTGATCGCCACGATATCGCCCGCGTAAGCAACATCTTCTTCATAACGTTGTAAACCAAGATGACCAAGTACTTGACCGATACGACCTTGACGAGTTTTTCCTTCACTATTGATGATAGTAACTGGTTGGTTTGGTTTAACTGAACCACGCTTAATACGACCAATGCCGATAACACCTACATAGTTGTTGTAGTCTAATTGTGAAATTTGCATTTGGAATGGTGCATCAAGTTCTACTTTTGGCGGTTCAACGTGTTGAACGATCGCTTCAAATAACGGCGTCATATCTTCCGCTAATTCTTCGTGTTCGAGACCCGCAACACCATTTAATGCTGAAGCATAGATAATTGGGAAGTCTAATTGCTCATCGGTTGCACCAAGATTTACGAATAAATCAAATACTTGATCTACAACCCAGTCAGGACGTGCACCAGGGCGGTCAACTTTATTAATTACGACGATAGGTTTTAAGCCATGAGCGAATGCTTTTTGGGTCACGAAGCGCGTTTGTGGCATTGGGCCGTCAAAAGCATCAACAACTAATAGAACAGAGTCCACCATAGAAAGTACGCGTTCAACTTCACCACCGAAGTCTGCGTGTCCTGGAGTATCCACGATGTTAATGCGGTAGTCGTTCCAGTTAATTGCGGTATTTTTTGCAAGAATTGTAATGCCACGTTCTTTTTCAAGATCGTTTGAGTCCATAACTCGTTCATCTACATCACCACGTGCAGATTCAAAAGTACCAGATTGTTGAAGAAGTTTATCTACAAGAGTGGTTTTACCATGGTCAACGTGCGCAATAATTGCGATGTTACGGAGTTTTTTAATGTCAATTTCGTTTTTCATTGTTTAATGCTTTGATTAGATGAGATGCAATTTCTTATTGCATCGTTAACATAAAAAATGGTGCAACGAGTTGCACCCTACGTTTCTACATTTGTCGAAGGGGCAAAAATTATACATGCATTTTTCTTTTTCTGCTATGGCCAGAATAAGAAAAATAAATCTCATGAAAAAATAGTATGGTTACGTTATAATGCGGACTTATTTTAATCGGACTAATTATAGAGGACTCCCTAATGCCAAACACAAATGCAATCGCCAATGTATTTAAGCTAATTGAAGAAAATAATGTAAAATTTGTACTTCTTCGATTCACCGATATTAAAGGCAAAGAGCATGGTATATCCATTCCAGTAAGCCTTGTGGATGAAGAAATGTTTGAAGATGGCAAGATGTTTGATGGTTCCTCTGTAGAAGGATGGAAGACCATTAATAAAGCCGATATGTTGCTCATGCCAATGGCTGAAACCGCAGTTGTCGATCCATTCGCGCAAATTCCAACGCTTTCTATTCGTTGTAGTGTTTATGAACCAACAACAATGCAAAGCTATGATCGTGATCCGCGCTCTATTGCAATTCGTGCAGAAAATTATATGCGTTCAACTGGTATTGCAGATCAAGCTTTTTTCGGCCCAGAGCCAGAATTCTTCTTATTTGATGATGTGCGTTTTAATGTATCAATGAACAAAGCGTCTTTTTCTATTGATGATATAGAAGCTGCTTGGAACACCAACAAAAAATACGAAGGTGGTAACAACGCTTATCGTCCATTGAAAAAAGGCGGTTACTGTGCGGTTGCTCCAATTGATACGGCACACGATATTCGCTCTGAAATGTGTTTGATTTTAGAAGAAATGGGATTAGTTATCGAAGCACATCATCATGAAGTGGCGACTGCGGGACAAAACGAAATTGCGACTAAATTTAATACGCTAACTTTAAAAGCAGATGAAACGCAAATCTATAAATATGTCGTGCAAAACGTTGCATTAGAGCACGGCAAAACAGCATGTTTTATGCCAAAACCAATTACGGGCGATAATGGTTCGGGCATGCACTGTAATATGTCATTAAGCAAAGACGGAAAAAATATTTTCCAAGGCGATAAATATGCAGGCCTTTCAGAAACCGCACTTTACTACATCGGCGGTATCATTAAGCACGCTAAAGCATTAAATGCATTTACTAATCCAAGTACGAACTCATATAAACGTTTAGTGCCTGGTTATGAAGCGCCAGTATTGTTAGCTTATTCTGCAAGCAATCGTTCTGCCTCAATTCGTATCCCTGCAGTAACCAACCCGAAAGCGATTCGTGTAGAAGCACGTTTCCCAGATCCATTGGCAAACCCATATCTTGCATTTGCTGCATTATTGATGGCAGGTCTTGATGGTGTAGTAAACAAAATCCACCCAGGTGATGCAATGGATAAAAATCTTTATGATCTTCCTCCAGAAGAATTAAAAGATATTCCAGCGGTAGCAAGCTCACTAGAAGAAGCGTTGAATTCATTAGAAAAAGACTATGAATTCTTAACTAAAGGTGGCGTATTTGCTAAAGATTTTATTGATGCGTTTATCAGTATCAAACGTAAAGAAGTGGAACGTTTAAATATGGCACCACATCCAGTTGAGTTTGAGATGTATTATGCGTAATCATTATTGATGAAATCATTTTTAAAAGTGCGGTAAAATTTACCGCACTTTTCGTTTGAAATTGTTTATAACGAGACTCGGGTAAAATGTCGAATACAAATAGAACAATTCTAGTTACTGGTGGAGCGGGTTTTATTGGTTCTGCGCTTGTCCGTTATCTTCTTGAAAAGACAAATAATAAGATCGTAAATGTTGATAAGCTGACTTATGCAGGAAATTTATCCTCACTTAAAACCGTAGAAAACCATCCACGTTATGCTTTTGTACAAGCAGATATTTGTGATACTAAAGCGTTGTCTTATATTTTTGCACAATATCAACCTGATGCCGTTATCCATCTTGCCGCTGAAAGTCATGTTGATCGTTCTATAAATGCTTCTTCGGAGTTTATACAAACTAACATTGTAGGAACTTATAAGCTACTTGAATCAACTCTAGATTACTGGCATCGTTTAGATAATCAAAAAAAATCCAGCTTCCGATTCTTACATATTTCCACCGATGAAGTTTATGGAGATTTAAAAAGTAATGAGGGATTATTTACTGAAACATCAACTTATAAACCTAGTAGCCCTTATTCTGCTTCAAAGGCGGCAAGCGATCATCTTGTTCAGGCTTGGTATAGAACATATGGGTTACCGACAATCATTACACATAGTTCAAATAATTATGGCCCGTATCAGTACCCTGAAAAATTAATTCCATTGATGATTTTAAATGCGATAGAGGGAAAAACACTGCCTATTTATGGCGATGGTTTACAAATTAGAGATTGGTTATTTGTTGAAGATCATATTGCTGCATTGTATAGCGTTTTGACGAAAGGAAATATTGGGGAAACGTATAATATTGGCGGAAATAATGAAAAGTCCAATATTGATGTAGTACGTTCCATTTGCTCTTTGGTGGAAGAATGTTTACCTAATAAACCAAAACATATTGATAAATATGAAGATTTGATTTGCTATGTCAACGATAGACCTGGTCATGATATTCGTTATGCGCTTGATACAAGTAAAATCAATAATGAGTTAGGCTGGGTGCCTAAAGAGACTTTTGAATCTGGATTAAGAAAAACGGTAATTTGGTATTTGAACCATCGAGAATGGTGTCAAAGAGTTTTAAATAATGTTAAATAAAAAATAAAACTGGTATAGTTTTATTCCGCTATGAGCTTATATTCGAGAAATAAAAATGGAAATTATATTATCAATAAACCAAGCATCTGACGCTTGGGGCAAAAATGCTATTTTGAGCTTTGACTCTAATAAAGCTACGATTCATTTAAAAAATAATCAAAAAACTGACCGCGCTTTAGTTCAACAAGCCGCTCGTAAATTGCGTGGGCAGGGAATTAAAGATGTGGAATTGGTCGGTGAAGAATGGGATTTAGAATTTTGTTGGGCGTTTTATCAAGGTTTTTATACCGCAAAACAAGATTATGGGATTGAGTTTCCTCATCTGGATCATGCTCTACAAGATGAATTATTGGCGCGTATCGAATGTGGTGATTTTGTGCGTGGGATTATTAATGAACCAGCACAAAGTTTAACACCTGTGAAATTAGCGGAGCGTGCGGCTGAATTTATCTTAAACCAAGCTGATATTTATGATGAAAAAAGTGCGGTAAGTTTTAAGATTATTTCTGGTGAGGAACTTGAGCAACGAGGTTATCATGGAATTTGGACGGTGGGTAAAGGCTCTGCTAACTTGCCCGCTATGTTGCAACTTGATTTCAATCCAACACAAGATCCGAATGCGCCAGTGTTAGCTTGTTTAGTTGGCAAGGGGATTACCTTTGACAGTGGCGGCTACAGCATTAAACCAAGTGATGGAATGAGTACAATGCGAACCGATATGGGCGGGGCTGCATTATTAACGGGGGCATTAGGTTTCGCTATCGCTCGTGGATTAAATCAACGCGTTAAACTGTATTTATGTTGTGCAGAAAATTTGGTAAGCAATAATGCCTTTAAACTTGGGGATATTATTACTTATAAAAATGGCGTGAGCGCAGAAGTGTTGAATACGGATGCTGAAGGTCGTTTGGTGTTAGCTGATGGATTGATTGAGGCTGATAACCAAAATCCAGGTTTTATTATTGATTGTGCGACGTTAACTGGCGCAGCAAAAGTGGCTGTAGGAAACGACTATCATTCGGTATTATCTATGGATGATGAGTTAGTGAAGAACCTTTTCCAATCAGCACAAACAGAAAATGAACCTTTCTGGCGTTTACCATTTGAAGATTTTCATCGCTCACAAATTAATTCATCTTTTGCCGATATTGCTAATATTGGTTCGGTTCCTGTTGGAGCGGGGGCAAGTACTGCAACTGCATTTTTATCGTATTTTATAAAAAATTATCAACAAAATTGGTTGCATATTGATTGTTCCGCGACTTATCGTAAATCTGGTAGTGATTTATGGGCTGTTGGAGCAACAGGGATTGGTGTGCAAACTTTAGCAAATTTAATGTTATCAAAATCATTGAAGTAGGGAGATATGATGGCAGAAAGAACTTTTTCGATTATTAAACCTGATGCGGTAAAGCGCAATCTAATTGGGGCGATCTTAACGCGTTTTGAGCAAAATGGCTTTAAAATCATAGCCTCTAAAATAGTACGCTTAACTCGTGAGCAGGCTGAAGGCTTTTATGCCGAGCATCAAGGCAAAGAATTTTTTTCTCCTTTAGTTGATTATATGATGTCTTCACCGATAGTGGTTTCTGTTCTTGAAAAAGAAAATGCAGTGAAAGATTACCGCACTTTGATTGGTACAACGAATCCAGAAACTGCAGCAGAAGGTACAATTCGTAAAGATTTTGCATTGAGTCAGCGCGAGAATTCGGTTCATGGTTCGGATAGTGTGGAAAGTGCAAATCGTGAAATTGCTTATTTCTTTACTGATTCTGAAATTTTTGAGCATTGATTGATAGTAAAAAGCACCTAAACTATTGTTTAGGTGCTTTTGCATTTTAAATGCTTACAAAATTAGACCTTCTTAAGGTTTATAGATGAACTCAATTCCTTCATCATCTTCTTCGGTCCAATCATCATCCCAATCTTCGTCAATATCAAGTTGATGCTCCGCTAGTTGTTCCTGATGATAATCTTCCCATTTGAATTTCACTTCTTCAGGTGAAACTTGTTGTGTTTCAGCTTCGCGTGGATTTGCTATGATAAAGTCCATAATATCATGACAAAGTGGTGGAACATTTTTCCCTGTTGCAGCTGAAATCAGGTAATAGTCTTCTTCCCAACCTAATTGTTCAGTAATTTCTCGAGCCCGCTCTTCAGCTTCTTCATCGCTCATCGTATCAATTTTATTGAATACTAACCAACGTGGTTTTTCTGATAATTTTTCACTGTATTGGAAAAGTTCAGATTCAATAATAGCGACATTATCTGCTGGATTAGAGCCATCAATTGGAGCAATATCGACTAAATGAATAAGCACTCTGCAACGTTCTAGATGTTTTAAAAAGCGAATGCCTAGTCCTGCACCATCTGCTGCGCCCTCAATTAATCCTGGAATATCGGCGACTACGAAACTGTGTGAGTCATCAACTTTCACTACACCGAGACTTGGTACTAAGGTAGTAAATGGATAATCTGCAACTTTTGGTTTGGCTGCTGAAACGGCACGAATAAAAGTGGATTTACCTGCATTAGGTAAACCCAGCATTCCCACATCAGCAAGTAGCATTAACTCCAATAATAAATCGCGTTTTTCGCCTGGTGTTCCCATTGTTTTTTGACGCGGTGCACGGTTTACCGATGATTTGAAACGGGTATTCCCTAAACCGTGATAACCACCTTTGGCTACCAACATTTTTTGACCGTGTTGGGTTAAATCTCCCAAGGTTTCTTTGGTGTCATTATCAATAGCGCGAGTTCCTACGGGAACAGGTAAAATAATATCTTTACCGCGACGTCCGGTACAATCTGAACTCCGTCCATTCTCTCCACGCTCTGCCGCAAAGCGTTTATTAAAACGGTAATCGATTAAGGTATTGAGGTTTTCGTCGGCTTGTAAATATACATCACCACCGTCGCCACCGTCGCCACCATCGGGGCCGCCTTTCGGAATAAATTTCTCTCGACGAAAACTTACGCAACCGTTGCCACCATCCCCAGCCTCAATTCGAATAAGGGATTCATCAATAAATTTCATTAAAACTTCTCCAAAATAAACCGCACTTTAATGAGTTTTATGCGGTAATAATTTATGTCCAATCGCGGATAAAATTGCCCCGCATACTACAACAAATGCGCCAATATAGCTAATATTATTCAATTCTGGTGCGGCAAAATCTGATGGGCTAAAATAATGCGCAATATGAGAAAATAGGATCGTGAAAAGAGGTACAAGTGTGATAACAACACTGACTTTTGATACATCCCAACGATTAAGTGCTTCCGCATAAGAGCCGTACCCAATTAAGGTATTTAAACAACAGTAAATAAAACAAATCAGAGCTAAAGGTGTGAGTTCTTGTACTTGCGAGAATTCAGCCATCGGCATAAAGGCTATGGCACAACCTAAATACATCATTAGCAAGATTTGTTGTGAATTAAATTTACGCAACATTAATTTTTGCGCCATTCCATAAGCGACCCAAATAAGGGATCCTGCTACACTTAAGATGACACCTGTTGAATACTGATTGAGTCCAGCAAATACATCAAAACGATCATTAAAGAATAAGCCTAAACCAATTAACAATAAGAAAAGCCCGATCTTTTGGTGCAGCCCCAATTTTTCTTTGAAGATCAGTACACCACAGATTAGCATTCCAAAAGAGGATAAATGAATAAAAATTTGTGCAACTGAAGGTTCAATATAATTCAGTGAACTACTAAATAATAGAAAATTGCCGGTAAGGCCAATTACCCCAATAAGAGCAAGCCAAGCATATTGACCGACTTTCATTAGTTCAGGTAATTTCTTTTTATAAGCAAGTAGGGCTAATAATGATATTGCGGCTACAATAAAACGATACCATACGATAGTTTGCGCATTCATTACAGACAAAGCTTGTTTGAGAGCGATAGGTAAGGATCCCCAAGCCATAGCGGTAATAAGCGCAAAGGTAAAGCCTAATAAAGGTTGTTGTTTCATTGCTTGCTCGCTTATGTAAAATTAAAAAAGACAAAACGCCCCACAAAATTGTAGGGCGTTTCAATCGAATAGATTTTAAATTATTCAGTAACAATACTTACGTATTTACGGCTTTTCTCGCCTTTTACTTCAAATTTAACTTTACCATCTGCAGTTGCGAATAAAGTGTGGTCTTTACCCATACCTACGTTGCTACCCGCGTGGAATTTAGTACCACGTTGACGAACAATGATACTACCTGCTAATACAGATTCGCCACCGAAACGTTTAACACCAAGGCGTTTAGCTTCAGAATCGCGACCGTTACGAGTTGAACCACCAGCTTTTTTAGTTGCCATCTACTTGATCTCCTCTGAAATTATGCTTGAATCCCAGTGATTTTCACTTCTGTGAACCACTGACGATGACCTTGTTGTTTACGACTGTGTTTGCGACGACGGAATTTAACGATTTTAACTTTCTCGCCACGACCTTGTGCAACTACTTCAGCCACTACTTTTGCGCCAGCAACTACTGGTGCACCGATTTTAACATCTTCACCATTAACGACCATCAACACAGAATCGAACTCAACTGTTGCGCCAGTTGCAAGTTCAAGTTTTTCTAAACGAACAACTTGACCTTCGCTCACACGGTGTTGTTTACCGCCACTTTGGAAAACTGCGTACATAAATACTCCGCTTAATTGTGTTTCCCTGCTCTTTAGCAGTCCACACTTAAAAATTCATATAAATAGGCCGCAAATTTTACGGAAAAATCCTACCTATGGCAAGAATTTATTTACAATAAAATAAAAAAATTCCCTTCATTTGCGGATTGATTTCAGAAAGTCCGAAAATTCGGGTAAAATGCACCGCACTTTTGACTAATAATAGATGAAAAAATGAAGAAACAAGATCTTATGAGCATGGACGAGATCCAGAAACTTGCAGATCCCGATATGCAAAAAGTTAATCAAAATATTCTTGCTCAGCTTAATTCAGATGTTCCATTAATAGGGCAGTTAGGTTTTTATATTGTTCAAGGCGGCGGTAAGCGGATCCGTCCATTGATCGCAGTTCTTGCGGCTCGATCTTTAGGATTCGAAGGCTCTAATTCAATTACTTGTGCTACTTTTGTTGAATTTATTCATACTGCCTCTTTACTACATGATGATGTGGTGGATGAGTCCGATATGCGTCGTGGGCGGGCTACGGCGAATTCAGAATTTGGGAATGCTGCAAGTGTACTGGTAGGAGACTTTATTTATACGCGTGCATTTCAATTAGTTGCACAATTAGAGTCATTGAAGATTTTGGGAATCATGGCCGATGCGACTAACGTTTTAGCGGAAGGCGAAGTTCAGCAGCTAATGAATGTTAATGATCCTGAAACGAGTGAAGCTAATTATATGTGTGTAATTTATAGCAAAACTGCGCGTTTGTTTGAAGTGGCTGGTCAGGCTGCGGCAATAGTTGCGGGCGGAACAGAAGCTCAAGAAAAGGCTTTACAAGATTATGGGCGTTATCTTGGAACTGCATTTCAGCTTGTGGATGATGTATTGGATTATAGTGCAAATGCGCAAGCTCTAGGTAAAAATGTAGGCGATGATTTAGCTGAAGGAAAACCAACTCTTCCTCTACTACATGCTATGCGTCATGGTAATGCTCAACAGGCGGCTTTAATTCGCGAAGCGATTGAGCAAGGCGGTAAACGTGAAGCTATTGATGAAGTATTAGCTATTATGGCTGAGCATAAGTCTTTAGATTATGCGATGAATCGTGCAAAAGAAGAAGCTCAAAAAGCAGTAGATGCAATTGCAATGTTGCCAGAGAGTGATTATAAGAAGGCGTTGATTTCTTTAGCTTATTTGTCTGTGGATAGAAATTATTAGCCCTTGATTTAGCTTATATACTTGAACTAATTAATTTTAATTAAACTTTATGAATACAGAACTTCAATCTAAACCTGAGCAAAGAGCGGTTAATTTTCAAGGTAAAACTCGTAAACAAAAAGTACGCAAAGATCCTAACGCACCTTTTATTCGTGAAAAACTTGAGTTGCCGGATGGGCATAATAAACTTCTTTTACATTCATGCTGTGCGCCTTGCTCGGGTGAAGTGATGGAAGCAATCCTTGCATCAGGCATTGAATTTACGATTTATTTTTACAATCCGAACATTCATCCACTCAAAGAATATTTAATTCGTAAAGAAGAAAATATTCGTTTTGCCCAAAAATTTGGCATTCCATTTATTGATGCAGATTATGATCGTCAAAATTGGTTTGATCGTGCCAAAGGCATGGAATGGGAGCCTGAGAGGGGAATTCGTTGCACTATGTGTTTTGATATGCGCTTTGAAAAAGCTGCTGAATATGCTCATGAACATGGTTTCCCTGTGTTTACTAGTTGCCTGGGGATTTCTCGTTGGAAGGATATGAATCAAATCAATGGCTGTGGGCATCGCGCTGCGGAAAAATATGATGATGTTATTTATTGGGATTATAACTGGCGTAAAGAAGGTGGCTCGCAACGCATGATTGAGATTAGTAAGCGGGAGCGGTTTTATCAACAGGAATATTGCGGTTGTGTGTATTCTTTACGTGATAGTAATAAATGGCGAGAAGAGACTGGTCGTCAAAAAATTGAAATCGGAAAATTGTATTATAGTGCTGATTAATATAATGAATGCAAAAAAGGCTTGGAATTCCAAGCCTTTTTCTTTGCGAAATTATTCGCCCAAACGCTCTTTAATACGAGCTGATTTACCTGAACGTTCACGTAAGTAGTAAAGTTTAGCTTTACGTACTGCACCTTTACGTTTAACTGCGATAGAATCTACAGCTGGAGAGTGAGTTTGGAATACACGCTCAACGCCTACGCCGTTAGATACTTTACGTAAAGTAAATGCTGAGTGTAAGCCACGGTTACGAATTGCAATAACCACGCCTTCGAATGCTTGCAAACGACGTTTGCTACCTTCAACTACCCATACTTTAACCTCTAAAGTATCACCTGGGCGGAAGCTAGGTACGTTTTGTTTTAATTGTTCTTGTTCAAGTTGTTTGATAATGTTAGACATTGTTTGATCCTTTATTGATCCTAGATGTAACTGAAACTAACTGCTATGTTCGGCTTGCGTCTCTTTTAACAGTTTACGTTGTTCGTCAGTCAGAGCTAGGCTTTCTAAGAGCTCAGGGCGTCGGAGCCAGGTTCTTTGTAGCGATTGTTTTAATCGCCATTTCCGAATTTCTTCGTGATGTCCCGACATCAGCACGGGTGGCACAGTTAATCCTTCTAACACTTCCGGTCTGGTGTAATGCGGGCAATCTAATAAACCGTCTGCAAAAGAATCTTCTTCTGCGGAAGCTTGTTTGCCTAATACACCAGGAATAAAACGAGCAACAGCATCAATTAATGTCATTGCCGGCAATTCCCCTCCGGTTAGAACGTAATCGCCGATTGACCATTCTTCATCAATTTCAGTTTGAATCAATCGTTCATCAATCCCTTCGTAACGTCCACATACCAAAATCAATTTCTGATTTTGAGCAAGCTCTGTTACGCCGCCTTGATCGAGTTTACGTCCTTGTGGCGAAAGGTAAATTACCTTTGCGCCTTCTCCTGCCGCTGCTTTCGCAGCATGAATCGCATCCCGTAAAGGTTGCACCATCATCAGCATTCCCGGGCCACCACCATAAGGGCGGTCATCCACGGTTTTATGCTTATCGAATGTAAAATCTCTTGGATTCCAACATTCCACTTGCAGAAGATTATGTTTTACGGCTCTGCCTGTAACCCCAAATTCCGTAATCGCTTTAAACATTTCGGGGAATAATGAAATCACCCCTATCCACATAAAAAGCCTACTACATTACGTTTGTGCATACTTGAGATTAGAAACCAGCGTCCCAATCCACTTCAATAGTTTTCGTGGTGAGATCGACTCTTTTAACTACTTGTTCATACAAAAACGGAATTAACCGTTCTTGTTTTCCAAAAGCATCTTTAGTATTGGCTTTAACTACTAAAACATCATTAGAACCCGTTTCCATCATCTCTGTCACCGTTCCCATTGTATAACCTTCTAGGTTTACGACTGAGCAACCAATTAAATCGTGCCAGTAATAATCGCCTTCTTCCAGTTCTGGGAAAACAGATAAATCTACACCAATTTCAACATTTGCTAAAATTTGTGCGGCTTCACGATCATCAACGCCTTTTAATTTCACGATGATTTCGTGATTATGATGACGCCAGTTTTCTAATTTTGTTGGCTGCCATTCACCTTTGATTTTTAAAAACCAAGGTTGATACTCAAAAATGCTTTCAGCTTGTTCTGTTGATGAATAAATACGTAACCACCCACGAATACCGTAGGTTGAGCCTAGTTTGCCCACAACTTCAATACGTTGTTGTTCCATATTTCTCACCTATCTTAGTTTAAGAACTAAATCAAAAAGCAAAATTATGCTGCTTTTTGTGCTTCTTTTACCAAGCTCGCAACACGATCAGAAAGTGATGCACCTTGACCAACCCAGTGGTTAACACGGTCTAGGTCGATACGAACACGTTCTGCGTTACCTTGTGCGATTGGGTTGAAGAAACCTACACGCTCAATGAAACGACCGTCACGTGGTGAACGGCTGTCAGCTACTACGATTTGATAAAATGGGCGTTTTTTAGCTCCGCCACGAGATAAACGAATGGTTACCATAACCTTCCTCTAAATGTTTAATTTCTAAAAGAATATTCCTAAACTCGAAAGCGATTTAAGAATATAGCTTACTTTTTTCTCTGTATATATAGACAAAAAGCCTGCGAATTTTATACTTTTTGAGCAAAATTGCAAGTTTTGGATGAGCATTCTAATAAGTACGTTATATTCTCTTGAAAAAGTAAACATTATCATTCACATACAATTTTGTTTTACGTATAATCTAAGAAATTCTTAAACAGTTTTAGGTCAAGTTTACGCGTTAAGCGGTATTTTACATTGATAAAATATCAGTTAAATGAGGTTTATTATGAAAATCGGTTTTCATTCTGTGTTACTTGGATTAGCGTCATGTATTAGCATTCAACAGTCTGTGATAGCGAGTCCCCCTCCGTCTTCTCAACAATCAGTATCTACTGAGTCTGCTGAGGCTTTAAAACAACAATTTTCAATTGCTTTAGCCAAACAAGAAAAACAACAAGTTTCGATTTTACAGAAAAAACTCACCGCACTTTTTTCTTTACCTCCCCAATTTCTTGATAATCAGATCCAAATAAGTGAAAAAATCCTCACTCGCATTTTTAAAACAGATAAAAATCTCACTCCTAAATTTCTTGATTACTTATACTTTGAGCCGATAAATACTGGCGATGCTAATTTAATTCAGGAAATGAAGAAAAACTTACTTGTGTCTTTTTTAGCGAATGAGCAGGCAAAAATTTATATTCGTCAAACAGATAATTCGGAGCAATTTGTTCAGGCTTTAATAGAACGGGGAGCAAAGGCAGATCAAATCATATTATTGTCTTTGGATGCTAAAGGCATATTTCAAAAAATTATTGAACAAATACGTCAAGATTTTCCTAATCAAACAACTTTTTCTATTACCGAGAATCGAGTGAGTTTGATAACCCCTTCTTCAGAAATTAAGCCCCGTCTCGCTCTAGCTAATATGATGTTTGCTCGCCAATTTAAAGGGGTCGAGGTTGATGATTTTTCGTATTTAGATCAAGCACGTGAAAATCTTCAACACAATAACTATGCTATTCGTTATAAGACTTTCCAAGCAATGCTTGAAGGCTTAAATTAATCCGTTTACTCATAAGGAGCCATTATGTTTTTATCTAAAAAATCAGTTACCTTTGCAGTTAGTGCGTTAGCAATGCTTTGCTCTGGTTCAACCTTTGCTAAAGAAGCGCCACAAGCTCATAAAGCTGTGGAGTTAAGTATCTTACATATTAACGACCACCATTCTTACTTGGAACCGCACGAAGCGAGAATTAATTTAAATGGTCAACAAACAAAGGTTGATATTGGTGGTTTTTCTGCTGTGAATGGAAAACTTTATGAGTTACGTAAAAAGTATAAAAATCCATTAGTGCTACATGCTGGTGATGCGATTACTGGTACGCTGTATTTCACCCTTTTTGGCGGTTCCGCTGATGCGGCTGTCATGAATGCAGGTAATTTTGATTATTTTACTTTGGGTAATCATGAATTTGATGCGGGCAATGAAGGTTTATTAAAACTACTTGAGCCATTAAAAATCCCAGTACTTTCAGCCAATGTTATTCCTGATAAAAATTCAATTTTATATAACAAATGGAAACCTTACGATATTTTCACTGTGGATGGAGAAAAAATTGCTATTATCGGTTTAGATACCGTGAATAAAACGGTTAATTCCTCTTCACCAGGTAAGGATGTGAAGTTCTATGATGAAATTGCTACCGCACAAATTATGGCAAATGCGCTAAAACAACAAGGCATTAATAAAATCATTTTACTTTCACATGCAGGAAGTGAAAAAAATATCGAAATCGCTCAAAAAGTAAATGATATTGACGTTATTGTTACTGGAGATTCACATTATTTATACGGAAATGATGAATTACGTGGTTTAAAATTGCCAGTAATCTATGAATATCCGCTTGAATTTAAAAATCCGAATGGCGAACCGGTATTTGTAATGGAAGGTTGGGCTTATTCTGCAGTGGTGGGGGACTTAGGCGTGAAATTCAGTCCTGAAGGTATTGCGTCTATTACCCGTAAAATTCCTCATGTGTTAATGAGTTCTCATAAACTTCAAGTGAAAAATGCGGAAGGTAAATGGACTGAATTAACAGGCGATAAACGTAAAAAAGCACTTGATACTTTAAAATCAATGAAGAGTATTTCACTTGATGATCATGATGCAAAAACAGACATGCTTATTTCAAAATATAAAAGTGAAAAAGATCGTTTAGCACAAGAAATTGTTGGTGTTATCACAGGTTCTGCAATGCCAGGTGGTTCAGCAAACCGTATCCCAAATAAAGTAGGCTCAAATCCAGAAGGTTCTATCGCAACGCGTTTTATTGCAGAAACAATGTATAACGAACTCAAAACAGTGGATTTAACGATTCAAAATGCAGGTGGTGTGCGTGCGGATATTTTACCGGGCAATGTAACTTTTAATGATGCTTATACTTTCTTGCCTTTCGGTAATACGTTATATACCTATAAAATGGAAGGTGCATTAGTGAAACAAGTACTTGAAGATGCGATGCAATTTGCTTTAGTTGATGGTTCTACAGGGGCATTCCCTTATGGCGCAGGCATTCGTTACGAAGCGAATGAAACACCAAACGCGGAAGGTAAACGCTTAGTCAGCGTGGAAGTTTTGAATAAACAAACCCAACAGTGGGAACCAATTGATGATAATAAACGTTATCTCGTTGGTACCAATGCCTATGTAGCTAGCGGTAAAGATGGTTATAAAACTTTTGGTAAATTATTTAACGATCCAAAATATGAGGGCGTTGATACCTACTTACCTGATGCGGAAAGCTTCATTAAATTTATGAAAAAACATCCGCACTTTGAGGCTTACACTTCATCAAATGTGAAATTTAATGCTTCAACTGATGCATTAACCTAAAAAATAAAATTAAAAAATAGACTAAAAATAGCGCGTATTTAACGCGCTATTTTTGTTATTACTTTGTAGCTTGAAAACTTCATAGATGATTGAGAATATTGATTATTCCACACCTGAATGGTTTCTCGTGGAAAATAAATTCCCTAGAAAGGTTGAAAAATAGGGTGGTTTATTGCGATAATCTAGGCCATTTTTGGGGAGATCTTTCAAGTAGTCAAATTTGTTTTGGACTGTGTATTTTTGTTAGAAAGATCAAATTTTTATTTCACCTTTAATTTAATTAGAAAAGAACAATGGCGGAAAAACGTAATATTTTTTTAGTGGGACCAATGGGTGCAGGTAAAAGCACTATCGGTCGTCAATTAGCACAACAGCTTAATATGGATTTTATTGATTCCGATGCCGTGATTGAAGAGCGTACTGGCGCGGACATTAGCTGGATTTTTGATTTGGAAGGTGAAGAAGGCTTCCGTAAGCGTGAAGAACGCATTATTAATGAGCTTACTCAAATGCAAGGCATTGTACTTTCAACTGGTGGTGGCGCAGTGCTTTCTAAAGAGAGTCGTAATTATTTATCTGCACGCGGTATCGTGATTTATTTAGAAACAACGGTGGAAAAACAATTCCAACGTACTCAACGTGATAAAAAACGTCCATTGCTCCAAGATGCAGAGAATCCTCGTCAAGTATTGGAAGATTTAGCAAAAATTCGCAACCCGCTTTATGAAGAAATTGCGGACATCACTTTGCCAACCGATGAGCAAAATGCCAAAGTAATGGTAAATCAAATAGTTGATTTAATTGATAATATGAATGGATTGAATGGTGCACTTTAAACACACCTAAGGATAAATTATGCTGTGCGTCAACGTGGAATTGCAAGAGCGTCGCTATCCTATTTTAATTGGTAGCGGATTGTTACAAGATGAACGTAGTTACCCAATTAAACGTGGGGATCGCGTGATGATTGTAACGAATCCCACGGTCGCACAGTTTTATCTTGATACAGTCATTTATGCGTTGGAAAAACGTGGTTGCGAGGTCGATCATGTTTTATTGCCAGATGGCGAAAAATACAAAACGCTTGAATCTTTAAACTTAATTTTCACCGCACTTTTACAAGGTAATCATGGACGAGATACCACGATTATTGCATTGGGTGGCGGCGTAATTGGCGATGTTGCTGGATTTGCTGCGGCAAGTTATCAGCGTGGCGTGCGTTTAATTCAAATTCCAACCACATTGCTTTCACAAGTGGATTCTTCAGTGGGCGGTAAAACGGCGGTTAATCATGAATTAGGCAAAAATATGATTGGCGCGTTTTATCAGCCATCAATGGTTATTATTGATACGCTCACGCTTAATACGCTTCCTAAACGTGAAGTAAACGCGGGTCTTGCCGAAGTTATCAAATATGGCGCCATTTTAGATTACGAATTTTTTGAATGGCTAGAACAACATATTGATGAACTTGTCGCTTTGTATCCTGAGGCGCTTCAACATTGTATTTCTCGTTGTTGTCAAATTAAAGCGGATGTGGTTGCGAGAGATGAAACAGAAAAGGGCGATCGTGCATTGCTCAATCTTGGACATACTTTTGGACATGCCATTGAAACTCACTTAGGTTATGGAAACTGGCTTCATGGCGAAGCTGTTTCGACGGGAATGATGATGGCAGCGGCGCTTTCGAAAGAGCTTGGAGATATTTCTATTGTAGATGTGTCTCGCCTTGAAAAATTACTTGCTCGTGCCAATTTGCCCACCGTATCACCGGATACGATGCAGCCGGAGGACTATTTACCGCATATGATGCGTGATAAAAAAGTTCTAGCGGGTAAATTGCGTCTGGTGCTACTCAAATCTCTAGGCCAAGCTTATGTGGCGAATGATACCGATCATACCCTCGTGTTAAACGCAATTCGTCGTTGTACTCAAACGGATTAAGATGTTACGTCCGAAAAAACAATCTTTAAAACCTAAGTTAAAACACCGTCCATTTTTAAAATGGGCGGGGGGAAAATTTCGCTTAACGGACGATATAAATAAAGCCTTTCCAAACAAAAAAAACTGCTTAATTGAGCCATTTGTGGGCGCTGGAGCAGTATTTCTTAATTCTAATTTTGAACGCTATATTTTGGCAGATATCAACCCTGATTTAATCAATCTATTCAATATTGTTAAAGAAAATGTAGATGGTTATATTGAAGCTTGTAAGCCGATTTTCTTTGATTATGATGCCAATACATCCGATTATTACTATGCCAAACGTCGCCAATTCAATGCATCTACGGATCCTTTCGAACGTTCGATTATTTTTTTGTATTTGAATCGTTTTGGGTTTAACGGATTATGCCGTTATAACAGCAAAAATGAATTTAACGTACCTTTTGGTGCTTACAAAACTCATTATTTTCCAGAAGATGAATTACGTTATTTCGCTCATAAAGCGCAAAGTGCGGTGTTTTTATGTTGTGATTTTCAAAAAACTTTTGAATTTGCCGATAAGGATTCGGTGATTTATTGCGATCCGCCTTATGCTCCGCTACAACAGGATACTAATTTTACTGGTTATGCGGGCAATGAGTTTGGGTTGATGCAGCAACGTGCCTTGGCAGATTTAGCGAAATCTATACAAAAAGAAAAACAGATTCCCATATTGATTTCTAATCACGATACTAAATTTACCCGTGAAATTTATAACGGTGCAAAATTTAAACGGGTAAAAGTCCAACGTTCTATTAGTCAGAATTCAGAAAAACGCGTAAAAGTGAAAGAATTGATTGCGATATTTGGTGCTCGTAAATAATAAAAATAAACCGCACTTTTGTTAGTGTTCGGTTAGATGACTGTTTTTCTTTAAATCATCCATCGTATTAAAATTCTCGAAGTTGCCTTCTTCTTTCGTAAACTTTACTGAAATCCCGCCATTTTCTTTCATAAACTGTAAAAGGCGTCGTTCACCCGATGCTAAATAGTGTCGTAATTTTTCCTTTAGCTGAATGGACATCAAACAAAAAACGGGATGTTCACGTTCTTCATCGCAAGCATAAGCAATTAAAGTGCGGTGATTTTTAACCGCACTTTTGAGTTTATCTAAAAGGTTCGTAGGAAAAAAAGGTGTATCACAAGGTGTAAAAAGGATAAAGTCACTTTTTGTCTTTTCTAGGGCTGTTAGCATACCACTCAATGGCCCCCGAAAATCGGGCAGTTCATCGGAAAAAACAGGAAAGCCAAATTTTGCATATTCTGTTTGACTTCGGTTAGCGTTAATTGAAATATCATGAACTTGTGGTTGCAAGCGATTAATAACATGTTGAATTAAAGATTGTTTACCTAAAATCTGTAATCCTTTATTTTGCCCGCCCATTCTGCGTGCTTTGCCACCAGCCAAAATTACCGCGCTTATTGTGATTGTCATATTTTAATCTATCGTTATTTCAAGTATCATTTGCCTATTTTTTACGATTAAAAAGGAAATAGCAATGAAATGTAAGCGTTTAAATGAAGTTTTGGAACTTTTACAACCTTATTGGTCTAAAGACCCGGATTTGAGCTTAATGGAAATTTTGCAAAAAATTGCCAATGAATCAGGTTTCCAAAAGCCATTAAATGAATTAACTGATGAAGTGATTATTTATCAGTTAAAAATGGATGGTACAGATAAACATGAGCCAATTCCTGGTCTCAAAAAAGATTACGAAGAAGATTTTAAAACCGCATTGCTCCGTGCTCGCGGTATCATTAAATAAAAAGGAAAGCAAATGAAAAAAGTATTACTTGCGTTAGGTTTTGGTATCAGCACGCTTATGTCTGTAAATAGTTTTGCAGCAGATTTACAGGAAGGCAAACAATATGTTCAAGTGAGTCAACAGGCTTCACAGCAAAAAGAAGTGATTGAGTTTTTCTCATTCTATTGCCCGCATTGTTATGCCTTTGAAATGGAATACAAAATTCCACAACAAGTCGCAGATGCTTTACCAAAAGATGTGAAATTTAAACAATATCATGTGAATTTCTTAGGTCGCCAGTCTGAAAACTTAACGCGAGCTTGGGCGTTAGCAATGGCATTAGGTGCAGAAAGTAAAGTAAAGGCACCATTATTTGAAGCTGCTCAAAAGGATGCTTTGAAATCAATGGATGATATTAGAACTATTTTCTTATCGAATGGTGTAACCTCCGAGCAATTTGATGGTGGCATTAATAGTTTCGCAGTAAATGGTTTGGTTAATAAACAAGTGAATGCAGCAGAACAATTTAAAGTGCGTGGTGTACCTGATTTTTATGTAAATGGTAAATTCCGTGTAAACCCTGAAGGTTTAAATTACGATGATTTCGTGAAAGATTATGTACAAACCGTAAAAGGTTTATTGCAAAAATAACGAAAAATTGGTTTAATGCCTGCCCTATTTTGTAAATATTAATGAAAGAAGAGAGAATATTATGGCTGCAAGTTTTAGCGTAACGCGTCGTTTCTTTGACGACAAAAACTACCCACGTGGTTTTTCCCGTCACGGTGATTACACAATCAAGGAATCACAAGTGCTTGAGCAATATGGTCAAGCGTTCAAAGCATTGGACTTAGGGGAACGTGAGCCAGCGACTAAAGAAGAAAAAGATTTCGTCGCTTTTTGCCGTGGTGAGCGCGCAGCAGAGACTTTCTTTGAAAAAACTTGGAATAAATATCGTACTCGTATTAACACTAAAAAACGTGTTTACACCTTATCTGGTGATGTGAGTGAAGCTGCCTCTGGCGGTGAAGATTATTCCGGCGAATAAGATATGTTGAACAAGGCAGGCGGAAGTCTGCTTTTTGTTTTTGAATAGCTTGTGAAATCACGCGTAATTCACGGCTGATAACTTTATTCTCCTATCTTTGTATGAACGATTCGTCTTCATACGCCCTATGAATACTAATTTCTATGCAATTACCGATTTCTCAATACAACGAACTGCTACAAAAAAAACTTGAAAAATTAACCGCACTTTTGCGCCCTTTTAATGCGCCGGATATTCAAGTTTTTGACTCTCCAACAAGCCATTATCGTATGCGTGCGGAGTTTCGTATTTGGCATGAGCAAGATGATTTTTACCATATTATGTTTGATCAAGCGACGCTACAGCGTTATCGCGTGGATGAATTTCCAATCGCTAGCATGCTGATTAATCGTATGATGCAAACCTTATTACCTTTGTTAAAACAACAAGAGGTGCTACACAAAAAATTATTCCAAATTGATTATCTTAGCACCTTGAGTAATAAGATTATTGTGAGCTTGCTTTATCATAAAACACTCACTGAAGAATGGGAAAGTGCGGCTAAAAACCTGAAAGATTTACTCGAAAAGCAAGATTTTGATGTGCAAATAATCGGGCGTGCAAGTAAACAAAAAATCTGTTTTGAGCAAGATTATGTGGATGAAGTTTTACCTGTGAATGGCAGAAATTATGTCTATCGACAAGTCGAGAATAGTTTTACTCAGCCAAACGCAACGGTAAACTGCAAAATGCTTGAATGGGCAATTGATTGTACCCAAAATAGTGAAGGTGATTTATTAGAACTTTACTGCGGTAATGGCAATTTTTCTATCGCACTTGCACAAAATTTCCGTAAGGTATTAGCAACAGAAATCGCCAAACCTTCCGTAGCTGCCGCACAGTTTAATATCACTGAAAATAAAGTCGATAATTTACAAATTATCCGTATGTCTGCAGAAGAATTTACGCAGGCTATGAATGGGGTTCGAGCCTTTAACCGATTGAAAGGGATTGATTTAAAATCTTATGAATGTAATACCATTTTTGTCGATCCACCTCGCGCAGGGCTTGATCCTGATACAGTGAAACTTGTACAAAATTACGATCGCATTTTGTATATTTCCTGTAATCCACATACGCTGTGCGATAATCTTGTTGAACTTTCAAAAACGCACCGCATTGAAAAAGCCGCGTTATTTGACCAATTCCCTTACACTGACCACATGGAAAGCGGCGTATGGCTCATTCGCAAGTAGGAATTCAGCTGATTTCTGAATCTCCAGAAAAAACACTAGCAGAATTGACCGCACTTTGTGCTGAATATAACATTATTCATGATGAACAAAGCCCACTTGCGCTTGTTCAAACCGATGAACGTTTAGAACTTCGTAAATTAGACGAACCTAAACTCGGAGCGGTTTATGTTGATTTTGCTGGTGGCACAATGGCTCACCGTCGTAAATTCGGTGGTGGTCGCGGTGAAGCTGTAGCAAAAGCGGTCGGGATTAAAGGTTCGGAATTGCCAACCGTTATTGATGCAACAGCAGGTTTAGGACGTGATGCCTTTGTGCTGGCGTCGATTGGCTGCCAAGTTCGTTTAGTGGAGCGCCACCCTGTTATTTTTTTACTTCTGCAAGATGGTTTAAATCGTGCTTATCAAGATGAGGAAATCGGCGAGATGTTGCAACAAAATTTGCGTTTGTTGAATGTTCGCCATATTAATGAACTTGATCCTAATATTGATTATGCCGATGTGGTTTATCTCGATCCAATGTATCCGCATAAACAAAAATCTGCGTTAGTAAAAAAAGAAATGCGCGTATTCCAGCATTTAGTTGGAGCAGATTTAGATGCCGATGAATTACTTTTACCTGCACTACAATTAGCTAAAAAACGTGTGGTTGTGAAGCGTCCTGACTATGCGGAGTTTCTTGATGGAAAGCAACCGCACTTTAGCCGTGAAACGAAAAATCATCGCTTTGATATTTATATGGGAGAATCCCAATGCTAAGAGAAAGTGCCGTTGTTATTAGCTATGAAAATGGCATTGCCAAAGTGAAATGCCAATCCCAAAGTGCCTGTGGCCAATGCGCAGCTAAAAACAGTTGTGGAACATCAAGCCTTTCAGAATTAAACGGAAAACGGGGCGAGCATATTTTTAATGTGGAAACATTAATGCCATTATGCGAAGGTCAAATTGTTGAAATTGGATTAGAAGAAAAGTCTATGTTGTTGTCGGCATTATTGATGTATGTTGTACCGCTTTTGACTTTATTGATCGCAACCATGTTGTCTGATTACATCAGCCACAATGAAATCTTGCGTGCCATTTTAATTTTTGGGTTAACCGCACTTTCTTTCATTTTTGTAAAATCTTATAGCAGGAAATTAGGTCAACAAACAGAATTTCAGCCTGTTTTATTGCGCATATTATCTTAATTTTTTTATTCGCTTTTTATTATTTCTGCGATCTAGATCGAAAACTATAAAGCTAGTTGAGTAATTTTCTTTCTATTCCAGCAAAATTTCTCTTTTATTAATCGGAGAAACTATGCTGAATTTATTTAAATTACCCATTGAAAAAAGCTCTTTAGAGGCTTGGTCAAAACTTAGTGATGATGTGGCAAAAGTTGCTATTCTAGCAATGCCTGTTATACTTTATGGCGAGCAACCGCTTTTCCTAAAAGGATTAAATATTAGTTTTTTGCTCATTATTGCTTATGTTTGTCTCGTAATGGGGCGTAAATTTCGTCAATTAGTGGAGGGAAAATAATATGTGGCTTACTATAGGGCTTGGCATTGTTGCTCTTCTTGCTATCGGCGGACTTATTTTTGCCAATTATGTAGCAAAACATTCTTAATTTATTAACCCCGATATCTCGGGGTTTTCCGTATCTAAAGTGCGGTGATTTTTAAGGTTATTTTTATGAACAATCAGATTCCTTTACTTGGAATTACCGGTTATAGCGGTAGTGGCAAAACAACATTATTAGAAAAACTTATTCCAGAACTTATCGCTCGTCACATTCGCGTTTCAGTGATTAAACATAGCCATCACAATATGCAAGTTGATAAAGAAGGAAAAGATAGTTGGCGTATGAAAGAGGCGGGTTCTTCTCAAGTCATTTTAGCGAATGATGAACGCTGGGCTATCATGACGGAAACACCAAAACCTGTTTCATTGGATTATTTAGCACAACAATTTGACCGCACTTTAACGGATTTAGTTTTGGTGGAAGGCTTTAAACAAGAGCCAATTCCAAAGATTTTGCTCCATCGTCAGGAAATGACAAAATCTTTACCCGAAATTGACGAATATGTGCTCGCAGTTGCAACGAATTATCCCCTTGAAATTGACCGCACTTTGTTGGATATTAACCGCATTCTGCAAATTGCCGATTTTATTGAGAATTGGTTGTACCATTTTCACGGAACACGATGATTGAACCCAATGCCTATCGCGGTTTAGCGTGGGTGGCTGCAATGGCGCTTTTTATGCAAAGCCTCGATGCGACCATTCTAAATACAGCTTTACCCGCAATATCTTCTGATTTACATAAACCCGCCTTTGAAATGCAAATGGCGATTATTGCTTATTCTTTAGCTGTTGCATTATTTATTCCTCTTACCGCTTGGGCGGCTGTAAAATTTGGGACATTGAGCGTTTTTCGTGGTGCAGTGTTGACTTTTATTTTAGGTTCTATCGCTTGTGCTGCTGCCCCTAATTTAGAAAGTTTAATCTTAGCCAGAGTGATTCAAGGGATAGGCGGTGCTTTTATGATGCCAGTGGCGCGTTTAGCAATTATTCAAGCTGTCCCGAAACAACAATTAGTTAATGCTTGGAATTTAATGGCAACTGCAGGTTTGATCGGACCAATTCTAGGGCCTATTTTAGGTGGATGGTTAGTCATTCACGCCAGTTGGCACTGGATTTTTTTAATTAATATTCCAATTGGTGCACTAGGGATTTTGGCATCGGGTAGCGTGATGAGTAACATCAAAGGCGAAGCAGAGAAACTAGATTGGACAGGTTTTTTACTATTTGCATTAGGATTAGTTGGCATCACGCTTGGTTTGGATTTACTTGGTGAAAGCCAGCATAGTGCAATTACAACCTATAGCGTGTTAGTCGTTGGTATTCTGTTACTCGTGGCTTATTCTAGTTATGCCAAAAACAATGAATATGCCATTTTACCTTTATCCCTTTTCCGCACTCGTACATTCAGATTAGGCATTATTGCCAATATTTTTATCCGATTATCTGCATCTGGCGTTCCCTTTTTATTGCCTTTGATGTTTCAATTATCTTTCGGTTATAGTGCTGAAATGTCTGGCTGGCTCTTAGCGCCGATTGCGCTAATTTCTGTGATTTTGAAAATATTAATTGGACGAATTTTAAATCGTTGGGGCTATAAAACAACGTTAATTTCATCCGCACTTTTGATGGCTGGCTCTGTGATTTCAATGGCTTGGTTAGATAAACAAAGCTCTCTGACTTGGATTATTTGCAATCTCATGTGGTACGGTGCTTGCATGTCGATAATTTTTACTTCAATCAATACGTTGACTGTAGGCGATCTTTCAAAACAACAGGCAGGCACAGGTTCTACAGTATTAAGTATTGTGCAGCAAGTTGGAATTGGATTTGGTATTGCTATTTCATCGATAATTCTAAATCTTTATAGACATTTCTTTAGCGCGAGTGATGGCTTACAACAGGCATTTGGCTATACTTTCTTAACCTCATCACTTTTTGCAATCGCCTTAGTTTGGTCGCTTATGAAATTACACAAAAATGATGGCGATCATTTACGGAAAAATCCTTAGATTAATTTGTTATAATCCATAGAATTTTTTTATTTAAAAAAAGTGATATTTGCTTATATCTTATTAAACATTTATTTTAGATAGGATTTATCTAGCATTTTGGTATCACTATGCTCGAATAAATCTCTGCCAACAAAGTGAGGAACTATCATGAAGCTAAAAGCAACACTAACTCTTGCGGCTGCAACGCTTGTATTAGCAGCTTGTGATCAATCAGGTTCAGCAAATAAACCGACCGCACAAGCTGAAACTAAATCTGCATCTAACAATACTTTTGTTTACTGTACAGCAAAAGCACCTTTAGGATTTAGCCCTGCTCTTGTGATGGAAGGGACGTCTTATAATGCAAGTTCACAACAAGTGTATAACCGCTTAGTTGAATTTAAAAAAGGCTCAACAGATATTGAACCTGCCCTAGCTGAAAGCTGGGAAATTAGCGATGATGGTTTAACTTACACATTCCATTTAAGAAAAGGTGTTAAATTCCATACAACAAAAGAATTTACCCCAACACGTGATTTTAATGCGGATGATGTTGTATTCTCATTCCAACGTCAGTTAGATCCGAATCATCCATATCACAATGTATCTAAAGGGACTTATCCATATTTCAAAGCAATGAAATTCCCTGAATTGTTGAAATCAGTGGAGAAAGTAGATGACAATACAATTCGTATTACCTTAAACAAGAAAGATGCAACTTTCTTGGCAAGTTTAGGCATGGATTTTATTTCTATTTATTCCGCAGAATATGCTGATGCAATGCTGAAAGCAGGTAAGCCAGAAACAATTGATAATCGTCCAGTGGGAACGGGGCCATTTGTTTTTGTTGATTACAAAACGGATCAAGCTGCTCAATATGTAGCAAACGAAAACTATTGGAAGGGTAGAACACCATTGGATCGTTTAGTTATCAATATTGTGCCAGATGCGACAACACGTTATGCAAAATTACAGGCGGGATCTTGTGATTTAATTTTATTCCCGAATGTAGCGGATTTAGCAAAAATGAAAACAGATCCAAAAGTACAACTTTTGGAACAAAAAGGTTTGAACGTGGCGTATATCGCATTCAATACCGAAAAAGCACCGTTTGATAATGTCAAAGTTCGTCAAGCACTGAACTACGCAGTGGATAAAAAAGCGATTATTGAAGCGGTTTACCAAGGCGCGGGTACACCAGCTAAAAATCCACTTCCTCCAACAATTTGGAGTTACAACGATGAAGTTCAAGATTATCCGTACGATCCAGAAAAAGCAAAACAACTTTTAGCAGAAGCGGGTTACCCAAATGGTTTTGAAACTGATTTTTGGATTCAACCTGTTGTACGTGCGTCTAACCCAAATCCAAAACGTATGGCTGAACTTATCATGGCGGACTGGGCTAAAGTTGGTGTAAAAACTAACCCTGTTACCTATGAATGGGCGGATTACCAAAAACGTGCGAAAGCGGGTGAGTTAACTGCTGGTATCTTTGGTTGGTCTGGTGATAATGGTGATCCTGATAACTTCTTATCTCCATTATTGGCAAGTTCAAATGCGGGTAATTCCAATATGGCCCGTTTTAAAAATCCAGAATTTGATGCATTACTAGATAAAGCAATCGGATTAACAAATAAGGAAGAACGCACCGCACTTTATAAACAAGCGCAAGTTATCGTTCATAATCAAGCACCTTGGATTCCAGTGGCGCATTCTGTTGGTTTTGCACCACTTAGTCCCCGCGTAAAGGGCTATGTACAAAGCCCATTTGGCTATGATGCTTTCTATGGTGTGAGTGTTGATAGTAAATAATTAATACTATTTCAGTTTTTTAGGCCCTTATTTCGTAAGGGCCTTTTTCTTTGAAATATTATTATTTTGTGAAAAATATGTTAAATATATTTTACTTGAGTATAATGCTCAACATTATTCCTCACGGAAGAGAATCCGTAGAATAATGAGATTAATCGTAAATATAAGGAACAAAAATGGATTTCAATAGAATTATCACTCACATGAATGATCATCACCAAGATGATATGGCTGCCCTTTGTAAAAAATTTGGTGGTGTAAATGAAATCACGGATGTGACGCTAGTTAATGTAGATTTTGGTGGTTTAGATTTTAAATATAATGGTGACAAAACATTACGCGTGGAATTTCCACAACAAGCTGACGAAGGTTCAATTAAACAAGTGATCATCAATCTTTGTGTAGAAAATAAACCAGTTGCAAATTACGATCGTATTAAAGCTAAAATTGATGAATTTCGTCAAGAGTTTAAAAGCTGTGTGCTTGCCACTTTAGATAAAGATGGTTTACCGATGGCGTCTTATGCGCCAATTATTTCGCTTGATGGAAAATATTATATTTATATCAGTGCCATTGCAGAACATTATGACAATTTAAAATGCAATCCGAATCAAGCGGAAGTGATGTTTTTAGAAGATGAAAGCAAAGCAAAATCAATTATTGTACGTACTCGTTTACGTTACAAGGCAAGTGCACGTTTTATTCCTCGTGAAGATCCAATTGTTGAAAAAGCCTTAGATAAATTAGCGGAAACCATGAATGATGTGGGCGGAATTAAAACGATTCGTGAATTTACTGATTTTGATTTAGTTGAACTTATATTTGGTACAGGCCGTTTTGTAAGAGGTTTTGGCCAAGCTTATTTGATTGATGCTAATGGGGAAATTTCTCATATTGGTGTGAAAGGCAATCCACACGAAAAAGAAAGCGATAAATAATATCCTCTTTTAATGAAGATAAAGGGTTGAGTATAAATTTATATTCAACCCTTTTGTTTACGATAAATATCAATGAAATTGAAATTTCTTTATTTTTTACCGCACTTTATTTTCATTAAGGACAAGGTTTACTCACCATAATCTCTATGACCTGTCTGTCGATATGTTGCATACTTTTTGATGCAATAGCGCAGAGATTATCAATAGTTCGATCAAGATCGTGTTCGACAATACCTTCATTGCCAGTAACATGGGTTTCATCCATAGCCATAAGTACCGATTTATAGCCTGAAGCAACGCTAGTGGAGACTTTCATGGCACAGCTATTGGCGGCGCCATCACAGATGATGCCACTAATATCACCAATCATGCTACAGATGCTCATGCTAGCTGTTTCAAATTTACCTGTGAGTAAATAAGCAATACCTGCACAGCTTCCCATTGATGCCGTAGTCACAGCACAAAGTGCGGAAAGTTTTGGCAATTTACTATGAATATAAATGGCCATTAAGTGAGATAAGAAAAGTGCGCGTATTCGTTTTTCCTCACTCACCTTGAGATAATCTGCAACAACGACAACAGGCATCGTTGCCGCAATTCCTTGATTGCCTGAACCTGAATTACTCATCGCTGGCAACGTTGCTCCGCCCATTCTTGCATCTGATGCGGCTGTGGTTTCAATCATAATTTTGCTTAGCAAATCATCAGAAATTAAACCGCTACCTACTTGTTTACGCAATGTTCTACCAATGTGTAAGCCATAATTTTCACGTAATCCTTCGTTAGACAGCGCTCGGTTGAGTTCTGCAGCTTGACTAATAAAACGAATTTTTTCTAATTCAACCGCATTGGAAAACTCAAAAATCTCGCGAGCACTAATTTGTTTAAAAACTTCATAGGGATCGCAATTGGTACATTCATCTTCCACTTTCTGAAAAAGGATTTCGCCATTTTTTTCGATCAAAATAACATTGGTATGCTGATCTTGAATTGCGACTTTCACGTAATCATTATCGGCAAATAATGTTGATTCTGAATATAAAATATGTTCGGTTTGATGAATATCTACACTCACTAATTTTTGTTCAAGCATAGTCTTGGCGGCAGTAACTTGCTCTGGCGTAATATGTTTTAATACTTCCAAACCGCCATCTGGATTACCGCCTAATGCACCAATTGCTGCAGCAATAGGTAAGCCGACCATGCCAGTTCCTGGAACAGCAACACCCAAGCCATTTTTCATCAGATTCGGTGAAACTTTGGCTTCAATGCGTTCAGGCGTTTTTCCTAAATATTTAGCCGCTGTTGCTGCTGCAAGTGCCAGAGAAATGGGTTCAGTACAGCCTAGGGCTGGCACAACATCATGTTTAACGATGTGGAGTAATGGTTTTTCAATTTCGTTAAGTTTTTCTTGATTCATAAAATTCTTTTTAATTTGTTAAATACTGTCTTCTTTCTCTATGACTAATATACGCGCTTCACCTTGTGGATTAGCAACATGTTCGGTACCGATACCCGCATAAAAAATATCACCCGTATGGAGCAATACGGCTTTCTCTTGACCATCTTCTTTGTAGCGCATTTCCACCGTACCATCCATGACAGCAAAGACTTCTTCACCGTCATTGATATGCCATTTGTAAGGTTTATCTGTCCAGTGCAGACGCACTGAAATGCCACCCATATTGGTAATATCGAGGGCTCCCCAAGCACGTTCTGCCGTAAAGTGGCGACTTTTAATAACTTTATTCATGATTAAATTCCTTAGTGCGCTTTATCCCAATTTTGTCCAACACCCACTTCTACAATCAATGGAACAACTAATTCCGCAGCGGCTTCCATGTGTTGTTTAATTTGCTCACGGAAAAACTCTACTTTTTCTGACCGCACTTCAAATACCAATTCATCGTGTACTTGCATAATCATTTCAATATCTGGATCGTGACGTGTTACTTCATCAAGTTTAATCATTGCTCGTTTAATAATATCCGCAGCCGTGCCTTGCATCGGTGCATTTATTGCTACGCGTTCTGCTCCTTTACGACGCATTGCATTGCTAGAATTAATATCAGGTAAATATAAACGGCGACCAAATAGCGTTTCCACATAGCCTTGTGCTTTCGCTTTTTCACGAATATCGGTCATAAATTGCTGTACGCCAGGGTAGCGTTGGAAATATAAATCCATGTATTTTTGTGCATCTGGACGGGAAATGCCAAGTTGGCGTGAAAGTCCAAACGCGGACATTCCATAAATTAAGCCGAAATTAATCGCTTTAGCATTGCGACGTTGCTCGCTGGTGACTTCATCTAATGATACACCGAAGATTTCAGCAGCCGTGGATCGGTGAATATCCTTGCCTTGAGAGAAGGCGTTAATTAAGCCTTGATCGCCGGAAAGATGCGCCATAATGCGTAACTCAATTTGAGAATAGTCAGCGGCGATAATAGAATAACCTTCACGCGCAATAAATGCTTGTCGAATACGACGACCTTCTTCATTCCGAATTGGAATATTTTGTAGGTTTGGATCGCTAGATGATAAACGTCCTGTCGCCGTCACCGCTTGATGATAAGAGGTATGCACTCGGCCTGTTTGTGAATTGACCATTTGAGGCAGTTTATCCGTGTAAGTGGATTTGAGTTTACTCAAGCCACGATGTTCAACTAAAATTTTGGGTAATTCGTGGCTATAGGCTAATTCTTCCAATACTTCTTCATTCGTTGATGGCGCACCTTTTGGTGTTTTTTGTAAAACAGGTAGCCCAAGTTTATCGAACAATATTTCTTGTAATTGTTTGGTGGAGGCCAAATTAAATGGCTGACCCGCTAATGCGTAAGCTTGTTCCTCAAGTGCGGTTAATCTTGTGGCAATTTCGTTAGATTGTATAAAGAGGGCATCACTATCAATCAAAACGCCTGTACGTTCCATACGAGAAAGCACATGAAGTAATGGTAATTCCATTGTTTTATACAATTCAACAAGCGTTGGTTCTTCTTGCAGTTTCAACCACAGCGCTTGTTGTAATTTCATTGTCACATCAGCATCTTCCGCCGCGTATTCTGTGGCTTGTTCTAATGGAATTTGATTAAACGTAAGCTGGCCTTTCCCTTTTCCTGCAATGCTTTCAAATGCGATAGTTTCATGCCCCAAATAACGTTTAGCTAAATCGTCCATATTATGACGACCAGTACTATTTAGCGTATAAGAAAGCAGCATCGTATCAAATTCAACACCTTGTAATTCAATGCCATGGCGGGCAAAAATACTTTCATCAAATTTAATGTTTTGTCCAATTTTGTGAATGTCAGGATTTTCTAAAATGGGTTTGATAGCCGCAAGTGCGGTCGATTTTTCTAGTGTTTTTGGCGCATTCAAATAATCCAATTGCAATGGTAAATAAGCGGCTTCACCATGTTCAAGAGCAAAAGAGATACCCACTAAATTCGCAGACATATAATCAAGACTGTCTGTTTCAGTATCGACAGCAATGAGTTTTGCTGCATTGAGTTTTTCAATCCAGCGTGTTAAATCCGTTTGAGTGAGCAAGGTTTCATATTTTGTACGATCGATTTGAATTTTAGGCGTATTTTCCACCACACTATTTCCCACCGAATTTTGAGCTGGTGAGGTCGCCTGATACTGGTTCATTTTCACAGGCTGTTCAATGGTTTGGGTAATAGAATCCGCGCCATTCATCACTTCATTAAGCCAGCGTTTAAATTCATAGCGACTAAAATATTCGATGAGTTGATCGTTTTGACTTTCTCCAAGCAACAATTCATCTGTTGTCACGTTAAGTTCAACATCCGTTTTGATGGTTGCTAATGTATAAGAAAGATCGGCATTGGGTTTTTCAGCTAATAATTTTTCACCTAGTTTTTTCGCACCACGAATTGGCAATTCTGCTACTTTTTCAAGATTGGCATAAATCTCAGTCATACTTCCTATGCCCTGTAGTAAACCAAGTGCGGTTTTTTCGCCCACGCCAGCAACGCCGGGAATGTTATCTGCACTATCGCCCATGAGTGCTAGATAATCAATGATGAGTTCAGGGGGAATACCGTATTTTTCAATCACACCCTCGCGATCCAATAAGCTATTATTCATGGTGTTGATGAGCATAATATTATCATCAACTAACTGTGCCATATCTTTATCGCCAGTACTAATGAGCACTTTTTTACCCAAACGTGATGCTTGTAGTGCGAGCGTGCCGATCACATCATCAGCTTCAACACCTTCCACTACTAAAAGCGGAATCCCCAATGCTCGAATCATATTGTGTAAAGGCTGAATTTGTTTGCGTAAATCATCAGGCATTGGTGGACGGTGAGATTTATATTGTTCAAACATTTCATCACGAAATGTTTTCCCTTTTGCATCAAAAACAACAGCTATATGAGTGGGCTGCACTTGTGAGATGAGGCTTTTTAACATATTTAACACGCCATACATCGCACCCGTTGGCTCACCTGCGGCATTGGTTAAAGGAGGAAAGGCATGAAATGCACGATATAAATAAGAAGAACCATCCACTAGCACAAGCGGATTTGTTGCAATTTGGGCCATAAAAATCTCGTTTTAAACTGAAAAATGCGGGCATTATAGCTTAATTTATGGTGATGAGTGAACGGCCTATTCAATGTAAAATTTGTGACGAACGTTTTTTGCTATGGCATAATATCAGCCACTCAAATATTTAATTTAAGGAAATCAAATGTCGTTAAAATTGGTCGAAATTTTAGTTTTGGGGCAGGTTTTGCGTTTAAACGTGCCCGTTGAACAAGAAGAATTATTGCGCCAAGCTGCGCGTAATTTAGATATATTGGTTTCCGAAATGAAAGAAAAGACTGGCCTTATTCAGCTTGATCGTGTGCTTTCGATTGTAGCGCTCAATTTGAGTTTTGAATTAAGCCAAGAAAAAAATAAAGCGGCTAAAATTGAAGAGGTATTGAGAACGGGTATCCAACAATTAGACCATTCGTTAGAAAACATTCGTGTAAATAAAGAACAATATTAAATTGGAAAGTGCGGTGAAATAGAGCTGAGATTTTTTCAAATTAAAAGATGTAGTTAATTCAGAGCAATCAGTTAAAAATCACTTAAATCACCGCCATATTCTTTAAATTCTTCTCTCCAAGAACAATAAATACCTAAAACTAATTTGTATTATCACACTCTTTTGTTGTTTTATAATCAACTCGTTAAAATTGATAAATAAATGCTAGTCAATACTGAGAATTTGGGCTAGTATAACCCCATAAGAATTACCTGGAGTGTTCGTCAGCAGGCTATGTCCCTGAGCCGATACTTTAAATCTTATAAATTGGTTTCCTATCGTTGGTGTGTAGGCTTAACCTTTGACTCGTTCATTGGGCTAAGAAACCTGAAAACGGTATCAACTGATTTCCTTGAACCGTCGGGTTCAAGGACTACTGCCCGCAGCGGCACTCTGGGTCCTATCTTCTCCTTTCATTTCTATGAATATTCAAAAACGCCAGCAAATCCGCGCTGAAATTCGAAAAATACGAGCAAATTTAACCGCACTTCAACAGGAAAAAGCAGCACAATCGGTTACCCAACAGGCGTTAAATCTTATTGAGCAACGACAAGCCAAAAATATTGCATTATATTTTTCTTTTGATGGCGAAATTTCGACAAAAGCCTTAATCCAATCCCTTTGGATACAAAACAAAAATGTGTATTTGCCTGTTTTACATCCTTTTACTAAACATCATTTATTGTTTTTACGCTATTTACCTGATACGCCAATGAAACAAAATCAGTTTGGTATTTGGGAGCCAAAGCTGAATGTTCAAAGTGTTTTGCCATTAAATGAACTGGATATTTTATTTACGCCATTGGTGGCTTTTGATAAACAGGGAAATCGCCTTGGCATGGGCGGTGGATTTTATGATCGCACGTTGCAGAATTGGCAAAATAAGTCTTTTATTCCAGTGGGTTTAGCGCATCAATGTCAGCAAGTAGAAAATCTTCCCACTGAGCATTGGGATGTGCCACTATTCGATATTTTGGTAGGTTGAAACCTATCATCAAATTTTTATTGATAGATAAAATCAAAAATATTTCATTTCTTCTCTTGAAATTCATTCAAACGATCTTACTTAATTTGAGCAAACGGCGAAAGCCAAAACCAAATTGAGGAAACTGTATGAACATTGAAAAATTTACAACAAAGTTCCAAGAAGCTTTAAGCGAAGCACAATCACTTGCTATCGGAAAAGACAATCAATTTATTGAACCCGTGCATTTATTGACCGCACTTTTAAATCAACAGGGCGGCTCCATTGCGCCAATTTTAACCGCAAGTGGCGTAAATGTGGCGTTATTGCGTAATGAATTAAAGACTGAACTAAATAAATTGCCGCAAGTTATTGGCAATGGCGGTGATGTACAACTTTCACGCCAGCTGATTAATTTACTTAATCTATGTGATAAATTTGCACAGCAAAACCAAGATAAATTTATTTCGAGCGAATTGTTTTTGCTTGCTGCCTTAGAGGAGCGAGGTGCACTCAGTGATATTCTGAAAAAGTGCGGTGCGAAAAAAGAACAAATTTCGCAAGCTATTCAGCAAATTAGAGGGGGACAAAACGTGAACGATCAAAATGCAGAAGAAAGCAGACAAGCATTAGAAAAATATACGATTGATTTAACTGCTCGTGCAGAAAGTGGCAAACTTGATCCTGTGATTGGGCGTGATGAAGAAATTCGTCGAGCTATTCAAGTATTACAACGTCGTACCAAAAATAACCCCGTGTTAATTGGTGAACCTGGTGTGGGGAAAACGGCGATTGTGGAAGGCTTGGCACAACGTATTGTTAATGGTGAAGTGCCAGAAGGTTTGAAAAATAAACGCGTTCTTTCATTAGATATGGGCGCATTGATTGCTGGTGCGAAATATCGTGGTGAATTTGAAGAACGTTTAAAAGCGGTGCTCAATGAACTTTCGAAAGAAGAAGGTCGAGTTATCCTCTTTATTGATGAAATTCATACCATGGTCGGCGCAGGTAAAACCGATGGTGCGATGGATGCCGGTAACTTGTTAAAACCAAGTCTAGCGCGCGGTGAATTACATTGCGTGGGGGCAACCACTTTAGATGAATATCGTCAATATATCGAAAAAGATGCCGCACTTGAACGTCGGTTCCAAAAAGTATTTGTGGATGAACCAAGTGTAGAAGATACGATTGCGATCTTACGTGGTTTGAAAGAACGTTATGAAATTCATCATCACGTGGATATTACTGACCCTGCGATTGTCGCAGCAGCAACGCTTTCACATCGTTATATTTCTGATCGTCAATTGCCGGATAAAGCGATTGATTTGATCGATGAAGCAGCGTCTAGCATCCGTATGGAAATTGACTCTAAACCTGAACCGCTTGATCGCCTTGAACGTCGTATTATCCAATTAAAATTGGAACAACAGGCGTTACAAAAAGAAGAAGACGAAGCAAGTCGAAAACGTTTAGAAATGTTAGAGAAAGAATTGGCTGAAAAAGAACGTGAATATGCTGAACTTGAAGAAGTGTGGAAATCTGAAAAAGCAACGCTTTCTGGCTCTCAACATATTAAACAAGAATTAGATACTGCAAAAACCGAACTAGAACAAGCTCGCCGCGCGGGGGATTTAGCTAAAATGTCTGAGTTGCAATATGGTCGCATTCCTGCGCTTGAAAAACAACTCGAGCAAGCTGAAACCAGCGAAGGAAAAGAAATGACGCTTTTACGCTATCGCGTCACGGATGAAGAAATCGCAGAAGTGCTTTCTAAAGCCACAGGCATTCCAGTATCAAAAATGATGGAAGGCGAGAAAGAAAAACTCTTACGTATGGAAGATGAACTACATAAACGAGTGATTGGTCAAGAAGAAGCGGTTGATGCGGTAGCAAACGCGATTCGTCGTAGTCGTGCAGGTCTTTCCGATCCTAATCGCCCAATTGGTTCTTTCTTGTTCCTCGGTCCGACAGGTGTAGGTAAAACAGAGCTTTGCAAAACTTTGGCTAAATTCTTGTTTGATAGTGAAGATGCCATGGTGCGCATTGATATGTCAGAGTTTATGGAAAAACACAGTGTCTCTCGCTTAGTCGGGGCACCTCCAGGTTATGTTGGTTATGAAGAAGGCGGTTATTTAACTGAAGCTGTTCGTCGTCGTCCGTATTCAGTGATCTTATTAGATGAAGTTGAAAAAGCTCATGCGGATGTATTCAATATCTTGTTACAAGTATTGGATGATGGTCGTTTAACTGACGGGCAAGGTCGTACCGTGGACTTCCGTAATACGGTGGTGATTATGACCTCTAACTTGGGTTCTGATTTAATCCAAGGCAGCAAAGACGAAAGTTATAGCGAAATGAAGGCCTTAGTGATGTCTGTGGTGAGCCAGCATTTCCGTCCGGAATTTATCAACCGTATTGATGAGACAGTGGTATTCCATCCACTTGGTAAAGAGAATATTCGTGCGATTGCAAATATTCAATTAGAGCGCTTAGCAAAACGTATGGAAACTCGTGGTTACGAATTGGTGTTTACCGATGCTTTATTAGATTTCATTGGTGAAGTGGGTTATGACCCAATTTATGGCGCACGTCCATTGAAACGTGCAATTCAACAAGAGATCGAAAATAGCTTGGCACAACAAATTCTATCTGGTGCGTTATTACCTGGTAAGGTTGTTACCATTGATTACGCCAACGCAGAAGTTCAAGCTAGACAATAGGTGTTAAAAAAGTGCGGTAAATTTGATCTGAGTTCAAAAAAAACTGGTCTATTTACTTAAGGACTGATGACGATATTGTATCGTATTCAGTCCTTTTTAATTTCAGTTGAATTCGTTAGTGATTATAGTAATCCCAATAATCCTTTATGGTATTAACTATCTCCTTTTCTAGACATACTTTGGAATGATGCGATTTGTAGCCAAAATTAGACGATAAGCTATTATCAGATACGCGAGTCTTGGTCTGAATATAAAATTACTCCATTGGCTTGTTTACCCATAATAAAATCTGCACCTCAATTGTTGGTTTGTTTAGTCCAACTTTTGGGGTGCAGATCATCCAATCATAAACGATTACGCTATTACCATTGGTAACCCACGCCTACGCCAGCACCGACATCACCACTGGTGTTTGCGTTGCCTTGAAGTTTTAAGATCACCTTGCCATTATCGCTTGCACGAGAATAGCCCACAGCTAAAGCATTTTGGCCTTTGAAGGTACCTGCTGAAGCCGCAACCATTGATTTACCTGGTTTGTAAACCTGTGGTAATGCTGCCGCTGCATTTGCACCCGCGATACCAGCACGGGCTTCTTTGCCTTGTTTATTAACTTTTCTGTCTAGGCGGTTAAATTCACCTGCATGGTTGTTAATAACTTGACTAAGATTATCTACTTTACCTTCAACGTGATTAATATTCTGTGTATTTTTATTCACTTGAACATTGGTTGTATATAATTGACTGCCATTCACTGCTTGTTTAGATGTTGAATTAAGATCCGCATCTTTCACATTATTGATATTGGTTTCTGCACCATTTTTACCTGCAAGATTTAAACCTTTATCGTTAGATGTAATTGTAGTTGCATTATCACCACTACCGATAGTAACGCCATTTGTTGCTTTTACGCTATTCACATCAATATCTTGTGCTAATGCATAAGTTACAGATTTTCCATCACGTTTTACTTTTAAGTTTTTACCAGCCGTGTGAGTAACCGTATCGCCAGATTTAACTGCAACCCCGTTATCATCAGCAGTTGAAGCTGTGATAACCTCTTGCGAGTCAGCTACTTTAACGAAAGTTGCTGCGCTGTTGATAGCTTTTACTACATTCTCAACAGTAGCAAGTTTATTACCCTCACGAGCATTTGCTTCTTCTTGGGTTTCCATTGAGCCATCGGCTTTCGGTTGAGGAGTACCCGTTACAGTTACCTGACCAGCCTTATCTGCTTTAGGATCTTCTGTTGTAGCCTCGCTAATGGTACCTTTAGTATTATTAATAACAGAGGTGGCATTTACAGAAAAGTTAACTGTTGCATTACCATTGCTATCTACTGTTGGGGTAATAGTTACTGAATTATCATCACTCGCAAAATCAAGACCTTTACCATTAGTTATAGCCGCAGCCTGATTGCCATTAGTTTTTAAATTCCAACCTGCATTTAACACATCATTAACTGTAGCAGCTTCTTTTTTCTGTGCATCTGTTAATGTTGGCGCTTTAACTTCAGTTGCATTAACTACATTACCACCAGTCACTTTAGTTGGTGCAGTTAAATGATTATCTAAGTTAGTTACTTTACCATTTTCAACAGTGGTTCCTTTAACAGTTTCACCAGTTTTAGCTTTCACAGTAATCTTATCAACTTCAATTTCTGATGCTAAGCCGTAAGTAACATTTGCACCGACACGTTTTACCGCTAAGTTTTTGTCAGCTTTCAACGTTAGAATATCACCCGCTCCCATGGCTTGAGCATCAGCATTCTGATCTTTTTGTGCCTGCACATTCATTGAGTCAGATAAATTTTCAACTTTTGCAAACCATTTTGCGCCATTGATCGCATCAGCAACATTTTTAACTGTAGCAAGTTTAGTAGCATCATTATCATTTACGGTAGCCTTGCCCGCATCCGTTTCACCAGCTTTTTTATCCTGATTTACAGTAATGCCACCAGTTTTACCTTCTAAGAGTTTTTATGAATCAATGCTGAAAGTAAAGTTAGAACCATTTTGCTCTACATTTACGCCATTTTCGCCTTTTAACGTCAATGTTTTACCTGCATTGATCAATTCACTTTTATCAGACTGACCATTTGACACAATAAAACCAGCACTATTAATAGCATCAACAACATTTTTAACTGTTGCTACTTGGTTAGCTTTTGCATCGTCAGCTTTTACCTCTCCATTTGTATTTTTTGTAGCTGTAGTAATGGTGCCAGATACAACAGAAACACCGTTCTCTCCTACATTAAGAACATTATTAGAACCATTAGCTTCTAATCCTGTAGTCGTATTCGCAGTTACATCTTTCTTAACATTAAAAGTAACGTTTGCACCATTAGTACCATTTTCAGTTACTGTTGAAGTTGTGCCTTTTCCATCTACAAAATTAACTTTACCATTTGGTAAAATGTTTCTTACATCTTGAGCAGCATTATCACCCACAGTCCAACCAGCGTTCACGTAATTATTTAACTGGGTAAGTGCAGTGGTTACATTAGTGGCAACTTTATCCCCAGTATAATTTGAAGTGCTTGTATTTAACGTATGTTTAAATGGAGTTTTTATAGTACCATCTTCATTTAAATCTACACCTAAAGTGTCAGCAAGACCTTCTGCTGCATTACCTAACGTTTTTGCAACGCTATAAAGTTGAGAACCATTTAACGCATCAGTTGAGTCTGCCGTTATTTGGCCAGCGGCGACATGTTTAATTTGGCGCTCATTATCCTCTGAACCAACAGAAACAAAGTTACCTTGCTTATTTTTTGCAGCAGGTTGATTTTTTCCTTTGTTATTCGTTCCGCCCAAATCACCAGCGAAACCAGTATAAGTTAACTTTGAGTTATCGCCAATTTTTGCAGAGTGTACCGCAATAACATCTGTATCCTTACCAGCATCACTGCCATGGCCTAACACAACTGCGCCATCACGACCTGCGGGCACTGTTATATTAGAACCAAGAGTCGATACATTTGCACTTGATACATTTGTACCACTACCAACAGCGACTGTTCCAACTCCATTCACTTGAGTTTGTGTACCAATACCGATAGCATTTTGACCTGAAACAACAGCCTGTCTACCAATTGAAATTGATGAATGAGAATTTGCTTTAGAATTTACACCAATTGATGTTGCATAATTAGCCAAAGCTTCGGCTGTATTACCTAACGCTGTACCTTGCCATTCAGCTCTTGTATTCGTACCAACTGCCGTTGCGCCATCATTATTTGCTTTTGCTACTTTACCTAAAGCAGTTGAATTTAATCCATCGGCAATCGAATGAGCCCCTATAGCTGTACCACCTTGACCTGTTGCTAATGAATAAGCACCTAATGCAACAGCTGCATTCTGACCATTTGCGCCACCGGCACTTGCCTGCGCCATCAAACCAATCGCAACATGACCATTCCCACCTGTACCACTTGGCGAACCAGAAACGGCCCCATTACCAATTGCAATACCATCATAAGCATTTACCGTTGCCCCTGCGACATTTTTACTTAACTTAGTTTCAGCTTTATATCTATCATTTCCAAAAAATTGATTTGTTACTTTATCTGTTGCAATTGATAACTGCCCTAACTCACCTGCTTTACTTACTACATTTGCAGCCTCAACACCACTAGCAGCCATTAAAAGTGCGGTAGAAATTGCGGCTAATTTTACAGATTTTGATTTACCTTTTGCGGATGCTAATTCCCCCACCGCTGTCCAAGTTTGCGTGGCGTGATTCCAAATTACTTTAAAAATGTTGTTCATTAAGATGCTCTCCTAGAGTTGAATGGATAAACGGCAATCTATCCCGATTTGCCTCGTAAGAATTTACCAACTGTTTAAATCAATACTAGAAACAAAACGTCCATGCTTTGTATAACAAACAGATGAATCATCCTGTGTAAAAAAATTAAATACCTTTTATAAATAAATTTATCTAAAAGGTATTCCCTAACATCATGGTTGCGCATTGTAATGATTGAAGTAGACAATAAAAAGGAAATTTACCTACTTTTACATTCTTTACATAATCTTTACATTTATAGGTGATTTGTCAGCTTATGTTATTAATAGTAAAGATATATTTCTGTAATGGAAGTGCGATACAATTTGTTCCGACCACACTTTTATAAAATGAGAGAAAAATATGCTATCAAAAGAACGTTTATCCCAGCTTGCGGAAATGGAAAGTATTTTAGATGAAGCAAATGGCTTTCTTGCCGAGGCAGAACAGTTTTTGGAAAAATGGCAGGCGTTTTTACCCAAAATGAAACGCTTAGAACATTATTACTTTGAAGGCGATTGGCGAGAGGATTTCGAGGCTTACGAAAATGGCGAGGTACCGAAAGCGCAACCTTGTGGCGTACTTTCCGAAGACTTAGTTTTTAATGCCAGTGTTGCGCAACAGGGCTTGGCGATTGAGTATTTGAAAGTGGTGACTAAAGTTCTTGAACCAACGAAATAATTGCAACCAATAAATTAGAAATTGCATTATCTAATTTTGCTTGAATTTATAAAACAAAAGTTCTGTAAATTGATCTGCTAAAAAGGAATGTTCATTTAAGGAGTAGTAATGATAGTAATATCCTACAGTATCAATTATCTCCTTGCTACAGTTAAATTCTCAACTATAAAAACATTCCGTTTTTAATCGACCAAATAAACTTTCCATTTCCGCATTGTCTAGATAGTTTTCTTTTCTTGACATACTTTGTATGTCATCGGTCGATTATTTAGTCCAATTTTTAGGGCTACAGATCAATTTACCGCATTTTGTGTATGATTAGATTCGTTTTGTCGTTTGTTTTAAGAATAAATACCCAAGCGTTGCCGAAACCGTTGAACCGAGTAAGATTCCTAAACGAGAAAGCGTATTGACACTTTCTCCAGCATCCGCATCAAAAGCAAGGCTTGCTAAGAACATTGACATCGTAAAGCCGATACCACATAAAACTGCGACCGCAAAAATTTGTTTAAAATTGATTCCATCCGGTAATTTAGCTAATCCCAACTTAACGGAAATATAACTAAATCCGAAAACGCCGACTGGTTTACCTATAATTAAACCGCACGCGATAGCCAATAATAATGGCGACGAAATCATACTCACATCAATACCGTCAAAACTAACGCCTGCATTAGCAAATGCAAAGAGTGGTAAAATAACGAAGGATGACCAAGGTGCTAGAATGTGCTCAAAATCGTGTAATGGTCGTTCACCTTTTTTACCTTTTAATGGAATGCAAAAACCAATAATCACGCCGGCCAACGTCGCATGAACACCAGATTTTAAAACAGATGCCCATAAAATTGCTCCAACCACCATATAGGCACAAAGCGCGCTAACTCTAAAGCGGTTTAATAAAACCAAAGTCAAAATAGAAACACCTGAGAAAATTAGAGCCTGCACACTTAATTCATGAGAGAAGAACAGCGCAATTACAACAATCGCGCCTAAGTCATCAATAATAGCGAGTGCGAGTAAAAAAATCTTGAGAGGCAATGGCACTTGCTTACTCAATAATGCCATGATGCCAAGCGCAAAAGCGATATCTGTCGCCATAGGAATAGCCCAGCCGTTTGCAAGGCTAGGATCCTGTTTTGCAATAAACCAATAAACCAAGGCGGGTACGATCATTCCACCCACCGCAGCAATAGCAGGGAAAATAGCTTGTTGGTAGGAAGAAAGTGCGCCTTCGAATAATTCTTTTTTAACTTCCATTCCCACTAACACAAAAAACACAGCCATAAAACCATCGTTAATCCAGTGAATTAAGGTTTTATTAATAGAGAAACTGCCAATTTGCAAACTGACTGGCAAATTCAAAAAATCATTATATTGACTGCTTAATGGCGAATTAGCCAGCAACATCGCTACTGCAGCAGAAAAAAGCAACAAAATACCACCAGCGGATTCTAATTTTAAAAAGCGTTGAATCAGTTGTACCACGCAAACTCCTTCCAAAAATAAATAACAAAAAATTAACAAAGACTGAATCCTAGCATATTTTGCCCTCAAAGGGAAAAGAACGGTGGATTTTGCAGGGATTTTTATCGAATTGTCGATAAGATTCTTCATATTGTGACGAAATTCACATTTTTAGTTTTACAGAATAGGGATTTTCTACACTTTGTAGTAGAATGCAGGCCTTTTTATTTTTAGAGTTAAAAATTATGTTTTCACGTAAAGATATTATCGTTTTAGGAATGATGATCTTCGCCTTATTTTTAGGTGCAGGTAACATCATTTTTCCTCCAATGGAAGGCTTCACTGCTGGACAGCATTGGGCAGGCGCATCCTTCGGTTTTGTATTAACCGGCGTTTTAATGCCTTTTATTACACTTGTTATTGTATCTATTTTAGGTCGTGGTGAAGAACTCACGAAAGATTTACCTAAATGGGCGGGTACAGGTTTTCTCGTTATACTTTATCTAACCATTGGCTCCACCTTTGCAATGCCACGTATCACGAATGTTGCTTACGAAATGGCATGGTTACCTTTAGGCTTAGTAGAAGATAATGCGAGCGTTCGTTTCCTCTTTTCACTCATTTTTAACTTAATCGCGATGGGCTTTATGATTCGCCCAAATACCATTATTTCAAGTGTTGGTAAATTCATGACACCAGCATTGCTTGTGTTATTAGTTACGGTAGCTGTCACTGTCTTCATTTCACCTTTATCTGAAATTCAAGCGCCAAGTAAAGCGTATGAAAATGGCCATTCTTTATTAATCGGCTTAACCAGTGGTTATCAAACTATGGATGTACTCGCAGCTATTGCTTTCGGTGGAATCGTCGCTCGCGCACTTGCAGCAAAAAATGTAACTCAACCCAAAGATATCGTGAAATACACTATCTCAGCAGGATTTGTTTCGGTCATCTTACTTGCGGGTTTATATTTTTCGCTTTTCTATCTAGGCGCGACTAGTGCTGCGGTTGCAGAAGGTGCAACTAATGGCGGACAAATTTTCTCTCGTTATGTAAATGTCTTATTCGGTTTTGCTGGGACTTGGATTATGGCGGGTATTATTGTATTAGCGAGCTTAACAACTCTTGTTGGTGTAACGAGTGCTGCCGCTGACTATTTTTCAAAATTCTCCGTGCGTTTTTCTTACCCATTCTGGGCCGCACTTTTTACCGCGATGACAATCACTGTTTCACAATATGGTTTAACGGATCTACTTCGCATAACGATTCCGGCTTTGCTATTAATTTATCCGGTAGCTATTGTGCTTGTATTATTGCAATTCTTACGCAAAAAACTCCCATCAATAAAATTTACATACAACAGCACATTAATCGTAACTGTTTGTTTGAGTTTATGTGATAGCTTAAATAACGTTAAAATGTTACCAGAAAGCATTAATTCATTATTGGAACACTTCCCTCTTTCATCTGAAGGAATGGCTTGGTTGGTTCCGACTTTAGTGATGTTAGTTGCAAGCATTTTAATTGGAAAGGCATTGCCTAAAGCAAGTCATTAATATTCAAAAAAATTAAAACTAATCTTCATCAGCCATCAAACATGGGACTATATAACCATTGTTTGATGGCTGATTTTTTATTCCAATCTAGAAACCTCACCCTAAAAAATACAAAATAAAAAGGACTGAGTCCGATAAATATCGTCATCAGTCCTTAAAGCTAGTATTTATTTTGCTCTAAATTTCTACCGCACTTCTACCAAGTAAAGCCGACCTTTAATGAAGCGAATTTCTGTGGTGCCATATCAGAGCCCTTAAGCATTCCAATATTCGTGCTTATATTCCACTGTTTCATCTGAGCACTAAAACCAAGTTCATGAGTAAAATAACGTCCGAATTGTTGTTTTAATGCGACATCATTGATGCTTAATACACCGTCAATGGCAAGTTTTCTTTGAGTAGCATCATAGTAATTGCTTGAGAAACTTGGGGTGAATTTTATACCATTTATATCAAACGTTTTATCTAACATTACACCAGCACGATAAGTCGTTAAATGTAACGTTTTACTGTTGATATTCGCGCCTGCTAATTGGTAGTTTGTGCTAGATAGAAGGTAGTAGCGCATACCAACTGAAGGTGTGACGTGAATTCCCCAGTCCAAAGAAGCCCCAATATTTCCACCTGCACTAAAAATATTACGGTGGAACGTTTTGTTTTCTTCATCAAATTTTATATTGTTACGACTGTGCCCATAACCTAAGTCAAAACTTGCAAAGACACCATTATTCCACTCACCTTTAACAAAACTATTTATGGTAGTTAGTCGGCTTGTACCTGATACATTTTCATCAAACTCATTATTTGCACGAGAATGAGAAAGCACCGCACCAATTTGTATGGTCGAATTTAATGCCTGTGCTACACCGATTTGAGTTAAAGTTAAATTTTGCTTATATGGACGATTATAGTCAGAGCGATAAGTTTTCTTACTTACTTCGGTATTCACCCAAACATTCGATTTATTTTTGCTTAATAAATGACGATCTAAATTTCGCCCAATTTGTAATGCTGAATTCACATTTGCAGAAAGCTCTGATAAAGCTGTATTGGAATAACGACTGATAAGCTGAGCTTGCACTGGCAGTGCAACAGTCGAAGGTTGAGAACTTAAAAATTGCTGAATTTCCTGCTCAGTTTGATAAGCCTTTTCAAGGCTATTCAGTAATGCTAATACCGCCTCATTCAAGGAAACTTGCGCAGAATTAACCGCACTTTGATTGCCAGAAGTTTGAGCATTAATTAAAGTTTGTTGAGCTGATTCTACACGTATAATGTTTGCATCGATTTCAGCCTCAAATGCAGTAATACCACTTTCATCTGCCACTTTTGCAACTTTACGACAAATATCAGAAGAAAGCCCTTGAACTTCACAGAGCCACTGTGCATAACTTGCCTTATTCATTTGTGAATCATTTTTCAAACGATTAAATTCTGCTTGTAACTTATCGTATTGAGTCGAAAGCGTATTCACAGTATTTCTCATACCAGTTAGCATTTGCAGTAATTTTTGAGCTTGATTTTCACTCTTTTCTGCCTGAGCTCTTAAGCCTCGATACTCATTACGTTGATTTTCCAAACGTGCTTTATATTGAGTAAATTGGTTATATAAGTTACGACGTTTAATAAAGCGAATACGCCAAGTACGATTATATTCATAAAAAACATTATCAATTTGATTATTAGTTTGACGAATATCAGCTAACAAACGCTCAATCCGAGCATCATCTTCTGTTTTTTGTTTTTGTGCGTGACTATATTCACGAGTTAAATTAGCAAGCTCTAGTCTTTTGCTATTTAGTTTATTCTGAACTGATTCAAATTCACGCTGACTATTTAATATTAATTGGTTGTTATCCTGAGAATGTAATTCTGCATCACGTAACGGATTATATAATCGATAATCATTGCTACGATTTGTTAAAATATAACGATAAGCCCCTAAATCGACATAGCCATTTTCAAGAGAAAATTGCGCATCCCCAATAGCTTGTTCAGGATGATTTAATTTAACTAAACTTAATGGGTTTACCTCATTGGGTTCTCTCCCCGTATTTTTCACAGAAAGAAGATATGCTCCTGATGCTAGTCCATTTACTGTAATATGATCGCCACGACGTTCAGCAACATTAGTTAAAAAACGAAAATGCCCATTACCCGTCAATTTTCCATTTATTGTCAATTCATTAAATTGTACCCAACCACGATAATCCTTATTTAGCTCATCATAGCCCGTATTTAATGTAACTTGACTATTTGGTGAAAATTCGAGATTTCCCACCGTACTATTACCTGTTAGCATCCATTGGCTATAGGGTTGTAAACGAATTTGAGTCATCGGTGTTGCATTTACACGCCCCACTAAATGCGCTTTACCTAGATTAAATTGACTCGTTTCTTTTAAATCGATATTACCACTTACTACTGTTACAGGAACACTATCAAAGGCTACCTGACTTAGTATTTTATTTTCAGTACAACTCGTTACTCCTGTATATGAGGCACGGATACACTCATTGGATTTATTCTGAGTAAAACCGAGTTGGATTTGAGCTTGATGACGAGTATTAATATTCCCTTCTAACAAGCTCACATTACGACTACTTTCTAATTTGCCATTACCTGAAACATTAAATTCATGAGCCTTGAATTGACGATTAATCCAACTATTTTCATCTATGACTTCTTTTTGGCTTAAATGATCGTAAGCATGCGGAGTTGGGATGCCAGAAAGCACTAAATGACCCGCAGATATGTTCAAATTGCCATTTAAGTTAGTACCTCCATTCAAAACAAGCACACTATTGTGATAATTCGGGTTGTAATTAAACGTTAATGCACCGTTATAACGCTGAGAATCATACTCACCAAGGAAACCACTAAAGGTATCTAAATGTTTTTTTGCATTTTCTTGAGCAAGTGCATTCTTTATAACTTGTTGTCTGTCGTTACCTAAAAATTCCCAGTCATTTGTTGTTTCCATATCCCAAGGAAAATAAGCACGTGGGTTTTTTCCTTCTTTTAGGCGGAAATAATCTAATCGGTTATTTCTATAATTATTTTTGTATTCATAAATAGCTAATGATGATGTTGGTTCTTGTCCCCATTTTACCCATTCAATATTTTGTTCAGTAAGAGCATCTCGACCAATAATGTGAATGTCGGCAGATTGAGTGCGGTTATTATTAACAATCTTTGCACCCTCATCTGCATTTTGAATTCGATGGAAAGTTAGATTATTTCCATTTACATCTAAACGTCCTCCTCGGAAGCCAAAATAAATATTATCTGGATTAACCTGTTTGTTATTTGCCAGTACAACAGTTGCCCGGCCACTGGTAATTCCAACTTGATTAAAGGCCTGTTGCTGTCCATTAAGCATTTTTTGATCAAGAATAACTGTACCATCACCCACACTAATATCGCCTAGGTTTTTACCTTGACCATCAATATATAGCGTACCTGTTCCCAATTTTGACAGACGGTCATTAATAGGATTTTTTACGCGCCAATGAACAGTTTTATCGCCATTCACCACAATGCCTGCACCAAGCCAAGTATAATCATTGTTATCAACTTGAACGGTTATATTCTGATTAAAATGTAACGCCCCCGCACCCTGATTAATATTGTTTTTCAATATCAATGTTGAGCCGTCTCCTCCTTGAAAATGAATTGTCTTACCGTTTTCTAATGAAGGGCGAAATTGATTATTATCCTGAGCTTTCTTAGTCAAGTCAGCAACTGGTAAGGTAATATTCTGATTACCAACTTGTAAAATACTTATTCCATTATTCTTATTATCCCAAGTTATTCTTTTGGCATTTAGCTGGACGGTTATTTCATCATCCTTGAATGCTTTTTCAATGGTATCGGGCTGAATAATTGTATAGATATTATTTGAACTATCATAACCTGCATAAGTTGATAATACTCCTACTAATACCCAACGTTGTTCTTTAGCATCATAGGTTAAAAGCGCAGAACCACTATCTCCTGGCAATCCATAGGTTCCTAACGTATCATAAAGATCACCGTTAAATAGCACCCAATTATCCATTGAGCTATTAGGTTTAAGTGGTGTACCGCCTGTAAGATAGTTATACGCAGATGTTAATGACGTTTTTACTTTTCCGTCCTTACTGCGTAAATATTGAGTACCAGATCCGAGTCGCACAAAATATGGGTAACGATTCTTATTTAAGAATGCATTATTATATGGTCCAGTCCTTCTAGCATTATCAAAAGCAATATTATTTAACGAAATTGGCGCAACTTCGGTGACTAATTTATGTAAACGTGGTGCATGAAAATCAAGGGTAGGGTGGTTATTACGCTCTGTAATAAGATAATTAAAGTGATGATTATCAGTATTGTTGCTATTTTCACCAAATTGTACTGAGCCATAACCTAAGTTGTGCTTTACACTGGCAATGTATTGAGGATTAAATAAGGTCGCAACGCCACTTACCCGACTTGCTACGTGTAAATCAGGCATAGCCTAATGGGGCAACATAGTTGAAACTTGCTGACCTTGTTTATTAAAAATTGGAATATTCTGCGCTCCCACCCAAAATACGCCTTTATTTTCAGCAAAATCACGAAAATATTGATAGTCCACATCATTGCGAACCATAGATGCTTGAACATTTGAACCAGCTAAAGCAAGGCTTAACGCTAATAGCGTTGGACGAAAAAAATGAATTTGATGCATAAAGTTTCCTTAATAAAATAAAACAAGGAGACCTTTGTGCTAATGTTTTAGAGAAAATAAAATTGAGTAAGGTACAGTGAAAGTCTGCGAGTTTTTTAGTTATGCCCAGATAATAATAAATTTGAAGCAATAATGCACACAAATAATTTTAATTCACTAATGTAAAATAATTCAATTGCTCTTCTCTTAAATAATTAAATCATATTTTTACGGTTCAAAGAACTGCTTATCCCTCAATACCCTCAAAGGCTGCATATCGCTATTTCCTACAATGACACGACTCGAATCAGAACGTAAACAAGTGCCGCCATAATGCCCTCCCACGGTAAAAGTACAAATTTGCAAATATAGATCTTCCACTTGCGGTAAGCACCAAAGTTGTTGATAAATACTATCTTGCTGACCAAACTGTCCATCGGTTGTGTCTAGCATGGAATTATTTTCACCAATCAATTTAACGTTATCACCTCGGCGACCTGCAATTGGTTTTTGAGCATAGCCGTTTTGGATTAAGTTTGGTGTGAGATGGAAACTTGCCTCTAACAAATAACGATGGTTAGGGAATAAAGACCAAAGCACAGGCAAAATCGCCTTATTGCTTGGAATTGCCGTCCAAAGTGGTTCATAAACCAACACTTCTGGGCGAAGTAGTACGTCAATTAACCGCACTTTATCTTCAGGATAACCTGTGCGAATAGGTGGAGCGACTTCCATTCCTGTTGCATCTTCACGAAGTTGTTCCAGCATGGTTTCCCATGCCCAAGTTTTCCAAACGGTTTGAACTTGGTTATTTTTATCATCAATCAGGCGACCACGATTATCCCAATGTAAGCCTTCTGTGCCGTGAATAATTTTGGCTTGAAATCCTGCCTGCACTAATGCCTGTTGCATAAACATGACATGATAATCTTCTTCATCATCATGATCTTGCAGAATATGAACTAATTTTGAGGCTTGACTATGTTGCCAACAATCAGCTAACGCATTACGCAAACCATCGGACGGATTATCCCCCAATACGCCACCAGCTTGTTTTGCCCAGCGATTCATAATATCGCCTGCCTCAGCATGGCAAGAAGCTGAGTCGGCATTATATTCATAGACTTTCAAACCTCGTTCACTCATACAGAAATCTAAACGACCAGTAATCGTCTGATAACGGCGATTTTGCCAAGAAAGTCTTAAGCGTGGCCAAAGGAGCTTCGGAATATTGAAATACTGCAACAGGTTATCATCTTTAAGTACCTTGTCTGTTGCATGCAAATACATTAAATGCAGTTCGTTAGTGGCGTGAATCAATTCCTGTTGAGCACTTTCAGATATAGCAAAATAGCGATATTGATCAGAATGGCTCACTTTATGCCCGCCCATAGCCTTAATATAGGCCATATCAAATGGTTCATTTTCATTTAACCATTTCCCACTAAATTGACCGTGATTGTCAACATGATGAGCTTGTAATCGAAGTGCGGTTGATTTTGGAAAAGGTTGGGGTTCTGAAAATTCAGTATCGTTCGTTTGAATCATCCAACCAAGAATTTGGGTATCATCAAAAGTATCCTGTAAAAAATAGCCTTGTTCTGAAACAATCATCGGCAATTCACGCGTCCATTGCTGACCACTCGGCAAGCGGGAGTGAATCACATTTTGCTCGGCGATTCGAACGCTATCAGGCAACACCTCGGTGATAATTGCCACATGTCCCGTGTGTTTAAATTCGCCCCCTTCTTGCCAAATTAATAAAGAACCGGCTTGAGGTTTCCGTTTGCAACCATTAGCAAATGCCTGCAAGGGCAACAAGGCATCGTTCGTCACTTGGCGTAAAAAACGTAAAGAAAAGATCTCGTATGCCATACCGACATCGGCAAACACAACGCCATGATTGAGATATAAATAACGACGTGCAAATTCCACACACTGCCATTTATAGCCCATATATTCTCGCCCTAGATAACTGCGAAATGCAGCATCATTCGGGAACTCTTTATCATCTGCAGTATTATAATCTGAGGAATAAATTGCCACGCCACCAGGCGCATATCCAAGCAAGCTACCAAAAGGATCGTGGGTAATGATATTGGCTGAACGTTCTGTCATAGTATCTTCCGAGTAAAAATGAACGCTGTTAGTATAGATCTTTTATTTTCATTACGGAAATCAATAAAATTTTTACCGCACTTTCGTCCTATCAAATTTTTGATTTATCTCATCTTTTCATCAAATCATTCTTTATCATTTAACTTCTTAGATTAAAATGAACGTGCTTTTCGAGTATTCGAGAGTACACAATTTAGTTTAACTTTAGATATCACAAGGGTTTCCTTATGAAAGGATCAAAATGGCCTGTGGTTGCAGGTGCTGCACTTGGTATTATCGCTCCACTACTTACTTATAGCGGAAATCCCGGCAACATGGGATTCTGCGCAGCCTGTTTCTTACGCGATACGGCTGGTTCCATTGGCTTACATCAAGCTGCTCCACTTCAATACATTCGCCCCGAACTCATCGGATTAATATTCGGTGCGTTAGTGAGTGCGTTATTTGCAAAAGAATTCCGTGCTCGTGGTGGTTCATCACCATTCATTCGCTTAATTTTAGGGGCGTTTGCCATGATTGGTGCCTTAACTTTCTTAGGTTGTCCATGGCGCGCATATTTGCGTTTAGGCGGTGGCGATTTATCTGCGATTGCCGGTGTTATCGGTTTATTTGTCGGCGTACTAGGCGGAATTTTCTTTAGTAATCGAGGATTTTCGCTCGGCAAAGCAAAAGAACAAGCTCCTGTTACAGGCTGGATTTCTGTCATTATTGCGGGATTATTACTTATTGGCGTTATCACCCAATTTAGTTTTGGCGAAGGTTTACCGCTTTATTTCTCACAAAAAGGCCCTGGCGCACAACATGCATTTTGGGCATTATCTTTAGCAGGCGGGCTAATCATAGGCGTATTAATGCAAAAATCACGTTTCTGCTCAATTGGCGCATTCCGTAATTTTATTCTATTCCGTGATTCTTCGTTATTGAACGGTGTCATCGCTTTAGTGGTATTTGCTGATATTACCAATGCTTTACTTGGTCAATTCCATTTAGGGTTTGAACAACAACCTGGTGCACATAATCAATATCTTTGGAACTTCCTCGGTATGGCACTGTGCGGTTTATGCTTCGCCCTTGGCGGTGGTTGCCCAGGCAAACATTTAGTTCATCTTGGTGAAGGCGATAATGACTCCGCTATTTTTGTGCTTGGTATGCTTTTAGGTGCAGCTGCTGCACATCGTTTAAGCCTTGCCGCTTCAGGTGCTGGCATTGGTGAATTCACACCTTACGCTTTAGTTCTTGGATTTATATTCTGCGCCTATATTGGCTTTACCAAAAAATCGGCTTAATTCACTTTCTATCTGCACTCATCACGAGTGCAGATTTTACTCTTCCCCAAAAGGTTAACTATATCTATCTATTCGAATATCTATAATATTTAAATAAATAGATAAATAAAAAAGGGCGTACATCACGCCCTTACTCACTTAGTTTAAAGATTATTTTCTTAATGCTTTTTTCAATTCAGCCAATTCTTTTTGCATTGCCAACATTTCTTGTCGCAATTGCAAAACTTCTGCAGAATTGACCGCACTTTGTGTTGAAACTGCAGGTTTTGACTTGTTACCGAATTTCCAAGAAACACCTGCACCAAGCATTTTTTCTGAGCCAGACATACTTCCAGAAAGATTCAGTAACACATTTTCAGAAGGTTTAAATACAGCTCCAACCGCCATTGCTTGTGTATTTTTATAATTACCAACCCCCACTGAAACAGCAAATTTATCATCTACACTTAAGTTTTCAGGTTTCAATGAGGCTAATGCTGCTGCACTAGCACCTACTCTATTCATACGAGTATCTACACGATCTAAGTGGTTATTGATATTAGCAAATTGATTACCAATACCACCAATTTTAGCTTCGACTGCATTTAACTGACGAACATTTACTGCATCATAATCTTCTGTACCATCGGCGACATTGACGATTTTCCGTTTCAATGTATCGGAACCCACTGATACCGTATTTTCTTTATTAGCTACAGATTTTGCACCTAACGCCACACTATTTTCTGCTGTAGCTTCAGAATCGTAACCTAATGCTAAACTCTGTTTACCTGAGGCTTCTGTAGATACGCCAAATGCGCCTGCATTATCTCCAGTTACTTTACTGTGTGCGCCATATGCAGTGGCATGATAGCCTAATGCCTGGCTGCTCGTACCTGTAGTGGTTGAAAGAGTTCCAGCTGCAGTTGCGTGACTACCAATGGCGGTAGCAAGGAGTGAGTGAGAAGATGATTTATAGCCTAATGCCATTGCACCATAAGTTTCTCCATATGCTTGGATTATATCTTCTTCACTTAAATCAGGCGAACTTACTGAGATTTTCTTGGTTGAACTATCATAGATAACTTTTTTCTTTCCCCCCACTAGATTTTCTCCGTTTTTGAGAGGCTCAATTTTAGAATATCCCCCAATAACTACAGTCGAGTGACCCGTTGCACTGGCGTAGTCGCCAATACTCACTATTTCATCACCACCTTTAGCTTCAGCAGCCTCACCTAATGCCAAAGAATAATTACTTTCAATGTTTGTCGCACGTCCTAACGCATTGGAATAATCTCCTTTGATTTTACTATTCCATCCAATAGCATTAGAGGTATTACCTGATACGTTGCTATTATATCCAATAGCACTCGAATAAGCTCCTTTAACTGTGGACTTAGCACCTAATGAGTAAGATCTAATACCATTTACACTAGATTCATCACCAAATGCAAAAGAATCAGAATTATTTTCTAATTTACCTAAATACAAAGTAATATTTTTATTCGAATAACTACCTTTAGGCGCTTCAACAGTAACCGCTATTGTTTCTTTCTCTGCATAAGTATAATTAATATAACTTGCGAGAAAAAATACGGAAAGGTATTTGCAAGATGTTTGAAAAAATGGTGTAGTTTGTTTAGTGATTTCCATAATTATTAACTCTATAAAAAGTAAAAGAACAAAGATTATTCTACCTTTGAGACTAAATGAAATTCATGATGCAGGTCAAAAATTGTATGATATTTGTTTTTTAGTTCAATAAATAATTTTTTCCTTGTCTTGCATTATCCCCCTTACAGTGTCAAACTCTCCGCACTTTTTAAAACTGTAAAAATAATGACAAAAAAACGTAAAAACTTAATCAACCAAGATCCGCATTACAAACGAGAATTGGAAAAATACGGCAATCCAATCCCGAGTCGTGAGTTCATTTTAAGTGTTATTCGAGACAATAATGCACCGATGAATCGGGATGAAATTTTGACCGCACTTTCCATTCGAAATGAAGATCAAATAGAAGCGATGCGTCGCCGGTTACGCGCAATGGAAAATGACGGCCAATTAGTGTTCACCAAACGTAAACGCTATGCCTTACCAGAAAAATTAGATTTATTTAAGGGTATGGTAATTGGTCATCGCGAAGGTTTTGGTTTTTTACAGGTCGATGGCAAAAAGGGTGATTTATTCATTCCGAACCATCAAATGCAAAGAGTCATGCATGGAGATTTTGTCTTAGCGCAACCTGCTGGATTAGATCGTCGTGGTCGCCGTGAAGTGCGAATTGTGCGCGTATTAGAAAGTCGTAAAAAACAAATTGTGGGTCGCTTTTTCTTAGAAAATGGTTTTAGCTATGTGGTGCCTGATGACAGCAGAATTGGCCGAGATATTCTCGTGCCTAATGAACATCGTAATGGCGCACGTATGGGACAAGTTGTCGTTGTCGAATTACAAGAACGTTCTGCCAGTTTTAACCAGCCAATTGGCGTGATCACTGAAATTCTAGGCGATAATATGGCGAAAGGAATGGAAGTGGAAATCGCCTTGCGCAACCACGATATCCCCCATAAGTTTCCAAGTGCGGTGGAAAAATACGTCAAAAAATTCACTGAAGAAGTCCCTGAAGAAGCAAAAAAAGGCCGTGTGGATTTACGCAATTTACCGCTTGTGACTATTGATGGTGAAGATGCTCGCGATTTTGACGATGCTGTTTATTGTGAAAAACATGGCAAAGGCTGGAAACTTTGGGTAGCGATTGCAGATGTCAGTTATTACGTACGTTTACGTTCCGCTTTGGATGTAGAAGCACATAATCGTGGTAACTCGGTCTATTTTCCGAACCGAGTTGTACCAATGCTACCTGAAATTTTATCAAACGGCTTATGCTCTCTTAACCCACAAGTGGATCGTTTGTGTATGGTATGTGAGATGCAAATTTCTGCCAAAGGTAAGCTCACGGATTATCGCTTTTATGAAGCGGTGATGAATTCTCATGCCCGCCTCACTTATACCAAAGTAGCAAAAATGCTTGAAGGCGATGAGGAATTACTCACTCGTTATTCTGCGCTTGTACCTCATTTAGAAGATCTTTATAAACTCTATCAAGCTTTGCTTGGTGCGCGTCATCAACGTGGAGCGATCGATTTTGAAACCATTGAAACTAAGTTTATTTTCAATGCAATGGGGAGAATTGAGCGCATTGAACCCGTTGTTCGAAATGATGCCCACAAAATCATTGAGGAATGTATGATTCTTGCGAATATCGCAGCAGCCAATTTTATGGAAAAACATAAAGAGCCTGCGTTATATCGTATTCATGCCACCCCAAGCGAAGAAAAATTAACATCGTTCCGCACTTTTTTAAGTGAGTTTGGTTTAACTTTAGACGGTGGCTTAAAACCAACCACAAAAGACTATGCTGCTCTCTTAGAAAAAGTTAAAGAACGACCTGATCATGAACTTATTCAAACAATGTTGCTACGTTCATTAAGTCAAGCTGTCTATCATGCTGACAATATTGGACACTTTGGTTTGGCTTTGGAAGAGTATGCTCACTTTACTTCGCCAATTCGCCGTTATCCAGACTTAACACTTCATCGAGGTATCAAATATTTGCTTGCTAAAGAACAAGGCGCAAAACGTAAAACAACGGATACTGGCGGTTATCATTACTCTTTTGATGAAATGGATTTACTTGGCAATCACTGTTCAATGACGGAACGCCGTGCTGACGACGCAACTCGTGAAGTGGCAGATTGGCTGAAATGTGAATATATGCAAGATCATGTTGGCGGTGAATTTAGCGGTGTTATTTCATCTGTGACTGGATTTGGTTTATTTGTACGCTTAGATGATTTATTCATCGATGGTTTGGTTCATATTTCGATTTTAGAAAACGATTATTACCAATTTGATGCAGCAAAACAGCGTTTAATTGGCGAAAATAGCGGAATGCAATATCGCTTAGGCGATAAAGTTCGCATCAAAGTTGAAGCAGTACATTTAGAAAATAAAATGGTCGATTTCTCGCTGATGGGAAGTGAACGTAAGCCTCGTCGTGCTGGAAAAACCGCGAAAGAAAAAGCCAAAAAAATCTTTAAAGAACTACCTTCTAAAGCATCCCAAAAACGAAAAAGTGCGGTAAAAAAGAAAGAAGTTTCGAAGAAAACATCTAGAAAACGAAAATAATTCACTTCCAATTTTAAGAATGAATTAAAAATTCAAATAAGAAAAAGAGAAATTTATGTCAGAACAAATCTACGGCATTCATGCTGTTAATAGTATTTTAACCCATTCACCAGAACGTTTAATTGAAGTCTTCGTACTTAAAGGACGTGAAGATAAACGTCTACAGCCACTCTTAAATGAGCTTTATTCCCTAGGAATTGGTGTGCAATTCGTTAATCGACAAACACTAGATAAAAAAGCTGATGGCGAAGTTCATCAAGGTGTCATTGCTCGAGTACAAGCAGCAAAAGAACTTAATGAAAATGATCTTGATGAAATTCTTGCGAATAAACAAAATCCGCTTTTATTAGTTTTGGATGGTGTGACGGATCCACACAACTTGGGAGCATGTTTACGAACAGCTGATGCGGCTGGCGCAGTGGCCGTAATCGTACCGAAAGATAAATCAGCACAATTAACATCTATCGCGCGTAAAGTTGCTTGTGGCGCAGCAGAAACCATGCCGTTAATTCGTGTAACCAACCTTTCTCGCACACTACGCGATTTACAACAAAACCATAATATTTGGGTGGTTGGCACTGCTGGCGAAGCAACTGAAACCATTTATCAAAGCAAACTGACAGGGCCACTAGCACTTGTTATGGGAGCAGAAGGCGAAGGAATGCGTCGTTTAACACGTGAACATTGTGATCAACTAATTAGCATTCCAATGGCTGGTTCAGTTTCATCATTAAATGTATCTGTCGCAACAGGGGTGTGTTTATTTGAAATTGTGCGTCAGCGTTTAGGTTCATAAGAAAAGTGCGGTAAATTTGCTTTGACCTCAAAAACTAGATTATTTACTTAAGGACTGATGACGATATTGTATCGAACCCAGTCCTTTTAATTTCAGTTGAATTTATCAGTAATTATTGAGTCCCACTTTATGGGGGAATAGCAAAATTTATTGCGCTGTTCTATAAGATAATTCCACTATCTGCTTTAGTAAAATTCATTATAAATAAACTTTTATAAGTTCTTACATGAAATTCGCCAGTCAATACTCGACGTGTGAATGCGTGATAGCTTTCCATATCTTTTGCATGGAGTAGCAACATAAAATCATAGTCCCCTGAAATTTCGTAACAGCTCACCACTTCGTCTTCTTGGCGCATTTTACGTTCAAATTGCTCTTGATAATAAGAGTGTTGATTATCCATTTCGACCATGACAAACACGCTAATCGTACGCCCAACGGCTTTTGGGGAAACGACTGCAACTCGTTTTGTAATAACTCCCGAATCAGTTAATGCTTGTACACGTCGTTGACAGGTTGCAACGGAACTATTCACTTTTTCTGACAGTTCTTTTAACGGAATCATGGCATCTTGTTGTAATACATTCAAAATATTACGATCTAATTTATCCAGTGTCTGCATAAGATAATTTCTCAAAAGTGTAACTATTGAGAAAAATATTATCACAATAAAAATAAAGTTGAGATTTTTTATTGTCTTGGGATTTTATAATAATCATATTGATGAGATGAGGTCCAAGATGAAAGTAGTCACTCAAGGCGTTTTATTGTGCATTTTTTCACAATGTTTATTTGGCATATTGTATTTATTTAGTATATGGCTCCAACCACTTAGCGGAACAGATGTGTTTGCGTGGCGTATGCTGACCATGATCTTTGGGTTACTTTTAATTTTATTCCCGACTATTGGTTGCCGCTCTCTTTTATCTCTAATTATGATAACTTTAGGAAAAAGTTGGACGCGTTGGGTTTTATTTTTACTGGGGACATTAGATGCGGGAAGTCAATTCTGGCTCTTTATGTGGGCACCGCTAAATGGCGAAGGGATAAATATTGCGATGGGATATTTCCTTTTCCCTCTGATTATGGCTGTTTTAGGATGGGCTTGGTTAAAAGAACGCTTATCATTTATTCAGAAAATCGCACTTTTACTGGCTGCCTGCGGTGTTGCACATGAATTATGGCACACTCAAAGTTTTTCATGGACAAGCTTGTGGGTTTGTACTGTTTATCCATTTTATTATCTAAGCCGTAAATTGATGAAAATTCCTGCTCTACAAGGGATTACATTGGATATTATTTTAATTTCGATACCTTGTTTTATTTATATTCTTTCTCAAAGCGATACACTTTCTTTGGTTACGCAAGAATATCGTTATTGGTTATTGCTACCAGCACTTGGCATGGTGAGTGCGATTTCGCTTTCAGCCAACTTAAAATCTAGCCAACAAATTCCAGTTAGTATTTTTGCGGTATTGAGTTATATCGAGCCAATATTGCTTTTTTTAATAGCTGTCTTTGTGCTGGATAATCAAATAACCACAAGCGACTATTTTACTTATGTGCCTATTTGGTTAAGTCTCATTGTGATTGGCATAGAAGGGCTTTTAAACAAAAATAAAGTGCGGTGAAAATTAACTGCACTTATGAAGTGTTCATCTTATTTAGTCATATCGTAACATTGAATTCAGTATAATATAAATAAGGCCTTGATATACAAGGCCTTATTAAAGTTACTGAAATAATTAGAAAGTATCTGAAAAAGTGATTTTTTATTCCCACTCGATAGTTGCGGGTGGTTTTCCGCTGATGTCATACACCACACGGGAAATGCCATTCACCTCATTGATGATACGGTTAGACACTTTGCCTAATAAATCATAAGGCAAATGAGCCCAATGTGCGGTCATAAAATCGATGGTTTCTACCGCGCGTAGGGAGATAACCCAATCGTATTTACGGCCGTCGCCCATCACGCCGACAGATTTCACAGGTAAGAATACGCTGAAGGCTTGACTGGTTTTTTCATACCAACCGCTATTGCGTAATTCTTCGATAAAGATTGCATCCGCACGGCGTAATAAATCACAGTATTCTTTTTTCACTTCGCCTAATACACGCACGCCTAAACCCGGGCCCGGGAATGGGTGGCGGTTGATCATTTCCGCAGGTAAGCCTAATGCTAAACCGATTTTACGTACTTCATCTTTAAACAATTCACGTAATGGTTCAACTAAGCCAAGTTTCATATAGTCTGGTAAACCACCTACGTTGTGGTGTGATTTAATCACATGTGCTTTACCGGTTTTGCTTGCTGCAGATTCAATTACATCAGGGTAGATCGTACCTTGTGCCAACCATTTAACGTTAGTGAGTTTTTTCGATTCATCATCGAATACATCAACGAACACTTTACCGATAATTTTACGTTTCGCTTCAGGATCTGATACGCCTGCAAGTTGGCCTAAGAAACGGCTTTCAGCATCAACATGGGTAATATTTAAACCAAATTTATCGCCAAACATTTCCATGACTTGCTCGCCTTCGTGTAAGCGGAGTAAACCGTTATCCACAAATACGCAGTGTAAGTTTTTGCCGATAGCACGGTGTAAAAGTAATGCAACCACAGAAGAGTCCACACCACCAGATAAACCTAAAATCACTTCATCATTGCCCACTTGCTCTTTAATGCGAGCAACGGCATCTTCGATAATATTTTCAGCTGTCCATTTGGTTTTGCAACCACAGATATTCACCACAAAATTAGTTAATAATTCTAAACCTTTTTTGGTATGGGTTACTTCAGGGTGGAATTGTACACCGTAGAAACGACGGCTTTCATCAGACATTGCCGCAATTGGACAGGTTGGCGTTGTGCCTGTCACTTTGAAGTTTTCAGGTAAGCGAGTTACTTTATCGCCATGGCTCATCCAAACATCTAATTTTGGCTCAGAAGCGGTCAAATTATCGTTAAGATTTGCAAAAAGTGCGGTTGAATTTTCAAGTGAAACGGAAGCATAGCCGAACTCTCTGTGATCAGACGTTTCGGTTAAGCCGCCAAGTTGCATCGCCATAGTTTGCATTCCATAGCAAACGCCTAATACCGGTACACCAGCATTAAATACATATTCAGGTGCACGCGGACTATTTGCTTCAGTGGTGCTTTCAGGACCACCAGAAAGAATGATACCCGTTGGGGCAAATTCACGGATTTGTTGTTCGGTTACATCCCACGCCCAAAGTTCGCAGTACACACCAATTTCACGTACGCGACGTGCAATCAGTTGAGTATATTGTGAACCAAAGTCGAGGATTAGGATTTTATGATTGTGGATATTTGTCATTTTTTACCTTATTTTTAATAAAAAAGTTAAATAATTAACGAATTAATTCAGATATTTTTGTATATCTAAAACGCTAACTTTTAGCATATATTTTCTATTTATGGTGACTGAATAATTCTACTAAAGCTATAGTTAGATATAATATCATTTATATTTTTAATTGTTTTTAAGTCACTACATTTTGTAATAAGTAATGTTGCATCAGCATCATTGTTTCTATCTTCAATCCTCTTAATTGCGACTAAATAGCGGGGACTAATGGGCAATATATACTCAGATTGTATGCCGAGGTAGTTTAGGTTTGCAGTAAATGCAGGGGAATCTGATGAAATAAATCCTTGAGATGAAGTGTTTTCAATTAATTTAATAATTAGATATCCTTTTCTAAAGTGCTCAATCAATAATTCTATTTCGATAAATGATGATAAAAGAATAATGTTTTTAATATCATCGTCATTAAAATAAGGTTCTAACTCTTTATATTTTATATTTAAATATGCTTTGCCTCGGTAATATTGGTTTGCTAGAAACTCGATTAGATATTGCAATTTATTTTTATAGCGAGGGCTGTTAGATAAAAGATCTTGCATGAATTCACCATAGTGGCTCTCAACGTTAGAAAATTGATCTTCAATAAGATTGTTCAGGAATACTTCCCTTATCTGTTCCAATTCCATTTTATCTTTATCTTTTAAAGGTAAAATTTTTGACAAATCTCCTTCTATGCAATTTTCAATTAATTTTGATGTTTCATTGAGTTTATTAAGAAAAGTTTTCATTTGTTGCAAACTTTCTGAGTCCGAGTTAAAAAAATCAGGATAACGCTCTTTAACAAATGAAAAATGTTTTTCGTTAATCAAGGATAATTTATTAAGATTTTTCTCAAAAAGAGTCTTTGTAGGTAAAGAGTCATATTCTTTTTTACTATTTTTTTCCTTAATTGATAATTTCCCATCTTTATTGACCCATGCTTTCGAATAGACCACAGGAATATAATGATGTTTGGTTTTTATATCTTCGTTTTGTAATTTTTCGTATTTATTCATAAAGATGCTAGATTATTTGTGAACAAAAGGTAGGCAAGAATGCCCACCCTACAGTTACCCCATACGATAGTTTGGTGCTTCTTTAGTAATAGCAACATCGTGAACGTGGCTTTCTTTAATACCTGCACCACTGATGCGAACAAATTCTGCTTTGGTGCGTAGTTCATCAATAGTTGCACAGCCAGTTAAACCCATGCAAGAACGTAAGCCACCCATTTGTTGGTGGATGATTTCTTTTAAGTAACCTTTATATGGAATACGGCCTTCGATACCTTCTGGTACAAGTTTGTCTGCGGCGTTATCCGATTGGAAATAACGGTCTGATGAACCTTTTGCCATAGCACCTAATGAACCCATACCACGGTAAGATTTAAATGCACGCCCTTGGTAAAGTTCGATTTCGCCTGGTGCTTCTTCAGTACCGGCAAACATAGAGCCAACCATTACACAGCTTGCGCCTGCAGCGATGGCTTTTGCAATATCGCCAGAGAAACGGATACCACCGTCAGCAATAACTGGAATACCACGATCTTTTAATGCCGCAGCAGCATCTGCGATAGCGGTGATTTGTGGAACACCTACACCGGTCACGATACGAGTAGTACAAATAGAACCAGGACCAATGCCTACTTTCACTGCGCTTGCACCTGCATCTGCTAATGCAATTGCGCCTTCAGCCGTTGCTACGTTACCCGCAACGATAGGTAAGTTTGGATATTTTGCACGAGTTTCACGAACGCGTTGTAATACGCCTTCTGAGTGACCATGAGAAGAATCAATTAACAGTACATCTACGCCTGCTTTCACTAATGCATCAATACGTTCTTCGTTACCAGGACCTGCACCTACAGCGGCACCCACGCGTAAACGACCAAATTCATCTTTACATGCATTTGGTTTTTGTTCTGCTTTTTGGAAGTCTTTAACGGTAATCATACCTTTAAGTTTGAAACTATCATTCACCACTAATACTTTCTCAACACGGTGTTGATGCATTAATTCCAAAATTTCTTCGCGACTAGCCCCTTCTTTTACTGTCACCAAGTTTTCTTTTTTCGTCATTACTTGTGAAACAGTTTTGCTCAAATCTTTTACGAAACGGGTGTCGCGTCCAGTAATGATACCAATTAGGTTATTTTCACTATCTACAACAGGGTAGCCAGCAAAGCCGTTTTTCTTCACCATTTCAGCAAGTTCTGTAAGCGTTAAATTTGGTGAAACAGTTACTGGTTCAGAAACGATACCACTTTCGAATTTTTTTACTTTACGAACACGATCCGCTTGGCGTTCAATGGTCATATTTTTATGAATAAAGCCAATACCGCCTTCTTGTGCTAAAGAGATCGCAAGTTTGGTTTCGGTTACGGTATCCATTGCAGCTGAAAGCATAGGAATATTCAAATTAATTTCTTTAGTGAGTTTGGTTGAAAGATTGGCTGTATTTGGAAGCACAGTTGAGTGAGCTGGGACGAGTAGAACATCGTCAAAAGTAAGGGCTTCTTGTTTAATGCGTAATGACATTGCAATATTCTCGCTAAGTTAAAAAATATTGCGGCGGGATTATACAGATTTCACTTTATTTTGAAAACGAAATTTTTGGATTTGTGCTATGATTTTCGTTCCGTTTGCTACAAGGAATAAATGATGAATTTCGCTTTATTGACATATTTAGCTGACTGTCAGCCGAAAGTGCGGTTTGAATTGGAAAAGTTTTCTCTGGATATTGAAGAGGACATTAAACAATTACGTGAGCTAGGCTTGGAAATTGTCGTTAATGGCCAAAATTATTGCTTAGTGCCTAGTCTTCCTTTATTAAACCCTCAGCAAATTTCAACCGCACTTTTTCCTTATAGTATCCATTATCAGCCGATTATTTCCTCTACAAATGAATGGATATTACAAAATATTCCTTCCTTAAAAAAAGGTGATCTTTGTGTGGCTGAATATCAAACAGCAGGACGCGGTCGGCGAGGTCGCCAATGGTTATCGCCTTTTGCCGGGCAAATAATGTTTAGTTTTTATTGGGCATTTGATCCTAAAAGATCAATTGAAGGTTTAAGTTTAGTCATCGGTTTGGCGATTGCCGAGGTGCTAAATGTGCAAGTGAAATGGCCAAATGATATTTTGTTTGATGGGAGAAAGTTAGGCGGAATTTTGGTTGAAATCGCTAACCATAAAAATGGTATGCTCAATTTAGTGATTGGCGTAGGTATTAATGTGTTGTTGGCAAAACAAACAGAAATTAGTCAACCTTATGCGGAAGTATGTGAAATTGATCCTGATATAGATCGACAAACCTTATTACCAAGACTCATTCAACATTTGTATGCACGTTTAAATATCTTTGAGAAAAATGGTATTAATGCGGAATTTCAACAAGCGTGGAAATCATATAATGCGTTTTCAAATAGTGAAGTAAATGTGCTTACTGAGCAAGGTGTTATTTCAGGTATTGAACAAGGCATAGATGAACGTGGTTATCTAAAAGTATTATGTGGCAATAAAATCCAAATGTTTAATGGTGGTGAAGTTTCATTGCGTAAGAAATTATAGCGATAAAAATTTGAGCATTCTAACCGCACTTTTTGATGAAAT
>NZ_LCTH01000019.1:0-2508 GCF_001008275.1 Haemophilus haemolyticus
GGATCCCTCAAAAGTGCGGTCAAAATTCGAAATATTTATTAAAAATTAAACCTCAGCTAAGATCTCCAGAATGCGGGCGTAAATAATGCTAAAAGCGTGAAAATTTCTAAGCGGCCGCATACCATTGCGATAGTTAAAATCCATTTGGCACTATCTGGAATGGCGATCATATTACTGCTAACAGCACCTAATCCTGGTCCTAAATTATTTATACTCGCTAACACAGCATTAAAGGCATTGAAAGGTTCAACGCCACAAGCAATGACACCAAGTAAACAAATTAAAAATACTAAAATATAAGCCGAAAAGAATGCCCAAATACTACCTATCACTCTTTCATCTAATACATTTCTTCCCCATTTAATAGGATAAACCAAATTAGGATGGACCACACGTTTGATCTCTCGTTTCCCTTGTAGGTAAAGTACTAATACACGCGCAACCCTTAAACCACCACCAACAGATCCTGCACAACCGCCCATAAAAGATGCAGAGATTAACAATACGGGCACAAATGAGGGCCAAGCTGCAAAATCAGACGTAGTGTAACCTGTTGTAGTAGAAATAGAGACGGCCTGAAACAATACCTGCTCAAAATCTTGCCATGAAGTCTTAAAGTAACTGTGTCCCCACATTACTGAAGTACAAACCACTACTAAAATAACTTGGATACTGATAAAAAAACGAAATTCAGGATCACGCAAATAAATTTTGAAGAAATTTTCACGTCCAATCGTTGAAAAAGCTCGGAAATGTAGACCAAAGTTACAAGCAGAAACTAATAAAAATAAAACCGTAATTCCGTTAATCAATGGGCTATTGAAATAACCGATACTTGCATCATGCGTTGAAAAACCGCCAATGGAAACAGTAGAGAAACTGTGGGTAATCGCATCAAAAACACTCATTCCTGCCAACCAATAAGCTAAAGCGCATGACAAGGTTAAGGAAAGGTAAATCATCCACAAAACTTTTGCGGTTTCTGTAATCCGTGGGCGAATTTTTTGCTCCTTCATTGGACCAGACATTTCTGCACGGTAAAGTTGCATTCCGCCAATGCCTAAAAGGGGAATGATCGCAATCGCTAACACAATGATCCCCATTCCACCAAGCCATTGCAAAAACTGTCGGTAGAACAAAATTGCTTTTGGTAAATTATCCAATCCAGTCATCACGGTGGCACCTGTCGTTGTTAGGCCCGAAAAGGCCTCAAATACAGCAGATGCCACCGTTAAGTGTGGCGCATCAAACAACAGAAGCGGCAAAGTAGCCAAACCTCCAAGTACAAACCAAAAAGCTACAACGATCAAAAAACCATCACGGGATCGTAATTCTTGTTTATGGTGATGGCATGGCCACCAAAGCAATGTGCCCGCCGTCAAACTCAACATAAAAGCCTGCATAAATGCCTTACCGCCACCATCGCCATAAATTAGAGCGACAAATGCTGGAATCAGCATTGTGCCCGAAAAACACATCACAAGAATACCAATAATTCGGATAATCGATAAAATATGCACTATTATTCGCCTGTCTCTAAAAGTTGGATGACTAATCTGCCCGCAGACTTTTCCGTTAATTCTGAAGAAAAAACACCAACTGTTTTTTCACTAATACCTAAAATCAAATGAATATTTACCTGAAAATCTTGAGATAAAATCTCAACCTGATATTTTTCACAAAGTTGTAGCACCAAACTTAGCTGACCATAGTCACAATCCAGTTTGAAAGGGGTTCGTTCAACTTTAATTTCGCTTTCAATCAGCTTTAACGCTTGTTGTACGCCATTACCGTAAGCACGAACTAATCCACCCGTTCCAAGCAAAATACCACCATAATAGCGAACCACCACTGCACTGATTTCACCTAATTGACTACCTTGCAATGCACTCAACATTGGCTTTCCTGCCGTTCCAGCAGGTTCGCCATCATCAGAAAAACCAAGTTGTAGAGAATCTGTTGGCTTGCCTGCTACGGCAGCCCAACAATGATGCCGAGCATTTGGATGTTCTTGTTTAATCTTTGCCCAAAAAGCTCTTGCGTCTTCTAAACCTTCGGTGTGCTGCAAATAAGTAATAAAACGGCTTTTCTTAATTTCTTCTTCAAAAATAACCGCATTTTTAGGAACGAGGTATTCCGCCATTTATTTTTTCAAGGTAATTTCAATGACACTAGTCTAACACTGATGACTGGGATTTGTCGAAATTTTGGCGTAAGTGCGGTATGATATGGACCTGTTTTTCAAAAGAAAAAAGAATATGTCTGAAATTTCCGTCACACAAACCCTAGATACTTTAGGATTACGTTGTCCAGAACCGGTCATGCTTGTTCGTAAAAATATTCGTCATCTTAACGATGGAGAAATACTTTTGATTATTGCTGACGATCCTGCAACAACAAGAGATATTCCAAGTTTCTGTCAATTTATGGATCACACATTACTGCAAAGTGAAGTGGAAAAACCGCCGTTCAAATATTGGGTGAAAAAAGGAAAATAAAAAAAATCGC
>NZ_LCTH01000020.1:0-12138 GCF_001008275.1 Haemophilus haemolyticus
TTTTTATGCTATTTTATTTTTTCTTTGTTGGTCGTTGCCAATCTTGAATATGGCGTTGAGGAACTCGTGTAATCACTAATTCATTTTCTCCAACATCACGTGTAATTGTTGTCCCAGCACCAATAGTTGCGCCATTTGCGACTTTCACTGGTGCAACTAATTGTGTATCAGATCCAACAAATACATCATCACCGATGATCGTTTTAAATTTATTTGCGCCATCGTAGTTACAGGTGATGACACCCGCACCAATATTACAATTTGAGCCGATTTCTGAATCGCCAATATAGGTTAGGTGATTTACTTTAGACCCTCTACCAACGGTAGATTTTTTAATTTCTACAAAGTTACCGACATGCGTTTCAGCTGCGAGTTCTGCACCTGGGCGTAAACGAGAAAATGGACCAATTGCGGCTTTTTCTTCCACTACAGAATCCTCTAGCACTGAATAGGGTTTTATTTCTACATCATTGCCAATAACAACATTTTTCAATACGCAACCTGCACCAATTTTTACGCGATCGCCGAGTTTAACACTACCTTCGATAATAACATTAACGTCGATTTCCACATCTTTTCCATGTTCTAATGTTCCACGCAGGTCAAAGCGAGCGGGATCGTAGATCATTACGCCTTCAAGTAATAATTTGGAGGCTTGTTTATTTTGGAAATAACGTTCAAGTGCGGCTAATTGTAAGCGATTATTTGCACCTTCAACTTCCATGACATCTGTTGCTTGTACCGCAACAACTTGGCAATTATCTTGGTTTGCGAGAGCAATAAGATCCGTTAAGTAATATTCGCCTTGAGCATTATTATTGCCTACACGAGCTAGCCATTTTTTGAAACTTGCACCATCAGATACCATAACGCCAGTATTTACTTCTTTAATATTTAGTTGATCTGCATTTGCATCTTTTTGTTCTACAATTGCTACAACATTCCCATTTTGACGAATAATTCGTCCATAGCCTGTTGGGTTATCTAAATTTACGGTAAGCAATGCAATGCCATTTTCTGGTTTTGCTTTAATTAACTTTTCTAATGTTTCTTTAGTTATTAATGGTGCATCGCCGTAAAGTACAACAATATTTTCATTATCTTTAAAGAACGGTGCCGCTTGTTGGACTGCATGTGCTGTGCCAAGTTGTTCTGTTTGTAATACCCAATTTACTTGTTCATTTGCAAGATGGGTACGCATTAAGTCCCCACCGTGGCCATAGATTAAATGAATATTTTCTGCGCCTAATTGATGAGCAGTATCAATTACATGTTTTACCATTGGTTTACCAGCTATTGTATGTAGAACTTTTGGTAAATCGGAATACATACGCGTTCCTTTTCCGGCTGCTAAAATTACCGCACTTAATGCTTTTGTAGTCATAGATTTTCTCTTTATTTATCAATAATAATGGGAGATATTTTATCGTAGAAAGGAGAAGATGATAAGTTTTTAAATTAAGGAAGTGATGGCTTTTTAGATAGGAAAAAACCGACGGTTTCCCATCGGTTTTCTGAATTTTAAAGTGGTTAAAATAGAAATTATTTAACTTCTACTTGTGCACCAGCTTCTTCTAATTCTTTCTTAAGTGCTTCAGCTTCTTCTTTAGAAACACCTTCTTTTAATGCTGCTGGAGCAGATTCAACTAAATCTTTAGCTTCTTTTAAGCCTAAACCAGTTGCACCACGTACTGCTTTGATTACTGCTACTTTGTTAGCACCAGCTGCTGCAAGAATTACGTCGAATTCAGTTTTTTCTTCTGCTGCCGCTGCACCGCCTGCTGCTGGAGCTGCTGCTACTGCTGCCGCTGCTGAAACACCGAATTTTTCTTCCATCGCTGCGATTAATTCAACGATTTCAGTTACAGTTTTTGAAGCAATCGCTTCAATAATTTGTTCGTTAGTTAATGACATAACAATCAATTCCTAAAATAAATAAAGTTAGATGAAGTAAGAAACACTTAATGATTAAGCTGCTTCTTGTAATTTGTCGCGTAATGCCGCGAAGGTGCGAGCAAGTTTGCCTGCTGCAGCTTCTTTCATTGTGCCCATTAAACGTGCAATCGCTTCTTCGTAAGTTGGTAATGTTGCCAAGAATTCAACATCTTGGATTTTACCTTCAAAGGCTGCACCTTTAATTTCAAACTTATCGTTTGCTTTAGCAAACTCTTTGAACAAACGAGCAGCTGCGCCCGGGTGTTCGTTAGAGAACGCGATAAGTGTTGGACCTACAAACGTATCTTTTAAGCATTCGTAATCTGTGCCTTCAACTGCGCGACGTAATAAAGTATTACGAACTACACGCATTGTAACGCCAGCTTCACGTGCTGATTTACGTAATTCAGTCATTTTTTCAACAGTTACACCACGAGAATCCGCGATTACTGCTGAAAGTGCACCTTTGGCTGCTTCATTTACTTCAGCAACAATTGCTTGTTTGTCTTGAAGATTTAATGCCATTGGCTTTTAGCTCCTGAATACACTCCGATTACTCGGAATTAATTTACCTAATCCTAAGACTAGGATGACTTCGGCGCCCAGAAGCAAGAAAAATTCTTATTCTGTTCACCATCTACGTAGGATAATTAAGATTACTCCCCTACGGTCTTGGATAGGGCTTGAATAGGTCAAGCACCAACCAGAAATTTGTTAGATTGACTAACACAGGCGCGAGATTATAGAGAAAAGCTATGTTCTTGTAAAGAATATTGTTGGAAAAAGAGCCAAATTCCTATGATAGTTTCTCTACTAATTCTACTGAAGCCCCAATATAAGTAGCGGGTGTTAATTTTTGTAAACGTAATTTTTCTTCTTGTGGAATAGCCAACTTATCAATAAATTCAAGCATAGCCTGTTCTGTCACTCGTTTACCTCGCGTTAATTCTTTTAATTTTTCGTAAGGTTTTTCTATTCCATAGCGGCGCATTAGGGTTTGAATTGGTTCAGCCAAAACTTCCCAGTTTTGATTGAGTTCTTCTAATAAGTGCGGTTGATTTACTTCAAGTTTACTAATGCCTTTGCGTGTTGAAGCATAAGCGATCAAACAATAACCTAATCCTACGCCTAAATTACGCAATACGGTTGAATCCGTTAAGTCACGCTGCCAGCGAGAAATTGGTAATTTTTGACCTAAATGGGTCATCACTGCATTGGCTAATCCTAGATTGCCCTCTGAGTTTTCAAAATCAATTGGATTGACTTTATGTGGCATGGTAGAAGAACCAATTTCGCCTGCAATAGTTCGTTGTTTAAAGTGATTTAATGCAATGTATCCCCATAAATCCCGATCAAAATCAATGATAATGGTATTAAAGCGAACTACAGCATCAAAAAATTCAGCGATGTAATCGTGCGGCTCAATTTGCGTGGTATAAGGATTCCATTGAATACCTAATGAAGTGACAAATTCTTCGCTGAATTTATGCCAATCAATATTAGGATATGCCGATAAATGTGCATTGTAGTTACCTACCGCGCCATTGATTTTACCTAAGATTTCCGCGTTTTGGAGTTGTTTAAATTGACGTTTTAGACGGTAAACGACATTCGCCATTTCTTTGCCCACGGTGCTTGGTGAAGCTGGTTGGCCATGTGTGCGAGAAAGTAATGGAATCGTTTTATATTCTTCTGCAAGACGGGTGATTTCATCAATCAGTTTTTGCCATTCTGGTAAAATCACTTCATCACGAGCGGTGCTTAACATTAATGCGTGAGAGAGGTTGTTAATGTCTTCTGAGGTGCAAGCGAAGTGAATAAATTCGGAAACGTTTGCTAGTTCCACTTCATTTTGAATTTTCTCTTTCAGAAAATACTCAACGGCTTTCACATCGTGATTGGTTGTACGCTCAATTTCTTTAATACGCGCAGCATCTGTCTCGTTAAAATTAGTCACAATTCCATCTAAAAAAGCATTTGCTTGCGTAGAAAATGGCGGTACTTCGGTAATTTCTGCCGTTGAAGCTAATTTTTGTAACCAACGAACTTCCACAGCTACACGGAATTTCATTAACCCGAATTCGCTAAAAATAGCGCGTAATGGAGTTACTTTATCTTGATAACGACCATCAAGAGGGGAAAGTGCGGTCAGTGTAGAGAGTTGCATAAATGTTTGCTCCAGAATTGTATTAATAAATAGAAGAATAAATCTGTTTTGCGGTGGCAAGTAATTTTCTGCGGAAAAATAAAATTTGCCATTTTGTTCCGCCCATTTGTTTCCACAGCACGGCAGAGCGAATGCCTGCAAGTAAAACTGCACGAATTTTATTTTGCACGAGTTCTTGTCGCAAATAATCAGGTGAGCCTAGGATGTGAATTTTTTTGCCCAATGGGCTAATAACGTCGCTGTAAATATTCGCCATTATAGATAGCATTGTTTCACTATCGCGAGCGTAATGAATTTCTTGTTCTTTTAGGCGAGAAATTCGATTTCCCAATGTTTGTTTGGCATCGGGATTTTTCGATAATTTTCCTTCTAACGCCAAAAGGCTTAACCAATAGCGAGTTAAATTTTGATCGCCTTGTGCATTGAGCTGATGAATTAAGGTTTCTAGACCTAATTTTAAATGACGAACTTCTCCACCAAAAACATCTTCGATTCGTTGTGGTTGGGTAATGAAAAGGCTATTAAGTGCGGTTAAAAATGTATCCGAATCTGCTCGGCTTTCTGTTGCAAGTTGATGAACCAATTTTGCTGATTGGCACACTCCAGCAAGGGCAAGAACAATATCGTGGTAGTTTTTCATTAGAAAATATTAGGAAAACGTTTTCGTTAAATATAGCATTTTTAACCTAGCTTTTGAACTCGAACATTAAAAAAGCCTAGAGTTTCTGGTATGATGTGCGAACAGTTTTAAGGTATTAAGGATTGATTATGGCAAAACCAATTGTTTTTAGTGGCGTGCAGCCTTCTGGTGAATTAACTATCGGAAATTATTTGGGCGCGTTGCGCAACTGGGTGAAAATGCAAGAAGATTATGAATGTATTTTCTGCGTAGTTGATTTACATGCGATCACTGTGCGTCAAGATCCTGTTGCCCTTCGCAAAGCAACGCTTGATGTGCTTGCACTTTATTTGGCATGTGGAATTGATCCAAATAAAAGTACTATTTTTGTTCAATCTCATGTTCCAGAACACACGCAATTAAGCTGGGTGTTAAACTGCTACACCTATTTCGGTGAAATGAGCCGAATGACCCAATTCAAAGATAAATCAGCGCGTTATGCAGAAAATATTAACGTGGGTTTGTTTGATTATCCTGTGTTAATGGCGGCGGATATTTTACTTTATCAAGCAAAAAGCGTGCCTGTTGGCGATGACCAAAAACAACACTTAGAAATTACGCGTGATATTGCAAACCGCTTTAATGCGCTCTATGGAAATATTTTCACCATTCCTGAAATTTTCATTGGAAAAGCAGGTGCGCGTATTATGTCATTGCAAGATCCCGAAAAGAAAATGTCAAAATCAGATGATAACCGCAACAATGTAGTGACACTTTTGGAAGATCCAAAATCTGTGGCGAAGAAAATTAAACGTGCCGTAACAGATTCAGATGAGCCACCTGTTGTTCGTTATGATGTGCAAAATAAAGCGGGGGTATCCAACCTTTTAGATATTCTTTCTGCGGTTACAGATAAGCCAATAGCTGATCTTGAAAAAGAATTTGAAGGTAAAATGTACGGACATTTAAAAACAGCTGTAGCGGATGAGGTCTCAACCCTACTTACTGGTTTACAAGAACGTTTCCATCAATATCGTAATGATGAAGCTTTATTAGATAATATCTTACGACAAGGTGCGGAAAAAGCTCGTGCAAAAGCACAAGAAACCTTGGCGAAAGTGTATGATGCAGTAGGTTTTGTTGCTGCAAAATAACAGAATAAAAGGGATAATATTATGGCAATTCAAACTGAAAAACCGATTGAATGTGTAGGTTGTAACACATTTGATATGAAATCACTTTTCGATAATCATGATTGTAGTCAGGTTATTGAATATATTTATGACAATGAAGAACAAGCGCAAGAAGCGCTCGCATTTTTTACTCAGAAAGCGCGTGATGTAGAAAGTGAACCTTGTGAAATCCAATCTGAAATTAAAAAAGTGGATGATGGCTATTTATTAAAGGCAGATTTTACTTTCTGCTGCCAAGCTGAATTGGTGATTTTTCAAATGCGTATTGCGTAAGAAAAACAGCTGAAAAATAAGCCGCACTTTTGCGGCTTATTTTATTTTTTAGGTTTCGTTTTCTACAAAGCTTAAGGCGGTTTCAACTACTTCAACTCCCGCACCTTGTTTAAACGCATTTTCGCTTAAATAGCGTCGCCATTGACGAGCACCTTTGCAATTTTGGAATGCGCCTAACATATGACGGACGATATGATTAAGGTGTATGCCTTGGCTAAGTTGTTGTTCAATATAAGGAAGCATTGACTGTACCGCTTCATGAGCGGTAACAATTGGTGCTTTAGGATCAAATAAGGCTTGGTCAATTTGCCCAAGTAAACTTGGATTTTGATAGGCCTCTCGCCCAACCATCACGCCGTCCACATATTGCAAATGTTGCTTCATTTCTTCAATGGTTTTTATACCGCCATTAATTGCGATAGTTAGATGGGGAAAATCACGTTTTAGTTGATACACCCGAGCATAATCTAATGGCGGAATTTCTCGATTTTCTTTAGGGCTTAACCCAGAAAGCCATGCTTTTCGTGCGTGGATAATAAACTCTTGACAACCTTTTCCTTGAACCTTTTCAATAAAATCACATAAAAATTCATATCTGTCTAATTCATCAATGCCAATACGTGTTTTCACAGTGACTGGAATTTTGACCGCACTTTGCATTTGTTCTACACAGTCTGCTACCAAATCTGCTTTCGCCATTAAGCAAGCGCCAAACATTCCATTTTGTACGCGATCAGAAGGGCATCCTACATTGAGATTAATTTCATGATAGCCTCGTTCCTCAGCAAGTTTTGCACAATATTTGAGTTGTTCAGGATCGCTTCCTCCCAGCTGTAACGCAACGGGATTTTCTTGTAAATCAAAATCCAAGTGATCGTATTTTGCATGAATAATTGCAGGCGCTGTGACCATTTCAGTGTAAAGTAACGCATGCTTTGAAAATTGTCGATGAAAATAACGACAATGGCGTGTTGTCCAATCTAACATTGGCGCAACAGAAAAACGGCCGCGGTAAAAGTGCGGTAGATTTTGAGGCATTTTTATTTCTCTTGTTCGGTTTTGCTGCGTAATTCTTCGGCTTGGCGAGCTTGCATTTGCTGGCGAAAACGGCCTGCAGCAAAGTGGTAAAATGGTTTTGGGCTAAATTGGCGCGAGATTATGGATGCAATAATGCTGGAAATCAAGAGCCAAATGAGAACGGGTTGTGCGCCCGTCATTTCCATTACAACAACACTGGCTGTAACTGGTGATTGTGTGCCACCAGCTAAAAACGCCGCCATACATAAAATCACTAAAAAACGTTGATCGACCATACCGCTACTGAGATCCCAAAGCATTGCGCCAATGCCTGCGCCTGTTGTTAGTGATGGGGTAAAGATACCACCAGCAATACCATTCCAATAAGTGGCCACCGTTGCTAAAAGTTTAAGGATGCCAATTTCAGGATCTATGGCTTGCCCTTCTAAAGCGTGTGCAACAACCTCATAGCCAGTACCATAAGTTTGTCCGTGAGTGTAACTGCCGAGAGCGGCAAGTACTAAACCCAATAATAAAGCAATATAAATAGGATGTTGGCGAACCCAGCCACGCCATTTTTCAGGTGATAATCCTACGATACCTTTTGCTAATAGTCGTCCAAATATGCCACCTAGAATGCCACAAACCACCCCACAAATTGCGAGCCAAAGATAGAGATAAGAAACAGATGTTGCCCCTTGATAACTTGGAAAATAAGGGCTGTTTCCTTGAATCGCGACAAGAATAAAACCAGCAGCTAATACTCCCATCAATACGCGTCGTTCCCAACGTAACATTACTCCACGTCCAAGTTCTTCAATCGCAAATATCATCCCAGCTAAAGGTGCATTAAAGGCAGCAGCAAGCCCACCTGCTGCACCTGTTGCAAGTAATTCATTGGTGCTTAATCCTCTAAACGCTAAATTATGTTTTCTACAATAATTTCCCCACGCAAGCATGACAGCTGCGCCAACTTGTACTGATGGACCTTCACGCCCAACTGATGCACCGATAAGCATAGCCAAAAAGGTAAGAGGAATTTTCCAAATAGTTTGGCTGAATTCAACTAATTTGGTTTTATAGCTACTATGAGGAAGATTAATTGATGCAATGACTTGCGGAATACCGCTTCCTCCTACATAGGGAGTATATTTTTTCGTAAACCAAGTCAGGCAAGCCATGCCTAGGGGTAACACAAACCAAACTGCAATAGGATATTGAGATGACCAATGAGCGTTTAATTCTAGGCCAAGATCAGATAATTTCGCAAAGCCAAATGAAAAGAGTGAGACGAATGTTGCACCTATAATTAGGCAGATAAATTCTAAACTTTTGTGGGAAATTCTGTGTGTTTGGCGTAGCTTTTTATGGAAGAAATAGCGTAAGTGAAATTTGAGCGAGCGTAACATAATGATTGTAATTTAATACTAATTAAGTAGAAATTATAAAACTGTCATTTCGCTGGGGCAATTGGTTTGGCATTTTGAATGAAAAAGTGCGGTGAATTTTGGAAGCGTTTTTTGTACACAACTAAATATCCTTTCACGGATCTTTGGCGCTGTTTAATTATTGACAACAAACCTCAGAACGATTAAAATTCGCCGTCTATTTCTGTATGGAAGTAGATTTTTTGAACAACATTCTATTATTGAATAACATTTAAATAAACTGGAGCTTTTTTAATGGCAACTATCAACCAGCTAGTACGCAAACCGCGTGTGAAAAAGGTTGTAAAAAGCAACGTTCCTGCATTAGAGGCTTGCCCGCAGAAACGTGGTGTATGTACTCGTGTATATACTACAACTCCTAAAAAACCAAACTCAGCGTTACGTAAAGTATGTCGTATCCGCTTAACTAACGGTTTTGAAGTAACTTCTTATATCGGTGGTGAAGGTCACAACCTTCAAGAGCACAGTGTTGTATTAATCCGTGGTGGTCGTGTTAAAGACTTACCGGGTGTGCGTTACCACACAGTACGCGGTGCATTAGACTGCGCAGGCGTTAAAGATCGTAAACAAGGTCGTTCTAAATACGGCGTTAAACGCCCTAAAGCTTAATGGTTCTCCGTTAAGTAAGGCCAAACGTCTAAATTAGCAAAACAATTTAAACCATAAACTCCAGTCAAAAAGCGCTTTGCGCTGCAAATTTTCTCAAAGAGAAATATTGCTGATGGGTTTTGGATATCCTGAAGATTAAAATACGGAGAAATTCGCAATGCCACGTCGTCGTAGTGTTGAAGCACGCAAGATTCTTCCAGATCCGAAGTTCGGTTCAGAATTACTTGCAAAATTTATTAATGTAATCATGGTAGACGGTAAAAAATCCGTTGCTGAATCAATCGTTTATGGCGCTTTAGAAACTTTAGCACAACGCACAGGTAAAGAGCCTTTAGAAGCGTTTGAAGTTGCACTTGAAAACGTACGTCCAACTGTTGAGGTTAAATCTCGTCGTGTTGGTGGTTCTACTTACCAAGTACCAGTTGAAGTGCGCCCTGTACGTCGTAACGCATTAGGTATGCGTTGGATCGTTGAAGCAGCACGTAAACGTGGTGATAAATCAATGGCTTTACGCCTTGCAAACGAATTATCTGATGCTTCAGATAATAAAGGTGCAGCAGTGAAAAAACGTGAAGACGTTCACCGTATGGCTGAAGCTAACAAAGCATTTGCTCACTACCGTTGGTAATAAGTTTTTGAATTTAAAGGGCTTCATCATTGATGAAGCCTTACCCTTATATAAACTGATATTAAATAAACAAGGTTATAATAATGGCTCGTACAACCCCTATTGAAAGATATCGTAATATCGGTATCAGTGCGCATATTGATGCGGGTAAAACCACTACTACTGAGCGTATCTTATTCTATACTGGTGTTAGCCACAAAATCGGTGAAGTGCACGATGGTGCAGCAACGATGGACTGGATGGAACAAGAACAAGAGCGTGGTATTACCATTACCTCTGCGGCAACAACTGCATTCTGGTCTGGTATGTCACAACAGTTCCAACAACACCGCATCAACGTTATCGATACTCCAGGACACGTAGACTTTACTGTTGAAGTAGAACGTTCTATGCGTGTTCTTGATGGTGCGGTAATGGTTTACTGTGCGGTTGGTGGTGTTCAACCACAATCTGAAACTGTATGGCGTCAAGCTAACAAATATCAAGTGCCACGTATTGCGTTCGTAAACAAGATGGACCGTACTGGTGCAAATTTCTTACGCGTAGTTGAGCAATTGAAAACTCGTTTAGGTGCTAACGCAGTTCCTCTTCAACTTCCAATTGGTGCAGAAGAAAACTTCACAGGTGTAGTTGACCTAATCAAAATGAAAGCGATCAACTGGAATGAAGCAGACCAAGGTATGACTTTCACTTATGAAGATGTGCCTGCAAATATGCAAGCAGACTGTGAAGAATGGCGTCAAAACCTTGTTGAAGCGGCAGCTGAAGCATCAGAAGAATTAATGGAAAAATACTTAGGTGGCGAAGACTTAACTGAAGAAGAAATTAAGTCAGCATTACGTCAGCGCGTATTAGCAAACGAAATCATCTTAGTAACTTGTGGTTCTGCGTTCAAAAACAAAGGTGTTCAAGCAATGCTTGACGCAGTTGTTGAATACTTACCAGCACCAACTGATATTCCTGCTATTAAAGGTATCAATCCAGATGAAACTGAAGGCGAACGTCATGCAAGTGATGAAGAGCCATTCTCTTCATTAGCATTCAAAATTGCAACTGACCCATTCGTAGGTAACTTAACCTTCTTCCGTGTGTACTCAGGTGTAATTAATTCTGGTGATACAGTATTAAACTCTGTACGTCAAAAACGTGAACGTTTTGGTCGTATCGTACAGATGCACGCTAACAAACGTGAAGAAATTAAAGAAGTTCGCGCAGGTGACATCGCGGCTGCTATCGGCTTAAAAGATGTAACTACTGGTGATACATTATGTGCAATTGAAGCACCAATCATCCTTGAGCGTATGGAATTCCCAGAGCCAGTAATCTCTGTTGCGGTAGAACCAAAAACTAAAGCTGACCAAGAAAAAATGGGCTTAGCATTAGGTCGTTTAGCACAAGAAGACCCTTCATTCCGCGTTCACACTGATGAAGAATCTGGTGAAACCATCATTTCTGGTATGGGTGAATTACACTTAGATATCATCGTTGACCGTATGAAACGTGAGTTCAAAGTGGAAGCTAACATTGGTAAACCACAAGTATCTTACCGTGAAACTATCCGTACTCGAGTTAATGATGTGGAAGGTAAACATGCGAAACAATCTGGTGGTCGCGGTCAATATGGTCACGTTGTTATCGACTTATATCCATTAGATCCAGAAGGTCCGGGTTACGAGTTCGTGAACGAAATCAAAGGTGGTGTAATTCCTGGTGAATACATTCCTGCGGTTGATAAAGGTATCCAAGAACAGCTTAAATCTGGTCCATTAGCGGGTTACCCTGTAGTTGATCTTGGTGTACGTTTACACTTCGGTTCATACCATGATGTAGACTCATCTGAGTTAGCGTTTAAACTTGCTGCATCTTTAGCATTTAAAGCAGCATTCGCAAAAGCAAACCCAGTATTACTTGAGCCAATTATGAAAGTTGAAGTTGAAACTCCACCTGAATATGTTGGTGATGTAATTGGTGACTTAAGCCGTCGTCGTGCTATGGTTAACGGTCAAGAAGCGAACGAATTCGTTGTTAAAATCGATGCAGAAGTTCCACTTTCTGAGATGTTCGGTTATGCAACAGACTTACGTTCACAAACTCAAGGTCGTGCATCATACTCAATGGAACCGTTAAAATATGCTGAAGCTCCAACAAGTGTTGCAGCTGCAGTAATTGAAGCGCGTAAAAAATAATTTTTGTAAACTAGCGGTGTAAAACATGATTGTTTTATACCGCACTTCTTAGGAAACATTAGC
>NZ_LCTH01000021.1:0-7498 GCF_001008275.1 Haemophilus haemolyticus
TAGGCAGGGTGTGTAAGTGATGTGAGTCATTGAGCTAACCTGTACTAATTGCCCGAGAGGCTTAACTATACAACGCTCAAGTGTTTTTGGAAAACAGAGTGAAAGAAAAAGAAATTAACTAAACGTTCAGCTTGTAGCCAATAAGAACGAGTGAAAGGCAGAGTAGGTGCTGAGTAGCGAAAGATAAAAGATAAAGACGAGTTATCAAAGAATTATCCTGGCGGCGATAGTGCGGTGGAACCACCTGACACCATACCGAACTCAGAAGTGAAACGCTGTAATGCCGATGGTAGTGTGGGGCATCCCCATGTGAGAGTAGGGCACCGCCAGGTTACCAAATACATATCTAAATTAAGTAAAAACAGAATAGCCCCGTGTCGAAAGATATGGGGTTTTTGCTTTTTGGGAATTTACTCATTATTTAAAGAAATAAGAGTCTGATTTTAATTTTCAATATATATGTCTATTTATATCATTTACCGTTTTGATTTTTCATATTTTTCAAATAGACTTTATATACTCATTTCTAATCTCATCCATTATGCTTAAAATTTTAGATGAAATAACTTCAAGTATTATCGCTGACCCTCAAAATAAAGATTTTACAGAACGTGGCATTTTTCCTTTATTTTCAGCGCCTAAAACAGCTCGAATTAATATTGTTGGTCAAGCTCCGGGGGTAAAAGCTGAACAAACTCGTTTATATTGGAATGATAAAAGCGGTGATCGTCTGCGTGATTGGCTAGGTGTGGATTACGATTATTTTTATAATTCTGGGATGTTTGCGGTTCTTCCTATGGATTTCTATTATCCTGGAAAAGGTAAATCGGGTGACTTACCACCTCGTCAAGGTTTCGCCGAAAAATGGCATCCGATGATTTTAGAACATCTCCCTAATATCCAGTTAACAATTCTTATTGGGCAATATGCTCAGAAATATTATTTACCTGAAAATAAAGATAATGTAACTAACACTGTTAAAAATTATCGTCAATTCTTACCGCACTTTATGCCTCTCGTGCATCCTTCCCCTCGCAATCAGCTTTGGATAACAAAGAATCTTTGGTTTGAAGAACAAGTTATTCCTGAATTACAAATTTTAGTTAAACAGATAATTAATAAAGACTAAGTTTTTCATTTCTTACGCACACATAGTAATAACAATCTCTTTTACTTTATGGATATAATAAAGTCTGTATGCACAGTTTTTTTATAACGATAATAATGTTTTAGGAGATTTGATGAAAAATTTCAAATATTTTGCTCAGAGTTATGTGGATTGGGTTATTCGTCTTGGGCGACTTCGTTTTTCTCTTTTAGGCGTGATGATTCTTGCGGTTTTAGCCCTTTGTACTCAGATTTTATTTAGTCTATTTATTGTTCATCAGATCTCTTGGGTAGATATTTTTCGTTCGGTAACTTTTGGCTTACTCACTGCGCCTTTTGTTATTTATTTTTTCACTTTATTGGTCGAAAAACTTGAACATTCTCGCATTGATCTTTCTAGCTCGGTTAATCGGTTGGAAAATGAGGTCGCCGAACGAATTGCCGCTCAGAAAAAATTATCCCAAGCATTGGAAAAGTTAGAAAAAAATAGCCGTGATAAAAGTACCTTACTTGCCACGATAAGCCATGAATTGCGCACACCATTGAATGGAATTGTGGGGCTTAGCCAGATTTTACTTGATGATGAATTAGACGATCGTCAGCGTAATTATTTAAAAACTATCAACATAAGTGCGGTCAGTTTAGGCTATATTTTTAGCGATATTATTGATTTGGAAAAAATTGATGCTAGCCGAATTGAATTAAATCGCCAGCCAACAGATTTCCCCGCCTTATTAAATGATATTTATAATTTTGCTAGTTTCCTCGCCAAACAAAAAAATCTTATTTTTTCTTTAGAGCTTGAGGCTAATTTGCCTAATTGGTTGAATCTTGATCGTGTTCGCTTGAGCCAAATTTTGTGGAACTTAATTAGTAATGCGGTGAAGTTTACAGATCAGGGAAATATTATTCTTAAAATCATGAGAAACCAGGATTGTTACCATTTTATTGTGAAAGATACTGGAATGGGAATTTCGCCTGAGGAACAAAAACATATTTTTGAAATGTATTATCAAGTGAAAGAAAGTCGTCAGCAAAGTGCGGGTAGTGGAATTGGGTTGGCTATTTCTAAAAATCTCGCTCAGTTAATGGAAGGGGATTTAACGGTTGAAAGTGAACGAGGAAAAGGCGCAACTTTCCATCTTACTCTCCATGCTCAAGAAATTTCTGAAAAAGAATCCGTTAAGAAAAATATTCCATCTTTGACCATTCTTTTAGTGGAGGATGTTGACCTCAATATAATGGTTGCGAAAACTATTTTAGAAAAACTTGGGCACCATGTTGATGTTGCGACAAATGGCAAGCAGGCGATCACCTTATTTGAGAAAAATGTTTACGACATTTTATTGCTAGATATTAAATTACCAGATATGAGTGGTTTTGACATCGCCCAATATTTGCGAGAGAACTACGAGAACGGTATTTATGATTTTTTACCGCCAATGATTGCTTTTACTGCCAATGTGATGCAAAGCGAGCAAGAATATTTAGAAATGGGAATGGATGGCGTATTACGCAAACCCATTTCAATTAAGGATTTACACCATTGTCTGCAGCAATTTTTTGCAGATGAAAGCGAATCTATTATGGAAATGAATGATGATAATGAGCTTTCAGAACAGTTTGATTTAGCGCTGATTGAAACGCTTGGAAAATCCCAAATTTTAGAAAATTTATCTTTATTCAAACAAACTATGCCAAATTATCTTACTCAATTATCAAAAGATAAGATGAAAGAAACAGAAGATACCGCCCATAAAATTAAAGGCGCAGCGGCATCGGTAGGGTTAAATCATTTACGTCAATTAGCGGATACTTTAGAAAGTGCGGCTAAAAATTCTGATATTTTTAATTGTGGAGAATTGATTGATGAAATAGGGAATCACTGGTTAGAAAATGTAGAAGACTTAGCTAAATTTTGTCATACTGATGATAAATAACTAGAGAATTTGGCATAAGTTGATTTATTTAAAATTAATACTGATATGTTAAAAAAGAACCCAGCATTTGCTGGGTATTCTGTTTTTATTTTAATTATCTATTTAATATTCCTTTGTGTCTTAATAGGGCATCCAATTGCGGTTCACGGCCACGGAAGCGTTTGAAGAGTTCCATTGGTTCTTCTAAGCCACCACGCGTTAGAATTTCATCTAAGAATGATTTGCCGGTGATTGGGTTGAAAATACCTTCTTCTTCAAAGCGTGAATAGGCATCAGCTGATAGCACTTCTGCCCATAAATAGCTGTAATACCCTGCGGCGTATCCTCCTGCAAAAATATGGCTGAAGCTGTGCGGGGTTCTTGCCCAATCCACACCTTTTATGACGGCAACTTGTGATTTCACTGATTTAAGTGTCTCTAAAATTTGATTGGTTTTTTCCACATCAAAGGTGTGATGTAAACGGAAATCAAAAATCCCGAATTCAAGCTGACGTAAGATAAACATTGCAGCTTGGAAATTTTTCGCTTTTAATAATTGCGTGAGTTTTTCTTTTGGCAACGGCTCGCCCGTTTCGTAATGTCCTGAAATAAACGCCAAAGCCTCTTCTTCCCAGCACCAGTTTTCCATAAATTGACTTGGTAATTCCACGGCATCCCAAGGCACACCGTTAATACCCGCCACATCGGAGACATCAATTTGCGTGAGCATATGATGAATACCATGACCAAATTCGTGGAATATCGTGGTGACTTCATCGTGCGTAAATAACGCTGGCTTATTGCCGATAGGCGCATTGAAGTTGCAAGTTAAATAAGCCACAGGAGTTTGAATGCTGCCATCCAGTTTACGCTTGCGCCCGATACAATCATCCATCCAAGCACCGCCACGTTTGTGTTCGCGTGCATATAAATCAAGATAGAAACTGCCACGGACTTGATCGTTTTCATCAATTAAATCAAAGAAGCGCACATCTTTATGCCAAGTATCCACGCCTTTGCGTTCAACTGCACGAATATTGAAAATGCGTTTAATCAATTCAAATAAACCTGAAATTACGCGATTTTCAGGGAAATATGAGCGCAGTTCTTCATCATTAATGGCGTATAAATGTTGTTTTTGTTTTTCGCTGTAAAAACCAATATCCCAAGGCGCAAGTTCAGTGACACCAAATTCTTTTTCGCAGTAATCTCTCAATTCTTGCAGTTCTTTTTCGCCTTGTGGTTTGGCTCGTTCGGCAAGATGATCTAAGAAATCAAGCACTTGTTGTGGGTTTTCTGCCATTTTTGTGGCAAGTGAAAGTTCGGTGTAAGTATTAAAACCGAGTAATTTCGCCAATTCCACTCGTAATGTAAGAATTTCTTCCATAACTTTACTGTTGTCCCATTTGCCAGCATTAGGACCTTGTTCAGAGGCGCGTGTTGCATAAGCACGGTACATTTCTTCACGCAATGCACGATTTTCACAGTAAGTCATCACAGGCAAATAACTTGGGATTTCTAACGTAAAACGATAGCCCTTTAATCCTTTACTTTCGGCAGATTGTTGTGCAGCTTGTAGTGCGGATTCGGGTAAGCCAGCAAGTTCTGCTTCGTTTTCAATGAGTTTTTCCCAACCCATTGTGGCATCTAATACATTATTGCTGAATTGTGAATTTAATTCCGATAAGCGAGCCACAATTTCGCCATAACGTTGTTGTTTCTCTTCGGAAAGCCCAATGCCTGAAAGTTCAAAATCACGCAGTGAATTTTCAATGGCTTTCTTTTGCGCAATAGAATAATCTGTAAATTCAGCACTGTTTTTTAACTCTAAATAAGCATTATAAAGCCCTTTATGCTGACCAACCCAAGTACTGTATTCAGAAAGCAACGGTAAGCACGTTTGATAGGCTTCACGTAATTCAACACTGTTTTTTACTGAATTGAGATGAGAAACGGGCGACCAAGCACGGTTTAAGCGATCATTAGTTTCCGTTAAAGGCAAAATGAAATTTTCCCAAGTAAAGTGCTGTTGTTTTAACACTTGTTCTATAGTATTGCGACAATCTTGAATTAATTTTTCAACAGCTGGTTGAATATGTTCTGGCTTGATTTGTGAAAATGGTGGTAAGCCTTGAATGTTAAGTAATGGATTTGACATAGACATAAATGTTCCTTTTTTGAAAACTACTTTTTATGTGACGGCAAATTCTATAATATCAAGGTTGAAAAATCTAAAAAATCGGTAATAATGGTTCGCATTTTCTTTTTATTAGGAACATTATGAAGTTTATTTACATTATTTTAGGTTTTCTTTCTCTTGCACTTGGCATTATTGGAATTTTCCTTCCTATTTTACCGACCACGCCTTTTTTATTACTTACTTTATTTTTCTTTGCAAAAGGTTCAAAACGCTTAGAACAATGGTTTTTAGGCACAAGTATTTACCAAAAACATCTCAAGTCCTTTAATGAAAATCGGTCATTAAAGAAAAATACCAAAATTTGTATTTTGACTTTTGTTACCACAATGCTACTAATTGGTTTTTATTTCACGCCAAGTGTAATAGGTCGTAGTGTTATTGTTGCGTTGATTTGCATTAAGTTTTGGTTCTTCTTATTTTGGGTTAAAACCGAAAATGAATAATTTGTTCGCGTTGTGCCAACGAAGTGCGGTTATTTTTTCTATTATTTTTACGATGGTGGCTTGTGATAAATTGGATAATCCTAAGCCTATTTCGCCACAAGTTGAGGTACCAAAAAATACTCAATTAGAATCTAACCGAGTTGAATTAAAACGTGGTGTTTATGGCGATTTGACTTTGCAACCTTGGCAAGCACAAAACGAAGAACAAACTCAATTATTACGCGATCTTTTTGAAGGATTAACAGCTTATGATGTGCAAGGTAATCTTGTTCCAGCTGTAGCAGAAAATTGGCAAACCGAAGACAATAAAACTTGGATTTTCACTTTGCGTGAAAATGCTAAATGGTCAAATGGCGAGCCTATCACTGCATCAGATTTTGTACAATCTTGGCAAACACTTTCTCAATCTGAAAGCCCACTTAAAAATTATTTGGCTTTTATGAATCTGAAAAATGCGAAGGCAGTATTGGAAAAAACGCAAGCTGTGGAATCGCTTGGATTATTCGCCGAAAATGACCGCACTTTACGCATTGAGTTAGATAAAGCATCGCCATATTTACCTTCTATGCTGGCGCACGTCAGCCTTTTGCCTCGTTATACGAAATCGACTGAAACGTTTATCAGCAATGGCGCCTATCAATTACAAAGTCAGGCTGAAAATCAGTATATTTTAACAGCCAATCCTTATTATTGGGCAAAAGAAAAGGTGATATTTCAGCAAGTGAAGTATCAAAAAATTACAGCAGATGCAGATTTGTCTGATTTTGATGTTGTAATGAATCCGAAAAAAGTCGATCAGAATATCCAAGATTATCCGCAACTTTGTACTTACTTCTATGAGTTTAATCTTTCCGATCCTGTGTTACAAAAAAGTGCGGTAAGAAAAGCGATTGTTTCGATGATTTCTACCAAGAATTTGGTTGCAGATATTGCTCATCTTCATCCTAGCAATACTTTTTTGCCAAAATCTATGCTAGGTGAGCAAGAATCTGTTTGGGAGCCTGTTGTTGCAGAACAGCTTCTTTCCCAAAATCAAATTAGTGAAACTCATCCATTGAAATTGCGTATTCGTTATGATGATTCGTCTCTGAATCAAACCATTGCAACGAGATTAAATCGCCAATTATCTCAATCAGATTTATTACGAGTTGAAAATCAAGGGATGAGTTGGCAAGAATTGCAAACGGCTCGCACAAAAGGCGATTTTCAATTAATTCGTTCTGGCTGGTGTGCTGATTTTAATGATCCTGTCGCTTTCTTAAATTTGTTCTATTCAAAAAGCCCTGATAACAAAAATGGCTATAAAAATGCAGAATTTGATCGTTTATTTGAAAGTGCAATGACGACGACATCCGAAAAAGTGCGGTTAGAAAATTACGCGAAATTAAAAGGGATAGTTCAACAAGAATATTTAGTGTTACCCATTTTTCAATATAGTACGCCAGTTTATCTCGCGCCAAGTATAATGGGCGCGCAAGTAAATTCTGTTGGAACCATTTATAGTAAAGATTTATGGCGAAAGGTTAAAAATTAGTAATCACGCTTGCAATCAAGGAAAGAATTCTTTAAGATTGGAGGCATTGGGGACAACTCCGACATCGTCCCCGTAGCGATTATCTTAGATAACTGTGCCTGAACAGCTAACTAAACAACAGATAATCAAGAAAATGAAAAAGAGCATTTTTTTCATTTTACTTACTCCTGATAAGCCCCGATCTTTGGAATACGAGACGGGGTTTCTCGTTTTTAGCAATATGCTAAAAAATCTTTTGATTATTCCATGGCATAAAGTTTAAATAAAAAAGCCATACTGTTCAATACAACAGTAT